>PAMD01000014.1 GCA_002707145.1 Flavobacteriales bacterium | reverse complement strand
CCCGATGCACCCAATATGGCTATTCAAGAATTGGATCAAGGAATAATACTTACTCTTTCTAATTCCACTGCTTCTAATAATTTTAACGAATCTTATCTTGTTGCAGATGAGGTAAACATCATTGGTTATTATGATGAGGCTCAAACTCTCCCATATCGATCTGAATATAGTTTTGAAGGCTATCAAATTTTTCAGTTAAGAGATGAAACAGTCACAGCTGCCGACGTATATGATATTGACAAATCACGTTTAGTCTATCAAGGAGATGTTCGCAACTTCCGAGATACCAATGATGGCTCAGTCACTTTCGAGGAAACTGATTCGCCGATTGGTAAACTAGTCAATTTTGAGTTTAGCCAAGAACTTCAGGCAAATATTCCTCAGGATATGACCTTGCAGGCAGGAAATGATGGTGTACTTCATTCTATTTTTCTCAACGAGGACGAGTTTGCTCCTGGAGATCGAACAATGGTGAACAACAAAACGTATTATTTCACTGTGATTGCTTATGCTTACAATCAATACTTAGAATATGCACCAGACCAAGTTCCTGACCCAGGAGATATCTATGCAGCTAGTTTTAATGGTCAGAAAACTCCATTTTTGTCGGGTCGTAAAAATATTAAACAATATTCCGCTATTCCTCACCTTACTGCAGCAGAAGCAGGAGGTACTATTCAAAATGCAGAATATGGCACCATTCCATCTATTACTCGTATAGAGGGTATTGGTAATGGAGGAAGATCATTGGCATTTACTGCAGAAATGCGAGAAACATTGATTTCAGAATATTGTGCTCCTCAAACTGTCTATGCCATGGATGCTGGCCCGGTCAATATAAAAGTGATTGATCCTTTGAATGTTCCAGAAAATACAGATTTCGTCTTTAAAATGGATGAGGTAGATGAGACCTCCAATTGGTTTCTAGTCAATACTTCAACGAATGACACCGTCTATTCAGAGCAGAGTATTGCTATAAAGAATGAGCAAATTATTGCAGATTGGGGTTTGTCTGTTTTGGTTGAAAATGGAATTGAACCAGGTAGCTTAGGAAATTTGTCAATTAGCAGCAATGGATTTATTAGTGCTAATGAAATTAAGGCCCCTGGAGCATCCTGGTTGGATTATTTAAGGGATACAGACAGGTTCTTTGAATTGCAGGACGGTTCTAATTTTATTTTCGCAGACAATTGGATAAGATCAGGAGAGTCTGCAATTGACCATATTGGTCTAGATGTTGGTCAATCGTATGAGAAAATTCTCAACGGATCTTGGGCTCCATACAGACTATTAGCAGTTGATGGACAGGGAGATGATTTTACTCATTCTCCTGCTTGGGAGCAGTTCCAAAGTTTGAGTACTATGAAAGATCTCCCATCTGTAGATATAGTCTTTACTGACAATCAAGATTTATGGACACGATGTCCTGTGATTGAAACAGCCTCTATTACCAATCGCTTGAATCTAAAATCGAATCCTTCTGTAGATAAAGATGGTTCAGATGATAATTCAGGTACTACTGGTTTTTCGTGGTTCCCTGGTTATGCATTGGATCTAGAAAAAGGAGTTCGCTTGAATTTGATGTTTGGAGAGTCTTCTGACCATCCAGACGATAATGGTGACGATATGCTTTGGAATCCCACAACTACTTTTGATTCAGGAAATGCTTTTTTTGAGTTCAATGAAGAAGGAGATCCCTACGATGTAATTGCTGGTGGACGTCATTATGTATACATAATGAAGAGTGCTTATGCTGGAGATGATGCAACTGATCATATTAATTTTGATCGTTATAATGAAATGACTTTGGCCTCTAATAAGAGAAATGTATTTAAAGATGTTGCTTGGGTTTCTATCCCAATGCTATCCTCTGACAATTCAGTTGTTTCGGATGGAGACATTGAAGTACAGATTCGAGTATCCAGATCTTATGACACATATAATATGGATTTAAGTGCTTGCGAAGAAGCGGGGTTTCCATATGAAAATGATGGAAATCCTCATTTCAAGTTCAATACCAGTGAAATACAATCAATAACAAATGACGCGTCCATCGCGTCTAGTGCCCTAGATTTGATTCGGGTTGTGCCTAATCCTTATTATGGTTCTAGTAATTATGAACAAGATCAAATAGATAATAGAGTAAAAATCACTAATTTACCAACTTCTTGTACTATAACCATTTACAACGTTTCTGGGACATTAGTGCGTCAAGTTATTTTAGACAGTGATTTGAATTCGACAGGTTGGGATTGGGATCTCAAAAATAACTCTAACGTCTCAATTGCATCCGGTGTTTACTTGATACATATAGATGCTGGGGAAATTGGAGAAAAAGTGATTAAGTGGTTTGGAGCACTTCGTCCAATTGACTTAGATTCATTTTAGTAGAATAATTGTTAAAGACTAAATTTCATACGACTATGGTTATGAACACAAACAAAAAATACATTTTTACTGCAATTTTTGCAGGATTGATAGCTCTATATTCTACAAGTGCTTCTGCCGGAAATGAACAAAGATCTGGCCAGGCTGGTGCCTCTGAATTACTCATTAACCCTTGGGCTCGTTCCTCAGGATGGGGAGGTATTAATACCGGATCCGTCTCAGGGCTTGAAGCTACGTTCATGAATGTAGCCGGACTATCAAGTACAGTTGGAACCGAGTTTATCTTTTCAAATACCTCCTGGTTCGGTGAGACAACAATCAATGCTTTTGGTTTCTCTAAGTCCTTAGATGATCAATCTGTAATTGCTTTATCTGTCATGTCTATGGGATTTGGTGATATTGATATAACAACCGAATCACAGCCTGAAGGAACTGGCTCCACGTATTCGCCAACCTATATGAACATAGGATTATCTTTTGCAAAAAAATTCACCGACAATATTTCATGTGGGGCAACTGTGAGAATGATCTCAGAGTCTATTCCAGATTTAAATGCATCTGGTGTTGCTTTGGATGCAGGTGTTCAATACATTACAGGTGACCAGAGGCAGGTTAAATTTGGGATTTCACTCAAGAATGTAGGGCCAAAAATGGAGTATACTGGTGATGGTAATGACATCACTAACACCAATAGTGATGCTTTTACGAACGATTATCCCATGACCTATGATATGCGTACGGAATCTTTTGAACTACCTTCCTTGCTTAATATTGGTGGATCTTATGATTTCAACTTTGAACTAGATCACAGAATTACTGTTGCAGGTAATTTTACTTCAAATTCGTTTACAAAAGATCAGTTTGGTATTGGTGCTGAGTACGCTTATAAATCTAATTTTATGTTACGTACAGGATATGTCTATGAATCAGGTATTACAAATAGTTTTACTGAAGGAAGGACTACCTCTCTCACTGGATTAAATTTTGGAGCTACCTTTGAAATTCCATTAAGCAACGGAACTAATTTTGGTTTAGATTACTCATACAGATCATCTGATCCGCTAGCATCTCCTCATTCTATTGGCGCTAGAATTACCTTATAGTTAATTAATATTAATAATATTTATTAAATTGCATATAGAGGACCCTTAAAAGGGTCTTCTTTTTGTTATTTTTAAAAATAAACATATTTTTTATGTCTAAAGTTTCATATTATACCCAAGAGGGATTAGATAAATTAAAAGATGATCTCGATCACTTAAGATTCGTAGAACGACCCCATATTTCTCAACAGATAGCAGATGCAAGAGACAAAGGTGACCTTTCAGAGAATGCTGAGTATGATGCCGCAAAAGAAGCGCAGGGAATGTTAGAAATGAAGATTGCGAAGTTAGAGAAAATGTTTGCCTGTGCACGAGTCATTGATGAGTCTCAACTTGACTCCGATAAGGTATTGGCATTATCTATTGTGGGGATTAAGAATTTAAAGACAAATGCAGAAATGACCTTTACTCTTGTTGCAGAAAGCGAGGCAGATATCAAAAAAGGTAAGATTTCTGTAAACTCTCCTATTGGAACAGGTTTATTGGGAAGGAAAATTGGTGAAGTTGCAGAAATCAGGGTGCCCGCTGGATTTGTTCAATTTGAAATAATGAGTATTTCTAGGTAATGGCTAGTATTTTTACAAAGATAGTAAATGGAACCCTTCCTAGCTATAAGATATATGAAACAGAAAATTGCCTAGCTTTTTTAGATATTTCCCCTCTTGTTAAAGGACACGTATTGGTGGTCTCCAAAAAAGAAGTTGATTCAATTTTTGATATTGACACTAATATCTATCACGAACTTTGGGATGTTTCTAAATTGTTAGCTAAAGCAATAGAGAGTTGTATTTCATGTAAAAGAGTAGGGATTGCTGTCATAGGTTTAGAAGTTCCTCATGCACATGTCCACTTGGTTCCTCTCCAGTCTATGGGGGATATTAATTTTTCGAATCCAAAAATTTCTTTGTCGAGTATTGAGATGGAAATGATTTCTGAAAAAATTCGAAGCAGAATAAAAAAATAAATTTAACCACTTACTCTTCCTTTGTTTTCCTGAATGAAACTTGCCCAAGAATTTCCATTTCTTTTAATTACCGAGTTTCCATTCTGAAGACCGTGACAAACCGCAGCAGCCAATCCATCAGTCGCGTCAAGATACTTGGGCATTTCCTTCATATTTAGAATTTGCATTAGCATACTTGCAACCTGTTGCTTAGAAGCGGAACCAAGACCGGTCACAGCTTTTTTAATTTTCAAAGGGGCATATTCTGTTACAGGAATTTCTCTTTGCAATGCTGCTGCCATTGCCACACCTTGTGCTCTCCCAAGTTTGAGCATAGATTGCACGTTTTTTCCATAAAAAGGCGCTTCTAACGAGACCTCGTCTGGATGATAATGATCTATTATAGCCAATGTTCTTTGAAAAATCTTTTGAAGTTTTAGATAAGGATCCTTAATCTTATTTAGGATTAGCACATCCATCATTTCCATTTCAAAATTCGAGCCCTTCATTCGAACCAAACCAAAGCCCATAATTGAAGTTCCTGGATCGATCCCCAATATGATTTTTTCTTTTTTCAACGAATTTCATTAAATTATTTAGCAACCTAGTTGTAAATATACTCATTTACTCTTGGATTTTGACCAAATTAATTTCTCTTAATATTTTGTAGTTTTGAAAAAAAAATCTTGAAGAAAAGTAAATTACATATTCCTGGATCAGTTGGACTTATGTTTATTATATTTAGTTTTATAATTTCTACTTTCGCCTATTTTATAGTGCCGGACAATAGTCCTTCTGCGAATCAAATGCATTTAGAGTTAAGCACTCTGGATCCAGGGAGTAAAGTTCTTTTTTTAAAGCAGAGGAAAAAGTTTGTTGCTTCATCACCTTCTTGGATGGATCAACTTCTCTATGGAGATATCAAACCTTTTACTCTTTTACCTATTTCATCATTCGAATTTAAAGGCACCAAAATTATTTATAGTCCCTATAATGCTCTTAATAAAAAAGAAATGTCGGTCTCTGAATTATATACGAAATCAGGTGAGGGTAGTTTTGAGAAAGTTTTTTATCTCGGGACAGACAGGTTCGGTCGAGATTTACTTAGTCGATTGATTATAGGTACGCGTATCTCCTTAGCGATTGGGTTCATTTCTGTGTTGATATCTCTTATTATTGGCATTAGTTTAGGTTTAATTTCTGGATATTTCGGGGGGACTATCGACCGATTCATTATGTGGCTCATCAATATAGTATGGTCTGTACCCACTTTATTGATGGTTATCGCGATTAGTTTAGCTTTAGGGAAAGGCTTTTGGCAGGTTTTTATCGCTGTTGGTTTAACTATGTGGGTTGAAGTAGCTAGAGTTGTTAGAGGTCAGGTGATGGGTTTAAAAGAGATGGATTATATTAAAGCAGTCAAGATGATCGGTTTTACTGATTTTCGCATAATGTTAAGACATATTTTACCGAATATCACTAGTCCAATCATTGTGATTTCCGCAGCTAATTTTGCTTCTGCAATCCTCATAGAAGCGGGCCTAAGTTTTTTGGGTATTGGAACACAAGCTCCTATTCCTTCTTGGGGGGGGATGATCAAAAATCATTATACTTATATCATCCTAGATAAGGCTTACTTGGCCATAGCTCCTGGACTAGCCATTGTTTTGTTAGTATTGTCTTTTATGTTGGTAGGTAACATGCTAAGAGATAAGTTGCAAGTAAAAAATATCTGAGAATAATTTCTTTAAAAAATTAACAGTCCTCCAATGAAAATAATGACTCCCATAATCATTAGTATTAGTGTGTATGGTAGAATCTCCTTTGCTTTTAGTCCTGTGATTCCCAATAAAGGAAGTGCCCAAAATGGTTGAAGCATATTTGTTATTTGATCCCCGTATGCCATAGCCATTATGCTTTTCCCTAATTGTATTCCTAATTGCTGAGATGCTTCAATGAGTATGGGTCCTTGTATAGCCCATTGCCCGCCCCCACTAGGCACAAATATGTTTACTATACCTGAACTAAAAAAAGTGAAAAGAGGAAAGTTTTGTTCTGAGGATATTTGCACAAAAAAATCTGATAGACCAACAACTATTCCAGAATGTTTCATTAAACCCATAATACCAAAATATAAAGGAAATTGAATTAAAATGCCTGAAGTTCCTCCAATTGCATTCTCAATTGCCTTAAGGAATCGATAGAAGTTTCCATGAAAGAGGATGCATAGCCCCAATAGGGAGAAATTGATAAAGTTTGGATTGATAAAATTAAGATTGATATTTTGTGGAAGAAGAAAGGCCTTGTAAAATGAAAAGCTGATAATTCCAAGTCCTAATATTAGTGCCAATACTTTCGAATGGTCTAATTTTTCAGCACCATTTATCGCGATTGGAACATCATCAATTATCAAGGGATTTAGCTGGAATGGCTTACTTTTTATTTTCGATCCAATTCCGAAAACCAATATTGGTAGCATAATAAGAAGGCATGCTGATACAAATATATTCATAGGGGATAGGACTGTTTCGGCAAAAGTCAAATGATCTGGAAGTGCTGCTAGTTTTTTTGCAGAGTATATGTCTGCCATCAAAGATTTAAGATGGCCCACTTCTGCAACTTTAACTGGTGCGGATCCAGAAAAACCTCCATGCCATACCATTAGACCAGCATATCCACATGCTCCGACAAGAGGGTAGTGAATCACCCAATTTTTTTTCTTAGCATTTTCTGCAACTTTTCTGGCAAAAAGCGCGCCAAATATAAGGCCTAATCCCCAATTGAATAAACTAATAATCAGACTGAGTAAACAGACCCAAAAGGCAGATTTTGCTGTATTATTACAGAATTTAGTCATAAAGTTAATCCCTTTTATGAGGGGTTTACTTAGTGCCAAAACATTCCCCAACACAAGCATCAAAACCATTTGCATGGAAAAAACAAGTAGTGAGGGATTCCATAATCCTTCTTCCCAATAGCTTATTATTGTAATGCATTGGTGTCCAAAGTCTTTCGAGTTGTCCCAGTTGTAACAAAATGCAGTGATCATACTGACAAATGTTAGAATGACGGCAATCGTAAATGGATTGGGCAGAAGCAGTTTAAATAATTTTTCAATCTGATTCGCAAGTTTCATAAAGCAATTTTAAAATGCTAAAATATCAAATTTATAATTTAGTTATTAGTCCAAAAATCTCTCTAATTTATTTGTATAAAAATATAAAGTATTTTTTTATCCTTTTTTTTACTTATTGTTTTTTTTTTCGCTTCACCTGTTTTGTTTAGACCCAAAAAATTTAATTACATTTGTTTAGATTGATTTCTGTTATGACTGAACACTCAGACACCTCATTTGAAGATGTAAATCCCGAAGAAAACGAATTTGAAATTAAGCTTCGACCTGTTTCTTTTAATGATTTTTCAGGCCAACAGAAAGCAGTTAACAATCTTCAGGTATTTGTATCTGCTTCAAATCAGAGAGTCGATGCTATGGATCATGTTTTATTGCATGGACCTCCTGGTTTGGGTAAAACCACCTTGGCTGGTGTAATTGCAAATGAATTGGGAGTAAATGTGAAAATTACATCAGGTCCCGTGATAGACAAACCAGGAGATTTGGCTGGATTATTGACAAATTTAGAAGAACGTGATGTTTTATTTATCGACGAGATCCATCGTTTATCTCCTGTTGTTGAAGAATATTTGTATTCTGCCATGGAAGACTTTAAAATTGATATTTTGATTGAGTCTGGTCCAAATGCTCGCTCTGTTCAAATTAATTTAAATCCTTTCACACTTATTGGGGCTACTACCAGATCTGGTTTACTAACGGCGCCGCTTAGGGCTCGATTTGGAATCAACACCAGACTCAAATATTATAACACAGAATTATTAACTAAAATTGTTGATAGGTCAGCGGGTATTTTAGATGTTCCTATCGAATTAGATGCCGCAGGAGAAATTGCCAAACGCAGTAGGGGGACACCAAGAATCGCCAATGCTCTATTGAGAAGAGTTAGAGATTTTGCCCAAATCAAAGGTTCGGGAGTCATTGATATGGATATCACTAACATTGCTTTGGATTCTCTCAAAGTAGATAAAAAGGGATTGGATGAGATGGATATTATGATTTTAGAGACCATCATTGATAAGTTCAAGGGTGGGCCAGTGGGTGTGGGAACTATTTCTACTGCAGTCAGTGAAAAGGCGTCTACTTTAGAAGAAGTATACGAGCCTTATTTAATTCAGGAAGGGTATATTCTCAGGACCCAAAGAGGTCGTATGGCTACAGAAGCTGCATATATACACTTGGGTAAAGTTTACCACAATAAATTAAGCTTATTTTAGATATTCTTTCTTTAACGGAATGCCTTAAAACTTACTTTTTCATTGCTTTATTTACTAATTTCAATCATATTGAAAATAAATTTTTTATTGGTGAAAAAAAATAAAGTTTTTTGTTGATCAGTTTCTAAAGAAGTTTAAGAACGCCAACGATAACTTTTTTGTTTAAAATCCGCAATGTCTATAGCCCGGTCAACAACAGTTGCAGCAAGTTCCTCAAAAGACTTTGGGAGACTATAAAATGATGGAGATGCAGGCATAATAATTCCTCCTGCTTCAGTTAGCAATTTCATATTATTGATGTGAATCAGGTTTAGGGGAGTATCCCTGTTAATTAAAATGAGTTTCCTTCTTTCTTTTAGGATCACATCGGCAGCTCGAGTGACCAAATCATCAGATATCCCCGCGGCAATTCTCCCAAGCGTACCCATGGAGCATGGAGCAATAAACATTGTGTTAAATTGAGCAGACCCAGATGCAAAAGGTGCCATGAAGTCATGTTTATTATAATAAACAAAAGGATATTTTTTGAAGTCTTCGTTACCAAGTTCGAACCGCCATACATCTTCTGCATTTTTTGACATAACTATACCTACCGAGTCAATTTGATCACTCATTTGAACCAATTTGTCAAGCAAAACTTTCGCGTATATTGAACCACTGGCTCCACTAATAGCTACAATAATTTTATGTTTCATAATACAGGGATTTGGTAGTATAAAGAAAGTGAGATAACAGAAGAGTTTTGGCCTTTATTCAAACTCCATTTCCCACCAGATGAGTGGGGTCGAATAGGGATAATTGAGTGGCTATATCGAAAATTAATTCTAGTATTTTTCTTCCATTGATGATTTGCCCCTAACATGAAATCTATTGCTATATCATTTGGATCAGCTGTTCTTATTTCGCCAAATTCATTTTCTTCTTTGTAACTAAGAAGATAACCAAAAGATAATCCACTTTCTAATGATAAAAATTGACGGACTTTATAGTCGAAAGAAATAGGTATTTCTATGTAATTTAATTGGAAAGAATAAGTTTGGGGGCTATTTTCGATAAAAGGTTTTTTACTTCCCTTTTGACTTAGTTGAAGTTCTACTTGAAGATTATAGTTTTTATTTAAGGGATAGTTAATAAAGGTTCCCAGTTTTACTCCAAGTTTGTTGTAGCCGGAAATCTGATCTCCAGAGATTTGACTAGTATTTAATCCGGTAATAAAACCAGCTTTAAATTTTTGAGCCATCCCTTCAATGGAAATTATCAATAAGGCCGTGAAGAAAATTTTATTCATTTTTACTAGTTAAGGTGTGAAACTTCCGCTTGAAGTACTTCATAAGAATTTATATTACTTACAAAAGCCACTACAGAGATGTTTTCTATGTTCCATAACGAGTCTTTGACAGTACTATACCGATGTGTGAAATAATTGCCTACTTCGTATCCTTCCTCACTTATCAATTCTCCCCATGGACTATTTAATCCTTTTCGAAGTACATGGTTCTGTTCATATTCTTCTACGTAGCCTTGTTCCATTTGGTAGTCTGTTTGTTTGGAGATGATCTTATCTTCAATCAATAAGACAGTTACCGATAGTGATTCATCAGTACTACTTAAAATTTTAGTTTGAACATCTACGCAGATTAAATTGTTGGACTGATTATACGAAGCAACGATCTCTAGATCTATAGATACCGGTTTAAGAAGCTCCGCTTGAATTACTTGATTCCATTCATTAAATTGTAAAATATGGTCATTTGGATAATTAATTCTATTTACCATTCCATTAGGATTACCTGCATTGCTATTTCCAAAAAGATTGTCCCACGCATCTCCAGTATCTGAGCTAAGGTCTGTAGGGTAAGTAGAACTTGTCTGAGAGAAAAAGCCTGCATGAATAGCTAGAACTACTAATTGATCCTCAAATATTTCTTGAAGCTCGTTGACTTTTTCAGCTGCTCTTGGGCAATTTCCGCATGTATGTCCAGTATAATCTTCTAATAAAATTTTGCGCACTGGGTTGTCGTTTGGTTCAAAGGCAAAGAAAAAAGACTCACAAGAGTCACTTACATCCTCTACAACTGTCATAAAAGGCTCATCAATAATGTCACATGAATAAAGACAAAGACATACTAAAAACGAAAGACTAATGATTTTTTTTATATTATACATGATAGAAATATTAAATAAAGAATTGTTCTAAAAACTACTTGTCATATTAAGACTCAATCCGTTTGATGCAGGAACATTTCGGCAAATTCCTCCAACACAAAAAATACCCGCTCTCTGTTTCCCATATCCTAGAGTCAATCTATTAGTTCCTTTATTGAATCCAAATGTAAGATTAGGGTAATTGAGTTTGTTTACTTGGTTTCCATAATTGTACATGTTTTGAATAGTGACAAAGTATTTAGGGGAAACAGTATATTCAACTAGTGCCATTGCCCAATTTCCTTCATGTTGATCTGTTTTTAAGTGTTGGACTTCCGCTCTTAAGGTATGTTTTGGCTTTATCTTGTATTGAGTTTCAAACACAAAAATATCAGCATAAATCATTCCAAAATATTTGTATCCTACGATAACAGAACTGTTATACTCAGTATTTATATATGTACCAGTGAATTTTACTTTTCGATTGATTTTTTTGGATAATTCTAAACTAAATTCTTGAAAATATTTTTCTTTTCCTACTTTGAAAAAATCAGAGGTATATCCCATTGTCCCATTTGCTCCTATAGAAGTATTGGAATCCAAAGCTTGCTTGTCAATGGCATATACATTAGAAAAGTTAGCAATTAGTCCCATTCCATATTTTCCTCCTAGAAGAGAGTTTTTCTTAAATTTATAATTTAGATCAGTTTGTAAACCCATTTCTCCCGTGGAGATTGTACCGTAGGGATAAATAGTTGCTAAGGTATAAGCATGTTGTTTTGTCAGTGCAGGAAGGTAATTGATAATTGCATTCTGGAGATTTTGATCTCTCTCAGAGCGAAAGTCCATATTATCAATGCGCTTTGCAGCTAGTGAAATTCCAAATCCTCTTTTTGAGTAGGCCCCAGATAACAATAAAGCATTTCCCGGTTTAAAAATATAATTGTTTGCAGAGGATGGATCATTGTATTTGTGGACATATTCCGCTCCAAACTGCCATTTACCATGGTTTAAGTTCATTCTACTTGCCCATGAACCAACATTTTCTGGTAATATATATTGAGTATTGAGATCAGCTTGATACTTACTAACAAAGCTGGCTCCTATTGTGATTCTTGCGGTTGATTCAGAGAGAATCGAAAAAGACTCATTTAAAGAAATTTCTGTGTCTAATCCACGAATAAGCCCTTCCGATTTATCAAAAAATATCCGCTGTCGTCCAACCAAAGATTTTAAGTAAATTCCATTTTTAGGACTGTACTTTATTCGAATCCCATCAAAAGCATTATCATACCCAAGATTTCTTTCCTCGTATGCTCTTAAGATCATCCCGGTTCCAAATTGCTCATAAAAATTACCCACAGTAATGTCCACGCCGTCCTTTTCAAATTGAACAAAGCGATAGGTGATATCTTCACCCTGGTAACCCGAGGGATAGCCAAGGAGAGCATTTTGATAGGCCTCGTATCTGATGCCCGCGCTGAAATTATTAGTCAGATAAAGAAAATTTGCGAACCCGTTGGATAATCCCCGTTCATTTGGGAATCCTGAGCTGGGATTGTTCAAGTTGAAACTGAGTGCCTCATCTTCCACATATAATTGAAAGTCACTTTGAAAATTTCCACTCAACTGCCCGTTTTGAATTCCTTGGGCATAAAGGTTACCTGCTGTTAGGAGAAAAAAAACAAGAAGTTTATGTTTCATAAGGAGTACTTATAATTTTAAAATTTCATTATAGAGCTCTTCCTCATCTCCATCAAAATAGGACGTGTGTTGCCAAATAATTTCTTTTTTCCCATTTAGAAGAAAAGTATGTGGAATTGCATTTACATTTAAAGCTCTTTTTAAATCGCTATTGGCGTCAATATAAATATCAAAAGGCCAATCTTTTCCATTAGCATAGGGAGCTACTTTGGCTGTATTTCTCGAGTCGTCAATGGAAATGGCAATTACTTTTACTCCAGATTCGTCTTGCCATTCTTCGTATAATTCAGAGATAGCGTCAAGTTCTTTTGCACAGGGCTTGCACCAGGTAGCCCAAAAACTAATGACGATTGGATCTCCACTGTTTTCAAAATCAATTGTATTTACCGTTTTCCCTTCAAGAGATTTGAGCTCTACAGAGGGAAGGTTTTTTTTTGCTTGCGCTAATACAAGGCCTGTGTAGAAAGTAAAAAAGATAATCGAAAGTTCTCTCATAATTTTAAATAAATGATGGTGAGCAAAAATGCTAATATACAATGTTATTATATCTATCTATTTAGAATTTATCCATATATTATATAATTAGAAAATTTATAAATTATAATTTATAAGTAATTATTAAAGTATTTTTAAATTGGGAGAGATGATTTTACTATTTTTGATAAAAAATTAAAACGAATGAACATACCAGAAAACTTAAAGTATACAAAAGATCACGAATGGATTCGTGAAGATGGAGATCATTTGGTAGTAGGCATTACTGATTTTGCTCAAAAAGAACTTGGAGATATTGTTTTTGTAGATGTTGATACAATAGGGGAAAATTTGGATAAAGAAGAAATTTTTGGTTCTGTTGAAGCTGTAAAAACTGTGTCTGATCTTTTTATGCCTGTTTCAGGAGAATTACTTGATTTTAATGAGTCCTTAGAGGAAAATCCGGACTTAGTTAATACAGATCCTTATGGAGAAGGGTGGATGATAAAAATAATATTTTCTGATTCTTCACAAATGTTACAACTTTTATCATCAGAGCAATACAAAGATTTAGTAGGTGCCTAATCAATCCCTACTGGCTTCCATTTGGCCTTCCTTTTTTTTTGTTCTGCTTATATCTTACGGAAGTATAGTGGATGAAGCCTCTTCTCAATCTTTCTCCTGTATTCATTCAGATAAAATTATACATTTTATGTGTTATTTTATTCTTTCCATGTTACTTTTTATGTATTCCATTGCAAATATATGGGGTAGGGAATCCAGTAAAATTCGATTTTTTTTTGTGTTTGGAATAGCTTTGTTTGTTGGACTTTGTTTAGAGATAGTTCAGGCTAACTTTACCACACACAGATCTGGTGAATTAGCTGATTTATTAATGAATATACTTGGATCAGTTTTTGCCATTTTCATCCTAGAAAGCTTAAATTACAAATCTGTTTTGTAATCCTTGTCTAATTGTTTAGTTTTATACCAGAAATAAAGAATTATGAAAATTAAAAAGAGCCCAAAAGCAAATTTAGAAATTAAAAGAGGACTTTTTGTTCAAATTGGTTTAGTGTTTGCTCTTTCTGTTTCTCTTTTAGCTTTTGAATGGAAAAGCTTTGAAAATTCAGCCTCTGATCTTGGAACTATGGAGTTGTCACTTGACGATGAAGAGATGATTCCAATTACGCAGAGAGAAATTAAACCTCCTCCTCCTCCTCCTCCTCCTCCAGAAATCATTCAGATTGTAGAGGATGATGTCGAGATAGAAATAGAACTTGAAATTGAAGAGACAGATTCTGACGAAGATGAAATAATTGAGATTGAAGAGGAAGAAGAAGATGATGAAGTGTTCAATTTTGCGGTAGTTGAGGATAAACCAATTTTTCCAGGCTGCGAAGATGTTCCTAAAGATGAGCGATATATGTGCTTTCAACGGGGTATTAACAAACACATAAAAAATAATTTCAAATACCCAGCAATCGCAAAAGAGATGGGTGTCTCTGAGAAAATATATATTCAGTTTGTGATTGATAAAGCCGGTCGAATTACTAAATCAACCGTCGTTCGAGGAGAGGATAAGCATTTAAAGAACGAAGCCCTTCGTTTGGTGAATTCAATTCCACAAATGAAAGCAGCAAAGCAAAGAGGGAAATCAGTTCCCTGTAGTTTTACAGTTCCAGTCAACTTCAGATTACAATAATAAAATTTTAGAAAAACGTTTTTTCATAGCTGAATTATTGTTCTTTTACTTCATGTATTTTCCAAGTCATATTTTAATGATGATTTTTGTTTTCATATAATATTCGATCTAGCCTCTTTTTAGGTCATTATCATATAGATTAATGCCAAATCATTTTCTTTCTTCAAATGCGAGGATTTGGTCTATAAAACAATTTATTTTCACTAAATTATATGTAGTATTTTAAATATTTCTATCCCTAGATAGCAACAAACCTGACAATATTAATATTAAAAAGATTTTGTTATATGAAATATTATTGTTTATCAAAATTTCTTATGTCTAAAATACAGTTTTAGACCCTATTTTTCAGACTATTGAATAGCTTTTTAGTTTTTTTAAAGATGCTTTCAAGATGGTCTAAAACAGAGGGTCAGGAATGTAAAAATTATTTGTATGCTGTGCTCAAATTTATATTTTTTTAGGGTGATTGGTCATACGATCCTAGATATACAGATTTGATCGATAATAGGATTTTTTATTTGGTTCAATCATTATTTTAATAAATTAAAATTCAATTGTTTCGAATCCATATTAAATTAATCATATTTTTATGGACCTAACTTAAACTATTGAAGGATGAATTGGATGGTTCTTTACACGAAGCCTAGAAGTGAGAAAAAAGTTCAGGAGCAATTGTCCTTAAAGGGATATGAGGTTTACTGCCCGTGTCAAAGAATATTGAAGCAATGGTCTGATCGAAAAAAATGGGTTGAAGAACCTATTTTTAAATCTTACATATTCATTAAATCTGTTCAATCAGAGTTCAGTAAAATAGATATTCTTCAATCGCAAGGAGTAGTAAGATTTCTTTACTGGTTGGGTAAACCTGCGGAAGTTAAACAAGTTGAAATAGATGCCATTAAAACTTTCTTAGGAGAGTATGATTGTATACAGGTTCATTCATTTGATCAGGGAAGTACCTTGAAGGTTACAGAAGGTGTGTTTAAGGGGGCTAAAGGGATAGTTATGTATCAAACTAAAAACGAGATTGTTTTGAAAATAGATCAGCTTGGAATGTCACTTTCTGCTCGTATGTCCAAGGTTAATGTGGAGACTCTCAGATTATAAGATTTCTCTTAGGGCAACTAATTGAACTCTTATTTCCTTGAGTTTATTAACAATTTCAATGTTTCTAATTGTGTCATGTTTATTTTCTCTTAGTTTTTTCTTAGCTCCTGCAAGGGTATAACCTCTTTCTTTTACTAAATGAAAGATAATTTTGAAGTTTTCAATATCTTTTTCAGTAAAAAATCGATTTCCTTTCTTGTTTTTTTTTGGATTAATAATATTGAATTCTTTTTCCCAAAATCGAATTAAAGATTTATTCACATCAAATATATCAGCGACTTCCCTAATAGAATAATAGATTTTTTTTATCGGTTTATTGCTGTATACCATATTATACATTAGTCAAAAGATTGATTCTCTTGGGATGAAATTTTTAGCATTTTATCAAATTCTTCGGCAGTTAAATCATTAAAATAATAATTTACTGGATTTACTCTTTTTTTATCTTTTACAACTTCATAATGAAGGTGAGGAGCTGTAGAGGTCCCAGAGTTTCCGATATATCCAATGAGATCCCCACGAAATACTTTTTGGTTTTGTTTGACAGTAAATTTATTCAAATGAGCATAAAATGTTTCATATCCATATCCATGGTCAATTCGAACTTGGTTTCCATAACCCCGTCTAGAGCGTATGGCTTTACTAATTTTTCCGTTACCAGTTGCATATACTGGAGTACCTTTAGGAGCAGAAAAATCCATTCCCCAGTGCATTTTTCTTGTCTTATATATAGGGTGGATTCTATAGCCATAGCCTGAGGCCATTCGTTTTAAATTCTTATTTGAGACAGGTTGAATGGCTGGGATGTGAGAAAGCATTTCCTCTTTTTTACCTACCATTTCAAGAACTTCATCAAAGGATTTCGACTGAACATAGATGGCTTTAGATAACTGATCTACTTTTTTATTTACATCGATTATCAAATTAGAATGACTAAATCCCTCATATTCTTTATATCGATTAACTCCCCCAAATCCAGCTTTTCTAATGCTAGCATCAATTGGATCTGCTTCAAAAATAACCCTATATATATTGTCATCTCGATCCTGAATTTCATCTAATATCAAAAAGGAATTAGTAATTTTTTCATCAAGTAATTTATATTGTGCCTCAAGTTGCTCAATTTCTCGAAGTAATTCTTTTTCTTTGAGTGAGTCAAAAAAAGTAAAAAATAAAGCGAGTAGAGAAAATGCAAGTAAGTTTGCTCCTACTAAAAAAAGTAGAATCTGCTTAAAAATTCTAATTTTTGAGCGCTCAATTTTCTTGTAAGCTAATTCTTCTGTGTCGTAATAATATTTAACCTTGCCCATATGCTTAAATTTTGGCTAAATTTGTTGAAATGTTCAAACAAATTATCGCTGCAATTTAAGAAAATCTTAATAAAGGCTCATTAGAGCCATTTAGCGTTTGTTTTATAAAAAGGATTTTTAAATAAACTCACATGAAGTCTCAGCAAATAAGAAAAAAGTTTTTGGACTTTTTTGAGGAAAAAGGCCATACTTTTGTTAACTCTTCTCCTATTGTTATAAAAAACGATCCCACATTAATGTTTACAAATGCTGGAATGAATCAATTTAAAGATTTATTTCTTGGGATTAGTGAAGTGAAAAGTACTCGCGTAGCGAATAGTCAGAAGTGTCTTAGAGTTTCCGGCAAGCACAATGATTTAGAAGAGGTAGGTCATGATACCTATCATCATACCATGTTTGAAATGTTGGGTAATTGGTCATTTGGTGATTATTTTAAAAAAGAAGCTATTGATTGGGCTTGGGAGTTACTTACAAAAGTATACGGCATAGACCCGGACCGACTTTATGTAACAGTCTTTGAGGGGGCGCCAGAAGACCAATTAGGTAAAGATATCGAGTCTTTTGATTATTGGAAAGCCCATATTATCGAAGATCGCATCCTAGATGGAAACAAAAAAGATAACTTTTGGGAAATGGGAGAAGTTGGTCCATGTGGTCCTTGCTCCGAAATACATATTGATTTAAGGTCAGATCAAGAAAGATCCCAGACAGATGCTAAAGAGTTAGTCAATCAAGACCACCCGCAGGTTGTAGAAGTGTGGAATTTGGTTTTTATGCAATATAATAGAATATCCAGTGGTGCATTAGAAGCTTTACCAAATAAACATGTAGATACTGGGATGGGGTTTGAACGTTTAGCAATGGCTCTGCAGGAAAAAAAGTCAAACTATGACACTGATATTTTTTCTCCTCTTATTGTTAAATTGACTTCTATTACAGGCCTAACTTACGGTGAGGATGAAAAAGTAGATATTGCTTTGCGTGTAATTGCAGATCACGTTCGAGCTATTACCTTTGCTATTTCTGACGGTCAGTTGCCCTCGAATACTGGAGCAGGATACGTAATTAGACGAATTCTTCGAAGAGCAGTTCGGTATGGTTTTACATTTTTGAATTTGAAGGCCCCCTTTATCTATCGTCTTGTATCTGTTTTAGTAGATCAGATGGGCGATTTTTATCCAGAAATTAAAAAACAACAACCTTTGGTGGAAAGTGTAATAGAAGAAGAGGAAAAATCTTTTATGCACACCTTAGAAAATGGTTTAAGTAGAATAGAGGACGTATTAAGATCTTCTTCATCTAATGTGATTGATGGAGCAAAGGCTTTTGAGTTATACGATACTTTTGGTTTCCCAATTGATTTAACAGAATTAATTCTATCTGAGAGAGGTAGGTCTGTTGATATGGATAGTTTTACTATAGAAATGGCTAAACAAAAAGATAGGGCTAGAATGGCTTCACAGGTAGAAACTGAAGATTGGGTAAAATTAATGTCAACTGAAACTAATTTCATAGGCTATGATTCGCTGAGTTCCAATATTAGAATTAGTCAATATAGAAAAGTCAAAAAAAAGGGGGGGTATTTTTTTCAATTAGTATTTAATCAGACTCCCTTTTATCCAGAGGGGGGGGGACAAATTGGAGACCAAGGTCACATTCATTCTTCTTCAGATACTATTCTAATTTATGATACCAAAAAAGAAAATAATTTAATTGTACATTTTTCAAAAAAACTTCCTTTAGACCCAAGGGCAGATTTTGTTGCCCAGGTAGATTCTGATAAAAGAAGACAAATTGAAAATAATCATTCTGCTACCCATCTACTGCATGATGCACTGAGAAATATCCTCGGAACTCATGTGGAGCAGAAGGGTTCTTTTGTTAATGACCAGTATCTTCGCTTTGATTTTTCACATTTTTCAAAGATGTCAGCTATTGATATTCAGAAAGTTGAAGATGAGGTTAATATTAAAATCCAGCAAAACATTTCCTTGGTCGAGAAAAGGTCTATCCCAATTCGAAAAGCTGAAGAAATGCGAGCTATGATGATTTTTGGAGAGAAATATGGAGATCAAGTGCGGGTGATTAAATTTGGTAGTTCAGTAGAGTTGTGTGGAGGCTGCCACGCGCCGACTACTGGTCAAATTGGTTTTGTGAAAATAAAATCTGAAGCTGGAGTCGCTGCTGGAATACGAAGAATTGAGGCTATTTCTTCAGTCGAGGCCTTTCGTTATTTCGCGAAAGAAGAACAAAATCTTCGTGAAGTAAGAGCTTTACTTAAGAATGCAAATGACCCAGTGAAAAGCCTGCAAGTCTTAATTGATGAAAAAGATGTTCTTTTAAAAAAACTAGCAAAATTTTCTGCTGAAAAGATAAAGAGTCTTAAACATGATTTAATTCACTCTTGTAAAGTAGTAGGTGATATCAATTTTATATCCGCTGAGGTAGATCTAGAACCCTCAGAAATGAAGGATATTTCTTTTGAATGTAAAAGCGAATTAGAAAACCTAGTTATTATATTAGGAGCGATTATAGGGCAAAAGGCATATATTTCGATTGGTATTTCAAAAGATCTTGTTGCTAGAAGGTCTTTAAATGCAGGACAACTTATTAAGGATATAGCAAAAGAAATTAACGGAGGCGGAGGGGGACAAGCATTTTTTGCTACCGCGGGAGGAAGTCGTCCTGAAGGACTTAAGTCGGCTTTGAAAAAAATGGAAACTTTTTGTGAAAACTTAATTTGATAGCAGTGAATCAACTTAGTTATTGTATAGCATTTTTTCTCACTGAATAGTGGAGTCTCCCTAGCAATATAATAGCGCTATTAATCCAATGATAAAATTAAAGTCCTTAATCAGGTGCTTTAATTTATGGTTCTCTAGTTTTAGCGATTTATTCAATTAATCTTTCTGAACATAATTCCATCGCTGTTTTGCAGCAAATTTCATAAACTATCAGTATTATATTCTTAGATAAGTATATAACTACAGGTTGTATTTAATTTTCTTCCAGTATTCTAACAATAAATTCCTCCCAATTATAAGTGAGGCTATTAAAGACTATTTAAAAAAAGTCTTTTAAGATTTTAGATAAATATTTTTTATTGATTCAATGGATATAATACGCCAGCGAAATTAAAATTAAGATTAATTTATGGTTTAAAAAATATCATCAATTATTTTTGGTTCAACCAAGTTAGGTAGGGTAACTTTTAGAAGAGGCTCTGCTTTCATAGCTCTTTTGATAGCATACACTGCCTCTTTATTTCTTGCCCAGCTTCTTCTAGAAATACCATTATTTACATCCCAGAATAGCATTGAATGGAGTTTTTTGTAGGCTTCCTCTGATCCGTCAATCAACATACCAAAACCTCCATTAATTACTTCTCCCCATCCAACACCTCCTCCATTGTGAATAGATACCCAAGTAGCTCCTCTAAAGCTATCCCCGATAACATTTTGAATAGCCATATCTGCTGTAAATTCCGACCCATCATAAATATTTGAGGTTTCTCTGTAAGGAGAGTCTGTTCCTGATACATCATGGTGATCTCTTCCTAAGATTATAGGCCCTATTTCGCCATTAGCAATTGCTTTGTTGAATGCTGCTGCAATTTTTACTCTTCCTTCAGAGTCTGCGTAAAGAATCCTGGCCTGCGAGCCTACCACTAATTTGTTTTCTTTTGCTCCTTTAATCCATTTGATATTGTCAGACATCTGTCCCTGTATTTCTTTGGGTGAATTTTCTCTGATTTCTTCAAGGACTTTACAAGCAATTTGGTCTGTTTTATCAAGATCTTCTTCTTTTCCTGATGCGCATACCCATCGGAAAGGACCAAAGCCATAGTCAAAACACATTGGGCCCATGATGTCTTGAACATAAGATGGATAACGAAATTTAGTTCCATCTTTAGACATAATGGGAGCATCGGCTCGAGAAGCTTCTAACAAGAAGGCATTCCCATAATCGAAGAAATAGGTTCCTCGTGAAGTATGCTTATTAATAGAATTTACATGCCTCCGGAGCGTTTCTTGGATTTTTATTTTAAAATTCCCAGGATTATTGACCATCATTTCATTCGCATCCTCATAAGATATTCCCAAAGGATAATATCCTCCAGCCCACGGATTGTGGAGTGAAGTTTGATCTGAACCTAAATCAATAAATATATTTTGCTGATCAAATTTTTCCCATACATCTACAATATTTCCCAGATAAGCAATTGATACTACTTCGTTTGTTTTCTTTGCTTGTGTAATTCGCTGACAAAGAAAATCAAGATCAGAAATAACCTCATCGACCCAGCCTTGAGAGTGTCGGGTGTGTATTACTTTAGGATTTATCTCAGCAGTTACTGAAATACACCCGGCAATGTTTGCTGCTTTGGGTTGGGCTCCACTCATTCCGCCAAGTCCAGCAGTTAAAAATAATTTCCCTTCTAAACCTTCACCATTTTTAGATATTTTTCTTCCTGCATTAAGAAGGGTAATGGTTGTTCCATGAACGATTCCTTGCGGTCCAATGTACATGTAAGAACCCGCAGTCATTTGTCCAAATTGACTTACTCCCAATGCATTAAACTTTTCTAAATCATCTGGTTTTGAATAATTAGGTATAACCATCCCGTTAGTCACTATGACTCTAGGCGCATTTTTATGAGAGGGGTATAGGCCCATGGGGTGCCCCGAGTAAATAGTTAGGGTTTGTTCATCGCTCATTTCGGATAGATACTTCATGCAAAGTCTATATTGCGCCCAATTTTGAAACACGGCCCCATTTCCACCGTATGTGATTAATTCATCTGGATGCTGAGCCACTCTAATATCTAAATTATTTTGAATCATCAACATGATTGACTTTGCTTGCATTGATTTGCCGGGATATTCATTTATATTCCTAGCAAATATCCTGTGTTTTGGTTTGAATCGGAACATATAAATACGACCGAATTGAAGCAATTCTTCAGCAAATTCTGGAGCAATAACTTCATGGAATATTTTCGGAAAGTAGCGTAAAGCATTTTGTAATGCTAATATTTTTTCTTGGGTATTGAGAATATCTTTGCGCTTTGGTGCATGATTTGATGAAGAATTATATTCTGCCTTTTTAGGTAATATAATTGGTATACCTTCACGTATTTCGTTTTGAAATTCTTCCAAATTCATCATTATTCTTGTTTTTTTGTTGTTGTGGTATTCTTTTTGTTATATCCGAACGGACAGTGCTTGCAAATATTTTTACAGCAGTATCCTCGTTTTAAATGATACTTTTCTGTAAAAATAATATATCCCTCTCCAGAAGCATAATAGTCTTCAGGTGATAAATTGCTTTGATTTGAAAAAGAGTCTGACTCCATAGTTTGTAAATTTACAATTTTCCAATGTATCTTTGTACCGTGAATAAATCTGTTAATTCTCCAATTCAAGAAATTTCTGATACTTTGCTTCAAAGTAAGCGAATTCGACTTTTTATTATGAGAGAAGATTTGATTCATGACGTAATATCTGGCAATAAATGGCGAAAATTAAAGTATAATATTAACTATGCTAAAAAGAAATCTTTTGATACTCTAGTTACATTTGGTGGATCTTATTCAAATCATATCGCAGCTACAGCTGCAGCTGGAAAAGAGTTCGGATTTAAGACCATTGGTTTTATTAGGGGTGAATCTCACAATACCTTAAACGCGACTCTAGATTTCGCCTCAAGCTGTGGTATGGAACTTCGTTATGTCAGTAGGATGGATTATAGGAAAAAAAACTCCATCGAATTTCAGAAAAATTATTTTAAGGAACTCAATAATTTTTACCTTATTCCTGAGGGAGGAACTAATTTTCTAGCAGTTAAGGGTTGTACAGAGATACTCATGAATTGTCCTATTGATTTTGATTTTGTTTGTTGTGCTTGTGGAACAGGGGGAACTCTTTCTGGCCTCATTAATGGCCTTAAACCCCATCAACATGCCTTGGGTTTTGCAGTACTAAAAGGCGCTTCTTTTTTGAAAGACTATATTTTTTCTCAAGTATTTCAATCCAATTGGAGTTTAATTGAAGACTATCATTTTGGAGGATATGCTAAAGTTGATCCTGCTCTGGTAGATTTCGTAAATAGTTTTAAAACCAAACACAAAATTGGATTAGATCCTGTATATACTGGAAAAATGATGTTTGGTTTGTGGGACTTAATTCAAAAAGACTATTTTCGTGAAGGCAGTAAAATTATTGCCATACATACAGGGGGATTACAAGGCCTAAAAGGAATGAATGAGCGATTAAAAAATAAAGACCTTCAATTTTTATGAGAAACATAGTTTACATATATTTTTTCTTCATGAGCACTCTCTTGTTTGCACAAGATCTCACTAAAGAAACATATGTTCAGAAGTACTATAAAATAGCTCTTGAAGAAATGCATATGTTTGGAATTCCAGCTAGTATTACTTTAGCACAGGGGATTTTAGAGTCGGGTATTGGTGCCTCAGAATTGTCCTTAAAGTCAAATAATCACTTTGGTATAAAATGCCATAAGAATTGGAATGGAAAGAAAGTTTATCATGATGATGACCAAGCTCAAGAATGTTTTAGGAAGTATAAAAAAGTTTCAGATTCATATAGGGATCACTCAGAATTTCTAAAAAGTAGAGAACGATATTCCTTTTTGTTTGACTTGAAAATCTCCGATTATAAATCTTGGGCATTGGGTTTGAAAAGAGCTGGTTATGCAACACTACCTAACTATGCCGATAAGTTGATCAAATTAATTGAAGAACTTAACTTGTCTGACTTTGATAATGCATCTAAATCAGGGAAGAGAAAGTTAAAAAAGCCACCTCGAAAAGTAAGAAAGAAAATTTTTAAGAGTAACAACGGTTTAAAATATATTTTAGCAAACCAAAATGATACATATGATCAAATTGCCACCAATCAGAGTATGTGGATGTGGCAATTACTCGATTTCAACGATAGAGATTTAGATGTAGATTTGAATTCTGGCGAGCGAGTTTATTTAGAGAAAAAAAAACGTTGGAGTAAAGTTCAGAAACATGTTGCGCAGAAAGGTGAATCATTATATGGTATCTCGCAATTATATGGTATTCAACTTAGGGTACTCCGTTATAGAAATAGATGTATAGTTCCTTGTGAAATTCGAGAGGGAGTGGAAATATTTCTAAGAAAAAGAAAACCTAAAAATTAGTCCACTGAATAGTTAAAGATAGTTCCAGATTCTCCTGAACTAATTAGATTGACTTTACCGTTATTATTTAAATCTTCTAAAATCCCTAAAGTTGTCCCGTAAATTGGAAAGCCTTTGACCATTTCATTTGTTTCTCTAAAAAGATAGACTTTAGAGTTTTTTTTATCCGTAATACAAAGGTAAAGATTGTTTGAGATGTCAAATATTTTCGCTGCGAGAAGTTCTGATTCTTCAAATGATCGCAAAATATTTATTTTTGGACCGCTAACGGATAAGTAGTTTCCTTCGGTTCGAATATTATGTCCCTTTGAGAATTCGTAATGAGTATTTTTTTTAAATGAAAATTCTAAACTCTTATCTATACTTCCATCGAAAAGAATATTTTTTTGAGTACCATTTTTGTCAATTGTGATCATTCTAGAATTCTCTTTTGTTGTTCCTTGAATAACTTGGACTGTATTTTGAGAAAATTCTATTTTTTCTGATAATTCAATTCGCATTTCTCCCTTTCTATTTAATATATGCAGAGTTCCGTTTTGTTCTGGCATGATAATGTAGTCTCTCCCACCAATCACATAGTGTTCTGCAGGATGAATTGCAGGGCTTGATGTATGAGATAATTTCCATCCTTTAATCTTTTCTCCAAATTTATTATACATGAAATGTCTATTCTCTGAAGAGACCAGAATGCGGTAGTTTTTATCTTTTTCGTAATCAAAAAGAGCTAGCGGAAGCTGGGTGGCTTTTTCCAAAGAAATTGGGAAGTTTATGACATCGTGTCCTTCTCTATCAATAAGAAAAACTTTATTTTTTGTGTTAAAGATCATTTGAAGCTTCTGGTTATTATACAAATCAATTTGTTTGATTTTACTAAGAATTTCTTCTTCAAGCTTTCTTTTCCAAATAATTTCTCCTTCTGTGGAAATTAGATAAATATTCAGGAGTTCATCTTGTACAGCAATTTCCCATTTTTTAGTGTAATGATTCATAACTAAGTTAATTTCAGAGAGAAGTGGAGATTCTAATTGAACTATCCAGATATTTTTTGCTTCGTTTTTTTCTGTAGAATCAAAGTGAAGATAGGCATTTGAATAGCAGTCTTTTTCATATAAATTGAACTGCAGGGCAAAAGAACGAATGGGTTTTAAAGCATCCATGTTGTGATTTATGAACTTGGCAGCGTATCCTTTTAGATGTTTTAGTGCCCATTTTGATGCTTCCGGGTTTTGGAGGTAAAATGTGAGATTTGACTGACTATCTAACTCTTTCATGCAGTTTTGAAAATCAAGAGAATGTACTAATGAGTTTTCTGATTTAAAATCATTAATTAAATTTTTAAGCATTCCAAGGTCTTTACTGAGAATGAGTTGCTCTCCAAGAATACATGCAAACTTTAAGTCATTCATATTTTTATAGTTACCAATATTTGCAAAGTATTTTAAGGATTCCCATCTAAAAATTGATTCAGAACGATAGTCAAAAATAGAATCCGAATATGAGCTTAAGTATTCTTCTACTTGAATGCTTTGCTTAAGATCTATTGTAATTCCTGAACTTGTTTTATTTCCATTTTCTGATATAAAATACGAAATTTCACTCCCTATCCAATTAACTAATTCTTCCTTTAGGTTAATATCTAAGCCCTTTAAATTTGATTCGTAATTATTTTTTTGATGAACTAATTCCAATGCCCTTATTTTTTTTCTTTGGTATTGCTTGAAGTTTTCAAAAGACGAACTACAAAAAAAAGCTGTGTTTTCTGGTAAGACCCCTGGTGTTTTAAGATATTGTCCTTTATTACCCTCAAAAAAAAGGAGTTCCTGAGCAAGTGAGTCGTGGCTAATAGTTAATCCACTTAATAAGAGCCCCTCGTTTGTTAGATCTATACCCCATTGTACCCAACTTGCATGATTATCTAGAAGCGAGTTTTTTTTAAGAAATATGTTACTAATTTTATCGAAATTTTTACATTCTAAGTAGAGGTTGAAATCTTCTTTTTTATTTGAACTCTGATATAATTTTTGAAAAGATGCATCGCTATTTAAATTATTTTTAGTTTTCAATTGTCGAATAGCGTCTTCAACCAGAACTTTCGCTGGGCTTAGCATCAAAACCCCTTTATGAATGGTGTAAAAAAATTGTTTTTTTTCTATAAATACTTCCACAACTTTCGCGTTACTGTATGGGTAGGATTTTATGCTTCCAAAACTATTTAGACCCATTTCAAGAATTTGTAATTTTTGTTCTTGATCTTTTGTAGAACTCATAGCCATCCAATTACAAGAAAGTGCTCCTGTGGAATGAATAGATAAAAAAACAGGATTAATACTTGAAAATTTAGAGACGAATGGAGAGAGGATTGAATCAATGCTTAAAAGCGTATTTTGAGAATTACCAATTGAGGTTTCTTTGGCCAAAAGATTCCATAGGTTATTTTTCGAGAGTTTCATTAGACTTTTAGACAAGTCTGTTGTTTCAAGAATCAAAGCTGCATCAATGGGAATAGCTTCTAATGCAGTATTTTTTTCACGGTCTTCTTTTTGACAAGATGAAAAAGCGATCGCAAGGATAATTAAGCAAAGGATTCTGGACATATGGTCTTTAAGTTTAATAACAAACATATATTTTAGATATTTGTCTTTTTCATTTTGAAAAAATAATCTTGAATTTAAGCCATTCATCAGTAAATTTTTAGCATTTAATAGGTTATTTAATGGTTAACTTAAATTGTCCTGGTAATAGTCTGAAGCTTTGTCTATGGTGTTTGTTACCTCCAAACTTTTGTATTGCAGCTCGATGAAATTTCGTAGGGTAGCCCTTGTTTTTTTTCCAATTATATTTGGGGAATTGTAAATCTAAATCTTTCATAAGTTTATCCCGAAAGGTCTTTGCCAAGATAGATGCGGCAGCAATATTTAGGTATTTACAATCTCCTTTAACGATGCAATGATGCTTCTTATCTTTATATTTATGGAATCTATTGCCATCTACTAAAATACTATCATACGAAATTTTAATTTGGTCTAGAGCTTTGTGCATAGCAAGAATAGATGCATTTAAAATATTGATTTCATCTATTTCTTGAGGTGATACAACACCAATCGAATATGCCAAAGCTTCTTTTTGAATTAGTGTATTTAGAAACTCTCTATTTTTTTTGCTTACTTGTTTGGAATCATTGAGTAAGATACTAGAAAATTTTCTTGGTAATATGACTGCTGCTGCCACTACTGGTCCAGCTAGACATCCTCTGCCAGATTCGTCACATCCGATCTCAATGTGAGCATTATTTAAGGCAGTTAAGAGCACTAGATCTTTATTTTTTTAATGGATTTCCACAAGGCATCCGCTGTTGAATTCCAACTAAACTTTTCTGCTCTAAGTTGTCCTTTGGCAGAAAGTTGTGATCTCAGCTTATTATCTTGATTAACTTGGTACATCGCGTGAGAAATTTCTTCAATTTTAAGAGGGTTAACTAGTATGGCTGCATCCCCTGCAACTTCTGGCATGGATGAACAATTCGAAACAATTACTGGGCATGCGCATTTCATTGCTTCGAGAATAGGGATTCCAAATCCTTCAAAGTAAGGGACAAAGCACAAAGCCAAAGCTGAGGCATATAAATTATTTAGTTCCAGCTGGCTTTTTCTTCCCATGAATGTGATATCTTCTTTATGAGAAATATTTTCAAAAGATTTTTGAAGGTCTTGGTTCCACCACATTTTATCGCCTACTAAAAGTAGTTTGTTAGATGAGTTAGTTTTTTGTTTAAAAGAATCGAAGGCTTGCAAGAGTCTCGAGATATTTTTTCTAGGATGCAACGCTCCGACAAATAAGAAATAATCTAGCCCATTGCTATAGTTTTTTTTTATTTGAATTTGTTCCATCAATCCGATAGGATGAAATTTAGAACTGACTCCATTTAGACAGACATCAATTTTTGAGGGGTGAATTTTGTATTTTCTACAAATATCTTTTTTAGAATATTCAGATACTGTGGCAATTTGATTCGCTTTATGGGCATATTTTTTAAAGAAGTACCGATAAAAAAGTCTGTGAGAAATTTTTAAATCTTTAGGGTGATGTTCAAAGTTTAGGTCATGAATCACAGCCAGAGATGGGATTGAGCTATTTAGAGATAGGAAGCCATCTGGTGAAACAAAGATATCAGCATTGATTTCTTTGAGGATTTTTGGGATTTTTAACTCAAACCAAATATACCATAAGAGAGGATGCCTAGTGGGAGGTGATATGATCAGAGGATGCACATTTTTTTCAAAAACGAAATCTGAGCAAAATGCTCTGTCAAATAAGAAAAAGAATTCGTGCTCAGGGTGGAATTTTGTGATAATTGAGAGGGTTTCAAAGGAAAACCAACCAATCCCTTCCAACTTGTTCTTTAATAAAAGTCTTGTATTCACTGCAATTCTCATCTTAGCGAATATATGATTTTTGAAGTAAATTTTATTGATGGATAACAACTAATTATTTTGGAAAAAGGGAAATTAAATAACACATTTGTAATTATTTGGTGTAAAGGCTTTTTTTGTTTTTTTTAGAATAAAATGATTCTTTTTTCGTTAAAATTCATTATTATTCAAAGACTGTGAAAAAATATTTTAATCAAGTTCGTTCAAAGATTCGTTTGGATTTAAATCTAAATGAGATGATCCGTGGAACTGCTTTTATTTTTATATTTAGACTTTTAGGATTATTCTCAGGCTACATGCTTACTTATATCATCACCCAGTTTTTTGGAGATGAAGTATTGGGGATATATTCTATTTGTTTCACTCTTTTAAGCTTGGGAGTAGTGTTTTCAAGAATGGGTCTTGATGAAGCTATTGTGAAAGTGGTTTCTCAATTGAATTTTCATAATAAAATCGGACAAGCTAAAGATGCTTACATAAAAAGTACAGTCCTGGTCTTTTTTTTGAGTGTAATTGTGTCCCTTTTTTTTCGTCAGTCTTCTTTCTTTCTCGCCCAATGGTTTGGCAACTCTTTGTTGGAAAGGCCTATAGAGATTATTGGATTAGCCATCGCTCCCTTTGCACTAATTAAACTAAATGCAGAAATGCTGAGAGGAATGAAGAAATTGAAAGCTTATTCTTATTTACAGACGGGTTCTTTATTTTTAGTTATGTGTCTATTTATTATTGCAGGAATATTTTTTTCTGATTTTAAAATTTATATTCCGTTTTATGCTTTGTTCTTCTCTTGTCTTGTAATGTGTTTTTTGTCTTATGCTCTTGTCTATAAATATTCGGTAGATGTTATTAAGAGTAAAGAAAGTTTGGGACGTTTACTAAATATATCCCTCCCGATGATGTTAACTAGTTCAATGTTTTTGGTTCTGAGTTGGACTGATAATATTCTTTTGGGCAGATTTTTGAGTGAAGACCAGGTGGGGATATATTTTGTCGCATTTAAATTGGCATTAATTATTTCATTGAGTTTGTTTGCAGTAAATTCTGCGGTTGCACCAAAATTTTCTGAATTATCTTCCGTCAATGAAAAAAGTAGCTTAAAAAAGCTGGCTATGCAATCAGTAAAATTAAATCTAGCGACCTCTTTGCCTATATTTATTTTACTTATATTATCCACAGAGTATTTGCTATCTCTCTATGGCGATTCTTTTCTTTTGGCAAAAAGATGTGTTTATATTTTGGCTTTTGGGCAGTTATATAATTCCTTATCCGGTTCGGTACTTAATTTTTTGAATATGACAGGTTTCGAAAAATTAGTTAGCAAAATTGTCTTTTCTGCGGCTTTATTAAATATTATTTTAAACTACTTCTTGATTCCGCTATTTGATCGGACGGAGGGTTGGATAGGTATTGAGGGAGCTGCTATTTCGAGTACTATATGTTTGATTTATTGGAATTCTTTGGGCCTTTATTTTGTGCATAAGCACCACGGGATATTCATGTTTCCCAATAGATTGTTATTTAAAAAAAGCAAATGAAGCTAGATGTTAAATTTATCGGAGTTGGTGCTGTTAAGAGTGGGTCTTCTTGGATGGCATCACTTTTAAGTCAGCATCCAGAGGTAGCTATGTCTTCCAGAAAAGAAGTTTCTTATTTCAATCGTTTCAATCTAAATGGAACTCCGAATTATTCTTCTTCCTTCGATTTTAGTTATTATGAAAAATTTTGGTCCAAAAACAACAAAATTAAAGGAGAAGTATCACCTCAATATCTTTTCGATAAGCAAGCGCCTTTATCAATTAAAAAGATGTTTCCTAATACGCATATTCTAATTATGCTCAGAAATCCTAGTGAAGTAGTTTATTCTCATTTTCTATATGAGAAATTATTTAATCGCTCAATTAAACCTAACCTTTCTCTAAAGAAAGCTATTCAAGCGAATTCTTATTTATTAGAAACTGCTTTTTTTTCGGATCAAGTTGAGCGATACTTGAGTGTGTTCGGGAAAAATAAAGTCCATATTTACCTGATGGAAGAAGCGCTTAAAGCCCCATCTATTTTTTCTAAGAAGTTATATTCAGATATTAATCTAGTTAATGTAGATTTCAAGCCAAGTTATAATTCCGTGAATCAAAGTAAAAAAGTGCGATCGAATTTAATTTTTTACCTCCTGGCGTTTCCTTCATTAATTAAAAAAATTATTGAAGGTTCTGGAGGAAATTGTTTTGTGGATAAAATAAAACAAACCAGATTTTATATCAATTTGGTTAATGCTAGAGATCGAATTTTGGATAAAAACATCTCCATAGTCAAGAAACCAAAAATGTCACTAGAGGAAAGTAAGTTGTTGGAGTCGTATTTTATAAAAGATATTGAGGATCTCGAAACTCTACTGGATAGAGACTTATCTGAATGGAAAGCAAGCGATTAATTGTATATTTGAAAAAATAAACAAATCACTCATGAATGAAAAATTACTCCCTAGTTCAGACAATCTTATTTTAGACCTATACAAATGGCGAAAACCATTGTTCATAGTAACTTTAATTGCATGCTTATTGGCTGCTATTGTGTCCTCACCTTTAGTTATTACTCCAAAATTTAAGTCTACCTCAGTCATTTTTCCAACGACTACTAATTCAATTTCTCAAGCACTATTGGTTGAACATAATCCCTATCGAAAGGATGTTTTAGAATTTGGAGAGGAGTTAGAAGCAGAAAGGCTTCTTCAGATTTTAACCTCTGATGAAATGCAGAATCGTATTGTCGAGGAGTTTTCTTTGTTTGACCATTATGAAATTGATCCTACTTCAATCCATGCACAAACTTGGATAGGACTTGCATTTAATGAGCATTTTTCTTTCAAAAGGACCGAGTTGATGTCCATTAAAGTTGAGGTACTAGACAAGAATCCTAAAATGTCTGCTGATATGTCGAATAGAATAGTTGATCTGATTGATACAGTAATGGCGAGAGTGAAGAAAGAGCGTGCCGAGCAAGCCGTAGTAATTTTAGAGCAAAGAGATGCTAGTTTGTCATCACGTTTATTTGTTATATATGATTCTTTGGAAGTTCTTCGTTCTTTTGGTGTTTTAGATGTATCGCTTCAAGCCGAACGATTAACTGAATATTATGCAAAAGCAATTTCTAATGGGAACACATCTGGTGCTAGGGCTTTGAAGAAGGAGTTTGATAAATTAGCTAAGCATGGTGGAGCTTATTTTAGACTCTTTGAGCAATTGGAATTGGTTCAAGAACAATTAGAAACTATTCGATTGGAAAAAGAAAATATTCGCATGGAGCTAGATGCAAATCTAACTCATAGATTTGTAATCAATAGGGCTTTTCCCGCAGACAAGAAGTCTTACCCAATTCGCTGGCTCATTGTTTTGATGTCTGGAATTTCAACTTTTTTGTTCACTTTGGTTCTGTTGTATTTTAGACAGAACCTTTTATTGAAAGATCTTGAATAAGAAACAAATTGGATATATTATTTCATGTCTGCTTGTTCTTTTTGTTGCTGTTAATACATATGTAATTGCCAATGAAAGTTACTGGACTCTGCTTATTCCTTTTGCTCTGGCTATAATTTTTTTAGCAATTTTCCGTGTTTATTCTCTTTTGACATTTGTAGCTTTTCTCACCCCCTTGTCAACTTCGCTAGGAGAACTAGGGTTATATAACCCCTTAGGAGTTGAAATGTCATTGCCAACAGAACCCCTTCTTTTTGGCTTAATGATTATAGCATGGGTAAAGATGTTCAGTTATATAGGTCTTTATAGAGGTTTATATCTCCACCCAATTTCTTGGTGTATTGCTATATATATATATTGGATATTTTTCACCTCATTAAGTAGTTCTATGCCTTTGGTGTCCTTTAAACTATTTGTTACTCGAATGTGGTTTGTAAGTAGTTTCTATGTATTAGCATATTCTTCGTTTCAAGATAGACAAAAAGTACATGTCTTTGTGAAATGCTATCTTTTTGGATTGTCTATTGTTGCCATTTATACCTTAATTCAACATGCTATTATGGGTTTTGAACACGATGCAGCACATTGGGTTATGTCCCCTTTTTTTAAGGACCACACTTCATACGGAATGTCATTGGCTCTAATCTTTCCTTTTGCAATTTATTTATATCGCTGGAGCGAAACATTTAATCAAAAGCTAGTGTTTGGGTTTTGTTTATTGCTAATTTTAATCGCTATTATTTTTTCCTATACTCGAGCTGCATGGCTAAGTTTGATCGCTGCGACAGTCGTTTATATTTTTATAAAACTTCGAGTTAGATTTTCTGTGTTGTTTGCTTCGGTCATATTAGTTGTATCATTTTTATTTGTTTTTCAGACCGAAATACTAGTTGTCTTAGAAAAGAATAGTCAAGATTCATCAGATAGTTTTATTGAGCATTTTGAGTCGATATCTAATGTTAGTACAGATGCCTCAAATTTAGAACGAATCAATCGATGGAAATCTGCTATACGGCTATTTAGAGAACGACCACATTTGGGCTGGGGGATTGGAACCTACCAATTTAATTATGCGCCTTATCAAAATTATTACGACAAAACTATTATAAGTACAAATTCGGGAAACAAGGGTAATGCGCATTCTGAATATTTTAGTATTCTCGCGGAAACAGGTTGGCCAGGACTACTTATTTTCATTGTTTTTTTAGTAGTCCTTTTTACAAGAGCTATAGGTCTTTATGGGAAATTAGCTGATAAGAAAGACAAAGCATTAATTATGACGTGTATTTTGTCTTTGGTTACTTACTTTTCTCATGCAGTATTAAATAATTTTTTAGATATGGACAAGGCTTCTGTTCCATTGTGGGGTTTTATTTCTGTAATTGTTATGATGGATGTGAAAGAAAGGTCAAAATTGGAAAACAAAAAAAGAAGGATATAGTTATCTCTTTTTTTTAAAAATTATAAAGCTCTATGCTTTTACCCTTTCTTGATAAGTACCCTTCACGGTATCAATTTTAATTTTGTCTCCTTCGTTGATGAATAAGGGAACATTTATGCTAGCACCCGTTTCGACAATTGCTGGCTTTGTTGCATTTGTGGCAGTATTCCCTTTTTCTCCTGGTTCGGTATAAGTAATTTCTAAGACTACTGAGGATGGAACATCACATGTAAGAGGATTTTCTTCGTCAGCATCAAAAACTATTTCAATAATTTGGCCTTCTTTCATGAAAGTATAACCACCAACCATCATTTTTTCTAGATAAATCTGTTCGAAAGTATCTGTATTCATAAAGTGAAAGCCTTGATCTTCAGCATACAAAAATTGATATTTTCTTGTCTCAACTCTTACAACATCAATTTTTGAACCTGAAGGAAACGTATTGTCTAATACTTTTCCACTGGTCAAACTTTTCAGTTTAGTTCGAACAAATGCAGGGCCTTTACCGGGCTTTACATGAAGAAATTCAACGATTTTAAATAGATCGTGATTGTGCTTAATGCACAATCCATTTTTGATTTCAGATGTATTTGCCATAGTGTAAATGTTTGTTACTAAGTTATTATTTTTTTTAGATTTTTATTTAACGAAATATTTTCCATTTTTAGGAGATATTTACAGAAGAAAAACTCTGCTTTTATATTGTTCGAGCAAACAATAACTAACTTATCCTTAGAATACTTTAAAGCCATATTTTTATACCAATCAATTCCTTCTTTATCTAGGTTAGAACATGGCTCGTCAAGAAGTACAACACTCGCCTTTGTGAGCCACGCTAATGCAAGTTTTAATCGTTGCTTCATTCCTGACGAAAAGTTTTTTATTTGTTTTTTTTTTGAATCTTCTAAGTAGGAAATTTTAATTAAATCGTCTTTGGTGAAACCCTTTTGTAAAGGCTTGAATTTAATATAAAAGTCAATAAATTCATCTAGAAACATGTCCTCTATGAGTTCAAAGTATGGTGCTGCATATACTTGCTGTTTAGGCCAATTTTCAGTATAAATTTCTTTGTTTTTTATTCGTAGTGAAGTCTTTCCTTCGGTGGGGCTAAGTTGTCCTGAAATAATTTGAAGCAGTGTAGATTTTCCAGAACCATTTGCACCCATTATAGCATAAGCACCGGGTAGGTTGAAGTCTAAATAAATATTTTTAAAGACCCAGTTATTTTTAAACTTTTTCCCTATGTTTGATAGTTTTAAAGACACTAATTAAGAGGTTTTTTGATGATACCTCGATCAGATTGTTCAATAAAATCGATGATTAGATTTCTTTCATTACTTACATTAAATTCCGATTTAATAATTTTTAAAGCTTGGGAAACATTGTTATCTCTTTGAAAGATTTGTCGGTAAATTTCTTGTATTTCCGAAATTTTATTTGAATTGAAACCACGTCTTCGAAGGCCTAGGGCATTGATCCCAATAAAGCTAAGAGGTTCTTTTGCAACTTTCACAAATGGTGGTACGTCTTTTCTTACCAATGATCCTCCAGAAATCATGGCATGTTTTCCTATAGAAACAAATTGATGAACAGCTGACAACCCTCCTATAATTGCATAGTCTCCAATTAAAACGTGTCCTCCAAGGGCTACATTATTAACGATAACACAATTGTTTCCCAGGCAGCAATCGTGAGCAATATGTACATAAGCCATAATGAGACAATCGTTACCTATTATAGTGTTTCCAGAAGCTTTTGTTCCGCGGTTTATCGTGACACATTCTCTGATAGTTGTATTATTTCCAATAGTGACTAGACTTTCTTCTCCATTAAATTTCAGATCCTGCGGGATAGCCGAAATAACTGCTCCTGGAAATATTCTGCAATTTTCACCAATTCTAGCTCCTTCCATAATGGTCACATTAGAACCAATCCAAGTTCCTGAACCAATTTCAACATCTTTATGAATATTGGTAAAAGGGTCTATTTTTACATTTTTTGCAATTTTTGCAGATGAATTAACATGAGCGAGAGAGTTTATCATTTTCTTAGTTTTCAATACTCTTTTTTTTTATAATTTTTGCCATCATTTCTCCTTCCATAACTAATAAATCTCCCACATAGGTTCGGCCGAACATATGGCAAATCCCTCTTCTGATTGGCGAAATAAGTTCAAGTTCAAAAATTAGTGTATCTCCCGGTACGACTTTATGCTTGAATTTAATTTTGTCAATTTTCATGAAATAAGTAAGATAATTCTCAGGATCGGGAACAGAGCTTAAAACTAATATTCCTCCAGCCTGAGCCATTGCTTCGATTTGAAGAACTCCAGGCATAACTGGGGATCCAGGGAAATGTCCATTAAAGAAAGACTCATTTATAGTTGTATTTTTCAAGCCTACCACACTAATTTTCGTCAGGTGGAGTATTTTGTCAATGAGAAGAAATGGGGGTCTGTGAGGGAGAATTGCCATGATTTGTTCAATATTCATCACGGGAATCTCATTGGGATTGTATTTCGGAGCCATTTTGCTTTGATTTTTTATATGCGCTTTAATAATTTTCACAAATTCAGTGTTAGGTCCATGTCCCGGTTTATGTGCTATTACTTTGCCTTTAATAGACATTCCTAGAAGAGTTAAATCACCGATAACGTCAAGTAACTTATGGCGAGCAGCTTCATTCTGGTATCTCAATGCAACATTATTCAGATGCCCATTATTGGATTTCTCTATAGACTCCTTTTTAAATATTTTTGAAAGTCTAATTAATTCATCGCTGCTTACTTCTTTATTGACATATACAATAGCATTGCTTAAATTTCCTCCTTTGATATGTCCATTTTTTAATAAAAGTTCCAGTTCATTAAGAAAGCAAAAAGTTCGAGCATCTGCAAATTCAGATTCAAATAGCTCTATTTGAGAAAGTGTTGCTTCTTGTTTTCCCAGAACAGCTGTTTCATAATCTACTGTGACCGATATACTAAATTCGTTAGCTGGAATAATTTGTAATGAAGCTCCTGTTTTTGGATCCTCGTAACTGATTTTTTTTTTGATTACAAAATAATTTTTAAAGGCATTTTGTCGGTAAAGAACTGCGGACTTGAGACAATGAATAAATTGAATTGCACTGCCATCTAGAATAGGGGGTTCTTCTCCATCTATTTCAATGAGAATATTATCAATCTCTAGCCCAGAAATAGCAGCAAGTACATGCTCAACAGTTTGGAGTTTGATTCCTTCTTTGTTTAATGTGGTACTTCTGTCTGTCAAAGTGACATAATTAATGCTTGCCTCTATTATTGGTTGTTCTTCTAGATCGATTCGTTTAAATAAAATACCATGATTAATTGGGGCAGGTTTAAATGTCATGATAACTTCATTGCCTGTATGCAGACCAAAACCTTTAATTACGGCTTCATTTTTTATTGTGATTTGATGACTCATTTGATTTATCTTAGTTTTTTTTCTAAGTCAATAATTCTCTTATTCCAGGAAGGAAGTTGTCGAAAATAAATATATGACCTTTGGAAGTCTTTGATATCAAAAGCTAAATTGCCTTGAAGAACTCTGCCTTTTTTTGTTATGTTTTTTGAAATTCCAGATTTCCCCGCAATTTTCACATTGTCTGCTATGATAAGATGGCCAGCGATAGCAACATGGCCTCCAATCATACAATTTTCTCCAATTTTACTGGAACCTGCAACAGCAGTTTGAGAGGCTATGACGGTATTTTTCCCCACCTCAACATTATGTGCAATTTGAATCATATTATCTAATTTTACTCCTCGATGAATAACAGTAGAACCAAGAGTAGCCCTATCAATACATGTGTTTGCTCCTATTTCTACTTCTTCATGTATGACAACATTACCAATTTGAGGTATTTTATCGAAAACATTTTCACTATTGGGTGCAAATCCAAAACCATCCGCTCCGATGACAGCTCCAGAATGGACGGTACAGTTTTGTTCTATTTGGCAGTCATGGTAAACTTTTACACCAGAATACAGAGTGCAACCATCATTAATAGTTACATTTTGACCAATATAACAATGAGGATATATCTTTACATTATTACCTATTGAGACATTTTTTTCAATATATGCAAAGGCACCTACATAAGTGTCTTTTCCGATTTTCGCCGATTTATCGATATATGATAGGTTTTCAATTTCAGAGTCTTTTTTTTGTAGATCTTCAATAATTCTGAGTAACCTAGCAAAAGAATTATATGCGTTATCTACTCGTATGAGTGTGACTTTAACTTCTTTCTCTAGGATGAAATCTTTGTCTATAATAACGGCCGAGGCTTCAGTAGAGTATAAGTGTTCTTTATATTTAAGATTAGCTAGAAAGGATAACCCATTTTTGCATCCTTCTTCGATTTTAGTTAGTTTATTGAGTGTAATATTTGAATTGCCTTCCACAATACCATCTAGCATTTGGGATATTTCATGAGTAGTAAATTTCATAGAGCTAAAATACAATTTTTTCTAGATGGAACATTCCTTCGGATAGCACAGAAAATGTTTTCTAACAGTTCTAGCTAAGACAGAGATATTAAGTTGGTCAGCCGCTTCTGCAATATCTTTTATTGAACCATCTTTATATAGGAGGTTAATCTTGTCCTTCTCAAGATTATAGGCTTTGTTGTCAATCTTATTTGTAAATACCATGTGATGACAGTCTTCTTTTTTTATTCCATATTTTGCAATGACTTTTTTGTTAACACCCTCTATGTATTCAGTGGAAAAAGGTTTTTCTTGAAGCTCAATCTTAAGTAAATCTCTGTTAATCAACATCTTACTTAATAATGATAACACTTTGTCTGGATGAAAACTCCACTCTTTGATTGAACATATTATATCATTATCGTCTAGTTGACAGAACATCTCTAGGAGATTTTTATTGCTACCAAAGTCTTCTAGACTATGATTGTGATCTAAAAATTCTTTAAGTGCGGTAGTACTAAAAAGTTCCATTCCTTTTTTAGAAAGCCACTTGGCTCGTTTTAATATTTCAACTAGGGTAAATTCTGCTGACAAAACAGTTTTATGCAAGTAAACTTGCCAGTACATTAGCCTTCGTGCAATAATAAATTTTTCAACAGAATAAATAGCTTTTGCATCTACAACCAATTCGCCTTTACTTACGCTTAGCATATTGATTAATCTGTCAGAGTTGATCATTCCTTCTGATACTCCAGAAAAAAAGCTATCTCTTTTTAGGTAATCTAGACGATCCACATCTAATTGGCTCGATATTAGTTGATGTAAAAATAGTTTAGGATATTTATTTTGAAAGATTTCAATTGCTAAAGATAATTTTCCATTAAACTCTTCGTTTAAATTTTGCATTACTATAATAGAAAGATCTTCGTGATTCACTCCGTCGACAATACTATGCTCTAGTGCATGAGAAAATGGACCGTGGCCAATATCGTGAAGTAAAATAGCAATTAATACGGCATGTTCTTCTTCTGCACTAATCAGATGACCTTTGGACTGTAAAGATTTTATCGCATTTTGCATGAGATGCATCGCGCCGAGTGCATGATGAAAACGTGTATGGTAAGCCCCAGGATAAACCAAATAGGTCAAACCAAGTTGGCTTATGCGTCTCAAACGTTGAAAATACCTATGTTCCACTAGCCTAGAAAGTAGTTCATTAGGAATACTTGTAAATCCATATATTGGATCATTGAGAATTTTTATTTTATTAGCGTAAGAAGACATCAATTTTATTAATTTTAAACTATTAGTTTGTAGAACGAAATTACTAAATATCTATGGAAAAAGTTAGGATACTTTGGGTGGATGACGAGATTGAATTATTAAAGCCACATATCATATTTCTTCAAGCTAAAGGTTATGAGGTTAGTACAGCTAATAACGGGGAAGACGCCCTTGAATATTTAGACAATCATACGTTTGAAATTATCTTTTTAGATGAAAATATGCCTGGCTTATCTGGTTTAGAAACCTTAGAACGAATATATGAGCAGCATAATATTCCTGTGGTCATGATCACAAAAAGTGAAGAAGAATACATTATGGAGGAAGCTCTAGGTTCCAAAATTTCAGATTATCTTATCAAACCAGTAAATCCAAATCAGATTTTACTTTCACTAAAAAAAAATCTAGACTCAAAGAGACTTGTAAATGACAAAGTAACCACCAGTTATCAAAAAGAGTTTAGACAAATTAGCCAATCTATTATGGAGGCAAGGAGTCTAAATGATTGGTTTTTAATTTACCATCATTTAGTACATTGGGAATTAGAAATAGATCAAATTGATTCTTCAGGAATGGTTGAGATCCTCGAGATGCAGAAAGCAGAGGCAAATGCGCAGTTTTTTAAATATGTGAAAACTAATTATGAATCTTGGTTGAAAGAAGGAGAGGAAAAGCCTATACTTTCTCACACTTTAATCAAAGAAAAGGTTATTCCTTATCTTTCAAATCATCGCTCTGATTTTTTTATTTTGATTGACAATCTTCGATATGATCAATGGAAAATACTTCAACCTATTGTAGAGGAGTGGTTTTCTATTGACGAGGAATCAAGTTTTTGTAGTATTCTTCCCACAGCAACTCAATATTCTAGAAACTCAATTTTCTCTGGATTAAGCCCTTTGGCTCTTTCTAAACGATTTCCTCATCTCTGGAAAAATGACCACGAAGAAGGAGGTAAAAACTTGCATGAAAAAGAGTTTTTAGAAGATCAAATGGAGCGATTGGGTCTTTCGGACAAAAAAATAAGTTATAGTAAAGTAGTGCAACAGCAATTTGGATCTCGACTCGTCGATCAGTTTAGTAATTTACTTCAAAATGACCTAAACGTAATTGTATATAACTTTGTCGATATGTTGTCTCACGCAAAAACAGAAATGGAAATGATAAGAGAGTTAGCAGGCAATGATAAATCATACAGAGCATTAACTCGAACCTGGTTTGAAAACTCTTCTTTGCTTGATATGCTGAAAAAAATTGCTGATAGTGGTTCTCAATTATTCATTACTACAGATCATGGAACCATCAATGTCGGTGTGCCTTCAAAGGTCTTAGGGGATAAAGAGACATCTTCTAATTTGAGATATAAAACAGGGAAAAGACTACAGTATCAGCCAAAAGATGTCATGGTTATGGAGGATCCTCAACAATTCTTTTTGCCTGCTGCAAATTTGAGTTCAAAATTTATCTTTGCAAAAGAAAATGTTTATTTAACTTATCCGAATAATTATAATTATTTTGTCAAATATTTTAAAGATACTTATCAGCACGGTGGTATTTCTCTTGAAGAAATGGTTTGTCCCTTTGTTCGTTTGTCTCCAAAGTAAATGAAGATATCTATTGAACACTTATCCGAATTGCCAGATTTGGCATCACAAGTTCTGAAAAATTACTCCACCAAAACTATACTTTTTTACGGGGAAATGGGAGTAGGGAAGACGACACTTATTAAGTGTCTTTGTGATAAACTGGGTGTCAATAAAACCCAAGTCTGTAGTCCAACTTATGCTTTAGTTAATGAATATCGAGCAGTGGAGGGAGAAATAATTTACCATTTTGATTTTTATAGGCTAAAATCTATTGAAGAGGCCTTTGATATTGGTTATGAAGATTATTTTTATTCAGATCACTATTGTTTTATAGAGTGGCCGGAAAAAATCCATAACTTACTATATCAAAAGCATTTACGAATTTATATCGAGACGCTCGGTAATAAACGTATATTTACCATCCAAGAAACGGAAACTGAATAATGAGTAAACCTGAAATTTTAAGTTTTTTGAAAGAGGAGTTCCTAATGCCCCAGCCCGAAGTTTTGGAGTTATCTAATAAGAGTCAGTTATTGTTTATTGGAATCCCTAAAGAAAGAGCTTTTCAAGAAAAGAGAGTTCCTCTAGTTCCAGAGGCCGTAGGTCTATTGGTGAGCAATGGACATAAAGTATATTTAGAGAAAGGAGCTGGGATGGCAAGTTTTTTTACTGACAAAGAATACAGTGATGCGGGAGCTAAAATTTGTTTGAATGTTAAAGAAGTTTACTATGCAGATATAATCCTTAAGGTACTTCCTCCTTCCATCGAAGAATTGGACTATTTAAAACACAATCAATGTCTTATTTCTGCCTTGCAATTAAAAACGCGGACAAGTGATTATTTTAAGAAGCTCATGGAGAAAAAAGTTACTGCAGTTGCTTTTGATTATATTCAAGATGAAACAAAAGCTTTTTCAATTGTCCAGTCAATGAGTGAAATTGCTGGGAACTCATCTATTTTAATTGCCTCTGAATTGCTTAATACAACTGCTGGCGGAAAGGGAATGCTAATGGGTGGGATTCCCGGCGTTAGTCCTACACAGGTTGTCATTATTGGTGCGGGAACAGTTGCTGAATATGCGTCTAGAACTGCAATTGCATTGGGTGCGTCAGTGAAGGTTTTTGACAATTCAATCGCTAGACTAAGGCGTTTACAAAATGATATACACCTGCCTGTTGCTACTTCAATTTTACAACCAAAAGTTTTAGAAAAAGCTTTGAGAAGAGCAGATGTTGCAATTGGTGCACTTAGGGCTATGGATGGACGGACACCATGTGTTATTTCTGATGAAATGGTTAAGATGATGAAACCTAAGTCAGTTATTGTCGATGTAAGTATTGATCAGGGCGGTTGCTTTGAGACTTCTGAGGTTACTAGCCATGAAACACCCATTTTCACCAAATATGATGTCATACATTATTGTGTGCCAAATATTGCCTCAAGGGTATCAAAAACGGCTTCTTTTTCATTGAGTAATATACTTGCTCCTTTATTACTTGAAGTAGGAAATGGTGGTGGAGTTAAAGGGATGTTACTGCGATCAACTAATATAAGAGGTGGTGTTTATGTTTATAATGGAATTCTTACAAACAAAGGAATAGGTCAATGGTTTGATCTTCCTTCCAAGGAAATCAAACTACTTTTAGGACATTAATATTTAATTTTTTTTAGCTTGTTGAGACGTTTTTTCATTTATCTTGTTGGGGTCGGTTTAGGCATCATGATTTCTCTCTTTTTTTTTGGAGACAGGGAAATTGATTTTTCGTATTTTCCAAATGCTCGTACATTAAAATATCTTCGAAATCAAAATTTAGCCATATTACCCCTCGCAAAGTGTCATTTAGATTGCTTGGGAATCAACATCGATGATTTTACAGAGTTATTTCAAGAAGCCTCTATGGAGGTAGATTTTGGAGCCAGTGATATTCAGCGTCACTGTCCGAAGTATTCGATAAAAGTCAAAGGTCAAATTTTTAGCTCCTTTGTTATTTTAGATTGCGATAGTTTATCTACACTTAGCTTCATAAGTGGCTTAGATTGTTATTGTCCTTAGTTTGTGTTTAAGATCTTCTTTTTATTTCTTCCATGATTAGACCAAGTTCTCTTCCAGTTTGCCCGGTAATAGAAGTATTTTCTTCAGCTCTTCTAATCAAATAAGGAAGGACTTCTTTTACAGGACCATAGGGTACATATTTAACGGTATTGAATCCGTTGCTTGCCAAATTAAAGCTAATGTGGTCACTCATGCCCAAAAGCTGAGCAAAATAGACTTTGGGACTATTTTTTTTAATCTTATATTTTTCCATTAACTCAATCAGAAGTAAAGAGCTTGCTTCGTTGTGGGAGCCTACACAGATAGAAATTCCGTGAATATGTTCACAAGCATATTTTAGTGCGAGATCAAAATCTCGGTCTGTAGCTAGTTTATTTTTCTGGATAGGACTTTTATATCCTATTTTTTTTGCACGATCTCGCTCTTTCTCCATATAAGCTCCTCGAACAAATTTAATTCCTATAAAAAAGCCATTTTCAATAGAATTTAAATGTAATTCTTTGAAGTAATTGAGTCGGTCGTGTCTATAAAATTGACAAGTATTATATACAATAGCAAGTTCTTTGTTGTAGACCTTAATAAGGTTAAGTGTCATTTGATCGATAGTGTCTTGTATCCAACTTTCTTCCGCATCAATCATAACAGGAACCATCAGATGATGAGCTTTTTTACATATCTTATCCATTCGGTGAAGTATACGAGTATATTCCTCTTGTTCTTTGCTTGTTAGTGAATGCCCTAAATTAATCTTTTCTAGCAGTTGAGCTCGACCAATACCAGTACATTTGAAAACTACAAATGGAATATGCTCATTATTTTTAGCTAAGTCTAAATTGATCAGAACTTCATTCACTGTCTGTTTAAAATCCGATTCAGTCGACTTTCCTTCAACAGAATAATCCAAGATAGATTTAATATTATACTTTGATAAAGATTTGATGGTTTGAGAACATTCATCCAGATTTTCTCCGCCACAAAACTGTTGGAAGACTGTTTTTTTTATGAGTCTTGTAATAGGTAGATTAAACTTTAATGAGACTTTAGATATAAGAGTTCCAAATTTAGAAATACTAGAATTACCTAAGACCTTAAAAAGATAATATGCTTTGTAAAGTTGAAATTTCGACTTCGATTGAAAAGCAATTTCCGTGTTATTAAAGGATGACATAGTATTATATTTGAGCCTCAAATATATGAAATAATGATCTGTTTTTGGAACCCATTTTAATTCAAATTTAAGTATTTATTTTATTTTTGTTCATGTTAAATTTAAGTTTCTACAGAAAGAAAACCTATTAATGGAACTATATTTCCACGAATATTTATCTTTGTTATTTTTATTAAAAGAATGTTTTGAAAGAAATTCAAGCTGACACATATTCCATTTATCTTGGAGAAGAAGTTTTACATGAGTTTAATTCCATCTTGGAAGACTTTCAAGACGAATATTCAAATTTTTTTATTTTCTGTGATGAGAATTCCTCAAAATACTGCCTTCCGCGTCTGATAGGATTGGTACCTATGTTGATTGGAGCTGAACTTATTGAAGTTGAATCTGGAGAACAAAGTAAATCACTATCTATATGTTATGATGTTTGGAAAACTATCAGCGAGTCTCAAGCAGATCGAAAATCTATTGTGATTAATCTCGGTGGGGGGGTAGTTTGCGATATGGGTGGATTTATAGCTAGTCTTTACAAAAGAGGGCTTCGTTTTTTTCATATTCCAACCACACTTTTGTCTCAAGTAGATGCTTCAGTGGGAGGAAAGCTTGGGGTAGACTTTGAGGGACATAAAAATCAGATTGGATTGTATAAAAATCCAGATATGGTTCTTATAGATCCTAAATTTTTACAAACTCTGCCCAAGAGACATTTTTTAAGTGGATGTGCAGAAGTATTTAAACATGCATTGATTGCAGATGTTGAATATTGGGATCTAATTACCCAATTAGATCTCGATAACATTCCTAATATTGAAGATATTTTATTCAGATCTATTTCGATTAAGAACAAAATTGTCCAAGTTGATTGGGAGGAAAAAGGACTCCGTAAAATATTAAATTTTGGCCACACAATTGGGCATGCTATAGAAAGTCAGTCTTTGAAGAATAATCGAGTTTTGTTTCATGGAGAAGCTATTGCTATGGGAATGGCTGTAGAAACTCTTCTTTCCAAGTTACGGGGGTTTTTATCTGAGGTGGAATGTATTCATATTCTTGATAAGTTAGAAGCAGCTTTTACTTTAGAAAAAATTGATAGGTTTGAATTTTCTGATTTGTTAAAATGGATGCAGCAAGATAAGAAAAACACTGATGGTCATATAAATTTCACTCTGTTGTCATCTATAGGAAAAGCTGAAATAAATGTAAGCTGTTTGCCGGATGAGATTGAAGATGCATTACACAAGTATAATTTTTTCTTGTCTTGAAAGTCCATCTGGAAATAGGTCAAAATGATTTTGATGCTTTATTGAATGTGCCCGGTTCAAAAAGTATTTCCAATAGAATTTTAATTTTTCAAGCTTTATCGGATTCCAATGAATCAATAGAAAATATATCTACTGCCAAAGATACTTTGGTCCTTCAAGAGGCAATTCAATCGACTGCATTAAATATAGACGTAGGAGACGCAGGAACTGCCTTTCGATTTTTAACTTCTTATTATTCGGTAAATTCAAAAACAATCACTTTGACAGGTTCTGCTCGAATGAAGAAAAGGCCTATCAATGATTTGGTCAATGCCCTAAGACTTTTAGGAGCAGATATTGAGTATCTGGAACAAGAAGGCTTTCCACCACTTAAAATTTGCGGCCGCCCACTTTTGGGTGGAGAGGTAGCAATTGATTCAGGATTGTCAAGCCAGTTTGTTTCTTCGCTTTTAATGATTGCTCCTGTTTTGAAAAATGGACTAGATTTGCATTTAATTGGTCCGTTAATTTCTGCACCATATATTCAGATGACCCTAGATTTAATGAGTGATTATGGGATAAAAAGTTCTTGGAATGGAGATTTTATTAGGGTGTTCCCAGGAGAATATGTTTCCAGATCTTATCGTGTTGAGTCTGATTGGTCTTCGATTTCATATCTTTTTGAATTGGTTGCTTTGAGTAATTCTGGAAGAATATACGTGGAAATAGTAGATCTAGAATCTGTTCAGGGTGATCAAACAATCTGTGAATTATTTAGCGCTTTTGGTGTGATATATTCCATAGAAAATGGTCGGCTTTGTATTTTTAAAGATGTGTTTTTTACAAAGCCTTCCTTTCTTGAATTTGATTGTACATCTTGTCCCGATTTGGCTCAAACTATTGCAGCTACTTCAACAGGTATGGGTATTCATGTAAATATAAAAGGCTTATATAATCTTTCTTTCAAAGAAACAGATCGCCTAAAAGCGCTGAAACAAGAACTAGAAAAGACAGGTGTAAAAGTGAAAGTCGAAGATCAAAATAGAATAGAAATCTTTCCTGGAGATTCAATAATCCCAAAAGAATTAATTTTCGAGTCTCATGGAGACCACAGAATGGCCATGTCTCTTGCCCCTTTGGCTTTAAAAGTTAAAAGTGTTTTAATTGATGATGCCGAGGTTGTTATCAAGTCTTATCCTCATTATTGGGAAGATTTGAAATTACTTTCATTTAAAGTAGATTTGTTAAAATAATTATTATGAATTTTAATGATACACTTACAATCACTTTAACTCTTTTTGCGGTTATTGATATTCTCGGATCTATTCCAATTATTTTGTCTTTGAAGACAAAAATGGGGCATTTAGATTCAGGAATAGCCACAATTGTTGCTGGACTTCTAATGATTACATTTCTTTTTGTTGGAGAACAGCTGTTAGCTCTTATAGGAATAGATGTAGCATCATTTGCTCTGGCGGGTGCTTTTGTTATTTTTCTTTTAGCTTTAGAAATGATTTTAAACATAGAGTTGTTTAAAAGTGATCATAATGATACTTCCGGAAGTATTGTTCCAATTGCTTTTCCCCTAATTGCCGGTTCAGGGACATTAACTACTTTGATCTCTTTACGATCTTCATATTCTTTCAATGAAATTGTTGTTGGGGTAATCTTAAACCTAGTTTTTGTCTATCTGATTCTAAAGTCCACGGGAAAAATTGAGCGATTATTGGGGAAAGGTGGAATTAATGTCCTAAGACGAGTTTTTGGAATTATTCTTCTAGCTATTGCCATTAAGTTGACTAAAAATCATATTGGCTTTTAGTCACCGCACTTTAAGTAAATACTTGACTAATCAGAATTATTTAGGTTAAAGCTCTTTCCAGATTATGTTAAGCCTCTTTTTTTAGTTTAAAACGCCCTAATAGGTCGAACTCTATTTTCACTATTTTTATAATCTGGGACTATATCACCATTATTAAAATAGATAGCGTAAGCAGATGAGGAATCACTTTGTGAGGAAGACCAATAAAAGCTGTTTGCGAAATCGCCAATATTTCCCTCACTTCCTTGTCCTATATTTGAGTACATTAGAAGTAATTCTAATTGGGAGGGTAGATACCAAACTGAGTCCCCTTGGTAAACGTAATCTAAACATTTTTGAGCAGCTGTGGGATTATCATTAAAAAAAGAACTACAGCTGTCATTCACTACATATAAACTGTTTTGAAATCCAGAACCTAGAGAGATACCATCTGCTCCAATTACGTATTGGTCATAACATCCCCACTCAAAACTACCTAAATCTACTTTGCTCGATAAGAGTCCGTGAACATTTGATTCATTTACATAAAAAACAATGCCTCCTTCTAGAGTGTCACCAATTTGAAAAAATATATTTCCCTCACAATCGTATCCTTGGATAGGGTATTCACAAGATGAATTATCAATTTCGGCCATCTCGTTAAAATTACAAGCTTCAGAATCAATGCATCCTTCAATAGGATATAAGCAAGATTGGTCCTGCTGCGTGGCTGAGGGCATAAAGTTTTCTGCATTGGAATCCATACAACCTTCAATTGGGTCGTCTTTGCAAGATGAGATTAATAGCAATGCAATGGAAAAATATAAAGTGATTCGCATAATTTAAATTTAATGTATTTAATTCTTAAATTTAAAATTAATTTTCTTCTTGAAAGAATAATAGATTAAAATTTATTGTTGTATTGAAAATTGGAAGCTTTCTTTTTGTTTCTCAGAATCAAAACGAATGAAATAGTTACCTTTTCTTAGGTCAGTTAAATCAAGAAGGCTCCAATAGGTAAATATGATTTATATTAAATCTGATTTTCATTATTCAAAGTCATTAAAAAAAATCAACTTGTCCGGTATTGACATCATAAATACTTCCGATCATTTCTATCTTCTTGGACCGAAGTAATTCTCGGATATCTTTGCTCTTTTTGAGTATTTCTTTGAGTACATGTTTTTCATTTTCAATAATCACTGAGTGAATAAAAGATTCGTCTGTTTCATCTTTTATGTTTTTAACTTTTTGGATAGCTGGCTGTATTTTTTCTAATAAATGGGTAATGTGTCCAGACTTAACTCCAGCATAGGCGCTATTCACCGCTCCATAAGCTGTATGACCCATCACAATAATCAGTTTGGAACCCGTATTTTGTATCATATTCAATATTTCCAAGTACGTCTTCACTCAGGCAGTTTTCTGCAACCCGAGCGTTAAATAAGTCACCAATTCCTTGGTCGAAGATAATCTCTGTGGGAACACGCGAGTCGATACAACTGAGTACTTCCGCGAATTGATATTTTCCTGACTTAGTCAATTCAATTTGATTGGCATAGTTTCTTTCAATTGGACTAGCTTCATTAAATCGCTTGTTACCTTCTTTTAATATATTCAGTGCATTTTGAGCTGAAATAGATACCTGAGATTCTTGTGTTTGTTTATAAAATTTTAATTGATATTTGGTTAAATTATTGTGTATTTTAATTAAAATTCAATAAAAATATTTTGACTTTTATTCAATTTTTTCAAGTATTTATAATTTTTTCAAGTAATTATCAGCCCGAAGTAAATGTTGGGATCTTTTTTTGGGATTCATTTTATCGAATGTACTAATTAACATCGATAGTCTGGGGTTTTTTCGCATTAGATTTCTATGCTTATCCATAAATCTCCAGAAAAGCCCGTCCCAAATTTCAGACCACTCTCCTTTTTTATAATCACTCATTTTAATTAGATAATTAGAGCCACTAATATATGGCTTGGATGCAAAATATCCTCCATCAGCAAATTGACTCATACCATAAACATTGGGAACCATAACCCAATCATAAGCATCTATAAAGAGTTCCATAAACCAACGATAGACCTCGTCTGGGTCAAATTCACAAAGGAGCATGAAATTTCCAATAACCATTAATCTCTCTATATGATGGCAATAGGCATGCTCAAGTACCTTTTTGATTGAATCGTCCAGCGGAATAATACCTGTAGTTCCGTGATAAAAACTCGCAGGTATTTTTTTCTTGAATTTAAAGTTATTTTTGGTTCGCGAATCAATTCCTTTGGCTTCATACATTCCACGTATAAATTCTCTCCAACCAATAATTTGCCTGAGAAAGCCTTCTATGGAATTGAGGGGTACTTCATTCTTTCGACCAAAAGATAACGCTTCGGTTATTAGTTCTTTTGGTTGAATGAGTCCCACATTTAATAGTGGAGAAAGAATACTGTGGTTTAACCAAACCTCACTGCTAACAATGGCATCTTCATAGGGACCAAATTCATTAAATCGGTTTTCAAAAAAGTCTTCTGCCCATCGATTTACTTCATTTTTTTCAAAAGGATAAGAAGGCTTTTCGGGAAGTTCTCCTGGGTTATTTGGGAAATTGGTTTGGATATATTCTATAGCTGATGTCCAAATCTCATTAATATGAAGCTGAGGTAATGGGGGGGGAGTTTTTGACTTTGGATATTTATTTCTATTATCTGTATCATAGGTCCATTTCCCTCCTGTGGGTTGGTCATTTTCATCGATAAGTAACCGATGCTTTATTCTTTCGATTTTGTAGAATGAAGTTTGAAAAAATTTCTTTTTTTGGGTCTTGAAAAAAGATTTTAAATCTTCTCTATCATTTATGAATAAGGGGTTTTCATATTCCTTAAAAGATATTTTATATTTTTCTATAACTTGATTTATTCTTTTTTCTAGCCAGCAATCTGTAGGATTGATATAATGCAAGGTAAAAGGACTCTCTTCTTGAATTTCAGAAAGAAATACACGAATATCAGATCGTTTTTCTGGACTAGAAATATATTCCAAATCAATTTTTTTAGATCTTAAATCTGTAAAAAATGCCTTCATACTAGCTCGATGAAACGCTAGCTTTTGTTTATGGAAATTAAATTCTTTGAAGAAAAGAAATTCTTCGATTAAGAATAAACGGTCACATTTTTCGTGTATCTCGTGATTTGAGAACAATTGATGTGGAAATAAAATTCCTATATGTTTCATAAGGCCTTTATGCTTTGTTTGTTTCTCCGACATCGCTCACTACAATAACGAATATCCTTCCAGTTTTTTTCCCATTTTTTTCTCCAATTAAAGGGTCTTAAGCAAATCTTGCAAATTTTTTGAGGCAAATTTGATTTTGAATATTTCTTATATTTAGACAAACTCTAATTGTTTTTTTCCGTGTTTCCAAAACTTAAAAAAAGACCCAATTTTTTCTGGGGCCTCAAAAAGCCATTCTCGTACTTCTTCTGTGCCATGGTATTTGTTATTTAGCGGATGTTCTTTGTAGATGATTTCAGAGGAACCACAAAGTTCTTTTAATTCAAAAAATTCTCCAACAAGAATCTTTATGTTTGGAATATTGTTTTTTAGCAGCATCATAAAGTCGATGCAGTTTTTATTGATTGGATAGTCAGAGAATATAGAAGGTTCAAGGAGCAAGATTCGATTTACATCATCCTTTTTATGCCAATAGGGGTCTAGATTGTAGTAATTGTATACGAGAGTTCTTTTTTCTGTGTCTATTTCTGGAAGTTCAGTCTCAGGTAAGGGAGTTTTTAAAACAAATTCCTGACTTTCTGTGAGTATTTTGGGAATAGTCAAATTTGGAAATTCTTCGTAAGGTATATCGAGAAAAGTGTTCTGTTGCTTGGTGAAAAAGAAGTTATTAATATTGTCCTGGTTAGCATAGTATTTTTTGCTGGAATTAGAGCCTGCTACCCACTGCCAGCTTAAAGCGTTCGATCCCCAGTCTCCATCTAAAAGTTGGCTATACATCCATTTTACAGGAATGAGCCAATGAGAATGTGCGACATTACATGCTATCGAACTAACATACATTCGCATATGGTTATGCAGATATCCATTCTCTTTAAGCGCTTCTATTTCTTTATCTACTGCAATAATACCTGTTTTTCCCTCTACGATACTCTTTGGGATTAAATGGTTCGCTATTGGCGCTTGTGCTTGTTTTATAAAACTGTTTATAGCATCATTTTTATGACACCAGATACGTTGCCAGAAATCTCTCCACGCGAGTTCTTGTACTAATTTCTCCATTTGACTAAAAGGTAATCCCAAACTAGATAGTTGTTTAAACACTGCTTTGGTTGATAAAATACCCCTTGATATATAAGGACCAAGATAGGTGAGCTGTCCATTTTTGTAATTTCGGGTCGAGGCATATTTCTTGGGATCAATTTCTTTAACTTTATGTTCAATTTCATAAAGTGATGTAGGGAATAGGGTCATAATTTTTTAAAATCAATGAATTTGTAATACAGAAGCAAAATTATGAAGAATTAGGCTATACTTTCTTAGTTATTTTTTATCTTTTTTTATTTCTCGGGTTTTGTGGTCGAACATGAACTCCTAGAAGTCTGAGAGATTCCTTTTTTACTTCGGGATCTTTTTTTAAGGCCCATAATTTATCTCTGTTTGGAAGCTTTGTTTTTTCTGGGTTAACAAGTGGGGCGGGATAGTTTAGTTTTATTTGCCCTCCAAATAGGTCGATAGGAGTCAGCTTCCAGGGTTGGTGGATAAAAGTCAAGGGCAGATCTCTGAGCTCAGGAACCCAATTGCGAACAAATACTCCATCGGGATCTTTTTCAAGAGATTGCTTGACTGGGTTGTATATCCTAATGGAATTTATTCCTGTGACACCAGCTTGCATTTGAAATTGTGTATAGTGAATACCTGGTTCGTAGTCTAAAAATAATCTTGCCATATGGTATACTCCTCGTCTCCAGTCTTGGTCAAGATAATGACATAAAAAAGAGACTAGCATGGCTCTCATTCGAAAGTTAAGCCAACCTTTGTGTTGCAAACATCTCATACTAGCATCAACCAAGGGAAATCCTGTTTCTCCAGTCTTCCATTTTTTAAGTAATATGTCATTATTTTTATAAGACATTTTTTCATAGCCTTTGTTGATGCAATTAGATTCATAAGTACAGTCTACCTCAAACTTTTGAATGAAATGAGACCTCCATTTTAATCGAGATAAAAAAGAATCAAAGGCTCGTTTTTGATTCATATAATTTGGGGCAGAACGTACAGCTTGATAAGCTACTCGAACGCTGAGATTTCCCCATGCAAAATAAGGAGAAAGTCTTCCGCATGATATACTACTTTTTTGAGGACTAGAAATTTGTCTAGAATAGTTTTTGGCTCTTTCATCAATGAAAGATTTGAGATATCTCATTGCATAACTTTCACCCGCAGGTTGAAATTGAGTGGGATAATCAAGTAGGAAAGGGAAGTTTTTAATATTAAAATCAAAAGGAGATTTTATAGATTTATGGGAGCTTGTACTGAATTTATTTTTAAAGATTTCCTGATTTGCAAAAAGGTACCATCTTTTATCCCAACCGACTCTATTACTAATTCCTCTTATAATTCCTTCGGTCTGGAACTCCTCCCATTTTATACCCTTTTTTTTGAATAATGAAGAAATATTTTTATCTCTATTCCATGTGATTTTAGTTCCACTTTCTTGATGTGAAAAAACTTTTTTCAGTTTGTATTTTGAGATTAAAAATTCAAAGACCTCTTTTGCCTCTCCATGAAATATTTGAATACATCTGTTTACCGGCTCCAGAAACTTATTAATATCTAACAGCGAATGATAAACAAACTGAAGATGTCTTTCACTTAAATCTTTATGCAATATAAGTGAGGGTTCAAATAAGTAAACAATCAGATAGTCTTCTTTCTGATTTTCTGCCTGAAAGAGAGCTTCGTGGTCCGAAGTTCTTAGGTCTCTTTTTAGCCAAACAATATTCACTTGATTCAATAGAATTGTTTATTGCAAAAATACGCAAGGGCAAGCAAAGTATCCTTAGACTTGTAAATAAATTTATTCACTTGATATTTGAGTGAAATAAAATAGAGTGATTTTTTAGTTATAGCAAAGATGACATGTTCCTTGAATCAAGACATGTGAGTGGCTTATTTTTCGATGGGGTATTTTGGGGATTTGAATTTCAAGGTTTAGGCAGTCCATTTTTCCACAACTCAGACATTGAAAGTGCGGGTGAACATCAATGTGTTCTGTGTCAGAGCATCCAATACATTTTGCATACCATCTAATGCCTTTTTTACTCAGGAATGAGTGTAAAACGCCATCGTCTTCGAGCTTTTCAAGGACACGATAAATTGTAGTTTTGTTTAATTTTTTATTTAAACGTTTTACTAATTCAATAGCTGAAATACCTCCAGCTTCTTTATTAAATTCATTCAACAATGTTTCGACCGATTTGGTCATTCGAATAATCCCCATTCAATTTTTTTTGTCTGTATAGTACTTTAAACAAATGTAATATATATATTTGCAACTTAGTTGCGTTAGTGAATAAAATTATCATGAAAATAACTCTACTTAAACCTGATTCACTAGGTGTTTTTGCGAGTACATTGTGTATTGTGCACTGTTTGTTAACACCATTTTTGTTTATTGCACAAGCGTGTAGTTCTACTTGTTGTGCCTCTGCTCCAGCCTGGTGGAGTACATTAGATTCTGTATTCTTACTGGTTTCATTTTTTGCGGTTATGAGATCTGTAAAAACTTCCTCTAATCAAATAGTCAAAAACTTATTATGGATTTTTATGATAGCACTCTTTTCAATCATAATAAATGAAAAAATACAATTATTATTTTTGCCAGAATTTGTTAAATATATAGTTGCCACTAGTTTAATTTGTATGCACTTATACAATTCGAATTACTGTCAATGCGAAAAAGAAAACTGTTGCATAAACAATTACAATAATTAAATTTAAAACCTCAGTTATGAATTTCAAATCCATTTTGTTGTTCTTAACACACTATAAATTATGAAAAAATTAATTTTCATTATTCTTTTTACACCTCTCTTTGTAAATGCTCAATTTTTACTAGTCATAGACAAAGAATCTAGAAATGTAATTCCTTTTGCATCTGTTGAAATATTTCAAATTGATATTCAAACCAATTGTGATGGAAACGGACGACTAGACACAGATTTTATTAAAGTTAATACCCCTTTAGTAGTTACCTCTAAAGGATATGTTGCTAAAAGTTTTCTTTTTAAGAAAGGAGATGTTACATCTTATACCGTTGAACTCGAAAAGTCTCATATTATTTTGAATGAGGTTATTGTATCCCCAACTACTGGAATTATTCAGGACAATAATCTGACTAATGTTTTTCTGAAAAAAATTAATCAAGCAGAGCAAATCTTAACATCCAATCTAATGGGGTTGATTTCTTCAGTGCCAGGAGTTTATTCTATTCATACTGGTGCAGGAATTAGTAAACCTGTTATTAGAGGTATGTCTGGTCTTAAGGTTGTTACATTTTTAAACGGACTCAGAATTGAAAATCAACAGTGGGCCAATGATCACGGACTTAATTTCACAGATATGGGGATTAAGTCTGTTGAAATTGTCAAAGGACCCTCATCTCTTTTATACGGCGCTGATGCCTTGGGTGGAGTTTTGTATTTCATAGACGAAGATTATCTTGGTCCAAACTCTTTCAAAAGTTCCTTTGAAACTCGTTTTGAAAGTAATACACTTTCTACTAATAATATTGCTAGTTTAAAGATGTCCTCAAAAAAAGTAAGATTTAATTTATATGCAGGATATAAGAGTGCTGCAGAATATAAGATTCCAAGCGGTGACTTCATTAAGAACTCTAGCTTCAATGGAAAAAGTTTAAAAACTGCTCTAGGCTTTAGTAATCAAAATAGGATTTTAAATGTTAGATATAATTTCAATTCCAATGAAATTGGTTTGCCTGGTCACACTCATTCTCTTAATCCTATTCCGGAGGAGTTTCAATTAGAGACCCAGAGTAGAGAAAGAATTTTGCCTCTACAACAAATTACCGATCACTATTTGTCGATTGAGAATAAATTTATCTTTAAAAACCAATCTGTCTTGAAGTTTAATTCTGGAGTTACATCTAATAGTCTGACTGAGTTAGAAGAAAAAGTAACCATACCAGGTATAAAAATGTTGTTAACTAACATTCCCTATAACCTTTCCTACCTTAGCTTTATCAATGAAGATTTTAAATGGATTTCTGGTGCGCAAGGTATGTTTACAAAAAATACTAACGATGATTCTGCAATCAATATTTTAATCCCAAATTCTACCTCAAACGATTACGGAGCCTACTCTCTATTTCAATATTCTAAAGAAAAATTCGAGAGCCAGATTGGCTTTAGATATGACTTAAGACAGATAGAAGCAGAAAATTTGTCTCAAAGTTTTTCAAGGTTCAATGGGTCTTTAGGAATGGTTTTCCAAAAAGATGCATATTCTTTTAGAACCAATTTCAGCTCTGGTTTTAGACCCCCACATTTGAGTGAAATGTTAGGTGACGGGGTTCATCACGGAACTAATAGATATGAAATAGGTTCCAAAGATTTGGAAAGCGAATTCGCCAATCAATTCGATGTTTCTTTTGATTATAAAACAGAACATCTAATACTAAATGTAAATCCTTTTTTTAATAGTTTTAGAAATTATATTTATGTAGAACCTACAGGAGAATATAATGACGGTTATCAAGTTTATGTATATTCTCAAGCCTCTTCTGCCAAAACCTACGGAGGAGAAGTTTATCTTCATTACCATCCCCACTTTGCACACAGGTTGCATTTTGAACAAGATTTTTCTTATGTTATTGGAGAAGACAATAATAATAATCCGCTACCTCTGATTCCTCAAACAAGAATCAATTCCAATGTTAAGTATGAATTTCCTAAAACAAATCGAAAATTTCAAATTAATTCAATCTTATTGCAAAGAACGAAGTTTTTGGACAAGAAAGATGTCTCTACTTTTGAAACTAACTCCGATAATTATCAAATATACAATATTGAAGGAAATTTTTCTTTTCAAGGAAATCAGAGTATGTTAATGAAACTTGGAGTTAGAAATTTATTTAACGAAAGGTATATAAATCACTTATCAAATTTAAAGGGAATTGGCTTGCCAAGTCCTGGAATTAATTTTTACATATCAATCAATTATTTATTTAATTAAAATTTAAAAAATGAAAAGAAAATTATTTACAGTTAAGAGTTTATTGTTTGCATCAGCTCTATTTTTATTTGCATCATGCAGTGAAGATGAGTGCGCAAGTTGTCATTTAGTAGTTATGAATGCAGACGGTTCTGAAACAGAATTGTTAGATCTAGATGAATACTGTGGGGATGATTTACATGAGATTGAAGAAAATGGATATGTTTTCAATGATACAATTTTCTCAGACTCAGATGGTAATTTACTTACCATTCCAGTTGCTCCAGGAGATGCTGTTGAGGTGCACTGTGGAGAAGAACATGATCATGACGATCACTAGGGAACTGTTTTATTTGTTTAATGAAAGCCACTCCTCTGAGTGGCTTTTTTTATTTATTTAATGAAACAATACAGATTCATTAATCACATATATTAAAATTAGATATATCTTCTGATATTTTCAATTGATAGCCATATCCACTTAATTCCTATCTATTTGACACGACACACAGTGAATGTAGCGGCAGTTTATAGAGCTGATTTAGTAGTGATTGAGAGACTCATATCTACTGATTATGATATTTGTAAGATATATATTTACTGCCAATTTGCTGCCAGTAAATTAGCTTAAATCTACCTATTTCGTATAATTTGATATATTTGACTAGATTTAATTACCTACAAAAAAGCACCTACATTTCTGTAAGTGCTTTATTTTTATGTGGGCCCACCTGGGCTCGAACCAGGGACCCCTTGATTATGAGTCAAGTGCTCTAACCAACTGAGCTATAGGCCCCAAATTTTAGAGAAGTCCTACATTAAGAGCATTCAACTAAAATTTAGTCTGCAATAATACGCATAATCTCTTTATCTTGCAATCAAAATAGTAGATATGCAAGGGCAGATAAAAAACATTATTTTTGATTTAGGTGGGGTCATTTATGCGATTGATTATCATAAAACCATCACTGCATTTAAGAATTTAGGAATCAAAAATTTTGATAAACTATTTGCCAAGGCTGCTCAACAAAATATTTTTGATGATCTCGAGACTGGTAACATATCAAAATCAGAATTCTTCGTTGAAATCAATCTGCTCATTCAAGATTATTTGACTGATAATCAAATTACTGAGGCTTGGAATGCAATGCTTTTACAATTTATGCCCGAAGCTTTGAGTTGTTTAGATGAAATATCCTCTGATTACCGCTTATTTTTACTTAGCAATACCAACGAAATTCACATTGAGTTCATTACAAATCAGGTGGGTGAAGAAAACTTTAAATCTTTCTGTGCAAGATTTGAGAAAGTGTACCTATCCCATGAAATAGGGAAAAGGAAGCCCCACGCGAAAGTGTTTGACTATATTATTAATGAAAAAAAACTAAAAAAGGATGAGACTCTTTTTATAGACGACTCTATACAGCATGTTCAAGGAGCTATAAAAGCCGGTCTTCAAGGTTATCATCTTGAAAAGGGCGAAAGTATTTCTAACTTTTTCCGTGAGGAGTAGGCATTTGATTTTCGTCTAGATGAACAAAGACAATATTATCTATTGTAATGATGATCTTCTGACTCTGCTTTACTCGAGCTTGACATTTTACGGTGATAGAACTTTTTCCGTATTTAATAGTTTCCAATCCTATTTCAACCACATCTCCTGTACGAGCTGGATTTACAAAATTAATCTCAGACATAAATTTGGTAACCACATGTCTGTTGTCTAATTGACACATAACATAAATTGCGGCTTCTTCATCGATCCATCTAAGAAGAGTTCCTCCAAAAAGGGAACCCCCCGCATTGAGGTCTTCAGGTTTTACTAATTTTCTTGTGTGGTATATCATTGTTTTAATTTATTCTATTATTTCTTGGCAGAGTTCTACTAGCACACCATTTGAATACTTGGGGTGGATAAAGCAAATGAGTTTGTTGTCAGCTCCTTTTATTGGTTCCTCATTTAGAAGGGTTAATCCATTATCTTTTAACCTCTGCATCTCAAAATAAATGTCTGCAACTGCAAAAGCAATATGGTGAATTCCTTCGCCTCTTTTTTCAATAAATTTTGCAATTGGACTATCTTCTCTTGTAGCCTCTAACAGCTCAATTTTGCTATCTCCAGTTTGAAAGAATGAGGTATTTACTCCCGCACTATTTACCGTCTCGGTCTTATAAGGTGCAATTCCCAATAATTGTTCATAAACTCGATTTGCTTCATCGATATTTTTTACAGCAATTCCGATATGTTCAATTTTTTCTATCATTTAGACACGATTTTGCATTTGATGAAGCTTGAAGTAATTACCTTTTAGTGCAAGCAAAGCTTGGTGGCATCCATGTTCTACAATCTGACCCTTATTTAAGACCACAATTTCGTCAGCTTTTTGAATGGTAGATAAGCGATGGGCAATGACAATAGATGTACGGTTGGCCATTAATTTTTCTAATGCTTCTTGAACCAACCCCTCTGATTCGCTATCAAGGGCAGAAGTAGCTTCGTCTAGAATTAGGATAGAAGGATTTTTCATAACAGCGCGTGCAATGCTGATTCGTTGTTTTTGTCCGCCAGAGAGTTTGTGTCCACCGTCACCGATATTGTGCTCGTAACCATGCTCAAATTGACTAATAAATTCGTGAGCATTTGCAATTTTTGCAGCCTCTTGAACTTTTTTAGGGTCTGGATTTTCAATACCCAAGGCAATGTTGTTAAATATACTGTCATGAAAAAGGATAGGATCTTGGGTGACAATACCCATTTGCTTTCTCAAATCCCCTAATACATAGTCGCGTATATCGATGTTATCGATTAGAATTTGACCTTCCTTAAGGTCATAAAAACGTGCAATCAAATTGGCTAAAGATGTTTTCCCTCCACCAGATTGACCTACTAATGCAAGGGTTTCACCTTTTTTTATCTGCAAATTGATGTTTTGCAGTACGGGTTTTTCTTCATAAGTGAAACATCCATTTTTAATTTGTATTTTATTTTTGAATTGCTCTAAGGGTATAGCATTTGGATTGTCTTTAACCTCAATCTCAGTATTCAAAACTGCTAAAACTCTTTCTGCCGAAGCGGATCCTCTTTGTATGCTGTAGTATCCTTGAGAAAGAGATTTTACAGGGGGTAAAATTTGTGAGAAAATAATGATAAAGCCTATAAAAGTTTGCGGACTTAGCTCTGATCCGTTCGGATTTCCTTGTGTATCAAAAATCAGATTTCCTCCAAACCAAATAATAACCACCATAACAAGTGTGCTGAGAAATTCACTCATGGGAGAGGCTAAATCTCTGCGTTTCATAATGCTCGACATGATTTTTTGATGGGTATGAAGTTCTTCTTCAAACTTCTGTATGATTTGTTTTTCTGCTTGAAAAGCTTTGATTATACGAAGACCAGAAATTGTCTCTTCTATAAAGGATAAAATTCTTGCAATTTGAGCTTGTCCTCTGAGCGATTTCTTTTTTAGACTTTTCCCAATAATCCCAATCACAAAACCCGCAAAAGGGAATAGCAGTAATACAATAAATGTTAGCTTGATATTCATACTCAATAGCAGCGCGATAGAAGCAATAATATTTACAGGATTATGAACTATTACACCCAATGTTTTCATAATCGAAATTTCAACCTCAGCGACATCCGAAGTCATTCGAGACATGAGGTCTCCTTTTCTTTTTTCAGAGAAGTAAGAGATTGACAAGGAGGATAATTTGGTGTGTAAGGCTCTTCGAATATTTCTAGTGACTCCAGTTCTCATTGGTACAAGAACAAATTGAGCCAAATATCTAAAAAGATTTTTCAGAAAAAAAGCAATCACAATGGCAAGGCAAATCCATCCCAATGCTTCTGAGGGACCGGCAGATTCTATAAGGCTTGTTAGTTTATACGAAAGAAAATCTTTTAGCCAGTCAATAGATAATTCTCCTTGAGGTGCCAGTAAGACTTTTTCTTGTGTGCCAAATAAAATCCCCAAAATGGGAATAACTAAGGTTATTGAAAATAACCCAAAAAGAACAGATAAGATGTTTAGCAAAACATTTAGAAGAGCTAAATGTTTGAAGTTGTAGGCGAATGTTAAAATTTTAAAAAAAGCTTTCATCTAGTATATGCAGTACTCAATAAATATTCTTCTATTACAAAGATAAAATTCAATTCCATATAGTTTTCATTGGTAGGAACAATTCTAATAATTTCTTTTGACTTCAGTATAAATAATATCTTTATTCACTAAATTGAAATGTTTATCTTTGATAAATGGAAACTACTAGACAAAAAAAGGTTGCTCGACAAGTACAGAAGGATATAGCAGAAATTCTGCAACTGAAGTCTCCCTCTATTTCTCCCGGATCACTGATTTCTGTATCAAAAGTAAGACTAAGCTCCGACCTTTCTTATGCTAAAGTTTTTTTGAGTGTTTTCCCTTTAAAAGATGGCCAAGAGTTTTTAAAGTCATTGAATTTATATGCTTCAGAAATTAGGAACGAACTAGGTAAGCGCGTGCGACATCAACTACGAATTGTTCCCGAATTATCTTTTTATATAGACGATTCTATTGATTATGCCGAGAATATTGATCGCTTGCTTCGCGCAGAAGATCAGCCATTATCTGATTAGTTTTGAATGTTGCTCTTTACATAGCACGTAGGTATTTATTTTCCCCAAGTAGCAAGAATGCAGTCAATGCGCTCACTGCTATTTCGATTTTTGGAGTTGCAATAGGAACTCTAGCCTTAGTCATTATTTTGTCAGTTTTTAATGGTTTTGAGGGACTCATTAAATCTATGTATAACCAAGTAAGTTCTGATTTTGTTGTTCGATCTACTACTTCAAAGACTTTCTTAAGTTCCTCTATTGACAAAGAAGCTCTCAAAGCAATTGCTCCTTGGAAATCAATTCAAGAAATTTGTGAAGAAAAAGTATTATTACGCCAGGAAACACAAGAACAGATTGCGAAAATTAGAGGAATTTCTCATTGGCCTAGTCAAGATTCGTTACCAATAGAAAAGCACATCATTAAAGGAACTGGATTTAGAGAACAAAATACCGGTTCATGGGCGCTTATTGGACAATCTCTTTCTTATACACTATCTTCTTCTATTGGTTCTCTAGAAAAGCCTTTAAGAGTATTTGTACCTAACCTAAAAGCTAGTCCTGGTAATTTGACAGAGTCTCCGTTCAAAGAAACTTTTTTTTATATCTCTGGAATTTACACTGTTCAAGCTGAATACGATGCTTCTTATGTTTTGACTTCACTATCTCGAGTTCAAGATTTTTTAGATAAGCCAGACCACGTCTCAAGTATGGAATTTTATATAGCAAAGGATAATCTAAGACATGTTCAAGAAAAATTACAAGAATTTTTTGGAAATGACTTTGAAGTTTTAAACAGATTTCAACAAAATGCATTTTTATACAAAGTACTTCAAACCGAAAAATGGGCCATCTTTTTTATTCTTGCATTTATTTTACTAATAGCTTGTTTTAATATTGTAGGCTCGGTAGTGATGATACTTTTAGAAAAGAGAAAAGACTTAAAGAGTCTCTGGGCAATTGGAGCATCAGATCGAATGCTACAGAAAATATTTTTTTATGAAGGAATGCTAGTCTCTTTTTTCGGTGGGGGATTAGGTTTAATAATTGGTGTTTCGGTATGTCTTATTCAGCAGAATTATGGCTTGATTAAATTGGGTGAAAAGGGAGATTTTATAGTTAGTGCATACCCTGTTGAAGTACAAGCTTTAGATATTATTTTAATTGGTGCTACTCTAATGGGGGTTTCTTTATTAATAACGTATTTACCAGTTCGCATTTTAAAAAGAAGATTTCTGCAGAATAATTAAATGAATTCCTGGGCAGCAAAGACTTCAGAAATTTCTTCTAAAAGAGCATATAGGGTATTAGGATCATCAGCAGTTACCAGCTTGCCTCTATATTCTTTAATACCTCGCATTCCCTTGAAGTAATTACTGTAATGCCTTCGAGTTTCAACAACGCCTAGAATCGGCCCTTTCCATTCAATAGATCTTTCTAGATGTTGTTTGCAAGCTGCGACTCGTTCGTCTAGACTGGGTTCTTTCAATTTTTCTCCAGTTTTTAGAAAATGCTTGATTTCATTAAAGATCCAAGGGTTTCCAATTGCTGCCCGCCCAATCATCATGCCATCAACATTATATCGATCCTTCATCATTTTTGCTTTCTCTGGAGAATCTATATCCCCATTTCCAAAAACAGGAATATATATACGTGCATTATTTTTCACTTCAGAAATAAGGGTCCAGTCTGCTTCTCCCTTGTACATTTGCTTGCGGGTTCTCCCATGGATAGAGATGGCTTGAATACCAATATCTTGAAGTCTTTCGGCAACTTCTACAATGTGTTTGTTGTCTTCATTCCATCCCAAACGCGTCTTTACTGTCACCGGAAGATCAGTCGATTTGACAATTTCGGATGTCATACTAACCATTTTAGGTATATCCTGAAGAATCCCAGCTCCAGCTCCTTTACAAGTCACTTTTTTTACAGGACATCCATAATTAATATCTATGATATCAGGCTTGGCTTGAGCTGTAATCTCTGTGGCCTGTCGCATGGAGTCAATATCATAACCAAATATTTGAATACCGACGGGTCTTTCATATTCAAAGATATCTAACTTTTGAACACTTTTTACAGCATCTCGAATGAGGCCCTCAGACGAAATAAATTCAGTATACATTAGGTCTGCACCATGTTGTTTGCAGAGCTCCCGAAATGGAGGGTCACTTACATCTTCCATTGGTGCCAGCAAAAGAGGGTATTCACCAAGTTCTATATTTCCTATCTTTACCAATATAAATTTTTTATAAAAATACAAAAAAACATATGGGATTTCGCTTGTGGGAGAAAAGTAGAGGAGTTTGGTCAGAAAGAAGTTTTTTTAGTTTATTATATGGCCTCACCATGTTAATTGTTTTAGGACTCTTGTGTTCTCAAATACTAGGTGCACTTACATGTCAGTTATTTTTTGATGTTGCCTTTTTTTCCTCCGATTCAGCTTTCAATATTCAAGATCCATCTGTAATAAATTCTCTGAAATGCATGCAACTTTTCAATGCTATTGGTGTTTTTATATTTCCAAGCTGTTTGTTTTTTCATTTTAGAGATTTACCCCTTCTTGATCGATTGAATTTAAATGAATCTCTTTCCCCGGGTCTTGTTTTTTTTCTTTTTCTTTTGGCTTTGGCGATGATTCCTGCTGCAAATTTTTTGGGAAGTTTAAATGAAGGTATTTACCTGCCTGACTTTCTTTATTTCTTAAAGCAAATCGAAGCTGAGACAATGGTTCTAACTGAGCAATTAATGAAAATGGAAAGTTATATAGACCTAGTTCAAATTATTATTCTAGTTGGGATATTAGCCGCTCTAGGAGAAGAACTTCTTTTTAGGGGATTATTGCAAAATTTATTTCAGGAATGGTGGGCTAAAAAACATGTGGCGGTTTGGCTTACGGCATTCTTGTTTTCTATTTTTCATCTTCAGTATCAAGCAGTTCTTCCTCGTTTTTTGCTAGGTGCACTGATTGGATATGTATATATGAATTCGGATAATCTGCGTACCGCAATTTTGTTACATTTCTTTTATAATACCAGCCTGATAATTCTCACTTTTATGATTCAGCATCAAATTTTGGATGCCTCTTGGGAATTTGTAGGTGTCGAAAATATATTATTTGGGGTAATTGCATTACTTTTTACTACGTGGTTTGTCTTTCGATTTCCATTAAAAACTATATGATTTCAATCAGATTAGTTTTTAAAAAAAAAAGGTAGCAAAGCTTTTTTTTTAAATATGTTTCCAAATTAATCGAAGCTTGTATAGGTTGCATAGTTTATTTTATATGCTTGAGCCTTTCTAAGTTCTTGTTTTATATCACTTATAAGTCCCATTTTTGCATCAACATCTGCCTTTATACAGGTAATAAGTTGAGGTCTTTTCTCTTCTGCAGTTGCCTCTCTTTTTGTTGCAACAAATTCTTGAATGTCGGTGGATAATTTAAAAGAGTCATTTAATTGAATTCTAGGTTCAGATCCAAATTTCACCTTCATCCCAGCTACAGGAGCTCCCACATAAATATAACTACACAAAGATTTATCTTCAATTTTCTTCACCTCTGACGCTTTTGGGAGAACATTTTCTACCAATAAAGTGGTTTCTCTCATAACAGTAGTTACCATAAAGAAAAACAAAAGCATAAAAACTATATCTGGCAGAGAAGCAGTTGATATTGCTGGTGTTCCTCCACCTTTTTTCTTTTTAAAGCGACTCATTAGTTTTCTCCTATATTTTTAGGTTCTGCTTCAGAAATTTTTTCTGGGAACATTTTACGAATTTCTTTTTTGTTTACTCCCTTGAGCTCCCCGTAATTTAGTCCAAACTTTTTCTGAGCTTCTCTGTCGCGAAGTTCGCGATAGGCGGCTGAAAGTTCATTTTGGACTTTAATATACATCTCGTATGAAGTTCCTCGATCATTTTGAAGCGATACAATAGCTTTTTGGGGATTGTCAGATAAGTTTGGGTTTTTCCCCCAATTATCTAGAAACTTTTTGGCACCTTCTCGGAGTTGAGAAACTTCCATTAATTCCTCTTCAACTAGTAATTGATCTTTGGCATTTACTAGAACAACATATATGTTTTTTGCTTTAATTTGAGAATCATCTATGATTTCCTCTTCTTCCGGCATAGCGGGCAATTTACGAACCAATCCAGTATCTACATCCATGGTAGTAGTAACCAAGAAAAAGATTAACAGAAGAAAGGCAATATCTGCCATTGATCCAGCATTGATTTCGGGTAGTGATCTTCTAGACATGTACTAGGTTATTTACGCAATTTTGAAACTTCGGTATACACCGCAGAAAGTACTGCACTAGCCGCAAGAATATAAAACACAAAGAGTCCAGTTCCAACTTGTTTTGACTCAGATGGACTGACATTAAATTTAGAAAAGTGATCAGTAACTTCATCTGATGCCATAAAGTATGCAATCAAATAAACCACTAATAATGCCGCTGCTGCCTTACCAACATCTTTTGATTTTTTTGGATTTTCAATCAGATGTTTGATTGGGAAGCCAAGAGCAGTAAATGTTGCTACAGCTAATAAAATATAGGTTAGCAGGATGCCATAATTAGTCATGAAATCTCCCATATCAAGAAGTTTAATGGTTTATAATTAATTATTTTTTTGATGATTCTTGGCTTGCCAATATATCAATCAAAGTAATAGATGCATCTTCCATAGTATTGACTAGGCTGTCGATTTTTGAAATGATGTAATTATAAAATACTTGAAGTATCATAGCAACAATTAAACCAAATACAGTAGTTAAAAGGGCTACTTTAATTCCACCTGCAACCAATGCAGGAGAAATATTATTGTTTGCTTCAATTGCGTCAAAGGCTCCAATCATTCCAATTACTGTACCCATGAACCCAAGCATAGGAGCTAAGGCGATAAACAAAGATATCCAAGAAGTATTTCGCTCAAGTCTTCCCATTTGAACTGAACCGTATGAAACAATAGATTTTTCAACCATTTCAAGCCCTTCAGAAGATCTTTCGAGACCTTGGTAGAATATCGAGGCTACCGGACCAGGTGTATTTCTACAAACCTCTTTGGCACTTTCTACACCACCACTTTTTAAAGATTCATCAATATCAGCTAAAAGTTTCTCTGTATTAGTTGTCGCTAGGTTAAGGTATATAATTCGTTCGATACAAAGTGCTAAACCTAAAATAAGAGCAATTAGAACTACTCCCATAAATCCAGCTCCACCTTCAATAAATTTTTCTTTTAATACTTGATGAAAGCTAGCATCTTTTTCTTCTACTTCATCAATTGCTTCGGGGACAATCTTTTCGGCCAATGCAGCAGAGTCTGAGGTGATGGAATCTACAGACATCGAATCTGAAGTCATTTCCATAGTTGCAGAAGTGTCATTGACATCTTGAGCTACTAAATTATTATTGGTCAAATTAAGCAAACCAAATATTGCAAAAATAAAGACTGTCTTTTTCATTTTTTTAATTTTTTTGAATAAAAACTTTTTGTTACGCAAATTTAAATAATTATTGGAATTGGCAAGGGAATTCCTTTCTCTTTATTAAAATTTGAATTTATAATATGGTTAATCATATAATTTTCATGAAAAAGCGTCCATTTTTTAAATGAGCATTAATTTAATTATGTTTATTTATTTTCATCATTGACAATTTTTTTGTGATGAATGAAAAAATTAATCCATATTAATCGAGATAAATGATAGTTTAATGGACCAAATAAAAGAATTGCGCCTGATATTATTCCAATTTCATCTTCTATTTTCATTTTTGGAAACAAAACTAGCACCATAATCCAAGAGATAACAAGTATAAGAACCCCAAGTGCATAGCTTACATACATTGCTCCGTACCAGAAACCTACTTCTAAATCAAATTTCAGATTACATTTTTTGCAGTAGTTTGAGGACCCGTCGTCTTTGAGAAGTATATTTTTAAAAGGATTATTTGTCGCCCAAAATCTTCCTTCATGACACTGAGGGCAATAATTATAAATAATACTGTAAAGTTTAGATCCTTTTGGGATTAGGCCCATTGTTTTTTTATTTAAAATAGAATTTTCTTTTTTACTCGGCCATTATCATACAAGTAGAATAAGATTTGTCCTTTTTCATGAGTATGAACTTCACGACCTAAAGCATCGAACATTTTGATTAATTCTATGGAGGAATTCTTAAGACTTTCAATACCAATATTTTCATCACAAAGATCGCCAAAACCGTCTTCATCAGTGTCTATCTGGTAAGGATTATATAACAAAATACAATTGTCGAAGGGATCACAAATAAAGTCTTGGTCTTGATCTTCTATACAATTGTGGTAACAATCATAATATATTTCTGCATACACACAAGACTCATCCTCCTCATTTGCCATTGGATTATAATTACATGCAATTAGGTCCGTACAACCTAATGTCAACTCTGTTTTACACTCTCCATTTGTAAATTCAGTAATATTATTACATGCTGCTTCAGCCGAATTTGAGTAGGTTATATTATTACATCCACAGACAGGGTCCCATGAAGAAAACCATGTACAGCCTTGCATATAATTTGCTTCGCAGGAAATCGATTGATTAATACAACCTGCTGCTAAACACTCTTCTATGGTGGAGAAGGGTACTACTCCAGCACAGCCTCCCCAGGAAAAATTCAAACATTGTTGAATTTGAGTATCAAAGTAAAAGGCCTCTATAGCAGCAAAACATGGTCCTGGATCTGGAATTAATGTGCAAGATTCGTTAGAACAATTTGGCATTCCTAGCCAACTTGCAGTAGATGTTCCTGGAATCTCTATTCCATCTTCATCAACACACCAACAATAACCTGTGCTAAACCAACATTGTGTTGAACTATAACTACCGTCTTCAGTACATTGAGGAACAAACTCACCTATCAAACCAATAGAGTTTGCGACTTCTTGTTGACAAGGGCTTAGTTGTGAAAAAGAAACATATGGAATTAAAAATAATATTATTAGAAAAACTCTCATTTTCATAAAGTATTCTATTTAAGAATTACTGAACTTGATTTACTAATCTTTTTATTAATGCAATAGTAAACTTCCACCTGGGAACAGAGAACATTATTTTTAAGTCTTTTCTTATACTTGATTTATCATCTAGAAATTCGAGAATTGTTTGAATTTCTACTTTTTCAAATAGTTTAGAAAATATTTCTTGTCCTAACTCATTGTTTTTGTGAAGAACGTCTAATAACAACATGTCATATATTTGGTGTTTAGATTTTTTTTCAAACCTACTTAAATCTTCTGAATTTTTTAAAAAAGACAATAATTCTTTTGTTTTTCTTGAGCAATTTGAAAATGTGTAGCCAGTACTGGCTTTTGTCCAGCCTCCTGCGCTTCCAATATTCAGAAGGTTTTTTTTGTTCTCAGAGGCAAATCGATATGCTGTCATTGGAATACTTCCTTGTTCCTTTTCTGTAATAATATAATCATTGATGTTTTTTTCTTTCAAATAATTCTCAATGGCTTTTTCATAGTCTTCTTTGTTAAGAAGGTATTCTGAAAATAAGGTGTACTCGAACAATGCTTCTTTTTTGCTTATAGGCAATATATACATAAATCTTGTATTGCCTTTTTGTTCAATATTGAAGTCCATAAAGGTAGCTGCATCAACCTCAAAGTGATCTTCTTTTGTTTCGATGAACCAACCTACAAAATGCTGTTTTAGTACTGGAAATTTTGACTGTCTTAAATAACTATCATTGATTGGAAGGCTGTTAAATACTTTTGAAGCCCGAAAAGTCGAATTTTTTCCATGAACCTCTATATTATTTTGGTTGGTATTAATATTCGTCACTTCTTCTTGGTGAAAGCTAAAGTTGTCCTTTGAAAGAATATAATTCCATAGAGTTTCATAAAAAATACCGCTTCGAATCATTTTATATGAATAAGGTTTTAGAGATATTTTTTTGATTTTTCCTTTTGCGCCAAAAAAAATATCATTCCATTTTTTAGTGATGATTGAATCCCATTCATTGGATTCTTTTTCCCAAAAACACCAAGTTCGGTTGTTTCCTTTTTTCTTGTCTTTATCAATAAGAATTATGGATTTATTATCAAAAAAAGGATCTTTTGCCATTCTATATGCAAGCATTAATCCTGATGCTCCTGCTCCTAATATGAGGTAGTCTGATTTCATTTAAACTAAAATAAAGATAGCAAAAAACAAGAAAATGCTAGTTAAGATATTCATCGAGATGATTCTGCTAGTTTTTATTTCAAGAGATTGATATCCCCAATGAGCGATTAAAGCAATACAAAACCAGGCAATATAATTTTGAGTTGGAACAATACCTCCTTGAAACTCCCAAAAATCAAATCGTGGAGCGGAGATCTCCATTAAGGCATCAAGAATAGTCATAAATAGTGCTCCTAGTAACACTCTTTTCCACCGATGATTAGTGATTTTTTTAGAAAAGTCTGCAGTTACTACAGTTAGGGTAACCCAATTTACACCAATTATAAATGGAACACCAACAATTTTAAATCCTAAGTTTTCGCCATAGTTGTAACTTCCAAAAAGAAGTCCAAAATTTACCCCTAGCGCTTCGCAGGTAAAACCTAAAAAGAATGGTATAGAAAGAGCAATCATCGATTTTTTATTGATAACTTCTAAGTGGATTAAAATTAAGATGAAACTGATAGAAAGATTTAAAGGAGTGAGAGAGAGAAACCAATCTTTCGCAGGCGATATAATACCTATAATTCCAGAAACAATGAAAAGCCAGAGAATGAAGATAGAAATTCCTGTTTTTTGACTCATTTTAGCTATTTTTTTTAATTAATTCAGCAACAATTTTCCCCGATAATAAACAAAGAGGAATTCCTCCTCCAGGATGAACACTCCCCCCACAAAAGTATAGGTTTTTGATGCTATTTTTAAAGTTTGGATGTCTCAGGAATGCAGAAAATTTATTATTACTGGCAGCTCCATATAATGCTCCTTGGAAGCTTTGGGTTCTAGATTCGATGTCCCTTGGGTCTATAATAGATTCGTATTCAATGAGTTCAGCTATATCATGATCTAAAAGTCTACTGAGTTTTTTGAGAATATTTTTTCTAGCTTTATCAATCATTGAATCCCAGTCTTGTCCCGAATTATTAGGGACATTTATCATAGTGAACCAGTTTTCACATCCTTTCGGTGCATCTCCAGATTCTTCCTTGGATGATATATTGATGTAAATTGTTGGGTCTTCATGTATCAAATTTTTGCTAAAAATATAGTCAAATTCCTCTTTATAGTCTTTGGAAAAAAAAATGTTATGAAGGTCCATTTTTAGAAATTCTTTTTGGACACCCCAATAAAAAATGAGAGCAGAACTACTTCTTTCTTGCGAAAGTATTTTTTCCGGAGCGGGATGATTAGTAAGCAAGCGTCGGTAGGTAGGCACCACATCAGCATTGCTAACCACTATGTCTGCACTTATTAGTTTTTGATTTACCCGGATTCCTGTGATTTTGTTTTCTTGGGTTTCAATTTTACTCACGGGACTGCTGAAATTGAATTCGACTCCTATATCTTTTGCTAAAGCAAATAAACTCAGGGTAATTTGATGCATTCCTCCTTTTGGGAAATAGGTGCCATAATATTGCTCTAAGTGAGGAATCATTGACATGATTCCGGGAGTTTTATATGGAGAAGAGCCATTGTATGTGGCAAATCGATTATAAAACTGAACTAATCTTTGATCCTTAAATGTTTTCTCATTTAGAGAGGAAAGACTGTCTTTGATGTCTAACTTACTAATATTAATAAGTGCTTTGAGCGTGTCTAAGGTCAAGTAGGTCTCTTTTTTATGAAGAGATTTCTCTAAAAAAAGAGATGCAGTTAAATCATATTTTTTTTTGCTTCGAGCAAGGTAATTTCTTAGTTTATTTTCAGAAACATCGAATGTTTGAGTTGCTTTTTTAATAAATTTTTCCTTATCTCCAGGAGCTAAAAAGAAAGTTCCATCTTCAAAAAAATAGCTACAAATATTTTCTTTTTTCTGATAACTAAAGTATTTATCAATAGGTTTTTTTGTCAGTTCAAAAAGTTCTTCTATCATCTGGGGCATTGTAAATAGAGATGGTCCCATATCAAATCTGTAGCCATTTTCTTCAAAGGCTGTTAACTTACCTCCCGGATATTTATTCGATTCAAAGACTCGAACCTGATGGCCGAGCATGCGCAGTCTTATAGCACTTGCTATTCCAGCAATTCCCGCTCCTATAATTGCAACATCTTTTTTTTTCATAAATATCGTGTAAAGATACTCGTAAAAAATTATTTATTTTTAATTATGAATAGTTTAAAGTTGCTTTTGATATAATCTTTAAGAGTTTTTGTTTAAATAATAGAAGGGGGCGTTACAAAAACTTAACTTAAGTTTAAAACTTCATTAACATTTTTACTACTCAATCTATATAGGTTTGCATCATAAATTAATCAAATTATACAATTGAAATGAATAAAATATACGGATTGTCTCTAGCATTATTTTTCACCGGAGTCATCTACTCTCAAGAGGTAATTAATAATAGCTTTGGTAACGGTTTTTATAATGTTGTAGCGAGTGATAGCTCATATAGCATGAAATTAGATGCTCGAATTCAATCTCTTTATACAAGTGAATGGGATGTTAACGAGACTGAGGGTGTTCATAATTCAAGCTCACAGTTTTTAATTCGAAGAGCTCGATTAAAGTTCGGGGGCTTTGTGATGAATCCGAAATTAAAGTACAAGATTGAGTTAGGTCTAACTAATAAAGATCAAGGTCAAGTTCAAGAAGATAACAATATGGCTCCAAAAATGATATTAGACGCTGTTATAAAATGGAATTTCTATCAAAACTTTGTACTGTGGGCAGGTCAAACCAAATTGCCAGGTAACAGAGAGCGAGTGGTTTCATCTGCAAATCTTCAGTTAGTTGATAGATCATTAGTAAATAAAAGATTTAACATTGACCGTGACATGGGAGTTCAATTAAGGCACCATTTCAAAATAGGTAAAAAGTTTATTGTTCAGGAATCATTTGCTATGTCTCAAGGTGAAGGTAGAAATATTGTGCAAGATAACTTAGGTGGATATCAATGGACAACTAGGCTTGAAGTTTTACCTTTTGGTAAGTTCAAAAGTAAAGGAGATTATAAGGGAGGTGCGCTAAGTCGAGAAACTGAACCTAAATTAGCTATAGGTGCTACTTATGATTTGAATCATAATTCTGTTAAAGACAGAAGTAATATGGGTAGCTATTTGTTTATTGATGAGGGACAAGGTTATTATCAAACAACCATAAACACATTGTTTATTGATGCAATGTTTAAATTTCAAGGTTTCTCAGTGATGGCAGAATATGCTAACCGAGATGCAAATAATCCGGTTGTTACTAATTCAGATGGATCAGAAACAGGCGATGTAGTTTCTGTTGGAAACGGATTTAATTTGATGACAGGTTATTTGTTAGATAATGATGTTGAAGTTACTGGACGCTACACAACTATTTCCTTGGATAAAGCAATTACAGGAAAAGATATTGAAAATCAATATACTTTGGGATTTTCTAAGTATTTTAGAGGTCATAAATTAAAAGTTCAATCGGACATCAGCTACCTAGATGTGCTAAATAACGATACATCTGGATTGATGTATAGGTTGCAGTTTGAGCTTCACTTCTAAAATTTAAACTGTTCTAATTTTACATTGGTTATTCCACTCAAAAATCGATTATTTACATTAAAGAGGGATGAAAAGGATTTCTTTTTTGTTGATCCCCATGGATTTAAAAGGAATATTCATGTCATTTAATACATGCAGAATAGATGTTACAGATTTTTTTTAAATACGTTAGTTCTTAATGTGTTCTCCCAACAGCAAAGTATTTTATTGATTTTATTTCATGAAGTTTTGATTATTTTTTTAAGAACTCAAGGTTGTCCTTGTTCGATAAATGTTTTCCTTTTTGGAATTTAATGTAGGTTTTGGTGGGCTTTTGGCATAAAGATTAATTAGCCACCAACAGTCACAATATTCCTTAAGGCAATCGATGGAATATTTTTAAAGGTTGGGTTTAGCTTTTCTTTGTTCTCGCTACTTGTATTCAAACTAATTGCTAACATTATACAATCTCCAGATTTTCCAATTAAAAATCGTTTGATTTATCTTTCTGTGGAATACAAATAATTGACTTTTTGTCCATCATACTTTTTTTAAAAACCCTTTTTTTGAGGATCAATCGACTAAAAAAAATGTAATTAACTTAAACTTAACATTACATTTATTCTAGTTTAACCTGAAAAATAAATTTATGACTTTAATTTGTATTTATAAATTACAAACTATTAATTAGAAAAAAAAGATGAACACACATTCAGTTAAAAGAATCGAAATAAGTAAATTTTTGTATGCAGCCATTTTAATTGCAGTTTATTTAATTGCAGTAAATTCTTAAATTACTTAATTTTATGAAAAAAATTATTCAAAGATTCAGTTTCCCCGTGTCTCTTTGGTTACAAAAAGACGAACGCTCTTTTTTGACTTTCGTAATTGCTTCATTTTTACTAGCTATGTTTGTTACTCCTTACCCTCAGGTAGCAATGTGGGTGGGTTTTTTGTTCGCTGCATATGCTGCTGTAGCAAATGATAGTATTCAAACTTTAGGAACTTTTATTGCATCAAATCAAAATAAAAAATGGTGGATTTTGTGGATTTTTATTGGGGGAATTTTTTTAGCCACCGTAGGTTACAGTTGGTTAAATTTTAACGGAGATGTATCTCATGGAAGACTAATGGCAAAAGGTTTTGATGTTGCTCCTACCAATTTTCATTTTCTTCAAATTGCCGCACCAATCTTCTTGTTAATCTTAACAAGGCTTAGAATGCCAGTTTCGACCACCTTCATTTTACTTACTTCTTTTGCTGCAGCTCCTGCTGCAATTGGAAAAGTATTAGCTAAAAGTATGAGTGGCTATATTTTGGCTTTCTTTTTGGGCTTCTTTGTTTTTCTTTCAATTTCAAAATTTGCCAAGAAATATTTTGTTGGAGAAGCAAAGTTTGGATGGACTATTGCACAGTGGATAACTTCAGGAACATTATGGTCTGTATGGTTAATGCAGGATGCTGCAAATATTGCTGTTTATTTGCCTAGAAATATGCATTTTTATGAGTTTCTAGGATTTGCAATGGTTGTATTTGTTGGTTTAGGAATGTTGCTTTATTACAAAGGTGGTCGAATTCAAAAAATAGTAACCGAAAAATCCGTTATTACAGATGTGCGTTTTGCTACTATCGTAGATTTTATTTATTGTATTATATTATTTTATTTTAAATTACATTCAAAAGTACCAATGAGTACTACTTGGGTGTTTATTGGCTTATTAGCTGGTAGAGAAGTTGCAATGGCCATTCGTAAAACAGGTTCTCGTAGTATTAGTCATTCAGTCATACTGATGTTTAAAGATTTTTCTTTTGCCATGATTGTTTTAATTATTTCAATTGCAATTGCTATTGGAGTGAATGATCAGCTTACTTTGGCATCAATGATGGAAACTATTCCTTCAGAGTTTGCATCTGGAATCAATAAATTTTTCGGTAGGCTAGGTCTTTAGAATTGATGTATATTTAATTTCCACTAAACTGGATTAAATAATTACCTTTACAAAAAGGTAAACTTTCATGAGCCAGAACAGGATTTTACTTGTTGACGACGAAAAGGATATACTTGAATTTTTAAGTTATAATCTTGAAAAAGAAGGCTTTTTGGTTGCAAGTTGCAGTGATGGTCAATCTGCGATTGACCTCCTAGACGAATTTCAACCTCAACTAATTGTGCTTGATGTCATGATGCCTGGTATGGATGGAATTGAGGCTTGTGAACAAATTCGTTCTAATTCCAAATATGATCATATTCTAATTACTTTTCTTACAGCTAGATCTGAAGATTACTCACAAGTAGCTGGATTAGAAGCTGGGGCTGATGATTATATAAAAAAACCTATCAAGCCAAAGGTTTTAGTATCTAGGGTTAAAGCACTTTTCAGACGAAAGGGTGCATTGCCATATGATAATCATGTAACTCATCTTATCGATATTGCTGGTTTGCACATTAATAGAGAATCCTACGATGTTAAGGTCGATGGTGATTCTTTATCTCTACCTCGTAAAGAATTTGAAATACTTTATTTATTAGCCTCGAAACCAGGGAAAGTTTTTAAAAGAGACGAGATTTTTGATAGGATTTGGGGAGCTGATGTGGTTGTAGGCGGACGAACTATAGATGTTCATGTGCGTAAGTTACGAGAAAAGTTAGGTAGAAGTTTTATTGAAACTGTAAAGGGAGTCGGCTATAAGTTCAAAAGCAATGAATAGAAATATTTGGTTCATTCAAAAGTTTAAATCTAGTATAGATCAATCTTGGTTTGTTTCTTTTGTAGCTTCAATACTTCTAATGGTTATTGCTTTATTTCATATTTATTTTTTTGGTTTCACGCTTTTACCCGCTGAAATCTGTCTACTAGTTGTTTCTATTGGTTTATCTAGTTTTTTTCTTGTTCGTTTTTTGGTCGATGTATTTATTTACAATAAAATCAAGCTGATTTATAAAAGCATCAACGATTTTAAGTCCAAACCGGGAGATCTTGATGATAGAGACTTACGTCAAGTTAGCAAAGATGTTCATGTCTGGAATCATAAAAGAGAACAGGAAATTCAAAAGCTTGAAATTAGAGAAAGTTATCGAAGGCAATTTGTTGGTAATGTCGCTCATGAATTGAAAACTCCTATATTTAATATTCAAGGTTATATAGATACCCTATTAGGCGGTGCAATGGATGATCAAGAGATTAATACTAAGTTTTTAGAGCGTGCCAACAAAAGCGTTAACCGTATGATTCACATTGTTGAAGATTTAGATCAGATTACCAAGTTGGAGGGAGGTAAGATTGAGATAGAAGAGCAACCAGTAGATATCGTTGAAGTCATTTTAGATGTGGTTGATCAATTAGAATTGAAGGCGAAAAAAAGAAATGTTAAAGTACTGGTCAAGCAAATTCAAAAAGGTCGATTTATGGTAAAGGCAGATTTGGAGAAAATCAAACAAGTTTTGATTAATTTAATTGTCAATGCTATTAAATACGGAGGAGAAAATGGAGAGATTTTGGTAAGAACTTATGATATGGATAAAAATGTATTGATCGAAGTCGCAGATAACGGAGCAGGTATAAATCAGAGTCATCTTAATAAAATATTTGACCGATTTTATCGGGTAGATAATTCACGTGATCGAGATAGCGGTGGTTCCGGCCTTGGTTTGTCAATTGTTAAACATATTATTGAGGCCCACAATCAAGTAGTTAATGTGAGAAGTACTGTAGGAACAGGGAGTACTTTTTCCTTCACACTTCAGAAAGCATAATTTTTTTATCCTCATTCATTTGAGAATTAATTCTAATGATGTTAAGTAATTTTTTTGACTGAATAGCTAATTTTCAAAATTACTGCTTTGATTTTGTATTTTTGGGGACTAAAAAAATTATTTTGGGAAAGAATAAACTTAAGAAATTTGCCGAAAATGAAACCTTTGAGAACATGGTGCAAGTTCGTCGTGAAGACATTTTAGAAAAAGGTCTGCCTCAAAAAGGGAAGTGGCGACAATTTTTTTTTAAGAATGACCGTCCATTAGTGCTCGAGCTGGGTTGTGGTAAGGGAGAATACACGATTGGTTTAGCTGAAATGTTTCCAAAAAAAAATTTTATAGGCATCGATATAAAAGGTGCTAGAATGTGGCGAGGTGCCCGCACTGCTTCCGATAATCTAATGAAAAATGTAGGGTTCTTAAGAACTCAAATTGAGCTTCTCCAATTATGCTTTGAAAAAGGGGAAGTTGACGAAATATGGATTACTTTTCCTGACCCTCAAATCAAATATCGTCGAAGAAGAAAACGTCTAACTGCTCCCGATATGTTGCGCATGTATAGCAGTATATTGGCAGAAGACGCTTCCATTCATTTAAAGACTGACTCTCAATTTCTTCACGGCTATACCCTAGGTGTAATTGAAGGAAACAATTATCAAGTACTTGAAGCCATGTATGATATTGATAAACAGAATCCAGGTAATCAATTGTTGCAAATTAAAACTAACTATGAGCAAATATTTCGGCAAAAGGGATTTCCTATTACTTATATCAAATTTAGATTGAATGAAGGAAATATCAAACATTAAGGCCTCTTCTTTTTATGAAAGATGTTATGAGGTGGTTCGTCGTATTCCATATGGTAAAGTTACTAGCTATGGAGCGATTGCAAAATACTTGGGAGCTGCAATGTCCTCCAGAATGGTTGGTTGGGCTATGAACAATAGTCATGATAAAAATGTTCCCGCTCATAGAGTAGTAAACAGAATCGGAATTTTAACTGGTAAACATCATTTTGCTGGATCGAATTTAATGAAGGAATTACTGCAAAATGAAGGTCATACTTTTGAGGGAGATCAACTTTTAAATTTTAATCAGGTATTTTGGAAACCCCATGATACTTGAGCCTATCTTTTTTGTAACTTTACATTCATTAGATTCAAATGGTTATACAAAAGAAGCAAATAGAAGAAGCACTGAAGCTTGTAAAAGTAAAGGGGGATGATAAGTCTTTAATAGATAGTGGTTTAGTTGGAAATATTGTCATTTTTAACAAAGAAGTCAATATTGATATTACGATTCACAATCCCACTTTACATGCTAAGAAGCAAGTCGAAGTTGACATTTTAAAAGCCATTCATGAACAAGTTTATGCAAAAGCAAAAATTAACGTTAGAATTAGCTTTGAAGCTAAACCAGACGAAGATTCAAACCTAATTCGAGGATCCAAAATTGAAGGAGTAAAGCATATCATTGCCATTGCATCTGGTAAAGGAGGGGTTGGTAAGTCTACTGTGACAGCGAATTTAGCTATTGCATTAGATAAAAAAGGGTATAAGGTGGGAATTGTAGATGCTGATATTTATGGGCCTTCTCAACACATCATGTTTGATGTAGAAAAATCTCGCCCTGAGGCTAGTAATGTCAATGGTAAACCTGTTATGTTGCCTGTTGAAAGTTATGGTGTTAAACTACTTTCAATTGGTTTTTTTGCTCCCGGTTCACAAGCTGTTGTTTGGAGAGGTCCAATGGCAACAAAAGCATTAAATCAGCTTATTAAAGATGCTTATTGGGGTGAATTAGATTATTTATTAATTGATCTTCCCCCTGGTACTGGAGATATTCATCTTTCTCTAGTGCAAGCTGTTCCTGTAACTGGAGCTGTAATTGTGAGTACTCCCCAAACTATTGCCCTTGCAGATGCTAAAAAAGGAGTAGGAATGTTTCAAATGGATACCATTCAAGTTCCCGTATTAGGTCTTGTGGAAAATATGGCTTATTTCAGTCCTGATGAGCTTCCTGACCATAAATATTATATCTTTGGGAAAGATGGGACTAAAAATTTAGCTGGTGATATGAATTTGCCTTTGTTAGGCGAAATTCCTTTAGTACAAACTATACGGGAAGCTGCTGACGTAGGACACCCTGTAACACTTCAGTCCGGGAGTCCTTCCGCGGAAGCTTTTATGGATTTAGCTTCTAACATGGTTTCACAATTAGAATTACGTAACCAACAGAAAAAACCTTCCGAGGTAGTTAATATTACTAATATGGACGGATGCTCCTCATAAATTATTTATCATGCTAGCACAGACTGAATCTACATTATTAGAAAAGATTGAAATTGCCTTGGCAGATATCCGTCCCTATCTTGAATCTGATGGTGGAAATATTTCACTGGTTGAAGTGACTCCAGAAATGGTTGCGGTGGTAAAATTACATGGCGCCTGCCAAAGCTGCAATGTCAATCAAATGACGCTGCGTGCAGGGGTAGAACAATCTATTAAGAAATACGCTCCTGAAATTATAAAGGTCGTAAATATTGACTCTTAAAGCAGACCTCATGACTCAAGTTCAGGAAAAACTTGAAAAGGTAACCATATTGTTTGCTGGAGATTCTGGAGATGGTATTCAGTTGACCGGCTCTCAGTTCACCAATAATACGGCTTTGTATGGAAATGATTTGAGTACTTTTCCAGATTTTCCAGCAGAGATTCGTGCTCCATTGGGAACTCTTGCCGGAGTGTCTGGATTCCAAATTCATTTTGGTTCTACCGATGTTTACATTCCAGGAGATCAATGTGATGTACTAGTTGTAATGAACGTAGCTGCACTAAAAAAGAATTTATCTCGACTTAAAGATCGGGGGACTATCATTGTAAATACCTCTGGATTTGATAAGCGAAACCTTCGGCTTGCTGGTATTGAAGAAGGAGCTAATCCTTTACTTAATAATACTTTAGAAGGTTACAAGCTTCACGAGTTTGATTTAACCAAACTCACAAGGGAAAGTCTTAAAGATAGTTCTCTTGGTACCAAAGATCGCGACCGATGTAAAAATATGTTTGTCTTGGGGTTTGTCTATTGGATGTATAACCGTTCTATGGATTCCTCAGTTGAATTTTTAAAATCTAAGTTTGCTAATAAACCAGATATATTAGCTGCCAACCTTACGGTTCTCAAAGCAGGGTATCATTTTGCAGACACATGTGAGACTTTTTCGAATCGATTTGAGGTTAAGCCCGCTAAGATGGCTCGAGGATCTTATCGCAATATAATTGGTAATCAAGCAACTGCTTTGGCACTTATTGCTGCTTCCCAAAAATCTAAGTTGCCATTATTTTATGGAGGTTATCCGATTACCCCCGCCTCTGATATCCTTCATGAACTTTCCAAACACAAAAATTTCGGCATTCGAACTTTTCAAGCAGAAGACGAAATTGCAGGTATTTGTGCTGCAATCGGTGCCTCTTTTGGAGGTAGCCTTGCTGTTACAGCTTCTTCTGGTCCAGGTATTGCCCTAAAAGCTGAAGCACTTGGTTTAGTGATGATTTTAGAATTGCCTCTGGTTATCATAAACGTCCAGCGAGGAGGTCCCTCCACTGGCTTACCCACAAAAACAGAACAAGCAGATTTATTGCAAGCGGTTTATGGAAGAAACGGAGAAGCTCCTATTCCTGTTTTAGCTGCCTCTTCCCCTTCAGACTGTTTTACTATGACTTACGAGGCTTGTAGATTAGCTGTTGAACATATGACTCCAGTATTTCTTTTGAGTGATGGATATATTGCTAACGGAGCTGAGCCATGGATGTATCCAAAAGCTTCAAATTTGTCCGATATCCATTATCAATTCGAGGAAGAAAATCTCGAAATTAAAAAACCTTTTTTACCCTATAAAAGAGACGATAAGTTAGTTCGATCGTGGGCTCTTCCTGGAAATAAGGGGACTGAACATCGTGTGGGTGGTTTAGAAAAAGACAAGGTCACAGGGAATGTCTCTTATGATCCAGATAACCACGAGCATATGGTGAAAATTAGAGCAGAAAAAATAGACCGTATTGCCGATTATATTCCTCTACAAGAATTAGATTCCGGTTCTAAAGATTCTCAGGTTCTTGTGCTTGGATGGGGATCTACTTATGGAGCTATCAAAACTGCTGTTCGATCTCTTCGAGAAGAAGGTATAGATATTGCTCACGTGCATTTGAAATACATTTTGCCAATGCCAAAAAACTTGGGTGATATTTTGTCTCGATATAAGAAAATTTTGATTCCAGAAATGAATAATGGTCAGCTGATTAAGCTTATCAGGGACAAGTATTTAGTAGATGCGAAACCTTTCAATAAAATTAAAGGAGCGCCCTTTGAATCGAGAGAAATCAAAAATAAGATTCAAAATATGTTGATAGACTTGCAATGAGTAATACAAAAAACATATCCACGACTGATAAAACTCTTACTGCGAAAGACTTTTCCAGCGATCAAGACATTCGATGGTGTCCTGGTTGCGGAGATTATTCTATCCTAAAACAAGTGCAAAGTGTTATGCCTGAATTGGATATTCCCCTGGAAAAAATTGTATTTATTTCTGGAATAGGATGTTCTTCTCGATTTCCTTACTACATGAATACTTACGGCATGCATTCTATTCACGGAAGAGGAACGGCTATTGCTAGCGGTTTAAAAGCCAGCCGGCCCGATTTAAGTGTTTGGCTTATCACTGGAGATGGGGATGCCTTGTCTATTGGAGGAAATCATTTGATTCACTTGTTGAGAAGAAATTTTAATTTAAATATTTTACTTTTTAATAATCAGATTTACGGACTGACTAAGGGACAATATTCTCCTACCTCGGAAATTGGAAAGAAAACTAAATCTACACCTATGGGTTCCATAGATCATCCATTTAATCCATTGGCTCTTTGCATGGGAGCAGATGCTACTTTTATTGCGAGAGGATTAGATAGAGAACCCAAACATATGCGTGAATTACTTCTCAGGGCTGAACAGCATAAAGGAACTTCTCTTGTTGAAATATATCAAAATTGCAATATATTTAATGACGGAGCATTTGGAGGTTTTACCGATAAGCAAATGAAAAAAGACAATAGTTTGTATCTACAACATGGAAAACCATTAGTGTTTGGTGCTAAAGAAGATAAAGGAATTATTTTAGAAGGTTTCAAGCCTAGAATTGTAGACTTAACTGATGGAAGTCATTCTCTTGAAAATTTATGGATACACGATGAAAGCGATCGGATAAAAGCCACCATATTATGTCGATTTTTTGATGATCCTAGTCAAGATAATGCCCTTCCTAGACCTTTTGGTATATTTTATCAAGAGGATCGTTATTGTTATGAAGATGCTATGTCGGAGCAATTAAGATTTATGAAACATAAAAAAGGCAATCCAGACTTAGATGTACTTTTAGCAGGTTCTAATACCTGGGAAGTCGACTGATAGAAATTCACAATAGCTTTAATGGAATCTCACATACAGGAATAGGAAGCATTTTGTGGAGATTTGCATCGTGGTATCTTTTATAAATATTAAAGACTTCTTTTTGTCTGGATTCAAAAGTATTTTTATTTGAAATTTGGTGTTGTGACATTGCCCATTCTAACTCATTGTAAGTTGCCCCCAATTGATCTTCATCACTCCTTCCATCTTCCCACAATCCGTCGGTTGGTGATGCATCTTGAATCTCCTTAATAATATCAAGATGTTTTGAAATGGCAAAGACTTGCGATTTACTAAGGTCTGCAATTGGGCTAAGATCTACGCCCCCATCTCCATATTTGGTATAAAAGCCTACACCAAAATCTTCAATTTTGTTTCCAGTTCCTGTTACAAGCATATTTTTTGCACCAGCAAAAGCATATAAGTTTGTCATTCTTAGTCTAGCTCTTGCATTGGCTAATACTAGTTGATTGGCTATATTTGTAGGAAGTGTACGAGAAAATACATCGAAAGTTTCACTGAGGTCTATGAGTTCCACAGTTACCTTAGGAAAGTTTGTTTGAAGCCATGCACCATGAGCTATGGAACGATCTAGCTCATCCTTATTCTGATGAATAGGCATAATGAGACAACAAACATCTTTGCCAGTTTTCGCACACAATGTGGAGGTTAATGCAGAATCGATTCCTCCAGATATTCCCACTACAAATCCTTTTGTATTAGATTTATGACTATAATGTATTAGCCAATTCGAAATATAATCAGCAATTTGTTTTGTTTTCATATTTCTCTGTTCAAATACAATGCAAATTTAATAAAAATGATTTTTGTAATAAAATACTATTCCTATTTATGAGGTGTTATATCATTTATTACTTTTGTAACTTATAATTTAGATTTATGTATCGTCTGTTTATCATTTTTTTTATTTTTTCACTCCTTTTTTCATGTCAAAGTAATCAACATGAATTCGTTCCAGAGTTTGAAAAATCTATCAATTTACACCATTTTGATCGTGCTTTTTTTTCTATGGACAGTTTTAATCTCACTTCAGAAATAAATAGTTTAAAAAGTGAGTTCCCTTACTTTTTTACTTCTGATCAGGGAGATGATTTGTTGATAGATAGATTTTATGATCCTCAAATTCGTCAGTTGTCCTGCTCTGTAGACTCAGCGTTCGGAAATACAGATATTTTGGAAAAAGAGATACATGAGTCTTTCGAATATTTTAACCACTATTTCCCTGAAACAGATACTTTTACATTGTATACTTGGGTTTCTAATTTTGAAAGCATGGAACCTGTTTTGGTTTCTGGGAACACCATTCTTTTAGCTTTAGATATGTACTTGGGTTCTTCTGCTAGTTATTATCGAAGTGCCCCAGAATACATAAGATATAGTTTTAAGCAAGAATATATTTTACCTAATATTTTTTATTACTATTTCTCTTCTCGGGTTCCTTTTTTTAAGGATAATAGTTTTCTTTCTTCTATGCTTCATTATGGGAAAATTCACTATTTAAGTGCTCTAATGATACCCAATAGAGATCAAAGGAATTTAATGCGTTATTCTCCTGAAAAAATGGCTTGGGCTCAAAATAACGAAGCCAATGTTTGGGCATATTTTGTTGAAAATAGAATGCTATTTTCAACGGATCAAAAAATGAAATTAGATTTTATTTCAGAAGCACCTTTTTCAAAATTTAGTACCTCCTGGCAAACAAAAAGTCCAGGACGTATTGCACAATGGATTGGTTGGAGAATAATAGATTCTTATATGAATGCCCATTCTGAAATAAAATTAATAGATCTCATTTTGGAACAAGATTCCCAAAAGATATTAAGAGAATCTCAATATAAACCCAAACCCTGATGATGAAGCATTCTGAAATTAAATTTAATATAGAATTAGACGAAAATAAAGTACCTGAAAGTATTTATTGGACTGCGAAAGATGCAGGACAAGAAGATCAAAAGTCTGAGGCTGTTCTGATCTCACTATGGGATGCTGATGCTCAGAACTCACTTCGAATCGATTTATGGACAAAAGAGATGAAAGTTGACGAAATGAAAACTTTTTTTCATCAGACTTTAACTGCCATGTCAGATACTTTTGAACGCGCAACAGGAGACGAGAAGATGGCTGGACATATGAGACAATTTTGCCAATATTTTGCTAAAGAATTAGATTTAGTTAAAGATATTAAGAAAAAATAAAGTTGTATTAACTTAATTCTATCATTTATTTTACGACATTATAAATTTTGTAAATTCGTAATTATCTTGTTATATACTGAAACAGATTAATATTTTAATGTATTTTTATTACTGATGAACCATAAAAAAATTATCCTCGTACTCTCTATTTTTGTCCCTCTTGCGGTATTTGCATTATACATGCTTCCTAAATTTAGTTTTACTACAGTAGATTTTTTACCCTTATTAAATGCTTTTATAAACGGAACTGTTTTTATTTTACTTGCTTTTGCATTAATAGCAATTAAAAAAGGGAAGAAAGTGCTTCATCAAAGAATTGTTTATACAGCACTTTTCTTGTCTGCTTTGTTTTTGGTTTCCTATGTCTATCATCATGCTACCCACGATTCAGTGAAGTATTTAGGCCTTGGGTATTTTAGGTATATTTATTATTTCATTTTGCTAAGCCACATTTTACTTGCTATCATCATTATTCCCTTAGTCTTAATCACCTTGTCTAGAGCTTTGCAGCAAAAATATGATTTGCACAGAAAGATCGCTCGTATAGCCATGCCTATATGGCTATATGTATCTCTTACTGGAGTTATAGTCTATTTGATGATTTCTCCTTACTATCCCTACTAAAATTATACTTTTCTTAGGGGTTTAAATAAGTTTTATAAATTTATCTGCAATAAAGATAATTTGCATCAGGGGAAGGTAAATAAATGACGATAGCATTAAATTTTTTGCACTTTCGTCTGAAACACTTTGGTATAACCTAACCGATTGCCATGTAAACCAAATACCAAGAATAAACATCAATATTGCAAAGGGCAAGGAAAGGTTTAACTGACTTTGTTCCCAGAAGAATGGAATGACTGAAAATAAAGTCATGAAAAAAGAGGTACATATAGAGATAATCGCCGGATAGCGATTTTTTTCCCCTCCAAGCATCATTTTAAATCCCGCATTTGAGTACTCATCATTTAATACCCATGAAATGGCAATAAAGTGAGGAAATTGCCAAAAAAATTGGATGGCAAATAATAGACCACCTATTAAGCCAAAGTGATCCGTAGCAGCAACCCATCCAAGTAGAAAAGGAATTGCTCCGGGAAATGCACCAACAAATACCGAGATAGAGGAAAGTCGTTTTAGTGGGGTGTAAATTAAGGCATATAGTACGATGGAAATAAGCCCAAATAATCCTGATTTTGAAAACCATCCAAAATAACTTCCCTCTGGTTTGATAAAGTTGAGTAAGTATAAACCTAATAAACCAATAATAATCGAGAATATAAGAGCTTGGTAAACCCTTAAGTTTCTCTTTGGAAGAGGGCGGTTTTCGGTTCTACTCATCTTTTTATCGTGCTCTCTTTCAAGTATCTGATTAAATCCATTAGCAGATCCCGTAACAAATAATCCCCCAAATACAAGTAAAAAAAACTCATGAACATTAAATTGATCTATGCCCAAAAGATATCCCGCTATTGCAGAAAACACAACAGATAATGATAGTCTAAACTTGATAAGTTGGCTGTAGTATGAGAGTTTTTTAATCAATTAATTTGATTGGGCTTTAGTTTTTTTGTTTTGCAAATAATAAAATATTGCAAAAATCATAGCTGCCAAGTATGGAAATCCCATTAAGTAAAGAATACCATTGTTTAATCCAACCCCTTCAGAGCCTCCACTATCTATATTTGATTCTACTACTGCTTTACACATAGCACATTGAGCTCTCAATTGTAATAAAATTACTAATGACAGAATCCCCGAAAGTATAATTTTTTTATTTTTCATTGCGTTCTACCTTTGCATCTTCATGGTATTCTGCCATGAGTGTTTTAATGTCTTTAATTAAATCCTTAATGACAAAATCTTGAGTCCCATCATAACTACCAAAAGGATTTCCTTTCATTGTATTTTTTTCTCCGGTTGCAGGACAGGTATCAGTGTATTTTTTGGAAGTAGTTTGGCATGTACTACAAATATAATTACTGAATCCTGACCTAATTCGACCATCTTTGTCCACAAGAACTAAATATTCTGAATGAAGGAAACCTCCGGGGGCCAATTCATCTTCTGCGACATTTACAAAATAAGACATCGCAATATCATAGATTTCATTTTTCTCTCCGGTTACAAAATTAAAATTATCCTCTTTTACTCTCATTCTTCTGGCATATTCTTTCAGAATCTCTGGAGTATCGTATGCTGGATTTACTGTGTGTGACAGAAATTTTATATGAGGATATATTTTCAGTTTTTCCTGAATATACCTCATATTTATTGTCATTGTCGGGCAAATAGTAGGACAAGTTGTAAAGATGAAGTTTGCGAGGTAGATATCATCTTGATAATCTTTGTTAGAAACAGTATCGCCATTTTGATTAATAAATTCAAAAGAAGGGATTACATGTCCTTCAGGTCCAATTATTGCGAGCTTACGAAAGCTGTTTTCTGCTTTGTTGAAAAAATTGAAAGCTATAATTGGAACAACAAAAAGTATAAATAGCAGTCCCCATTTTTTAATTGTCTTTATCATCCTAATAAATTCTTTTTTAAGATTTATAAAAACCTTCAAGAAGCATTAGCCATGTCAAGTAAGATATTAGAAAAATAGAAGGAATAACCACAACTACCCTAAATCCTTTTTTTTCATGTCCTAAATGCATAAAATCCATCACAATATAATATGCCTTTATTAATGTTAAAACGATAAAAACTATTACTGCAGATTTGGTTCCAAGAAAATATGTATCCCAAAGTAGAGAAGGTTTCATAATTCCTAATCCAACTTCTATACAAGTGATTCCTAAAAGAAGCCAGAAAACTTTCCAGATCCACCAATTACTTTCTGTTGATTCTTGAGCCATTGTTATATATTTTTAATTATACAAGGTAGAAGAAGGTGAAGACAAAAACCCATACCAAATCGACAAAATGCCAATAAAGTCCTACTTTTTCAACCATTTCATAATGTCCTCTTTTTTCATAAGTTCCTTTGATTACGTTAATTAAAATGATAGTCAAGATGACTATACCACTGAAAACGTGAAATCCATGAAATCCTGTGATAAAATAGAAGTAATCGGCAAATAAGCGGTGTCCATATTCATTGTTATGAAGATTTGCTCCCAACATTACATCTCTGCCATTATCATTTAAATAATCCACGGATTCTGGATTCGTTAAGGCAGTTCTATTAGGGAGAATGATGTTGTATTGAGGATTTACTTCTAGGTATTGTATCACTTCAGAAACTTCAAATTCGTAGTGATTCCCATCGTGACCGTCCACACCCATCAATTCGTATACAGAGGCCATATCATTTCCGATGGCAATATGAACTACTCCTTGAAGTTCGGTATTAATTCCTCCTTTGTCTCCATGAATAAAATGACTCCATTCCCAAGCTTGAGACCCCACAAATAAGACGCCACCCAATATAGTTAAGGATAACCAAAGAATTACTTTATTTTTTTGCATTTTGTGCCCATAGTTTACTGCCAAAACCATTGTAACTGAGCTTAAAATTAGGATAAAAGTCATTAATGCAACAAAAAGAAGCGGATGGTCCCCATGCAAGAAAGGGAAATGAGTGAAAACATCTTCAGCAAATGGCCAAGTTTCATCAAATTTAAATCTGCTGAAACCATAAGATACTAGAAAACCTGTAAATGTAAGTGCATCGGTCATCAGAAAAAACCACATCATCATTTTCCCATAACTGATGTTAAAAGGTTTTTCTTCCCCGCCCCAAGGATCTAGGCTTTCTGTTTCTTGTGCCATAATTTTTTGTTTTTGTTTAGATATACTTAAAAAATAAAAATAGATATACCCATAAAAGCCCTAAGAAGTGCCAGTAATTTGATGTGAGCTCTATTCCTAAATAATTGTCAGAAGTATATTTTCCTATTTTTGATTTAATCGTAGTTATTAATAAAGCAACAATTCCTCCAATAAGGTGTAATAAATGTGCGAGTGTAATCACATATATAAAGGATCCCGATGGATTGCTACCTTCTCCAGTGAGATAAACTCCTTGTGCAATCAACTCTTTCCATCCTTGCATTTGCGCATATGAGAAAAATAGACCTAAAGACAATATTGCAAGCAAAATATTTGTAGCAGAGCCTCCAGATTTTACTTTCCGGATCGCAAACCACAAAAATAAACTGCACAATATAATAGTAATAAAACTGATACTAAACCATGTTGGCATTACAAATTCTAGCCAATTACCTTCAGCTTTTCTGACTACATAAGCTGAAGTGAGTCCCGCAAAAAACATGACAATAGACCCAATTCCTATCCAAAGAAGTTGTTTGTATGTTTTGCTTTTATGATGAAGTGTTAAAGCCATTTTAATGTTTCGATTCTTTAGAGTTCAAGGGTACGTTTTGAGGTATAAAGTCATTTTCAGATCCAGGTTTAGAATAATCATATGCCCATCTTTCAACGTGTGGTATGTCTCCAGGCCAGTTACCATGAATTCTTTCCACTGGTGTAGTCCACTCTAGAGTATTTGAACCCCAAGGATTTGCACTCGCTTTTGTTCCTTTAAAGATGCTATAAAAGAAGTTGAATAAAAAGAGTAGCTGAACCAAACCACCAATTATGGCAAAAAATGTGATGATTTCATTTATATCAGTGAGCCCGTCAAACATTGGGAAGGCAGTATTTGTATAATATCTTCTTGGAAGTCCTGCCAATCCTAGAAAATGCATGGGAAAAAAGACTCCATATGCAGAAACAAATGTTACCCAAAAGTGAAAATATCCAAGTCGTTTATTCATCATACGACCATACATTTTGGGGAACCAATGATATACCCCACTGTACATTCCGTAAATCGCTGAAACACCCATTACTATATGAAAATGTCCAACCACAAAGTAGGTGTCATGTACATTAATATCTAAAGCAGAATCTCCAAGAATAATACCTGTTAAACCTCCAGTAATAAAAGTTGACACAAAGCCTATAGCAAAAAGCATGGCAGGCGTAAACCTAATATTAGCCTTCCAAAGTGTAGCAATATAGTTAAACACTTTTACGGCTGATGGGATAGCGATAAGTAGTGTGGTAAATGTAAATACAGAGCCCAAAAATGGATCCATACCAGTTAAAAACATGTGATGTCCCCAAACGACAAATGATAAAAATGCAATTAATATTAGGGCGCCAACCATTGCTTTATAACCAAAAATAGGTTTTCTAGCATTTACTGACATCACCTCAGAAACCAAACCAAGCGCTGGCAGAAGAATAATATATACTTCAGGGTGCCCAAGAAACCAAAATAGGTGCTCAAATAAAATAGGAGAGCCTCCAGTATTATGAAGAGCTTCTCCGTTAATAACGATATCAGAAAGATAAAAGGATGTCCCAAAGGTTCGATCAAAAATTAATAACAAAGCACATGATAGTAGGACAGGGAATGATAATACACCAAGAATTGCTACAATTAATAATGCCCATATTGTTAAAGGTAGCCTCATCATTGACATCCCTTTTGTTCTAAGATTAAGTATTGTCACAATATAGTTTAGACCACCCAAAAGAGAGGAGACAATAAATAAGGTGATCGCTATTAACCATAAGTCTTGACCAAGTCCTGAGCCGGGAATGGCCTGAGGGAGAGCAGATAATGGAGGGTAAACCGTCCAGCCGGCAGAAGCAGGACCAGATTCAACAAATAATGAACTTAATAAAACAATAGTCGCTGCAAAAAAGAACCAATAAGAAAGCATATTCATAAATCCTGAGGCCATGTCTCGTGCCCCAATTTGAAGTGGAATAAGAAAGTTGGCGAAGGTTCCAGTGAGTCCAGCAGTGAGTACCCAGAATATAAGAATAGTTCCATGCATGGTAACTAGAGCCAAATAAATATTAGGACTTAGAACACCACCTGGCGCCCATTTTTCTCCAAGAAAGAACTCTAAAATTGCAAAAGATTCTCCAGGGTTTGACAATTGAAGCCTAAACAAGATAGACATAACCATTCCAATGACGGCCATTATCATTCCAGTAATCAAGAATTGTTTAGCAATCATTTTATGATCTAAGCTAAATATATACTTGGAAATGAAGGTTTCTTCGTGGTGGTGTTCTGACATCCTGAATTAGTTTAAAGTTAAGGAGTTTTTTAGGGTCTCTTGAGAAGACATCCATTGGTCGTATTCTTTTTGCGTTTCGACAATAAAAGTCATTTTCATATTGTAGTGAGCTGCACCACATATTTTATTACAAAGAAGTGTAAATTCAAAATCTTCACCCTCTTGTTCTTTCATTTCTTTGGTTGTTTGAGTAGGGGTAAAGGGAAATTGAGTGACCATTCCAGGTACACAGTTCATCTGAACTCTGAAATGAGGAAGGAATGCAGAGTGAATGACGTCCTGTGATCTCATTTTTAAAAGTACTGGTTTGTCAACTACTATATGGACCTCTCTAGTTATAATATCGTCAAGTGAATGTTCATCGTTCATGTTTACCCCCAACATATTAAAACCTTCAACAAGTCTGAAGTCTGCCAAACCTAAAGTATTGTCTTCTCCTGAGTATCTTGCAGTCCAGTTGAACTGTTGTGCATATAATTCGATGATCTCGGCTCCTGTATTGTCTGAACTGGTGATTTCGTTCCATACATTTAATCCATAAAGGATTACTGGAGTTAAAACAAGTGTAGGTATCACGGTCCAAAACAATTCCAGTTTATTATTGTGGTGATAGAAGTAAGCTTTTCTATTGGAGTTGCCTCGATATTTGTAAGCGAACCAAGTCAAAAGTGGTTGCGTTAAAAAGAATACAAATATAATTAGACCCAAAGTAAAATTCATCAATGTATCAATGGATGCCCCATGAACTGAACTGGCAGGTGGTAAGATGTGAATCCCCCAGTATTTTATTTGCCAAACAAAAAGAGAAAGAAAAGTTACCCCAGCAATCAAAAAGAATAGAAGTCCTTGAGTCTGGTTGTCTTTGTCAGTTACTAAATTTGCATCTTGATTTTTTACCTCTGAAAGTAGTTCGTTCACGCGAAGAATCTGAACTAAAACTACTATTCCAAGTAAAATAATTAAAACTATCAATATCGTCATCATAGTCAATCAAATTTTGTGGCAAATATTAAACAATTTCCAACTCTGGATCAAGTGCTAAACTAATTTATTGTTGAGTTGCAAAAATAATGAATAAAAGTGAAAATGTAGACAATGGAATCACTTTTTTATAAGTTTCTCTTGTCAATTTTTAATTCATATTAGTGGGAATTTATTGCATTTTTTTATAGCCGAAGTTGTATCCTCAACAATTTAAGATCCATAGGTAGTATAGCTTGGTTTTTTGGGAGAAGAAATCCCAAAGATGATCGTATCTTCTTGAATCTTAATTTGTATTTCAGATTCCTGTTCAATTATCATAAAATCATTTGTAGAATATGATATTTCATTGATTTTAAATAGACCTGATCTAACATAGAATGAATGAGTTTTTTTTAAGTCTAGAGAAATTTTTTGGTTTTCTTTAATATTCCACTCATATATCTCGATGCTTTCAGAGTCCAAATTAATACCCTCATCAAATCTCTTTATTTTGTTTTGCCCCTTGGTGTTGACTAAGAAATTTACATCATGATAGTCTCTGTATTTCGGTTTTTTGCCTAAAGAGATAGAAAGATCGGGATCGAACCATATTTGAAAGATAGAAGAGTCTTTATGCAATTTTTCAGAATGTGAAATTCCCCATCCTGCTTGAATCACCTGAATATCTCCTTTCTCTAATCCAATCCATCGGTCTATGGAAGTGTCATAGTGCTGGATGAAACCCTCTAGGACTATGGTGATAATTTCAAATCCCTTGTGAGGATGAAGACCGATTGTACTTTCTGTCAGAGCTTTTGCATGCGCCCAATAGAAAATATTTGAGTAGGGTTTTAATTTTCCTCCATCACTAGGGAATCCAATGGGTTTGTTTTCGATGATTTCACCCAAATTAAATTCACCATATGCTTGAGCTTCTTTTTTATAGAGTCTGATCATATAGATTAGGCATTATATATTGTTAACTAGGAGATTAAAATTAGTTTTTTAATTATTCTCTAATAATTGGGAGGTATAGAAATAGATTTATTACTAAAAAGATATAATCGATTATGATGGAATGAGAAGAGTTTAGGTTTAGAATATTTTGGATTAAACTCCTTTCCAGGTTTCAGGAGCCTCTCGCCATTTTTTGAGTGCTGTTATCTCTTCATCGCTAACATAAGATCGTTCAATTGCTTGTTCAATAAGTTCGCTATAATTGCTTAATGTAATTAGTTCGCATTTTGCTTTTTTGAAGTTTTCTTCAGATAAATTAAATCCATAGGAAAAGATAGCAGCCATTCCCATTACATTACACCCTTTTTCTTTAAGTGCTTGAACTGCTTTTAAAGAGCTTCCTCCAGTACTTATAAGATCTTCGATAACAACGACATTTTGACTGGATTCAATATAGCCCTCTATTTGATTTTTTCTTCCATGTTTTTTTGGTTCAGGGCGAACATAAACAAAAGGAAGCCCCATCTCTTGGGCCACTAATATTCCGTGAGCAATTGCCCCGGTTGCCACACCGGCAATTACATCTGGTTTTCCAAAATGTTTTTCTACAGCTGCGGCAAGCTGTTCTCTTATGAAGGTTCTAGTTACATGGTGTGAAAGAGTGATGCGATTATCGCAATATATGGGTGAATTCCATCCAGAAGCCCACCTGAAAGGATTGCTGGGTTGCAATTTAATTGCTTTAATTTGTAAAAGAAATTCGGCCGTTTTTTTAGCAGTATCCTTGTTTAAAATCATCAGACAAATGTATAGAATTTTTATCAACGAAAACCAATTAATTTTAAGTAGTTCAGAATCTCAACTTGAAATTTATGAGTCCCTTGAAGTTCAGTATTATAAAGGCAGGGGCAGTATCACAAAAGCTATAAAAAGAGCTCGAAATTACTCTATTATTATCTTTGGTGAAGACCTTGAAATTATGTGGAGAGACTTTTGTTCACATTATCAAATAATCGAAGCGGCTGGGGGAGTAATTCTCAATGATCAAGGTTTTGTTTTGTGGATTTTTAGAAATGGAAAGTGGGATCTACCTAAGGGAAAAGTAGAAATCGGAGAATCACTTATGATTGCTGCTCAGAGAGAAGTTGAAGAAGAATGTGCTGTAAAGAATATTAGTCTTGGCTCTCTATTAGGAAGAACATATCATACCTATGATTTCAACGGACTTCCTATACTTAAAATATCACATTGGTTCGCAATGACTTGTGGAGGAGAGCAGAGTTTAAAACCTCAAATTAAAGAAGGTATTACGAAGGCCATTTGGGCAGATTCTATTCAATACAGAAAATGTCTTACCAATACATATTCTTCTATAAGCGAACTCCTGAACCGAGAAAAGGTTCTGAATTACCTTGGTTTTTGATAATATCGCGAACAATAGTAGAAGATATCGCCGAGAACTCAGCTCTAGTGTGCAGAAATAAGGTCTCAATACTTACATTTAGAGATTGATTCATAAAAGAGATATTTTTTTCATATTCATAATCGATTGTATTACGAAGACCTCGCAGAATGAATTTGGCTTTGTTTTTTTTGCAAGCCTCAATGGTCATACCCTCATAGCTAATTGTTTTTATGTTAGGACAATCCGCAAAAGTATTCTGAATCCAATGGATTCTTTTTTCTATAGAAAACATGTTTTTTTTACCTGTATTAACACCTACCGCGACAATGATTTCGTCAAACATAGAAATAGATCTTCGAACAATATCCTCATGACCTTTTGTAATGGGATCAAATGACCCTGGAAAAAATGCAATTCTTTTCATTAGTTATCTTTAGGATTGATTATGCGTAAATTCTTCCACAATAGAATCATAATTAAAAAAGCTAAAATTTACATTACCGTATCTTTTTGTTTTTTTGAAAAAAGCATGAGTTGAGAAATTATTTTCTTGGCAATGTTCTAGAATAAATATTCCATCTTTATTAAGTAATTTTTTTTCAAAAACTAGAGAAATAAGGTCGTCAAATAGTTTAAAATCATAAGGAGGATCTGCAAAAATAATATCTCGAGATATTTTTTGTTTTTGCAAAAAGAACAATACTTCAGACTGAATTACATGAATGGCTTTAAGGTTTAAATTTTGGGCAGTTTCTTGGATGAATTTCACGCAATTATAGTTTTGGTCCACAGAAAGTATCTCTAGGGTTCCTCTTGACGCAAATTCATAGCTAATATTTCCTGTGCCACTAAACAAATCTAACACACATATTTCGTCAAAAAAATAGTCATTATTTAAAATATTAAAAAGACTCTCTTTTGCCATATCTGTCGTAGGCCGAACGGGAAGTTTTTTTGGCGCAGTGATACGTTTACTTTTGTGACTTCCACTTACGATACGCATAGGTGCTGATTCAGAAGTTTATAATGGAAATGTTCTTTAACATCATCAAATACAAAACTGTATGTATAGCTAGCATTTCTGGAAGAAAATTCAACATGTCTAATATATCTGTAAACGAGTTGATATAATTCTGAATCGTTAAGGATTTTTCCAGAAATTACAACCGGAATTTGTTCGGGGTTGAGATTTAATTGCTCACAAGCAAATAGAAGATAATAGATAAAGTCTTCTGCTGTTTGGTAGGAGAAATTATTGAAGAAGATCAGTTTTTCCCCCTTTAATACTACCATTTCAAAATAGTTGTCTTGGACGGAAAGATATATTTTTTGTTCTTCTTGGAGTTTAAATTGATTTATCAAACTTTCAATGAGAATACTACTATCATGTTTCCAAGAAAGTCTTTTAAAATATTTCTCCAAACATCGTTTGAGCTCATCGGGAATAGTGTAGGAGTTAAATGCTTGAATAGTTGGGAGCCAATCTGAGTATTCTTTCTCATTTTGAAGTATGGCATGATCAAAAGCAAGTAGTTCTTTTTCGTGATTCTTGTCAAATAGAATTCGAGGTATTAGTGAATTAGTTTGGTGGGAAATACTAGCCGAAACGGATGTGAATCTATTTTGTAAAAAAACTTTACTAGCAATTACTCGATCTATCGCTTCAGCAGTTTTAGTAAAGTTTCCTTCTGGGACAAAATCATAATGTTCCAGCGCGATGTATTTTTGTTCTTTAAGATTTAAAAGCGCATAAGTAAAGCCCTCAAGTTGCACTTGAATAGATAAATGACACGATTCAGGTAGTTTTTCCTTTATACTTGGGTCGATATGACTTAATGTGGCTTTAATATTATTCCCAATTTCCATTAATTTTTGCCGAGGTCATTGATCCTACAACCAGATCTTTGGATGTGTTTTTTATTAAGTCTTTATTTAAGTCTTTGAGATATTCTTCTTTTGGGGCTCGAGCTTCAAATACTTGCACTGATAAATTCCCAGACTTTATTTTCCCCGCTTTTAGAATGATTTCAGCCCCATTTGACTGCGGTATGATTCTTAAAGCTTCTAGATCATATTTAGCACCAAAAATAGAGTCTTTGATGCTTGCAAATCCAAGTGTATCAATAAAAGTAGTGTCTTTTAATTGATATTCTCTATAAACTTTATTGTAAAATTTTAACTCTTCATCTCTACGTTGAACAATAGTAAATTCCCCAGTGTCAATAAGTGGAATGAGCTCATCGAAGCTGGATGCATAGTATCGATTGATTTCTTTGAACGCAATTTGAGCTTTTCGAATATCTTTAAGCTGGTCGATAATACTTTCTGAACGCTTATTTTTTTCTTTATTAAACTGAATAGGATTCATGATCGCAGAATAAAGAAAGTAAGCCAATCCTATAACAATAACCCATAATCCAATGCGAATTTGTTTTTCCATTTTTTTTATATTTGAAAGCAAATTTACAATTTTTTTATATTAGTATTATTTTTTTTCAATCGCACTAAAACATATATTAGTTTTCTTGAATTTCAAAAGCCAAATAAAAAATCTACAGAAGGAAATGTTGGGACATTTTCCTCATCAACCTACTGAAGATCAAAAAAATTTGATTCGAGAAGTAGCCTATTTTTTATTAGACTCAGACCCCCATCAAATATTTGTTCTAAAGGGTTATGCTGGGACAGGGAAAACTTCCTTAATTGGAGCTATGATTAGTTCTTTGGCTAAATATAATAAGAAATCAGTCTTGTTGGCACCGACGGGTAGAGCTGCAAAGGTTATATCTGCCTTCACCAAGAGGAAGGCAAATACCATTCATAAGCACATATACTACCCAAAAATAAACTCGGGGACACTGAAGTTTGAGCTCCAAAAGAATAAGGCTAGTAACACAATTTATATTGTCGATGAAGCGTCAATGATTGGAAACCAAATAGAAGCTGCTTTTGGAGGGAATGCTTTACTCGATGATCTAAATCGGTTTGTCAATCATGGAGTGAATTGTAAACTTATGCTTATTGGTGACGTCGCTCAATTACCCCCAGTTGGAGTAAAAATGAGTCCTGCCTTAATTTCTGATGAGCTCCAATTACGCTATTTTAAGAAGGTCTATAACTTTGAACTTAAAGAGGTGGTCCGTCAAGCTGAAGAATCCGGTATCCTTAGCAATGCGACATCTATTAGAGAGCTTTTGTATAAGGATCAGCTTGATTATTCTCCTGTTTTTCGATTGTACCCTGATGTGATTCGTTTGTCGGAGAAGAATGATTTGGAAGATGCCCTAATTTCATGTTATTCTGATTCTTCTTTGGAGGATTCAGTGGTGGTTTTGCGTTCTAATAAGCGAGCAAACACATACAATCAGCAGATAAGAAATCGTATTTTATGGTACGAGGATGAAATAACCTCTGGAGACCATTTAATGGTGGTCAAGAATAATTATTTTTGTCTTCCGGATACTTCTAAGGCAGGTTTTATAGCTAATGGAGATCAAATTACAATCAAGCGCATAGTCCAGTCCGAAGAACGGCATGGATTTAGATTTGCAAAAGTAGAGGTTAATTTAGTTGATTATCCAGATGAATCAGAATTTGAAGTTTTTCTTCTCCTAGATTGTATTTATGTTGACCGTCCGAGTTTAAGTTATGAAGAAGGAAGTCGTTTATATAAATCTGTTGAGAGAGAATACACTCACATAAAGAACAAATATAAAAGATTTCAAGCGATTAAAGCTGATCCATATTTTAATGCACTCCAGGTTAAGTTTGCTTATGCGATTACCTGTCATAAAGCACAAGGTGGTCAGTGGAAGAATGTATTTGTAGAGCAGGGGTATCTACCCGAATTAAACGTAGACAGAGAGTACTTAAGATGGTTATATACAGCTTTTACTCGGGCGGTAGATTGTGTTTATTTAATTGGTTTTAAGCCTAATTTTTTTTCTGATGAATAAGTTTTTAGCACAAATTTTTTTAAGAATTATGGGGTGGCACGTCATTGGGGGTATTCCAAAAGATCTAAAGAAGGCGGTAATAGTTTGTGCACCTCATACGTCAAATTGGGATTTTCCTTTGGCTTTGGCATCTTTTCAGATTAGAGGTTTAAAGTTAAATTATTTCATAAAAAAAAGTTGGTTTTTTTTCCCCCTTAATTTTTTCTTTTCTGCGACGGGCGGAATTCCTATTGATCGATCTAAATCGAATGGTTTAATTGCCGAAATGATTTCAAAAATGAAACAGAGTGATCGAATGATAGTTGCTATTCCTGCTGAGGGAACCCGGGCTAGAGTTAAGGTATGGAAAAAAGGCTTTTATCTAATCGCCAAAGGTGCTGATGTACCTGTTTTGATGGGTTTTGTTGATTATAAAAGAAAAGAAGCTGGATTTAGTTCTCCGATTTATTTGACAGGAAATTTTGATGAGGATATGAAGAAAATACAATTTTTTTTTAAAGATAAGACTCCATGTTATCCCGAGAAATATAATCCCCATATTTTTTAACCAAATTTAAAGCATCAATAAATATTCCATCAAAAATTTCAGAATAATAAGCAGTAATTAGTTGAAATTGTGGCTTATCTTCTAATTTGACATTAAAGATTGTCAACTTACATCTACTTTTAAATTTCTATAAATTTTATAATCATTTCTAGATGATACTTGTAAGTATTTGTTGTAAGATAAAGTAATATAGACATACCAAATTTATAAAGAATCATTCTAAATATTATTTAAATTAAGTCTAAATAAATATTCAATTTTCTTGCTGAATTAAATATTAAGATTTATTTTTGCAACCATTTAAATTTAAAACTAAAAAAAAGAACAATGAATATTTTTAAAATTTCCGCAAAATTGTTAGCCATTTCTATGATGGTATTTGTTTCTTCTTGCGATAAGGATGAGGAACATGATCATGATCACATGTCATACGATATTCCAGCATCATTCAATTATGCAAATGCAAGTTATGGAGGTCAAACAGATCGTTTAAATATGTTAAGTGAACTAGAAGCCTACTTAAAAACTGCTAATAGTGGTGGGGTAGTAGATGCCGCTGTTGCCAAAGCGATGTATGCAAATGAAGGATATACATGGACTTCTGATGCATTTGCCCTTGAGCAGCCTACCAAAGATCTGAAAAGCAAAACCTTTGATTCTCAACAAGCTGTAGTAGAAGGTCTAATTGATCAATTGGCTGAATTAACAGCTGCGGGGACAGCTTTGACAGTTTCTGCAGATGGAGAAGATGCTTACATGTGTGATGAAAATGGTATGGAACCGATTCAATTGATTGCTAAAGGAATTATGGGATCTTGTTTCTATTATCAAGGTACTTCTGTATATTTGAGCGCTGCAAAAATGGATGTTGATAATGATGTTTCTGCTTTAACATCTGATGTAGATTATACTGCTATGCAGCATCACTGGGATGAGTCATTTGGTTACTTAGGAGCACCAATAAATTACTCTACGACAATGACTGATGGTTCAGTTTATTGGGCAAAGTATGGTAAGAAAACATTAAATGGAGGTCTAACGACTATTGATGATTTAATGCAAGATGGATTTATTCTAGGTAGAGCTGCCATCAATAATGAAGATTATGATACTAGAGACGAAGCTATTGCTAAAATTCAAATGGAATGGGAAATGATACCAGTTTGTGCCGGACTTCACTATTTAAATGCAGCGATTACAAACATAGGTGATGATGCACTAAGGAATCACGAGTTGTCCGAAGCAATTGCTTTTATTTCCGCTTTAAAATATAATTCACAAGCATCTATCAGTTCTACTGAAGTCGATGCTATTGTTGCTATTTTGGGAACTAATTTAAATGAAGTAACTCCAGAAATTATTAACACTGCCCTAACTTCGTTAGCAGATGCATTTTCAATAACAAACGCATCTGAATACTAATTATTAATGTTTATTCCTAGCCACTTGCGAGAGCAGGTGGCTTTTTTTACTATGAGAGAATTTTTATCTAAAATTTCCATTTTTTCCATTTTATTATTTCTTGGTTCTTGTGATCCAGGGACTCCTGATGAAAAAATATATTATGATGATTTTTTTGAAAATGTAGCAGACGGAATGATCATTCCACGATATGCTAATTTTCAACAGCAGTTAATCGATTTATCTGATATTCTCGCTCTATTTGATTCATCTAATTCACAAAGTTTAATAGAAATACAGAATCAATTTAAGTCGACATATATCTCATGGCAATATATTTCTGCTTTTGAATTTGGTCCTTCCCAAGAATATTTTGGAAAGTTACAAGAAATGTGCAATACCTTCCCTACACAAGTTTCTGATATTGAGTCTAATATTTTAAGTGGGGATTATAATTTGGATTTCCCAACGAATTACGATGCAAAAGGATTGCCTGCTATTGATTATCTTCTTTTTCATACTAGTACATCAGGTTTGCTCGAAGAATTAAGTAATTTTAAAAGAATACAATACATAAACGATTGCATTATAGATATGCAGACCAGAGTTTCTGCCGTGCTTTCTGCTTGGGACCAGTATAGAGACGTATTTGTTCAGTCTCAGGGAAATGATGTTTCTAGCTCCCTAAGCATATTATTTAACCAGTATTTATTTGATTATGAAAGGTTAAAAAGAGATAAGTTTGCTGTACCTGCTGGTTTTGCTACTCAATACGGGATTCCTATTTTGTCTGATACCAGTGTGGTAGAGGCAAAGTATAGCAAAATGTCTATCGCTTTACTTCAAGCAAATCTTATCTCCTTAGAACGAATTTACATGGGAGTCAATGAGCAAGGAATCGATGGAGTTGGGTTTTATGAAAAGCTTTTAGAGTATAATGCTCAGTCCACGGTGGTTGATGGTGATTTAGCTCTTGCAATTCAGGAACAATTTTCTATCTGTAAAAATGCACTAACAAACCACGTTACAGATTTACCCAACGAAATTATCAATCATCCATCTGAGGTTGAGTTGACTTCTAGTGAACTCCAAAAAATGGTTCCAATGCTCAAAAATGATATGCGTTCTTATCTTTCGGTAAGTGTCACTGAGGGAGACCCTGATGGGGATTAGTTTATATCTTAATAAGTGGTTTACATTTTTATCTAAGCCCATAAGCATCGCTCCTCTAGGAGTCTTTAGAATCATCTTTGGTTTTATGATGTGTGGCAGTGCTATTCGATTTTGGTCAAAGGGTTGGATAGATTCATTTTTTTTGCAACCCCCACATTTTTTTCACTATTATGGTTTTTCCTGGGTAAAGCCCTTTGGGGAAATTGGCATGTATCTTGTCTTTGCCCTATTGATTTTATCATCTTTTCTAGTTGCGATTGGATTATTTTATAGAGGAGCGTCAATTGTCTATTTTGTGTTGTTTACTTATGTAGAACTGATTGATGCAAGTTACTACCTGAATCATTATTATTTTGTCAGTTTAGTTGCTTTTTTAATCTGTTTTTTGCCTGCTAATAAAACTCTTTCACTAGATGTCTGGAGACGTCCAAATATTGAGTTAAATAAGATTCCAAGATGGATGATTCTTTTGCTGAAATTTCAATTGGCTGCAGTCTATTTTTTTGCTGGAATTGCCAAATTAAATCCAGATTGGATATTGGATGCTATGCCAATGAGTATTTGGTTACAAGCAAAGGCTCATTGGCCGTTATTGGGAGATTTATTTACCCAAAAGTGGGTTGCTTACTCAAGTAGTTGGCTCGCTTGTTTTTTTGATTTAACTATTGTTATATTTTTAAGTATTTCCCGATTTAGACCATTCGCATATTTTATTTTGGTGGTTTTTCATGTGCTCACAAGTATGATGTTTCCGATAGGAATGTTTCCTTGGATTATGATTTTATCAACACTTATTTTTTTTCCTCCCCATTTTCACGAAAAAATACTTCAGGCTATTCGCTATTTATTGCCGGTGAATTCAACACAGTTATTGGGCTATAATTCACTGATTTTAAGTTCTCGAAAAAACAAGATTTGTGCGTTTATTTTTACACTATTCGTTCTTATTCAGCTATGTTTGCCACTACGCTATTTATTGTACCCAGGTAATATTTTTTGGACCGAACAAGGATATCGATTTAGTTGGCGAGTTATGCTTATGGAGAAAGCAGGTACCGCATTTTTTTATGTTACAGATCCCAAAACAGGTCAAAAAGGAGAAGTAGATAATAAGCAGTTTTTAACTCTTACTCAAGAGAAAATGATGGCTAGTCAGCCAGACTTTATCCTACAGTATGCCAAAATAATTAAAGAAGTGGTTCAATCTAGAGGACTTGAAAATCCCATTATAAATGCCGAGGTATTTGTTACATTAAATGGTTCTCGTAGTAAATTATTATTTGATCCCTCACTTAATTTACTTGACATTGAAGATGGGTTTAAGAATAAAAATTGGTTGTATCCAAGATAAATGAAAAGTCTCTTTTTTACATACCTATTTTTTTGCTTTAGTTTTGCTGGGATCTTAGCCCAAGAAACACTTTCTGGAATTGTTTATAATGTTCAAGATAATCAAGCTATTTCTTTAGCTAAAGTTATTTTGAATGATAGTCTAGTTACCCAGACCAATATTGATGGTACTTTTATTATAAATGCTTCATCCTTGACAGGTAAGAGTTTTTCCTTACAAGTTCTGAGTTTGGGTTATGTTCCTTATTCTGTAACTTTTGATACAGCGAGAGATTTTTCTTCTCTAAGAGTTCCTATGCAACTTATTGTTAATGAGTTGTCTTCTGTGGATTTACTCCAACAAGATCATGGAGATGAAGGAATTACTCGTCTTCGATCTGTTGAAGGAACAGCTATTTATGCTGCTAAAAAGAATGAAGTAATTCTCATGACTCAATCTTTAGGAAATAAGTCTACCAATAATTCTCGCCAAGTATACGCCCGTGTCCCTGGTCTAAATTTTTGGGAGAGTGACGGCCTTGGTTTGCAGTTAGAAATTGGTGCTAGAGGTTTAAGCCCTCAGCGAACTTCCAATTTTAATACTCGTCAAAACGGTTATGATATTAGTGCTGATGCATTAGGTTACCCTGAGTCTTATTATACACCCCCTACAGAAGCAATTGATCAAATTCAGATTGTCCGTGGAGCTGCATCCTTGCAATATGGAACTCAATTTGGTGGTTTATTAAACTTTGTTTTGAAGACCGGATCCGATAAGTCTTTAGAAGCTATTTTACGTCACTCAATAGGCTCTTTTGGTATGAGAAACACATATTTAAGTCTAGGAGGTAGCAAGGGGAATTGGAGGTATTACAGCTTTTATCAGCTCAAGAAAAGAGACGGATGGCGACCCAATTCAAAGATAGATGCACAGACAGCTTATTTTTCGGCTCAATGCCAAGTAAATGAGAAGTTGCGTTTGTCCTATGAATTTACTCATATGGATTATGTTTCTCAACAACCTGGCGGATTAGATGATGCTTCATTTTATTTTAATCCTGATACTTCTTTTCGTTCTAGAAATTGGTTTCAAGTAGATTGGAATGTTTCGGCTGTTCATTTAGATTACCAGTTTACCTCCAGAACCCAACTGAATACAAGATTTTTTGGTCTATTTTCAAGTCGAGATGCCTTGGGTATTTTAGATTCTGAATATGTGTCAGATTCCGTGGTAATAATTCTTAATCCCAATCGTGATTTACAGACTGCAGTCTTTGCTAATCTAGGGAGTGAGACTCGATTAGTTCACCGCTATCTTCTTTCAGATAAAGAGTCTGCTTTGCTTTTAGGTATGCGTTTTTACAAAGGTTTTACAACAAAAAAACAAGGGAACGCGAGTGGGATTTCTGGAGCCGATTTTACCTTTGAAAACAAACTAGATTATTATGGATCGGAATTCGATTTCCCTAGTTATAATTCTGCTTTTTTTGCAGAAAATTTAATCCGTTTCAATGATAAAATTTCTTTAACTCCAGGCTTTAGATTCGATCGAATTGTGACTGAGGCTGATGGCTATTTTCATGCTGTTGTCAATGATAGTCTTTATTATATTGATGACTATAAAAGACTAGATCGGAATGTGTGTTTGTTTGGCGTGGGATTAAGTTTTCGCTTTAATAGTACCAAGGAGTTATACGCGAATTTTTCACAAAACTATCGAGCTATTAATTTTAATGATATGCAAGTTGTTAATTCAAATTTGGTTATTGATCCCTTGTTAAAAGATGAAAATGGGTTTAATATAGATCTCGGATTTCGAGGGAATCATAATACTTCAATTGAGTTTGATTTAAGTTTATTTTATTTAAATTATTCAAATCGGATCGGATACCTTCAGCAATATTATAACTCTAATGACGCTCCAGTTCCAAGTTTAGTTTGGACCTCGTATCGACTGAGTACAAATGTTGGAGATTCAAGAACTTTTGGCTTGGAGTCTTACATTTCTTATACTCTTTTTAACCGATCAAAACATAAGGCCATTCAGAGTTTAAATGTCTTTTTTAATGGGTCATTTCAGAGAGGGAAGTATGTCTCAAGTGAAGAGTTGACTATTGTGGGAAAAGAGGTAGAATTAAATCCAAATATTAGTGCTAGAATAGGACTTAAATTTCTTCATAATAGATTTTCTTCTTCTCTATTATATTCTTTCACAAGTAGCCAGTTTTCGGATGCAGAGAATACTATACTTCCCACAACAAATGCTCTTTTTGGAGAAATTCCTTCTTACTCTGTGGTCGATTTTTCTAGTAAATATTCCTTTAGAGAGTTTGCATTAGAGTTTGGTATCAATAATTTATTAGATACTAGTTATTTTACTCGAAGAGCAAGTGGATATCCCGGGCCTGGTATTATTCCTTCCGATAGACGGAACCTTTATTTTAGTTTACAATATACTTTATAATTCTCTAGCTAAGCCACTGGAATTTAATTTCTCTTTTCATATCTCTAGATAGAGACATGTTTACTGGACAAGTCATTGCCACTCGTTCTATAATTCCCCTAGTTTTTTTATCTACCAGAATAGGTACCTTAATCAGAATATTTATTTCTGCGATTCTTCTAGGTTGAGAAGTCATTATTTTTTCAATTTCCGCTGAGGTTCCCTCAATTTTTAGATTCATTTCTTTTGCTTTTATTCCCATAATGGTTAGCATGCACGAAGCTAAACTTGTAGCAATAAGATCAGTTGGTGAAAATGCTTCTCCTTTTCCTTGGTTGTCAATTGGTGCGTCAGTGATGATGACACTTCCTGATTTTAAATGTGTAGCTTCTGTTCGAAGCCCGCTTTTGTAGATTACCTTGGATGTCATTGTCGATTTTTTTTTAGTCTTAAGTTGGATGTGTCAGATTTTTTGACATAATGTCATAAATTTCACCCTTGGCACAAGAATTGTTTATTAATTAGAAAGATAGTAATTATTAAAATAAAATTATATGGCAACTGGTAAAATTAAAGTGACTACAGAAAATATATTTCCAATCATTAAGAAATTTTTGTATTCTGATCACGAAATATTTTTAAGAGAGTTAGTTTCCAATGCGGTTGATGCTAGTTCTAAATTGAAAGCTCTGTCTTCTTTGGGTGAAGTCAAAGGAGATATTGGAGTCCTTCAAGTTGAGGTTAAGTTAGATAAGAAAGCTAAAACTTTAACTATTTCTGATAATGGAATAGGAATGAGTAAGGAGGAGGTGAAGAATTATATTAATCAGGTGGCTTTTTCTGGAGCTGAAGAATTTGTCAAAAAGTACGAAGATAAAGTAGATGGTGCAGGTATTATCGGTCATTTTGGTTTGGGCTTCTATTCCGCATTTATGGTCGCAGAATTAGTTGAAATTCACACCAAGTCATACCAAGATTTCCCAGCAGTTAAATGGTCTTGTGATGGTTCTCCCACTTTTAAGCTAAATGAGACCAAAAAAGAAACTAGAGGCACAGACATTATTCTTCACATAGCTAAGGATTCACTTGAGTTTCTTGAAGAGGGTAGAATTAAAGAACTTTTGAATAAGTATTGCAAATTCTTGCCAGTTGAAATTAAGTTCGGCACAAAAGAAATATCTCGCAAAGAAGGCAAAGGAAAAGACGAGAAAGAAGTCAAAGAAACCGTCGATAATATTATAAACAATCCTAGTCCAGCTTGGACAAAATCCCCCTCAGAACTAAAAGATGAGGATTATAAGTCTTTTCATCAGGAGTTATATCCAATGAATTTTGAGGATCCCTTATTTCATATTCATTTAAATGTAGACTACCCTTTCAATTTAACAGGGATATTGTATTTCCCGAAGTTGAAGGAAAATATGGATATGAATAAAAACAAGATACAATTGTATTGCAATCAAGTTTTTGTTACAGATTCTGTTGAAGGAATTGTTCCTGAATTCTTAACGATGTTGCAAGGAGTAATTGATTCGCCAGATATTCCTTTGAATGTTTCTAGATCTTATCTTCAAGCAGATTCTAATGTGAAAAAGATTTCTTCTCACATAACTAAAAAAGTAGCTGATAAGCTGAATGATATGTTCAAAGCTGATCGTGTTGCTTTTGAACAGAAATGGGAAGATATGAAGGTAATCGTAGAGTATGGAATGCTTACAGACCCTAAATTTTTTCAGAAAGCAGAAAAATTTGCCTTTTATCAGAATGTAGACGGGGCATTTGCTACTTGGGGCGAGTATATAAAAAAGATTAAAGTAAACCAGGTAGATAAAGATGGGAAAACTGTTATTCTTTATACTAACGATAAAGAAGCTCAACACAGTTATATTGCTGAAGCTAAAGAAAGGTCTTATGATGTATTAGTTCTCAATGGTCCAATTATTAGTCACCTTATTCAGAAACTAGAGTCTGAAAAAGAGAAAGTTTCTTTTGTTCGTGTTGATGCTGATTCTATTGATAAACTAATTAAGAAAGACGAAGAGGTTCCTTCTGTATTATCTGAAGACGATGAAAAATCTTTGAAAGAGTTGATTGAAGTAGTTGTGAAGAAAGAAGAATATGCAGTTCAGTTTGAAAGTTTAAGTCCTACTTCATCTCCGTTTACGATTACGCGTGCAGAATTTATGCGTCGTATGAAAGAGATGAGTGCTTCAGGTGGTGGCGGAATGTTTGGTATGGGAAATATGCCTGAGATATTTAACCTTGTTGTTAATAGCAACCACCCCTTGGTCTCGAAAATACTTGCAGAAAAAGAAACTGCGACTCAAACAGCTATGATTAAAGAAGCAACTGATCTGGCTAAATTATCACAAGGTTTATTAAAAGGTGAAGCTTTAACCACATTTATTAAAAATCGTTACAAAGATTTGATGTAATAGTCATTTAATTATTTAAAAAGGCTTTCCATACATGCGGAAAGCCTTTTTTTTGCATTATTTTTGAGTATCTAGATTCTCATAATATTAAAATTAAGCTAATTATGAAAAAGTTTTTGTTTATTTCCATGTTAGGCATATTCGCTTTTTTTCTTGTGATGATATTGATACAGTAGATTCTCAATAAGATTTTTTGTTTAGGTAAACGTATTGTGCAAATTCTTGTGATATGATTACTCCAGAATGGTCACGTGTGCAACTTATTAGTTATTATTTATCTGGTGTGCTTGATGTGGAATTTTCTGATTTAAACATAACTTAAGATTGAGTTTAGGAGGATTGCTATGCCTGTTCATGCTTGACTGGAATTATATTTAGAATTACTGCTGAAGACGAATACTCAGAATTACTCTTAGGGGCTGGCTTCGAAATTGAAGAATAAAAAATCACTAGAGGGTGTTTTTTTGAATGTATAAATCGTTTTAGGTCTTCCTTTACAATTGACCTTCATGAAATCACTCCCGACCCTAAAAGTTCATCTTCAATATACCAAGCAACAAACTGCCCTGGAGCAATTCCTCTCTGGTCATTTTCGAAAATGATATACAATCCATTTTTTCTTTGATGAAGAATCGCTTTTTCTAGTGATTGCCTATAACGAATGCGAGATTTTACTTGTAAAGTTTCGCCAACTTGTAATTTCATATCTTCTCTCACCCAGTGAATATCTGCATTTGGTACTTTTAATCCAGGTCTGAATAATCCAGTATGATTAATACCTTGTCCAACATAAATAGTGTTTGATATTGTGTCCGTGTCAATGACAAAAAGAGGTTCTTGCTTTCCGCCAATATTCATCCCTTTTCTTTGTCCAATGGTAAAGTAATGTGCGCCATTATGATCACCTACTTTTTCGCCTGATTTTCGAGTGTATATATAATTTTGACTCAAGCTTTGAAGTGCTTCAATCGATTGATCATTTTTAGAAAATTCTTTGTTTTTTTTAAAAAGAGCATCTTCTTTTTGAATTTCTATAATTGATCCTTTCTTTGGCTTTAGCTGTTGCTGTAAGAATTCTGGCAACTTTACCTTTCCAATAAAACAGAGTCCTTGTGAGTCTTTCTTTTCTGCTGTACAAAGTCCAATTTCTGCTGCTATTCTTCGAACTTTAGATTTTTTTAAATTACCTAAGGGAAACAATACTTTAGAGAGTTGATTCTGGTTTAATTGACACAAGAAATAACTTTGATCCTTGTAGTTATCTATTCCTGCTTTTAATTGATATATTTCTTCTCCATTTATTTCAGTAATCTCTTTCCGGCAATAGTGTCCGGTTGCTATATAATCAGCTTTTAGATGCATAGCTGCCTCCAAGAAAATATCAAATTTTATTTCTCGATTGCATAATATATCAGGGTTTGGAGTACGACCTCTTTTGTATTCTGTAAACATGTAGTCTACAATTCGCTCTTTATATTCTTTACTTAGGTCAATGGTTTGAAATGGGATTCCAAGTTGCTCTGCTACTGCTAATGCATCGGAACTATCCTCTATCCAAGGACAATCATTTGAAATAGTGACAGAAGTGTCATGCCAATTTTTCATGAACAAGCAGATTACCTCATACCCTTGTTTATGAAGTAAATAAGCGGCAACACTAGAATCTACTCCGCCCGAAAGTCCTACTACAACTCTTTTCATTTGAATTGCTTTAGGGCAAAGATACTTATAAGAATGTTAATTTGCACTATATATGAAGTTGATAGAACCACTTTTTTCTAGTGTAGAACTCATAAGTAGAGTTTTATTGAATCCTTCGTATTGAATATTTAATGCCGAGGTGTTTGGAGGGATATCACCTAGATTTTCAGCAAAAAATGTAAGCTGATTTTCTTGGTTAGGACGAAGATCAATTTCGAAAATAAGTTTTTGTTCTGTGATTTCGTGGTTGCGAAGAATCCACTCTCCATTTAGACTTAAAGAAATTTTGTCACCATCAATTTTTTCATTGTCCCATACAGAGAGTGTCAGTTTTTTCGATTCAACAATAATTGTTTTATGAACTTCTATATTTCTAGTTTGAAGAGATAGTGGTCGAATTCCATCACCTCCTTTTACCTGCATTAATCGATGTCTTCCTTCTTCACTTGAACTAATCATATACTGGTTTTTTTCATTGCTTAAATAAGTGTTAACCAGTTGAATATTTTCATCTAATTCTCTTTTTAAATCAATATTAGTTAGATCAAAAAGTAACGCTTTGTCTTTGTAGTATCCTGTTAGTAAAACTTTACTGTATTGGTTTATGGATAGTTCATGAAAATCATTTTTGGCTCGTAGTTCTTTAACTACTTTTTTGGTCTCTAAGTCCCAAAATGAAACAATCCCATTTCGGCTCCATGTCATTAATATTTCAGAGGAAAAATACATTGATTTCACAAATACACTGGAATGGTTATTAAAGACCTCAAAAATCACTTTTTTTTCTTCGTATTTAGGAGTAACTTTTTCTGTATTTTCTTTTAAGATATTTTCACTTTTACTTGGTTTATTTAAATCAATAATTTTTATCGAATTTTTATCTGTAATAACTAATTCATTTCGTTCCTTATTTAAAGAAGCATCATATGCAATGGATGAGTTTTTGTAAAAAATGGAGTCGTTTTCAGGATAGTAAAAATTCTTGTGATATACAGTTCCATTTCCATCTCCAATTAATACAGAAGACTGGTCATAAAAGACAGCAAAATATGGGGTATTTTTTATAGAGAAGTTCACCAAAGAATCTTGTCCAGCAAAATTCCAAATTTTCACTTGTTTATCCCGAGAAGAAAAAGTGAGAAAAAGTTCTCCATTTTCTGAGAATATAATTCTATTTATTTTTCCTGAGTGTGCTTTTACAGAATTAATGAGTGCCTCGTTAGGAACATCCCAGTAATTAATATACCCTGAATAGTCTCCACTCAATAATACCTCTTCAATGGGAGTGAAGGTGATGATTTCTGACTTTTCGTTATTGCCCACAAATGATTTGATAAGTTCTACTCCCTGAGAGTTTGCACTTGTCGATAAAATTCCAATTAACAGAAATAATATGTTGTGTTTAATAAACATTAATTGTTGCTAAATTAGTTTTTTTTTGATTAATTTTAATTTATATCATTCACTGATTTTATTTACTCATTTTGTTAAAGTTTTTCACATATATAATATTTTAGATGTTTATAGTAAAACCTGTGAAAATTCGCTTTAATTACTTATATTAGCAGATTAAATAACGTTATTATACCCCCCGTATATGAAAAGAAATTTTTACAACTTCTTGTTTATTTATATGTTGGGCCTTTTCTTAGGCTCTAATAATGAGGTGTTTTCGCAAAATTCAATTGATTTTTCTTTTGAGAAAACAGGACCAAATCATTCAATTTTGGTTTTGCCAGTTTGGCATCCAGTTATTAAGGAATTAGAGCAATCTGATTCATTGCCTCCTGATTTAATTTTGGGTTTTGATTCAGATTCTTTAGATACAGGTGATTTGGTTGGTGTATTTCACATGAATAAAAATGGTGAATATAAGTGTGCGGGTTCTCTTTCTTGGAAATCAAACGATTTTAATATGCTGCCTGTTTGGGGAGAATATCCTCAAGGAAGTGATAATGGCATGGAAATGGGAGAGAAGATGATATGGCTTGCTCAAAAGAAAGATAATTTGATATACGAAATTGAGGCCTCTTACCAAAAGCCGTTAATGGCAATATATTTAAAGGATGGAGCTTCAGCAGTATTAGGAATGCGATTGAAGCTTAACGATGCTCTTAGTCCTTCTTTAATTATAAAATAAACTGTTTAAGAAATTTTTGTTTCATAGATTTAATTTAAATATGAATAAAAATATACAAAATATAATACTCACTCTATTATTTTGCTTGACTAGTCAAGTAAAAGCTCAGTGTGAATTACCTTCTCAATTTGAGGGTAATACTGGATCAAATCACACTGTATTAATGCTAGAGCCTTTTTTTGCTAGTTTTCCAGTTTTAGAATCAGAAGCTTATGTTGTTGCAATAACAGAATCCGGATTCGTTGTTGGATCTTCAAGTGTTGATGGTAATACACAAAGTATTGCTCTTTGGGGAAATGACACTCAAACATCTGAAATAGATGGTGCTTTATCAGGAGAGTCAATCTCTTTTAAATTAGTCAATGGAATTGATTTATACGATATATCTACTGATGCAATTTCATATACCACTAATGCACAGACATTTTTTTCTTCCTCAACTATTGAGTTTAATTGTCAAGTAGATCTCCCCACTGTTCAAGGTCCCTGCCCAGCTATAGAATTTAGCGCTATTAATACGGGTTCAAATATGACTCTTTTTATAACCTCAGATGGAGCTGATGACTTGTCTAGTCTTGGAAATGGAACTATTGGAGTGTTTTTTACAGATGACAACGGAATAGAAGTTTGCGGTGGATATGTTGAATTCACTGGTAACCAAATTCAGGTCCCTGCATACAGCGATGATTCTATTACTCCTGAAAAAGATGGTTTTGCAGATGGTGAAATAATTGTTTGGAAGTTTCAGGATTCTGATGGGAATCAATTTATTTTAACACCCACCCCAAATGATTTATTTTTATCAAATGCAATGTCATTTGTAGGTTCTATATCTTATGAGTCTATCACTTGTGATGTAGTTGAGGTTTTGGGATGTACTAATTCCTCTGCTCAAAACTTTAATATCGATGCAAATTCAGATGACGGTTCTTGTGTGGTTGTAATTAATGGATGTACAGATGAAACAGCCTTTAACTATAACCCTAGTGCCAATACAGAAGATGGATCATGTATTTCTGTTGTGAATGGATGTACAGATGAAACAGCCTTTAACTATAACCTTAGTGCCAATACAGAAGATGGGTCATGTATTCCTGTTGTGAATGGATGTACAGATGAAACAGCTTTTAACTATGACTCTAGTGCCAATACAGATGATGAATCATGTATTCTAGTTGTGAATGGATGTACAGATGCCACAGCTTTTAATTATGACTCTATTGCCAACACAGATGATGGGTCATGTATTCCAGTTGTAAATGGATGTACAGATGCTACAGCTTTTAATTATGACAATAGTGCCAATACAGATGATGAATCATGTGTTCCAGTTGTAAATGGATGTACAGATGCTACAGCTTTTAATTATGACTCTAGTGCCAATGCTGATGATGAATCATGTATTCCTGTTGTGAATGGATGTACAGATGAAACAGCCTTTAACTATGACGCCATTGCAAATACAGATGACAGTTCATGTGTTGCAGTTGTAAATGGATGTACAGATGCAACAGCCTTTAACTATGATGCCATTGCAAATACAGATGACAGTTCATGTGTTGCAGTTGTAAATGGATGTACAGATGAAACAGCCTTTAACTACGATGTCATTGCAAATACAGAAGATGGATCATGTATTCCTGTTGTGAATGGATGTACAGATGAAACAGCTTTTAATTATGACTCTAGTGCCAATACAGATGATGAATCATGTATTCCAGTTGTGAACGGATGCATTAGCGAATCTGCTTGTTTTGGTTATGATGCTTCAGCTAATGTAGATGACGGTACTTGTCTTTTTATTGATGATTGCGGAGTTTGTGGAGGATCAAGTGATTGTTTCATATTTATTGACCAAACTATATCACTTGATATTGAGTTAGAGATTTTAGCTTCTTTAAGTTTTGAGGAAGATTTTGCAAACTTATTAGAAACTCAATTAGACTTACCTTCTGGTTCTATTTTTGTTTTTCCTCTTGAAAATTTTGATAATCGAAGCATAGTTCAAATTCATTTTACAATTACTTTAAACCAAGAAGAAGTTGAGAACAGTATTTGGAACGAAGATCAGTTAGTTCTTGACCAGGAACTAATTTCTTCAAACATTATTTCACAGATTGAACTTTTAATCTCAGACACTGAAAACGGAATTTTTACAGATTTAGAGTTTGTTTTTGGATGTACAGATTCTACATTTATCGAATTTAGTAATGATGCAAACACTGATGATGGTTCTTGCTTAAATATAATTGTTCAGGGTTGTACGGATTCTTTAGCTGATAATTTTCATGAAACTGCTAATGTTGATGATGATTCTTGTTTTATTTTAGGTTGTTTAGATATCCTTTATATTGAATATAATCCTGATGCGGACACTGATGATGGATCATGTATTTCCCCAATTGTAGAAGGGTGTACTGATCCTAACGCAGGAGGATATAATGAACTTGCTAACTTAGATGATGGATCATGTATAGCTTTGATTGTTGGATGTGGAATTGAACAGGCTTGTAACTTTCAGCAAAATGCATTATTCAACTTCCCTGAAGATCTTGCTTTATGTGAATTTCCACCTCAATATTACCAGTGTAATCCAAGTCCTTTAATAGATAGCGAAAATCTTTTTGTATGTATTAATGATATAAATGAAAATGGAATTTGTGATGAGAATGAAATCCCTGGTTGTACTGATGAAAGTCAATTTAATTTTAATATAAATGCAAATTTAGACGACGACTCATGTATTCCTTTTATATATGGTTGTCTTGATTCAATTGCTGATAACTTTTTTCCGAATGTCAATACTGACAACGGAACATGTATTATTTCAGGATGTACTGATACAAACGCGTTTAATTTTCAGATTTCAGCCAATACTGATGACGGTTCATGCGAGGATTTAGTTTTTGGTTGTACTCAATTTCAATTTACTGAATTCCTTCAGCAAGCAAATACAGATGATGGTTCTTGTTTGACTCTTGTAATTTTTGGATGTACAGATACTTTAGCTTATAATTTTTCTTCTCTTGCCAATACAGATGACGGCCTTTGTGAAGAACTTATTGAGGGATGTTCTGATCAATTAGCTTTTAACTTTGATGCATCAGTTAATACTGACAACGGTTCATGTATTGAAATAGTTTTTGGTTGTACAGACTCTCTGGCTTGCATTGGCTATAATTATTTAGCAAACACAAATGATAATAGTTGTCAATATCCTATTTCTCCATTTTTAAATTGTTCAAATGAGTGTATAAATGGCCAAGATGAATATGGCGATTGTATTGAATTACCTATTCCCGGATGTATAACCGAATATGCATGTAATTTTTCTCAACAAGCTAATTTAGATGATGGTTCTTGTATTTACGAAACTCAATACTTAGACTGTAATGGAGAGTGTATTTTAGATCAAAATCAGAACGGCGTGTGTGATCAACAAGAAATTTTCGGTTGTTTAGATTCAGATGCATGTAATTTTAATCTTGAAGCCACAGAATCATCCGCATGCATATATCCAGTTACAACATATTTAGATTGTAACAATAGTTGTTTAAACGATTTTGACGGCGATGAAGTTTGTGATGAAATTGAAATCGAGGGCTGTACTAATCCTATCGCTCAAAACTATATGTATTATGCCTCTGAAGAGAACAATGAATTGTGTGAATTCTATGAGGGTTGCTCTGATATAAATGCATTAAACTTCAATGTAAATGTATTTACTCCAGTAGATGAAGACCCGGATTACTCCTCGTGTGAATATATTCAATTGGGTTGTATTGATACACTTTATCTTGAGCATTTTAATCATTTATATGCTAATATCAATGATCCAGATAGCTGTTTTACTCCTCTAGTTTTGGGTTGTATTGAAGATTCTACTGCAATCAATTTCAATCCAAATGCAAATTATCAAGCGAACACTTACGATTGTGACTATCTAACTATACCAGGCTGTACAAATCCTAATTATTTAGAGTATGATAATCTTGCTCAAGAGTTAAATATTGATGACTGTTTGACTCTAATTGTTTTTGGTTGTACTAATTCCAATTACTTAGAATTTTCATTAGAAGCAAACGTAGATGATGGAACTTGTTTATCTAAAGAGTTTTATGGATGTATGGATTCAAATTTTATTGAATATGACTCATTAGTTACTCAGCCTCAAGAAGACGCTTGTATAAATGAGCATGTCTATGGGTGCACGAATTCTAATACTCAAGGTGTAGGCTTATATAATCCTCTAGCGACTATAGATGACGGTACTTGTGTATTAATTGGCTGTGGAGATCCATTATATGCAGAATATTGGAATCAAGGATTTACTCCAAATCAACCCGAGCAGTATCAGTCAGCATATGATAATGCATTTTGTGAGAATTTGGCTTTCTTTGGTTGTATAAATCCCAACGCTATTCCATGTTCTGATAATATTAACTTAGGATGTTATTCACCTGAGTTTAATGTTCAAGATGAAGATAATGCTTGCCAATATAGCCTACTAGATCCTGATGAACAAGCTTATTTTGATTTTACTTACGAAACAACCTCTAGTAATAGTTCTATAATTATACCATTTTCAAACTCCGGAGGAGTATCAACTTTATTTGATGGAGAATTAAGCTCATTTCCTGAGAATAGTCAATTGGGTGTTTTCTATCAAGATACCTATGGTAATTTACAATGTGGAGGTTCAACCTTATGGGAAAATAACGCTACAAACGTCATTGCTGCTCAAGGTGATGATGATTTTACTATAATTGTAGATGGTTTTGTTGATGGGGAACAACTTCTATGGATTCTTCAAACTCCTCCAGGTTTGGTATATCAGATTCAACCATTAATGGCATCTAATTCAGAACCTTCTTCAAATAATTTCTTGCAAAATGGACTTATGATATTATATTCATTGAATACTTCTTTTATGTACAAAGTTGATATTCTTGGTTGTATGGATGATGAATATGTTGAGTATAATCCTTACGCAAATATTGATAACGGTTCCTGTTTAATTGAGAGTAACGAGGGATGTATGGACCCAACTATGTTTAATTACAATAATCAAGCTACCGAGGAAGCAGAATGTATTCCCTATGTTCTTGGATGCACCATAGAAGGTTCTTTTAATTATGTGCCCTTAATAGGTAACTCTGCGATTGATGCAAATACAGATGATGGATCTTGTTATCCTGTAATCGAGGGTTGTTTAAATAATGTGTACTCATTTAATTTCAGTCCTTTGACAGGAAATTCATTGACAGATGTTAATACTGACGATGGTTCCTGTTATCAGATTGTTTTTGGATGTATGGATGAAGAAGCTATAAACTTTAATGATTTTAATTATGATGGAGTAGCTAATTTTATCACTGGCATTGATGGGGTTGATGTAAATACAGATAATGGTTCTTGTATTTTTAAAGTATACGGATGTATGGATGAAACCATGTTTAATTTCAATGAATTAGCCAATATTGATAATAATTTCTGTTATCCTTTTATTGAAGGCTGTACCTCCGATCCTAGTGCATTGAATTACATTACTCCTTCTGGTAACCCTTATTCTGATATTAATCAGGAAGTTGACTGTATATTACCTGTTCTCGGTTGTTTAGACGAATTTGCATTTAATTTTGATTCTTTAGCAAATATAGATGATGGATCTTGTTTTGCAATCATATACGGTTGTAATGATTCTACACAATTTAACTTTAATGATACAGATGAGGACGGATTTTCAAATCCTATTACAGGAATTAATGAAGTTGATATTAACACTGACGATGGTTCTTGTTACCCGATAATAAATGGATGCTTGGATTTAAATTCTTTCAACTTTAATAATTACGGAGACCAAAAGAACAAGCCATACAATATAACAGGAGATTTATATACTGATGTAAATACTTCTGATGGTTCTTGTATTCCTGTCATTGAGGGATGTCTAGATGAGAGTGCATTTAATTATAATGATTACGATAATAATGATACTTCTAATGTTTTTATAGAAGGTGTTGGAAGTGAACTTAATGTAAATACACAGATAAACTCTATGTGTTTTTATCGACCGGGATGTGCTAATTCAGACTATGCTCAATATTGGAATTATTCTGATGGTGATGATATTTATCCAGATAAAACTATTGATCAGACTGAGTGTCAAGATATTGCTATTTTTTATTGTAACAACCCCACTTATTCAGAGTATTATATTTCTTGGGAGCTAGATGAATATATTTTAGCATCTGAAAACGGAAATGTGGGTATTCAAAATGAATGCGAAAATCTTCGTATTGATTATTGTTCTGATACAAATTATGTCGGATATTATTATACCGATGATGTAACAGAAGGAACCGCATTTGAAAATGGAGGAAATTTTGGTCTAACATATGAACAGTCAATAAATCCTTATTTTGGAGATTTTTCAGATTCTTTATTATGCGGAGATTCAATTGTATTTTATTGTAGCGATCCTGAATATTTAAACTACTATGCTGGCAATGATATCTCTATGGGAACTATGAAGAATTCTATTGGAGGAAACATCATTAATAATATTGAAGAATGTGGTGAGATAATTGTTGATTTTTATTGCAATGACTCAGATTTTCAGGGATATTATAATACCAATGATGATGGATTATTTGACATGAGTTTTGGACATAATTCTGGAAATATTATTGATACTTCAACTTGTATTGAAGAAGTAAATACTTATTGTTCAAACCCACTTCTTCAAGGATATTATTTAACTGATTCAGTGGGTGCTCAGCGGTTTGGTAATATTATCGACAATGAAAATGCATGTGGTGAGCCGGCTATTTTTTATTGCGATGATCCAGACTATTTGGAATATTATTCTGTAGCTAGTGCTCAGGGAGTATTTGCAAATGAATTTGGTTCTCATATAGATAATGGCCTTTGTTTGGAACCTGCTGTTTTTTATTGTTCTGACACTAATTATCTAGAATATTACTCTGATGTTGATAATCAGATTATTGCACAAGGGAATGTGGAAGATTTTTCTTTATGTGTTACTTCTGTAATTTATGGTTGTACAGATCCATCTCAATTTAATTACGATGCATTAGCAAATTTTGATAACGGAACTTGTTATCCTTTTATTTATGGTTGCTTAGATACAACAGCATTTAACTTTAATGACTTCGATGGTGACGGGGAAGCTAATAATTTGACCGGAGACTCTTTAATAGATATAAATAGTCAAGAATCAATTTTTGCTTGTGTGGGTAAAGTTTTTGGTTGCACTAATCCTACCCAATTTAATTTTAACGATTATACTGATAATCCAGGATTTCCAGGAAATCCAGATGGAGTAAGAGATGATTATAATTACGATGATATATACTTAAATGTCAATACAGACGACGGAAGCTGTATTCCTTTCATCTATGGGTGCACTGATCCAAGTGCATTTAATTATAATTCTATTAGTAGCGTTTTTATGGGGCAAGCTATTTTAATGGATGAACAAACACCAAATACAGATGATGGTTCCTGTGTACCTTACGTTCTGGGATGTATGGACGAAGATGCATATAATTTTAATAGTGAGGCCAATATTTCAGATCCATTTGCTTGTTATCAAGTTATTTTAGGATGTAACAATCCATTAGCTTATAATTTCAATAATTATGGATTAGATCCGAACCAACCGCAAGAACTATTAGAAGGTGTGGATGGATTGCAGAACAATATTAATACATTAGAAATTGGTTCTTGTCTTCCTAAGATTTATGGATGTACAGACAATGGCTTACAATTGAATGGTTCTGCAGAAGTTTTTGATCAATTTGGAGATGAATATCCATCAATTAATTACAATCCTGATGCAAATACCGACAATGGAACATGCATTGCCCCAATTTTTGGATGTACAGATATAAATGCTGATAATTTTAATCCTGATGCTGATTTCTTTCTTTCAGGAAGTTGTGGTTATTTAGGTTGTACAGATGAAACAGCTTTTAATTATAACCCTTATGCAACTGATGATGACCCAGAAAATCCTTGTGTTGCAGAAATTATTGGTTGTCAAGATCCTGATGCAAACAATTTTAATGAATTTAGTAATTCTCCTGGATATTGCTCCTATGATTATCAAGGTTGTACCAATTCTCAATCTATTAATTATAATAATCAAGCTAATGTAGATGACGGATCATGTATTCCTTTCGTTTATGGATGTATGAATCCTCAGGCATTAAATTATAATCCATTGGCAAATCAAAGTGACGGTGTGTGTTCATTTCCAATTCCAGGATGTACAAATGAATTAGCTGTAAATTATAATCCTTTTGCAACAATCGATGATATTGATTTTTCGTGTTTATTTTCAGGGTGTACTATTGTAGGAGCAGTTAATTTTAGTTCTCAAAATTCAATAGACGATGGGTCTTGTTATTTTGATATCGAGGGATGTACCGATAACGGTTTAAATTTAAATGGAGCAAATATTATTAATGATGCAAACAATGACAGCATACCTGCATTAAATTACAATCCTCAAGCTACAACTGATAATGGGAGCAATTGTATTAATGTATTCAAAGGTTGTATGAATCCATTTGCTTTTAACTATGAAATTAATGCAAACGTTTCAGATAATTCTTGCGTACCAATAATATATGGATGTATAGACGAAACCTATGATAATTTCAATTCCATTGCAAATACTGATGATAATTCTTGCCTTCAAACTGTTTTTGGTTGTACAAACCCTTTTGCATTTAATTACAATATTAATGCTACCCAAAATGATGGTACTTGTATCGCTATTGTTTACGGCTGTTCTGATTTATCAGCTCTAAATTATAATGTAAATGCTAATACAAATGATGGGACTTGTATTGAGAGTATTTTGGGGTGTATGAATGAAAATGCAAGTAACTATAACTTAAATGCAAATGTCAGTGATAATAGTTGTGTACCATATATTTTAGGTTGTACAGATTCTTTGGCATTAAATTTTAATGAAGATGCTAATCTAGATAATGAAACTTGTATAGAAACAACATTAGGCTGTACAAACCCACTTTATTTGGAATACAACGAAATTGCAAACTTTGATGATAATTCATGCGAAACTCTTATAGTAGAGGGATGTACGGATACTTCAGCTTATAATTTTAATCTTTTCGCAAATACCGATGACGGTTCTTGCGTGCCTGTCAGAGTCGGTTGTACAATTGAGGGCTTACCTTGTTATGATTCTCAGGCTAATACAATGGCTGATGCAGATGTTATCTTAGAATGTTTTGATGCCTGTTCAAACAGAAGTTTAAAGGGTAGGTCTATGGTAGATAGTATTTATTGTGCTGATGATCCTAATGCTGAAAATTATCTGATTTTATTTGACAACTCGCAAACTTTAGTTTGGAGTGTCAGCCCTTTCAATCCTGATGTAGATTCAGACTATGATTGTGTGTACGATACTTTAGGTTATGATATTTATTGCACTGAAACTTCTTCAAACGAAATATTTATACTTGATTCTGATGCTTGTACATATGTAGAGGGATGTACTGATAATGGTACTCAAGAAAATGCTCTTGGTTTTGTAAATGATTCTTTAGGTGATGGACTTCCTGCTTTTAATTATAATCCTGAGGCAATGCTAGATGACGGATCTTGTATTCCTTTTATAAACGGTTGTACGGATCCTCTTTATGTCGAATATAATCCACTGGCTAATAATGATATTCCTTCCGCTTGTCAAACCCTAATAGTAATTGGTTGTTTAGATATTAATTTTTTCAATTATAATGTTGAAGCTAACACAGATTCAGAACCAACATCATGTATTTCTTTCTTGAGCGGATGTACTGATAACGGTCTAGAATTAAATGGAGCGGGAATTGTTAATGATGCAAACAATGACAGTATACCTGCATTAAATTACAATCCATCTGCAAATTCTGATGATGGATCGTGTGTAGCAATAAATGCTGGATGCTCTGATTTAAATTATCTAGAGTATTGGAGTTATAATGAAGATAATTTTACCCTTGGTCTTCCATCTGATAGTACAATTAATACTGACGACGGGTCATGTGCTACTCTAATAGTTGAGGGTTGCGCTGATTCAACATACATTGAATTTTGGAATATATCAGATAATCTAGAAATAAGCCTTTCAGAGTCAATAGCAAATGTCAATGATGGTTCATGCGAAACTCCTATTATTTATGGTTGTACTGATTTCTCTTATTCTGAGTACTCAATTAATGCTAATGTCAATGATGGTTCATGTTTAAATTTAGCAAATCCTGGATGTATTAATCCGTTATATCTTGAATATTTTATTTTTAATTCTGACAACTCAACAATTTCTCTACCTGATCCAATTTTTAATGTGGATAATGGATCATGTGAAAGTTTAATAGTTTTCGGCTGTACTATTGAATCAGCATCAAATTTCGATTTGTCTCTTGGTGCAAATGTTAATCAAACAAATTCAACAAATTCAAATAGTCTCTGTGTCGGAATAGAAGGATGTACGAATCCACTAGCAATAAATTTTGATATTTATGCAGATATTGACACATTATGTAACATATTAGGATGTACTGATATAAATGCCCTTAATTATGACTCTATTGCAAATGTAAATGATGGCTCATGTGTTGAAGGTGAATCATTAATATATGGTTGTCAGGACCCTTCAGCTTATAACTACAATCCAAATGCAAATATATCTGATGAAGAATTATATCCTTGTGAGCCGGTTATTGTTGGTTGCACTAATTCCTCATTTATTGAATACTTCAATACTACTTTCTCAGATTCTCTTCAATTTGAGATTTTAGGTGATTTGGATCCAATTCCAAATACAGATATTGATCCTTCATTATGTGAAACCCAAATTATACTGGGTTGTACTGATATCAGATTTCTTGAATATGATTCTCTAGCAAATACATTAAACCAGATTGAATGTATAACTGAAGTTTTGTCAGGATGTTCTGATTCGTCTTTCCTTGAGTACGACCCTTTAGTAAACAATTCAATAAATGATATTTTCTGCCTTACATCAAAAGTTTATGGCTGTACTAATCCTTCCTATTTGGAGTATAGTATTTTGGCTAATTCTGATTCAATTCCCTCTCTTTGTATTGAATTAATTGTTGAGGGATGTATTGATGTTTTAGCATCTAATTATAATGAAAATGCAAATTTAGACAACCAAAGTTGTGATTATCCTGGTTGTACTGACAACGGATTAGAAATCAATGGAGCTGGTGGTTATTTTGACCAAGATGGAGACGGATTTTCTGCATTCAATTATGATCCTATTGCCAATAATGACGATGGATCGTGTATTAGTCAATTATTTGGTTGTTTAGATGTAAACGCATTTAATTATAATGAATTTGCAAATACTGAAGATGGTTCTTGTGAAGAGGTAATTTTTGGTTGTATTGACCCATCTCAATATAATTATGATGAATCTGCAAATACAGATAACAACACGTGTGAAGAATTCCCTCCATTCGGTTGTACCAATATAAATTTCATTGAATACAATGAAGAGGCTGTTATTGACGATGGATCATGTTTAGTTCAAAAGAATTTTGGATGCTTAGATTCAAGTGCATATAATTATAGTTCTGATGCAAACACATCAGACGATTCTTGTTATCCTTTTATATTTGGATGTATTGATGAGACAGCTTTTAATTTTGTTTCCTTAACAGGTGATAATTCTATTGATGTAAATACGGATGACAATTCTTGTATTGAAACTATATATGGTTGTAATTTCTCTAACGCTTTCAATTTCATTCCTTTAACAGGACTTGATAGTATTGATGTAAATACAGATGATGGCTCATGTTATTCAATTGTTAATGGTTGTATGGATTCATTCTCCTATAATTATAATGATTACGATAAGAATGGGGAAGCAAATTTAATAACAGGTATTAATGGTGTAGATGTAAATACTGATGACGGTTCTTGTTTTGATTTAGTGCAAGGTTGTTTAGATCCCACAGCATTTAATTTTAATGACTTAGATGGAGATGATTTTTCAGATTTGTTAACTGGTATAGATGGCGTAGATATCAATACAGATGATGGCTCTTGTTATCCCGTTGTTCAGGGTTGTATGGATCCTTTAGCATTTAACTTCAACGACATTGATAGCGATAACTTTGCTAATCATTTAAGTAATATTTTAGGTCAAGATGTAAATACAGATGACGGATCATGCTATCCTGTAATTGAGGGGTGTATGGATCCATTGGCCACTAATTATAATGATTTTAATGGAGACAATATCTCTGACACCTTCACTAATATCTTAGGTCAAGATGTAAATACACATGTGAACGTTTGTATATATGAAGGATGTACAAATAATACAGCAGAAAATTGGTCTATAATTTTAACTAACTTTGGATTTGATACATACCTTGGAACTGAAATTTCCAATTCAACTGGTCAGATTTTACCTGGAAGTATAGTTGCATATGCGACTATTGATGATGGTTCTTGTGAGATATATGGCTGTACTGTTTCTATTTATCCAAATTATAATGATTTAGCAACCTTAGATGATGGATCGTGTGAAATATCATCCGAAGAGGTATGGGGATGTTTAGACAGTTTGTACTTAGAATTTGATGTGCAAGCAAATCAGTCAAATGGAACTTGTGAAACACCTGTTTTAAAGGGTTGCATGGATTCAACTGCATTTAATTACGACTCTAGTGCTAATATTTCTGGCCTTTGTGTTGATGTTGTGCTCGGATGTATTGATACAAATTTCACGGAATTTGACTCTCTAGCCAATACATCTGATGGTTCTTGTTTCGAACTTATTGTTGAAGGATGTAACGATGAAACTGCAGTGAATTATAACTCTGAAGTTAACATAATCGATAATAATTCTTGTTTATATTCTCTTGAAGCATGTTTAAATCCTGACTATTTAGAGTTCAATCCTTTAGGGACAATATCAGATGAAACTCAGTGTCTATCAATAAAAGTTTCTGGTTGTATGGATTTCAACTATCTCGAATATTGGAATTATTCAGATTACCCGATTCCACATATTAACGAGGAGTTGTATCTTCTTGAAGGAATTTTAAATTCAAATGTCAATGAACAAGAAGATTCTTTATGCGTCACTCCTCTTGTTTTTGGTTGTGTATATCCTGATTTCGTGGAGTACGATTCTTCTGTTAACGTCTTTGATATTGATCAATGTATTGAATTAATTATAAATGGATGTGACGATCCCACTGCCTTTAATTTTGATAATAATGCTACTGTTAATGATGGTTCTTGTAGTTATGAAGGTTGTTCTAATCCTTTGGCATTTAATTATGATTCAATAGTAACTATCGATAATGGTACGTGTGAAATCGAAATTTTAGGATGCACTGTACCTTCCTTTGCTAATTGGAATGTTCTTGCAAATGTAGATGATGGTTCTTGCTCTAATGAAGATAGTAATGTATACGGGTGTACTGATTCTACATATTTAGAGTATAATCCAATAGCAATAAACTCCAGTGGGGTTTATTGTCTAGAACTAGCTGAGTATGGTTGTATGGATTCCAATGCTTTTAACTATAACCCAAATGCTAATTGGGACTTAAATCAATCATGTATTCCAGTGATAGAAGGATGTATTTTTAGTCCTTATTTGGAATTTAATCCCTTGGCAAATACTAATGATATTTCATGTTTGACTATTGCATCTTCAGGATGTACTGATAACTTGGCTTTTAATTATAATCCTGAATCTAATCTTGACGACGGATCTTGTATTCCACTTGTTTTGGGCTGTACTGATACATTGTATCTTGAATATAGTGATAATGTAACAACTGACGATGGAACTTGTAATATTCTTAAGACAGTTGGTTGTACTAACCCCAACTATGTTGAATATTATGATTTTAGCTTTAATGATCAGGGTGTGTATGTTATCAATCAACCCCTAAACTCTAATTTTGGTAATGAGCAAGAATTTTGTCTTACTGAAATATATTTGGGATGTATTTATTCAAATTTCTTAGAATTTAATATTCTTGCAAATGTCAGCGATGCAAATGCCTGTGAACCTTATACAATAAAAGAGGTAGGTTGTACAGATTTTAACTCATTTAATTATAATAATCTAGCCAATTTCGATGATGGCTCCTGTGAGCCTATTTCACTTGGTTGTATTGATTCGAATTATCTAGAATATGATTTCCTTGCTAATACAGATGATGGAACTTGCACTACAGAACTTATATATGGTTGTAACAATCCTAATTATGCACAGTTTTACGATTATTCTGTTATTGATGGACTTTATACTATTGGATCACCATTAAATGACGGTGCAAATACAAATGAAGCGTGTACCGATTCATTAATTACTAGTTGTTATTATAGTTATGATTTGGGGTACATACCAAATGCAAATGTTTTTGTTTTCACTGATGACTTTTGTCTAGGGGCAAACTATGGTTGTGGAGATCCTTCTTATATTGAATATGATCAATATGCAGTAGATTCAGATGGTTATTGTACAGAATTAATTGTTTTTGGATGTACTGATAATGGAGGTGAAGAGAACTATAATGGAATAATTAATGATTGGTTAGGCGATGGGATAGCAGCTTTTAATTATAATCCTGTTGCTAATTCTGATGATGGTTCTTGTATTCAAAAGATTGAAGGTTGTACCGATAATGGTTTATTTATTAATGGTGCCGGACTTTTAAATGATTCAAATAACGATCAATTATCTGCCTTTAATTATTTGGCGAGTGCTAATACAGACGATGGCACTTGTATAGAGGCTGTTTATGGTTGTATTGACAATGGTTATATGATTAATGCCTATTCTGGTGAAATTTCTGATATTAATTTAGATGGACTTCCTGCATTAAATTTTGATTCTTTGGCAAATACAGATGATGGTTCTTGTATTCATATAGTTAATGGTTGTACAGAAATACAATCTTATAACTACAATAGTTTAGCCAATCAGAATGACGGAACATGTATATCAGTGATTGAGGGTTGCACCGATGTCTCTGCATTCAATTACGATCTGTTAGCAAATACCGATGATAACTCTTGCTATCAAATTATTTTTGGCTGTTTCAATAACCAAGATGCATTTAATTTTAATGATTATGATTATGATGGTGAAGGAAATAATATCACTGGTGATGTTAGTGTAGATGTTAATTCTGATAATGGAACTTGCGTTCCTATACTAGGAGGATGTATTAATTCCGAAGCAGAAAATTATAATGTTGTGGCAAACGTAGATGACGGATCATGTATTATCACAGGTTGTTCAAATCCAAATGCAGACAATTATAATCCTAATACCACATTTGAAACAAGTTGCAATTTTATTGGTTGTACAGATGAGAATGCTCTTAATTATAACCCAAATGCTAATATTCTCGATGAATCTTGTATTACTGTAATATTAGGTTGTACTGACATAAATTACGCTGAGTATGATCCATTGGCCAATGAAAATGATGGTTCTTGTGAAAGTTTTGTTTTATATGGCTGTATGAATATTCAGGCATTTAATTACAATCCATCAGCAAATATTGAATCGGTGTCATACGAAGACAACAGTAATCCATGTATAGAACTCGTCTCGGGTTGTATGGATAATGGTTTGGAAATAAATAATTTAGGGTTAGTAAATGACGCGAATAATGATTCTTTAAAAGCGTTTAATTATAATCCACTAGCTAATGATTCTGACGGATCTTGTATTGCTATCATTTATGGTTGTTTAAATACTTCTGCAATTAATTATTCCCCATTTGCAAACACTAATGATGGAAATTGTATTTCTCCAATATATGGATGTACAGACAACGGATTAAATCTAAATGCTTTCGGTGTTGTGAATGATGCGAATAATGATTTTATTTCTGCATTTAATTATAATCCTTCTGCTAATGTAGATGATGGTTCTTGCGAAACAGCAGTAGGAGGTTGCTTAAACCCCTACGCATTGAATTTTAATGCTATTGCTAATACAAATGATAATTCTTGTATTTCTATCATATATGGATGTACTGATAACGGATTAAATATTAATGGATCAGGTGTAATCAATGATTCAGATAATGATAATCTTGCAGCGTTAAATTATAATCCAAATGCAAATACTGACGGAAACAATTGTATTCCAATTATCTTTGGCTGTTTAAATGAATTAGCTTCAAACTATAATCTATTAGCAAATCAAAACGACGGAAGTTGTTTGGCAGAAATAAATGGTTGTACTGATAGTTCTTCTTTTAATTTTAATTCTTTAGCTACTATCAATGACGGATCTTGCATTGAATTAATTACTGGTTGTATAAATCCTTATGCATCAAATTATAATGCTTCTGAAAATGCAAATACTGATGATGGCTCATGCTTATTTGAGATTTCAGGTTGTACCAGTCCTTCGGCTATTAATTATAATTCTTCTGCTCAGGTGGATGATGGTTCATGTCAAGAATCAGTTTATGGTTGTACTTGGAATTTTAGTTTTGTATCAAATTATAATGCTTTGGCAAATATTCATCAACTCTCTGCATTAGACTCTTCGTCTGACCCTTGCATTTATAATGGAGTTCGCCAAATAGAATATTTCTGTTTAGACATGAATGCTTCAAATTATGACTCTCAATTTGATCCATTAATATATACCTATCTTCAGATTTTATTCGATCAAGGTTTAATGGTTAGCGATTCAAGTCTATGTGATTACATCCATACATTAGGATGTACAGATAATATGATGGTTAACTTCGACCCTGAGGCAACTATTGATGACGGATCTTGTGTTTCTTTACAAGATGCATTAGTAGGGTGTACCGACTCCACTTACACACAGTATAATCCTCTAGCTAATATTGGAAATTCCTCATTGTGTGTGAATCTAATTGTATATGGTTGTATGGATTTCAATGCGTATAACTATGATATACTTGCAAATACAGAGGACGGTTCCTGTATCACTCAACTTACTTTTGGATGTATTGATTCCTCTTACCCTAATTATGACCCGGAAGCAATATTAGATGATGGCTCATGCTCACAAACTGTTTTTGGTTGTACTGAATCTCTTGCATTTAATTATAATCCAGATGCAACTGATAATGACGGTTCTTGTAATGCTGTTGTTCCCGGATGTCTCAATCAACAAGCATTCAATTATAATTCAAGTGCTAACACTGACGATGATTCATGTGAGCCATTCATTGAAGGATGTTTAGATCCTTTGGCATTCAATTTTAGTCCTACAGCAAATACTGATAACGAATCTTGTATTGATAAAATTTTAGGATGTACTGATAACGGATTACAACTGAATGGAGCTGGAATTGTAAATGATATTGATCAAGATAATTTTGCTGCATTTAATTATGATTCTTTAGCCAATACAGATAATGGATCTTGTATAAGTCCAATCTTCGGTTGTACTGATTTTACTTCATTTAATTATAATTCTGAGGCTAATGCAAATGACGGATCATGTCAATCTTTCTCAAATGGTTGTACAGAATCATTAGCTTATAATTACCAACCTCAAGCGAATGTCGATGATGGTTCTTGTTTTCCTGTTATTTCAGGTTGTTTGATTGATATTAATGCATTTAATTATATATCCTTTGTAAATAATGTTCAAATTGATGTTAATACAGACGATGGATCCTGTTATCCAATTATCAGCGGTTGTATGGATATTTCCGCCTATAACTATATTATTCCCTTGGGAGAATCTCTAATTGATATAAATACCTCTTTTCCTTCTTCATGTATTTATGCTGGTTGTACAGATCCTCTCTATCCAAATTATAATTCAGAAGCAAGTGTTTCTGACGAATCTTGTGATATAGATTCTGAAGATGTTTTTGGCTGTATAGATTCTAACTATTTAAATTTTAATGAATCAGCTAATATTTCAAATGGAAGTTGTGAAGATTTAATTGTTGCTGGATGTACATTTGATTATTTCACTAATTACAACTTACTTGCTAATTTTGATGATGGATCATGCGACTTTAATTCTTTAGATATATATGGCTGTATGGATTCCATTTATCTAGATTTTAATCCACTAGCGACAATTTCAATTGATGTCTGTGATACGCTGATTATATTCGGATGCATGGATTCATCCGCATTTAATTATATTCCCCCTATTGGAGATTACCAAGTTGATATAAATACACCAGATAATTCTTGTGAGGAAGTAATTTTTGGATGCACTGAATATATGGCTGATAATTATAATTCAAATGCTAACACTCTAGGCGAGAATCTAAATGGATGTTTATACTCAGGTTGTACCCTTAGTAATTTCCCCAATTTCAATTCTGCTGCCAATCTTGACGACGGCTCATGTAGCTTTTCTTCTTTAGATGTTTTTGGATGTATGGATGAATTATATCTTGATTTTGATTCCACTGCCAATATATCAAATAATACATGTGATTCACTTATTGTACTTGGATGTACTGAATCTAATCAGTTTGGTTTTGATTTACTAGCTAATGTTGACGATGGTTCATGTGAACCAATAATAGAAGGCTGTATAAATACTTTATATTTAGAATATTCTTCAGAAGCAAATACTGATAATGGTTCTTGTGTTAATCTTATTGTTGAAGGTTGTATAGATCCCTTAGCTCTTAATTATGACGCATCTATTCAAGTCAACGTCCCCAATTTAAACTTATGTGAATATATAGGATGTACTGATTCTCTTTATGTCGAATATAATCCTCTAGCTATTGAAGATGACAATACATGTGATGAACTAAAAATATTCGGTTGTACAGATTCTTTATTTGTTGAATATTTTGAATATTTTGAAAATATAGCTGGAATATTTTCATTAGGAGATTATGCTGAAGAAAATGTAAATACTGATGATGGAACTTGTCAAACCCTTATTGTTGAAGGGTGTATTTATAATGAATATATTAATTATAATCCAACAGCTAACGTAAATCAAGGGTGTGATATTTTAAAAGTTGGCTGCACAGAATCATGGGCGACAAATTTTGATTCTATAGCTACTGTTTCTGATAATGATTTGTGTTTCAAGATAGGTTGCACAGAGCCAACAGCATACAATTATGATTCATTTGCCACTCAAGATGATGGAAGTTGTATTATATACGGTTGTTCTATTTCTTTTTATCCAAATTTCGACATCTTAGTTACAGATGATGATGGATCCTGTGAATTTGAATCTCTAGGTTGTATTGATGATTCTCAATTTAATTTTGATGCTGAAGCCAATTTAGATGACGGTTCTTGTGTTCCCATAGTTTTTGGATGCATGGATATCAGCTCATTTAATTATGATTCAATTGCCAATACCGATAGTGGTTTCTGTATTAATACACTATTCGGATGTTTGAATCCACTGGCATTCAATTATAATTCAGAAGCGAATATTGAAGATGATTCCTGTACCCCATTTATCTATGGTTGTATGGATAGCAGTTCATTTAATTATGATTCCACGGCAAATTCTGATGATAATTCATGTGTGAATATTGTTGAAGGTTGTTTAAATCCATTAGCTTTTAATTATAATCCGCTTGCAAATACTTCGGGAGTTGATTGTCAGCCGTTAATATATGGATGTCTTGATATAGAAGCTCTAAATTTCAATACTAATGTGACTACAGACGATGGGTCATGTATTTATTCTTCCTCTGGTTGTACTAATCCTCTGGCTTTCAACTATGATTCTTCTGCAAACGAAGAAGATGGTTCCTGTATTGCAAAGGTTTTTGGTTGTACAGAATCTGACTCACCAATTTTCAACCCTCTTGCTAACACCCAGGAAGATAACGATTGTCTAGTCTCATATGGATGTATTTACAACTTCTCTTTCATAATGAATTACGATTCTCAAGCAATCATTAACCAAATTAGTGCAGATGACCTAGGAGATCCTTGTATGTATTCATGGGATTTAAGAGTATTGTCAGATACAGTTTGTATAGATCCTCAAGCAAGTAATTATCAGGCTGTAGCAGATCCTCAAAGTGATTCATATTTTGCTTTTATAGCTGATTCATTAATAATAGATTCTTTAACATGTATATTCACTGAGGGCTGTATGAATCCTCTGGCATTTAATTACAACTCAGACGCTGTTATTGAATCTCCAAATTCATGTATTGATGTGATTCCTGGCTGTACATTTGAAACATCCTTTAATTTCAATTCATTGGCTAACGTAGACAATGGAACATGTGAAGATATTGTTCTGGGCTGTACCAATGCATTATTTATAAATTATAATACAGAAGCTAATACAGATGACGGCTCATGCGAAGAAGTAATTTTAGGTTGTACCGATATAGACGCTCTGAATTTCAATGAATCTGCTAATTTTGACGATGATTCTTGCCAAGATGTAGTTTTGGGTTGTACTAATCCTGAATCTTTTAATTACAATGATCAGGCGAACATATCTGATGATTCCTGTATTCCTATTTTCACTGGGTGTACAGATGAAACAGCCTTTAATTATGAAGCTAGCGCCAATACTGACAATAACACTTGTTATCCTGTAATTGAGGGATGTATTAATGATCCGAATGCATTTAACTATTATATGCAGACTGGAAATGTCCAGGTTGATGTGAATACGGATGATGGATCTTGTGCTGAAGAGGTAGCCCTAGGATGTACAGATTCTCAAGCATGGAATTATAATTCATTAGCAAATACAGATAATGGACTCTGTGAGTTTTCAGGATGCTTGGATCCTAACTACCCAAATTATAATTCAGAGGCCGTTATTTCTGATAGTTCATTATGTAATATTAACTCTTTAGATATTTACGGTTGTACTGATCTTGATTACATCGAGGCATGGGATAATTTTACCGTCACAGGTAATACATTTAATCTTTTAGATTTCCTAGATGCCAATATAGATAATGGAACTTGTGAGACTCCAATTATTTTAGGATGTATTTATGATCCCTATCTTGAGTATGATCCTTTAGCGAATGTTAATGAAGGGTGTGAAATTTTGATTGTAGAAGGTTGTATGGACGACTCTTATGTACAATTTAGCACAGCCCATAATGTTGAAGATGGAAGTTGTTCATTACTTAAAGTGTTTGGTTGTTTAGATACCACCGCATATAATTATGTGACTCCAGTAAATGATTCTTTGTTTGATGCAAATACAGATAACGGATCCTGTTACCCATTCATAGAAGGTTGTACAAACCCTAGTGCATACAATTATTTGATTTTAACAGATGATGTTCAAACTGATGTTAACACAGATGATGGATCCTGCTATCCAATCATAGAGGGTTGTTTAGATCCAAATGCATTTAATTATGTTAATGAGGGTAGTGTTCAAACAGATGCTAATACTGACGATGGATCATGCTATCCAATCATAGAGGGTTGTTTAGATCCTAATGCATACAATTACATTCTACCAACCGCAAATGTATTAGTAGATGCTAATACAGAAGATAATTCTTGTTATCCGATTATATTCGGTTGTATGGATACTAATGCATTTAATTATATAGAACTCACTGGTAATATTCAAGTTGACATTAATACAGAAGGAGGAGATTGTATTGAAAGAATTTACGGTTGCCTAAATCCTTCTGCTTTTAACTTCAATGCTGCAGCTAACACAATGGACGAAGAACTCTGTATTCCAATGGTAAATGGATGTGTAGATTCTTTGGCATTTAATTATAATCAACTCGCTAATACGGATAATGGATCATGTATCCCAAGTAATTTTGGTTGTATGGATTCCACTGCTTTCAATTTCAATGATTATGACAATGATGGAATCTCAAACTCTCTCACTGGCAATATAGGAATTGATATTAATATCTCAAATGGTTTCTGTGTCCCAGTTGTTGAAGGTTGTACAGATGTTCTAGCATATAATTATATATCCTTGACTGGAGATAATCAAATAGATGTTAATACCGATGACGGATCATGTTACCCCGTGATAGAAGGTTGTATGGATGAGATAGCTTATAATTATTTGATTCCCTTAGGAGATATTCAATCAGATATTAATACCGATGATGGATCATGTTATCCTGTGATAGAAGGTTGTACCAATGAAGAGAGTTTTAACTATTCAAATATTGGAAATGTTCAGATAGATGTAAATACAGATGATGGATCATGTTACCCAGTTATACAGGGCTGTTTGGACGCTGATGCATTTAATTTTATTCCTGAAACAGGTGATTTAGAGATAGACGTTAATACCGACGATGGATCATGTATTGATGTTGTTTACGGCTGTATGGACCCAAGTGCATATAATTTCAACGATTATGATGGAAACGGAATGTCAAATCTGATTACTGGGACCCTAGGTGTGGACGTAAATACTGAAGATAATTCATGTATTCCATTTATTCTTGGTTGTATAGATAACGGATTGAACCCCAATGGAGGCGCTTTTGTTGCGGATATAAATTCAGACGGACTTTCAGCATTTAATTATAATTCTTCGGCAAACACTAATGATGGATCCTGTTATCCAATTGTCTTTGGTTGTATGGATTCGTTAGCTTTTAATTTTAATGATCTTGATGGAGATAACTTATCGGATTCTTTAATGGGAGAAATGGGGGTTGACATAAATACTGATGATGGATCATGTTATGCAGTTGTATATGGATGTATGGATAGCACTGCATTCAATTATAATGATTACGACAATGATAATTTTTCAAATACACTTTCTGATATATTAGGTTTAGACGTAAATACTGACGACGGATCTTGTTATCAGGTTGTAGAGGGTTGTACAGATTCTTTAGCTTTCAATTATAACGATTATGATAATGATAACTTTTCAGATATTCTTACTGGAATACTAGGTTTAGACGTCAATACAGACGACGGATCTTGTTATCAGATTGTGGAGGGATGTATGAATGAATTAGCTTTTAACTATAATGATATTGATGGAGACGGTTTCTCTGATTCATTGACAAATATATTAGGTGTCGACATTAATACTGATGATGGTTCGTGTGTTCCAATTTCTATTGGATGTATGAATCCTAATGCAAGCAACTATGAACAACAAGCAAACGTTGACAATGGATCTTGTATTATAGAAGGCTGTACAGATTCTATTGCAGACAACTTCAATCCTGAAGCAAATACACTTACTAATTGCGACTATACAGGATGTATGAATGAGTATGCATGTAATTATTTAGATATAGCAAATATAAGTTCTGAATGCATTTATCCAGACGCCTTTTACAATTGTGATTCTGTCTGTTTATCAGACATAGATTCAGATGGGATTTGCGATGAATTAGAAATATATGGTTGTACAGATACTCAAGCATTAAATTTTGACTCATTAGCTACAGAGGATAATAACTCATGCTTCGAAGAATTACAAGTTACTTATGTGGTTAATGATGCGATGTGTTTTGCTGGTTACGGTTCAATTAATCTTCAGATTACAGGAGGTAAAGCTCCAATAGAAATCAATTCTTTTGGTGTAGATTTAAATCAGATTCCTCCTGGTGAAGGGTATTTAATTTATATTTCTGACGCAAGCGGTTTAGAATATTCGTTTGGAGGCCAAGCTCCAAACTTTATTCCCTCTTTTGATATTCATGCTCCAGAAATTCAGATAGAGGTAGAACTTGATTATGACGAAGGTGACCAAGAAATTTCTTTTTCTACCAACTCTGAAGATTATAATTTTGCCTGGTATGTGAATGATGAGCTCGATCTTTCATTAGATACTGAGCAAATTACCAATATTCAAAATGGACTTTATGCTTTAAGTTTTGTGGATGAATATGGATGTGAAGTGTATCTTGATACATTGATTTTGAATGTAGGGCTTGATGAACTTCAAATGCAAACTTTAGAAATCTATCCAAATCCCTCAGAAGGAATAGTAAATATTAGTTATGAGTTAAATGATAAATCACTTTCTCGCATTCGGTTGATTAGTATTACAGGAGAGATACTGCGTATATTTGATATGGAATCAAAAGTGTTTGTAGAAAAATCCATTAACTTATCTGACCTTAATGCAGGGATTTACTTAATAGAAATCGAATCAAAAAAACAAACTATTCGTAAAAGAATATTATTGAAGTAAAATTTATTTTCAAAAGATAGATATTGAAATTTTACGAAGGCTTAATTTTTTTAATTAGAGTTTTGTAAATTTTATTTACGAGTCTAAAATCTCTGAGATTTTAGACTTGGATTTTCTCGAATTAAAAAACTACTTAATAACTATTTTTTAGTAAAATACATCTTTTACGTGTGATTTTATTCAATGATATAAGGGCGAAGTGCCTTTTCAATTTTGGATGTTTTAATGTCAACATCCATATCAAAAAAAGTCTCGTACATTTTCACTCCATCAACTTTAGAATTCAAAGAAAGATTCTTTTTTGAGGTGTATAAATTTTCCCAAACATTTCGAATCTTCCGCCATTTATGCTGATTTTCCTTCCACCAATCTAATCCATATATACATTTAAAATCATCTATTTTAGTATATGTATTGTAACCTTTTTCTTGAGCCAAGACAATATCTTCTTTACCTTTTTCTCGAATACAATTACTCCAATAAAAAAGGAACAGTATTATCTTCAATTAGATGTTGAATCCTCATTACAGTTTTTAAAAGATAAAATTAATTTGGCGCAAATTGAAAATAGTACAGGTTACACTTATTTTAATTTGTCTGATGCCACTTATTACGGGATAAACGCATCTCTTTCGGCAAAAGTAAGCCATTCATCTAACTTACAGATTGGTTGGAATCATTTTATCACTGAATCAAGTGAACTATATGATCCAATTGTTAGACAAAATTTTAATTTTATTTATAATTTCACTTCGTCTAAATATCTTTTTGGAGGTAATATAAATGTTAAAGCTAAAGCTAAAAGTATGTTTCAACGTTTAGAACAAGAAGTATTAGTCAATTTCGAGCAAGAAGGCTATCAGTTAGTTAACATGAATTTATTTAAGGATTTACAAAAATTAGATGCACGTATTACCCTTGGGGTAAAAAACTTACTAGATGTTACTAATATTTTTACTGCTGCTGGTGAGCAAACCAATCACAGTGGTTCAGAGTCAATTATTTCATGGGGTAGAACTTACTTTGCTCAATTTAAAATAAATCTCCAATGAAAAAGTGGATCAGAAAAATTGGCCTAATTGGTTTTTTATTTTTCCTAATCAAGGGATTAATTTGGTTGGGATTATTTTATGGTTTGTCTAAATCTTTTTAGCCTTCTGATTTAGTTTAATATTTTTAGATTATTATTCATCTAATAATCTGTTTCAAGATATTTTATCATGTTTAATTTCTAATATTTTAATAAAGTTATTTTCTGTGTTTCAGAGTTTTTATTTTATCTACCTTTATGTAAAATAAATTAGCTATTTATTCTTATAGTGGCACTCTGTCAATCAAGCAAAAACAATATGAAAAAGCCCATTTTGTTATTAGTCTTTTTTTTAATCGCTTTATCTAATAGTTTTTTAGTTGCTCAACAAAAGGTTGTGGGGGGAGTCGATGTGGATATCAAGGACTATCCCTGGCAAATTGCATTGACTGCAAGTCCAGATGGAAGTGGCTTTTGTGGGGGCTCTATCATCGAAAATTCTTGGGTGCTTACTGCTGCCCATTGTGTGAACGGAGATGATCCTAGTGAACTCTATGTAAGAGTAGGTACCTCTAGTTCTTTTGCTTCTGGAGGTGATTCTTATTCAGTCAGTCAAATTATCGTTCATCCCAACTATTCAGGCAATAGTCATGATTTTGCTCTAATTGAAATTATTGGAGAATTTGTCTACACTGAAAATGTTCAAAGCATAGCACTTATAGACGAGGCAGAAATTGCTTTAGGTGTTCAAAATGATGGAGAAATGGCAACTATTACTGGGTGGGGTACTACCTCTTCAGGAGGTTCTTTAGCATCTGTTTTACAGATGGTTACTGCACCAATTGTATCAAATAGTGTTGCTTGTGGCGCATCTTTAGATCCAAATGGAAACTCGGGGGAATATTCTTGTGCATCACTTGATGCTTCAATGATTTGCGCTGGAGATTTAATCAATGGAGGGGAGGACGCTTGTCAGGGTGATTCAGGGGGACCGCTTGCTGTGAGAAATACCGACAATTCCCGTTGGTTATTAATAGGAGTAACTAGTTGGGGTAACGGTTGTGCCGATGTCAATTATCCTGGAGTTTGGTCAAAAGTTTCATATGTTTTGGATTGGATATATACATATGTTACAATCGAAGAACCAATATTCTGTGAGTATACTCAGGTAAGTGTTGGAGGCGGAGATTGGGAGTCAGAGGTCTCTTGGAATCTTTCAAGTTGTTCTAATGAAATACTTCTAGAGGGTGATTCCCCATTTGAGACTTGTATAGATCTTCCTGAGAATATCATCATAAACATGATGGATTCTTATGGTGATGGTTGGAATGATACGTTTATAAACATTGGAGATGTTAATTTCACAATGTATGAAGGCTCTGAAGAAACTAATTTTATTGGAGATTGTACAGATCTTATTCCCTCTATAAATGGATGTACAGATCTGACAGCAGTAAATTTTAACCAAGATGCCACAATAGACGATGGCTCTTGTGAGCCTATTTGCAACTCTCCTTGGGAAGAAGTTTTAATTACCGGAACTAACCACACTATATTTCTACCATCCTCTCTTGTTGTTTCTGATGCTAATGGAAATGTTTTATCTCAATCTATATTGGGCTTATTTTTCATCAATTCTAGTGGAGAAATGCAATGTGCAGGACAAACCTCCTTTTTAGGAGAAACTGCCCAAATTGCAGTTATGGGTGATGACATGACCACCGATGATGTAGATGGGTTTCCACTTGGAGTAGAGTTTCAGTGGATGATTTGGAATTGTGAAACATCTGAGGCTACTCTTGCTTCTGCGATTTATTCTGATGGATCCGATGAGTTTACGGTTAATGGCTTAACTTTTGTGGATTCTATTGCTGGAATCCCTGATGGACCCTCTTGTCAATCTATTTATATGCCTTTTGGATGGTCTATTTTTTCAACCTATATGATTGCTGAAGAACCTGATATGGCATCTGTTTTAGCTCCTATCACAGATCATATTATCATCGTAAAAGATTACCAAGGGAATGCATTTCTCCCAGATTATAGTTTTAATGGTATTGGAGATTTTACTCTAGGACAAGGATATCAGATAAAAAATGAGATGGAGATAATTCTAGAAGTTTGTGGCGATTATGCTTTCCCCGAAAATCATACTTTAGCATTGACAGCAGGTTGGAATTTAGTTGGATATTTGAGGATAGAAAAAGCATTAGCATCAGCGGTACTTTATAATATTTCATCTTCTGTAAATCTTATTATAGCTAAAGATTATTTTGGTAATGCCTATTTGCCAGAATATTCTTTTAACGGTATCGGAGATTTTGAGCCCGGTCGAGGTTATCAAATAAAGGTTAGTCAAGCGGATGTACTTCAATTCCTGTCCAATGATAACTCCTACTGATTATCTATAGAATAGCAATATAAAATAAAAAATTATTTATGGAGAAATCAGTTTCTGAAGCAATATCCTACAGGCGTTCAGTTAGATTGTATCAGAAAATAAATATTGATGATGATAAGGTAGAGAACTGCATAAAAAATGCTTCAATTGCCCCTACAAGTAGTAATCTTCAGCTATGGGAGTTTTATCAGATAACTTCTTCAAAGAAATTAGAAGAAATTTCTACTGCCTGTTTTAATCAGCCTGCAGCAAGAACAGCAAATCGTTTTGTAGTTTTTGTTGCGCGAAAAGATTTATGGAGAAAAAGAGCAAAGTCAAACCTTGATTTCTTAAATCAAAGCTTTGATAAGCCAGATATAGGTCAGCGTCTTCTGAAAAGAAAAAAACAAGTTAATACATATTATACAAAACTCATTCCGGGATTATATGTGGATTTCCTTGGATTATTTGGGCTAATTAAGTATGCTTCTTGTCATCTGATAGGTTTATTTAGACCTATTTATCGTCAAACAAGAAAGAGTGATATGAGAATCGTAGCGCATAAAAGTTGTGCATTGGCTGCGCAAAATTTCATGATCAGTATGGCCGCCATTGGATACGATACATGCCCAATGGAAGGTTTTGATTCCAAACGAGTGAAGCAGATTCTTGATTTGCCTAATTCAGCCGAAGTAACAATGGTGGTGAGTTGTGGTATTCGAGAAAGCTCAGGCGTATATGGAACACAATTTAGAGTGCCTTTTGATGAGGTTTATTATCGTGTTTAATATTTTAGATTCCACAAAGTTTTGTATAATTAAAGATTAATTTACTATTTTCAAAGTCATGGTTTCAATTAGAGACTCAATGCTAGAATAATAAAAAAAATGTCATGGGAAAAGGAAAGGATGCCAAAAAAAACGTCAAGAAGGAGCCAGCTAAAACACCAAAAGAAAAAAAGGCAGAGAAGCGATTAAAGAAAAATAAATAGTCCACTTTATGTCTTACTCGATTAGATTTGACTACTACATAAGCTAGTTTTTGTTTTATATTTTCTAGATTTTACTATTAAAATAATAAATTGTTATGAATCCCTATTTTATAAATATTATATTATTGAGATGACATATACATTTCACTCCATTATAAATTTATAATTGTAAGATTTCTTTTTTCATTTATTTATATTTTCGATGATAGTTCTGTAGATAAAAAGTATTTGTTTGAATAAGAAAATCTTGGCTGTTTAAATCCATTTTAACAAGAGGTGTTTTTTGATTTTTTGCATTCACAACTTTTTTTCTAATATGTTTTTAGAAAGTCTTTATTACTTTTTAACAAAATATCAGAGTTGTAAATTCACTCTTTTTTAAAGTCAAAGTCCTTTAAAAACCTTGTTATCAGTCAAAATCAATTCCTTCACTAAATAAAAGGGATTCTCCATTTGTTTACTCGTTGAAAAGTTATACATTTGCGTTCCCTAAAAATTAGGGATTGTATAAAAAAGAATTATAAATTAAAAAAGCAATATGCCTACTATTCAACAGTTGGTACGCAAAGGTCGCGTAAAGTTTACTAAAAAGAGTAAATCTGCCGCACTAGATGCTTGTCCTCAAAGAAGAGGTGTTTGTACTCGTGTATATACTACGACTCCAAAGAAGCCTAATTCTGCAATGCGAAAAGTAGCCAGGGTACGATTAACTAATGGAAACGAAGTAAATGCATATATCCCGGGTGAAGGACACAATTTACAAGAACATTCAATTGTTTTGGTTCGAGGTGGAAGAGTCAAAGATCTTCCAGGTGTTCGTTACCACATCGTTAGGGGTGCTTTGGATACAGCCGGTGTAGACGGACGTACGCAGAGACGTTCTAAATACGGAGCTAAAAAACCTAAAAAGTAATCAGAGAAATCTGAAGAAAAAAGTAAAATGAGAAAAGCAAAAGCTAAAAAAAGAGTCTTGTTACCAGATCCAAGATTTAACGATACGTTAGTAACCCGTTTTGTAAATAACTTAATGTTGGATGGTAAGAAGAGTACTGCGTTCAAAATTTTTTATGATGCTATCGACATCATAGAGGAAAAGAATGGAGACGAAGAGGCTGGTTTGGAAATCTTTAAAAAAGGGTTGCAAAATGTTACACCGCACGTAGAAGTTCGTAGTAGAAGAGTTGGTGGAGCAACTTTCCAAATACCAATGCAAATTCGTCCAGACAGGAAGTTGTCTTTAGGTATGAAGTGGTTAATTTCCTTCACGCGCAAGCGTAATGAAAAAACTATGGCGCTTAGATTGGCAAATGAAGTAATGGCTGCATCTCGTGAAGAGGGTGCCGCTGTAAAAAAGAGATCCGATGTTCACCGAATGGCGGAAGCCAACAAGGCATTCTCTCACTTTAGATTTTAATCATTAAGAATAGAAAGATGGCTAAAAGAGATCTAAGATATACTCGAAATATTGGTATTATGGCACATATTGATGCCGGGAAAACTACCACAACAGAGCGAGTTCTTTACTACACGGGTGTATCCCATAAAATTGGTGAAGTTCACGATGGTGCTGCAACTATGGACTGGATGGAGCAAGAACAAGAGCGTGGAATTACCATTACATCAGCAGCGACTACATGTTTTTGGAAATACAGAGACAATGATTTCCAGATGAACATTATCGATACCCCTGGCCACGTTGACTTTACCGTAGAAGTAGAACGCTCCCTCCGTGTTTTGGATGGGGCTGTTGCGTTATTTTGCGCCGTAGGTGGAGTTGAACCTCAGTCCGAAACTGTATGGCGGCAAGCAGATAAATATAATGTTCCTAGAATCGGTTTTGTAAATAAAATGGATCGAGCTGGTGCAGACTTCTTTAATGTTGTATCGCAAGTTAAAGAACGTTTGGGTGCTCATCCAGTTCCTCTTCAAGTTCCTATTGGAGCCGAAGAGACTTTTAAAGGTGTTGTAGATTTAATTTCAAACAAAGCCATTGTTTGGAATGATGATACTCAAGGTATGACCTATGACGAAATTCCAATACCCGAAGATTTAGTAGATGTAGTTGCCGAATGGAGAGAGAAGCTTATTGAGTCTGTTGCAGAATATGATGATAACTTAATGGAAAAGTTTTTTGAGGACCCAGATACAATTACAGAAGCTGAAATAGAAGTTGCTATTAAAGCGGCTGTTCACGATATGAAAATTACCCCTATGTTTTGTGGGTCTGCTTTCAAAAATAAAGGAGTTCAAGCGGTTTTAGATGCGGTAATGGAATTTTTACCATCCCCGATGGATATTGAGTCTATTATTGGTGTAAATCCTAATACAGAAAAGGAAGAAGAGCGAAAGCCAGATATTACTGAGCCCTTTGCTGCCCTTGCATTTAAAATTGCAACCGATCCATTCGTTGGTCGACTTTGTTTCTTCAGAGTTTATTCAGGAAATCTAGATGCTGGTTCCTACATTTGGAATTCAAGAACAGGTAAGAAAGAACGTATCTCTCGTATATTCCAAATGCATTCTAACAAGCAGAATGCAATCGATAATATTGGTGCAGGCGATATCGGCGCCGGAGTAGGTTTTAAGGATATTCGAACAGGGGATACTCTTCATTCAGAAAAAGAGCCTATCGTATTAGAGTCTATGTCTTTCCCAGAACCGGTAATCGGTATTGCCGTTGAGCCAAAGACTAAAGCTGATATGGATAAAATGGGACTTGCACTAGGTAAGCTTTCCGAAGAAGATCCTACTTTCCGTGTTGCATCCAACGAAGAAACAGGGCAAACCGTTATTTCGGGAATGGGGGAACTTCACTTAGATATTCTTATTGACAGAATGAAACGTGAATTTAAAGTTGAGTGCAATCAAGGAGAACCTCAAGTTCAATATAAAGAGGCGATTCGTGAAGCAATCGATCACCGACAAACCTATAAAAAACAGTCTGGAGGTAAAGGTAAATTTGCCGATATTCAATTTACTATTGAACCCGTCGTCGCAGCCGAAGGTGAAGAGGTTAAAGAAGGTTTAGAGTTTGTTGACAAAATTAAAGGTGGATCAATTCCAAGAGAATTCATCCCATCCGTTCAAAAAGGCTTTACCCAAGCTATGGTCAATGGACCCCTAGCTGGATATCCTATGGATAGCTTAAAAGTGACTCTATTTGATGGATCTTTCCATGCGGTAGATTCTGATGCTTTATCTTTTGAGTTGGCTGCAAAATTAGGATATAGAGATTCTTGCAAAAAAGCATCTCCTACTTTGCTTGAGCCCATTATGAAGCTTGAAGTAGTTACTCCTGAAGTCAATATGGGTGATGTAGTTGCTGATTTGAATCGGCGAAGAGGTCAAGTTGCAGGTATGGATACTAGAAATGGAGCTCAGATTATTAAAGCCACTGTACCTCTGTCTGAAATGTTTGGTTATGTTACGGCGTTGAGAACAGTTACTTCTGGTAGAGCAACATCCACAATGGAATTCTCTCACTATGATGATTGTCCAAAAAACATAGCAGAAGGAGTTATTACTAAAGTAAACGGTAAATCTTAATTCGTATACAATGAGTCAGAAAATTAGAATCAAATTAAAGTCTTACGATCACATGTTGGTAGATAAGTCCGCTGAAAAGATTGTAAAAACAGTTAAGACCACTGGTGCAGTTGTAAATGGGCCAATCCCACTTCCAACTCACAAAAGAATTTATACCGTTCTTCGTTCGCCCCACGTAAATAAAAAAGCCCGTGAGCAATTCGAACTAAGTTCATACAAGCGATTGCTTGATATCTACAGCTCTTCATCAAAAACAGTTGATGCCTTAATGAGATTGGAGTTGCCTAGTGGTGTAGAAGTTGAGATAAAAGTTTAATTAGCATCTTTTTAAATAAATAAAAATGCCAGGTTTAATTGGAAAAAAAATAGGAATGACCAGCATCTTCGACAATCATGGTAAAAACATACCTTGTACAGTTTTGGAAGTTGGTCCTTGTGTTGTGACACAGATTAGAACCCTCGAAATAGATGGTTACGAGGCTATTCAGCTGGGTTATGGTGAAAAGAAAGAAAAAAGCGCAGGTAAAGCACTTATCGGTCATTTTTCTAAAGCCAAAACAAACCCTAAATTAAAAGTTCGAGAATTCGATGGTTTCGAATCAGAGCTTGGTTTGGGCGATATTTTGGATGTTGAACTTTTCGTCGAAGGTGAATATGTCGATGTAACTGGTGTTTCAAAAGGGAAAGGTTTTCAAGGAGTTGTGAAACGCCATGGTTTCCATGGTGTAGGAGATGCCACTCACGGTCAGCATAATCGTTTGCGTGCCCCCGGTTCAATTGGTGCCGCTTCATATCCTGCTCGTGTTTTCAAAGGAATGCGTATGGCTGGTCGGATGGGTGGAGATCAAGTTACTGTATCCAATCTTGAGGTCTTAAAAGTAATCAAAGCCCAAAACCTAATGGTTGTTAAAGGTTCTGTTCCAGGTCCTAAAAATTCACTCCTAACCATACAGAAATAATGAAAGCAGTTGTATTAGACAATAAGGGGAAAGATACAGGAAGAAAAGTTTCTTTGAATGACGGAATTTATTCCATAGAGCCCAACAATCATGCTGTATATTTAGATGTAAAGCATTTCCTTGCTAACCAACGTCAAGGGACTCATAAATCTAAAGAAAGAGCGGATATTTCTGGTAGCACACGTAAAATTAAAAAGCAAAAAGGTACAGGCACAGCTCGTGCGGGTAGTATAAAGTCTCCAATTTTTAGAGGTGGTGGTCGTATTTTTGGTCCTAGTCCAAGAAGTCACTCTTTTAAGCTCAATAAGAAATTGAAAATTCTTGCAAGAAAATCTGCTTTTTCAATCAAAGCTAAAGACGATTCCATTTTGGTTTTAGAACCTATTCATTTTGAGACTCCTAAAACATCCTCCTATTCTGAGATGATTGGGAATCTAGGGTTAACGGGCAAAAAAACCTTGTTAGTGCTTGCAGACTCAAATAAAAATGTATATTTGTCCTCGCGAAATTTACAACGCAACAATGTTGTAACAGCCAATGAATTAAGCACTTACAATATACTTAATTCCGGTACACTTATAATTGAGGAGGGTGCGATAGAGAAAATTGAGAACATATTAAGTTAATCAGATTATGAATATTCTTATAAGACCAGTAATTACCGAGAAGATGACAGACGATACCGAGAGGTTCAACCGGTTTGGATTTATTGTTGATAGAAGAGCTAATAAGCTTGAAATCAAAGGTGCTGTTCAAAAAATGTACGGTGTGTCTGTTGAAAAAGTTAGGACTATGATTTATCCCGGGAAGGCCAAGTCACGTAATACTAAGGGTGGCGTAATTAGTGGTAGAACTAATTCTTACAAGAAAGCTATTGTAGATTTAGCTGAAGGAGAAAGTATTGATTTTTACAGCAATATTTAATTAAGTTATGGCAGTTAGAAAATTAAGACCAATAACACCAGGTCAAAGGCATAAAGTCGTTAACACCTTCGATGGTATTACATCATCCACACCAGAGAAGTCATTGCTGGCGCCAATAAAGCGATCAGGAGGTAGAAATAATTCGGGTCGAATGACTATGCGTTACATTGGTGGTGGACACAAGAAGCGTTACCGTATTATTGACTTCAAAAGAGAGAAGTTTGCTATGGATGCAACCGTTTCTACTATCGAATATGATCCAAATCGTACAGCTCGTATTGCCTTGGTAATTTATGCAGATGGTGAAAAACGGTATATTATTGCTCCGAATGGTTTAAATGTTGGAGACAAAATTGTTTCTGGTGAGGGTGCATCACCCGAAGTAGGAAATGCACTCTTCTTAAGTGCTATTCCTTTGGGAACTATTCTTCACAACATTGAATTACGTCCGGGACAGGGTGCAGTAATGGCTCGCAGTGCTGGTGCTTACGCACAATTAGTTGCTAGAGAAGGTAAGTATGCCATTCTTCGTCTTCCTTCAGGGGAAACAAGAATGGTCTTGGTAACCTGTTTGGCTACTATTGGCGTGGTGTCAAATAGTGAGCGAGGCCTTGAAAGATCGGGTAAAGCAGGTCGCTCAAGATGGCTTGGACGTCGTCCAAGAACAAGAGGAGTTGCAATGAATCCAGTTGACCACCCAATGGGTGGTGGTGAAGGGAAGTCCTCAGGGGGCCACCCACGTTCTAGAAATGGTATTCCGGCGAAGGGTTATAAAACTCGAGCGAAGAAAAAAGCTACCAATAAGTATATTGTTGAACGAAGAAATAAATAATTAGATATGGCGCGTTCATTAAAAAAGGGACCTTACGTGCATTTTAAGTTAGAGAAGAAAATTCTAGCCAATGCAGAATCGAGTAAAAAATCGGTAATCAAAACTTGGTCTAGAGCCTCAATGATTACTCCAGATTTTGTTGGTCAAACAATTGCAGTGCATAATGGCCGACAGTTTATTCCTGTTTTTGTAACTGAAAACATGGTGGGTCATAAGTTGGGCGAATTTGCTCTTACCCGTACCTACAGAGGGCACGGTGGAAAAAAAGATAAAGGTAAAAGATAACTGAATAAGCCTTAATCATGGGAAATAGAAAACATAATACGGCATTAGCCTTGAAAGAAGTTCGCAAAAGTATTGCTTTCGCAAAACTTAATAACTGTCCTACGTCACCAAGAAAAATGAGGCTAGTAGCAGATTTAGTTCGCGGAGTTGATGTAAATAAAGCTCTTCAAATTTTGAAGTTTAACACCAAAGAAGCTTCGCTTCGTTTGGAAAAACTACTTCTTTCAGCCGTGGCCAATTGGCAAGCGAAGAACGAAAATCTTCGAATGGAAGATAGTGGTTTATATATCCAAGAAATTCAAGTCGACAGTGCTCGTATGTTAAAAAGATTGCGCCCTGCCCCGCAAGGTAGAGCACATAGAATAAGAAAACGTTCCAATCACGTTACACTTGTAGTTGGAACCAAATCAGAAAAAGAATAAGCCACTATGGGACAAAAGACAAATCCAATAGGTAACCGTTTGGGAATCATCAGAGGATGGGACTCCGCCTGGTATGGCGGAAGAAATTTTGGTGATAAATTAGCAGAAGATAGTAAAATTCGTAAATATATTGCAGCGCGTTTGTCGAAGGCGAGTGTATCAAAGGTAATTATTGAACGCACATTAAAAATTGTAACAATTACTATTTGTACTGCACGCCCTGGTATTATTATCGGCAAAGGTGGATCTGAAGTAGATCGCTTGAAGGAAGAGTTGAAAAAACTTACCGGAAAAGATATACAAGTAAATATATACGAGATCAAGCGCCCAGAAACAGATGCCAAACTTGTGGGTGATTCCATAGCTAGGCAAATTGAAGGGCGTATTTCTTATAGAAGAGCTGTTAAAATGGCTATTGCAGCAGCAATGCGAATGGGAGCTGAAGGTATAAAAATTCAGATTTCCGGGCGCTTGAACGGAGCTGAGATGGCTCGCTCAGAAATGGTCAAAGACGGAAGAACTCCTCTTCATACTTTTCGAGCAGATATAGATTATGCTATGGTTGAATCACATACCACTTATGGTGTATTAGGTGTAAAAGTATGGATTTGTAAAGGTGAGCTCTATGGAAAGCGTGATTTAACTTCTATTGAAACTTTAGCCAAGTCATCTAAGAAAGGTGGAAGTCGAAGTCCAAGAGGTGGATCACCGAGAAGAAAAAGAAAATAGTATGATAACATATACTAAAATTTAGAAAGATGTTACAACCAAAAAAAACCAAGTTCCGAAAAATGCAAAAGGGCCGCATGAAGGGTAATACCGGACGTGGGAGTCAAATTGCTTTTGGATCATTTGCAATAAAAGCCTTGGAGGAATGTTGGATTACATCACGTCAAATTGAAGCTGCTCGAATTGCAGCCACTCGTTACATGAAACGTGAAGGACAAATGTGGATTAGAATTTTTCCAGATAAACCAATTACAAAGAAACCAGCAGAAGTACGGATGGGAAAAGGTAAGGGTGCCCCTGAGTATTGGGCTGCTGTTGTATTACCGGGACGTATTATGTTCGAATTAGATGGTGTATCTCTTCAAGTTGCTAGGGAAGCACTCCGGTTAGCTGCTCAAAAAATGCCCATAACAACTAAATTCGTAGTAAGAAGAGACTACGTTGAAGCCTAATCGATTTACTTATTAACGATGAAACAAGCTGTAATAAATCAAATGTCAACTGAGGATCTTAATGGTAAACTCGCTGAGGAAAAAATATCATTAGCTAAAATAAAGTTAGCTCATGCTGTGTCACCCCTTGAGAATCCAGGACAGATTCGAGAAATAAAGAAAACAGTTGCACGAATTCTAACAGAAGTTAGAAGAAGAGAACTAGAAGCATAAAACAACCATGGAAACTAGAAATCTTAGAAAAGAACGTGTTGGTGTCGTAAAAAGCAACAAAATGAGCAAGTCTGTTACTGTGTCTATCGAACGAAAGGAGAAGCACATAATGTACGGTAAGTTTATGAAGAAAACTTCAACCCTTGTTGCCCATGACGACTCTGATGATTGTAATGTCGGTGATACCGTCAGAATCATGGAGACACGTCCTTTGAGCAAAACAAAGAATTGGAGAGTAGTAGAAATCTTAGAAAGAGCCAAGTAAGATGGTACAACAGGAAAGTCGATTAAAAGTAGCCGACAACACGGGAGCCAAGGAAGTACTTTGTATTCGTGTATTGGGAGGTACTGGTAGAAGATACGCTTCATTGGGAGACAGAATCGTTGTCACTGTTAAATCTGCCATTCCGGCAGGTACAGTGAAAAAAGGACAAGTTTCTACTGCTGTCGTTGTTCGTGCAAAAAAGGAAGTTCGTCGTCAAGATGGGTCTTACATCCGTTTTGATGATAATGCATGTGTTTTGTTGGATACGACAGGACAAATGAGAGGTACTCGTGTTTTTGGGCCCGTTGCTCGAGAATTACGAGATAAGCAATACATGAAAATAGTTTCACTGGCACCAGAGGTGCTATAAAACGATTTATGATGTCTAAATTACATATTAAAAAAGGAGATTCAGTAAAAGTTCTTGCAGGTTCCGATAATGGAAAAACTGGTAAGATCGTATCTGTAGATCTTGAGAAAGGAAGAGCCTTCGTTGAAGGCATTAACATGGTGTCTAAACATACTAAGCCGAGCGCAGCAAGCCCACAAGGTGGAATTGTAAAAAGCGAAGCCTCAGTTCATATTTCTAACCTCATGGTAGTTGACTCGAAAGGGCAAGCAAGTCGTGTAGGAAGAAAAGTGAACGACGCTGGTAAGTTGGTCAGATACTCTAAAAAATCAGGAGAGATTCTATAATGTCATATACTCCAAGACTACAAGAGAAATATCGTAACGAGATTGTTGCGGCTCTCACGGAAAGCATGGGTTACAAAAATATCATGCAAGTGCCAAAGTTGGTAAAGATTTGTTTGAACCAAGGTGTAGGCGAAGCTACTTCAGATAAAAAATTAGTCGATGTTGCCTCTGATGAAATGTCCAGAATTACTGGGCAAAAATCAGTTTCGACCATGTCTAAGAAAGACATTTCTAATTTCAAATTAAGAAAAGGCATGCCAGTGGGTGTTCGTGTGACCCTCAGGGGGGCAAAGATGTATGAGTTTTTGGATAGATTTGTATCGACTGCATTGCCTGCAGTTCGTGATTTTCAGGGAATCAGTCCAAAATCTTTTGATGGAAGAGGAAATTACAACATAGGTATCAAGGAGCAAATTATATTTCCTGAAATATTTATTGATCAAGTAAACAAGATTACCGGAATGGATATTACAATTGTAACATCCGCAAACACTGATAAAGAAGCTTTTGAGTTGTTAAAAGAATTTGGTTTACCCTTTAAAAAATAAGCAAGATGGCAAAAGAATCAATGAAAGCCCGAGAGCTTAAAAGACAGAAAATAGTTGAAAAGTACGCAGATAAACGTTCCGCTTTAAAGGCAGCAGGAGACTATGCAGGTCTTCAAAAGCTTCCAAAAGATGCCTCTCCCGTTCGTCTTCACAATAGATGCAAGTTGACAGGTCGTCCAAAGGGTTATATGCGTCAGTTCGGTGTTTCACGTGTTACATTTCGTGAAATGGCCAATTTTGGTCTAATCCCAGGAGTCAAAAAAGCCAGTTGGTAAACAGTAAACTTATAAACTATGTATACAGATCCAATAGCAGATTACTTAACCCGTCTTCGTAACGCCGTAATGGCGAAACACAGAGTCGTGGAAGTTCCTGCGTCAAACCTTAAAAAAGAAATGACCAAGATCTTAAAAGATCAAGGCTATATTTTGAACTATAAGTTCGAAACTAACAACGCTCAGGGCAGCATAAAGATTGCATTGAAATACAATTCAATCACTAAAATGCCAGCTATTACCTCTTTACAAAGAGCCTCAAAACCAGGTCTTCGAAAGTATTCTTCGTCTTCTTCAATGCCAAGAGTATTGAATGGTCTTGGAGTAGCCATCGTATCAACTTCTAAGGGAGTCATGACGGATAAAGAAGCTCGTTCACTCAATGTGGGTGGAGAAGTAATATGTTACGTTTATTAATATCAAAAGAAAACGTTAAAAAATGTCAAGAATAGGTAAACAACCAATCACAATCCCCGAAGGAGTTTCCTTAGATAAGTCTTCATCCAATGAAGTCATCGTCAAAGGAAAGCTAGGTGAATTGTCTCTGCAGGTTACAGAACCAATTTCCGTAAGAGTTGAAGATGCTATTGTTACCCTTGAAAGACCAAATGATCAAAAAGAATCTAGAGCAAAACACGGACTGTATCGTGCTTTAATTCAGAATATGATTGTTGGAGTTTCCTCAGGGTACACAAAAGAACTTGAATTAGTAGGAGTTGGTTATCGTGCCTCAAATAAAGGTCAACTATTAGAACTTAGTTTAGGTTTCTCTCACAATATCTTGTTAGAAATTTGCACTGAGGTGAAAGTAGAAACTATTTCAGAAAAAGGGAAAAATCCAATTGTAAGATTGAGTTCTCACGATAAGCAACTTATCGGAATGGTTGCTGCGAAAATTCGTTCGATGAGAAAGCCTGAGCCTTACAAAGGAAAAGGAATCAAATTCGTAGGTGAAGAAATTAGAAGAAAAGCAGGTAAAACTGCAGGTTAAAATATAAGCGATGGCATTGTCAAAAGAATATAGAAGAAATCGTATCAAGATGCGTGTTCGAAAGAATACCAGTGGTACATCAACAAACCCTAGACTTTCGGTTTTTAGAAGCAATAAGTCAATTTACGCCCAGCTAATTGATGATATTGCTGGTATTACTTTGTTAACTGTTTCATCTTCGGATAAAGCCGTTAAAGCTGAGGGAACTAAAACCGAACAAGCAGGTGTTGTGGGTAAAGTCCTAGCTGAAAAAGCAGTTTCTGCCGGTATCACCAAATGTGTTTTCGATCGAAATGGATACTTATATCACGGAAGAGTTAAATCTTTAGCCGATGGAGCTAGAGCAGGAGGACTTAAATTCTAAGAAATTATGGCTAGTAAATACTATAACATAGAAAAAGTAAAGCCATCAGGCTTAGAGCTTAAAGAGCGTTTGGTGGGAATTCAACGTGTAACTAAAGTAACCAAAGGGGGTAGAACATTCAGTTTTTCTGCCATCATGGTTGTTGGAAATGAAGAAGGCGTTGTAGGACACGGAATGGGTAAAGCAAAGGAAGTTGTTTCTGCAATAACCAAAGGAACTGAAGATGCAAAAAAGAATTTGTATAGAATCCCCGTCGTTAATGCTACTATTCCACACGAGCAAAACGGTAAATTCGGTGGCTCACGTATATTTATGCGACCTGCTTCTCATGGTACTGGTGTAATTGCAGGTGGTGCAATGCGAGCTGTTATCGAGTCTGTTGGTATACATGATATCTTGGCTAAATCCAAAGGTTCGTCAAATCCACACAATGTAGTAAAAGCGACCATGGATGCATTGTTACAGCTTAGAGATGCTCGTTCAGTAGCTTCTCAAAGGGGTGTTTCTATGAGCAAGGTTTTTAACGGATAATAATTTAAACAAATGGCCAAAATTAAAATCAAGCAAGTACGAAGTAAAATCGATAGACCAGAGCGCCAAAAGAGAACTTTAGAAGCTCTAGGTTTAAAGAAAATAAACCAAGTAGTAGAACATGAGGGTACACCTCAAATTCTTGGGATGGTCAATGCCATCAAGCATTTAATTGAAATTAAAGAAGTTAAGTAAGAATTATCAAAGTAATCGTAAGATGAATTTAAGTAACCTGAAACCAGCTACAGGCTCGGTGAGAAACAAAAAGCGTGTTGCGCGCGGGCAAGGATCCGGTAAAGGTGGAACCTCAACAAGAGGTCACAATGGTCAAAAATCACGTTCGGGGTATTCCCGTAAGGTAGGCTTTGAAGGTGGGCAAATGCCACTTCAAAGACGTGTTCCTAAGTTTGGTTTTAAGAACATTAATCGTCTAGAGTACAAGGGAATCAACCTTGATACTATTCAAGCTCTTGTGGATTCGAAAAAGATAAAAGATGAATTGACTTTTGATATCCTACTGGCAAATGGATTGGCAAGAAAGAACGAATTAGTTAAAATTTTGGGTCGTGGCGCCTTAACCGCAAAGTTGAACGTGTCTATGCACAAATTTACCGTATCCTCAAAAGCTGCTATTGAAGCTGCAGGAGGTGTCGTGACAATTCTTAAATAGCATCAATTCTTATGAAGAATTTTATAGATACAATAAAGAATATATGGAAGATCCAAGAACTTAGAGGTCGTATTTTAACTACCTTAGGTTTCCTTCTAATTTATCGTTTGGGATCATTCGTAGCGTTACCAGGAATTGACCCGCAGCAGCTAGATGCTCTTCAAAATCAAACCTCAGACGGTCTGTTGGGACTTTTAAATATGTTTACTGGTGGTGCTTTTTCACAGGCCTCTATTATGGCACTCGGTATTATGCCCTACATATCGGCATCTATCGTGATACAATTAATGACCATGGCGGTCCCTTATTTACAAAAGCTACAAAAAGATGGAGAAAGCGGGAGAACAAAGATTAGTCAAATTACAAGGTATTTGACTGTATTAATCACTTCATTTCAGGCTCCAGGTTACATTGCCAATTTAAAAGCTACTCTTCCTTCAGAAGCTTTTCTCTTGTCTAGTACCTCTTTCTGGTTCTCAAGTGTAATTATTCTTGTAACTGGAACAATGTTCGCCATGTGGCTAGGAGAGAAAATTACAGATGGCGGAATTGGAAATGGAATTTCATTACTCATTATGGTCGGAATTATTGCCAGCCTTCCTCAAGCATTCTTATTTGAAGTTGGCCGTGCAAAACCCCTAATTATTTTGGTTGAGATTGTTATTTTATTAGTTGTTATTCTTGCGTCTGTTCTTTTAGTTCAGGGAGTAAGACGCATTCCAATTCAATATGCCAAGCGTGGTGCAACAGCTCAAGTTGCCGCTGCACGACAATATTTACCATTAAAAGTTAATGCAGCAGGCGTGATGCCTATCATTTTTGCTCAAGCAATTATGTTTATACCTATCACCTTTGCTGGTCTTTCAGAATCTGAAAGTTTGCAAACCTTTATTACTAACTTCTCCGACTTTTCAGGATTTTGGTACAATCTAGTGTTTGCACTACTTATCATCTTGTTTACCTACTTCTATACAGCTATGACAGTAAATACAAATCAAATGGCCGACGATTTAAAAAGAAATGGTGGATTTGTACCTGGAGTAAAACCAGGAAAGGATACAGCCGGATTTCTTGATAACGTTATGTCCAGAATTGTTTTGCCAGGATCTTTCTTTCTAGCATTTATAGCAATTCTTCCTGCTTTTGCTATGAATGCTGGAATTAATCAATCTTTCTCTCAATTTTTTGGTGGCACCTCATTATTAATTATGGTGGGTGTTGTATTGGATACACTTCAACAGATTGAGAGTTACTTGTTAAATCGTCACTATGATGGTCTGATGAAGTCTGGGCGATTAAGTGGTCGATCAGGAATGTAATAAAGAAATGGTTTATTACAAAACTGAAGAAGAAATAAAGTTAATTAAAGAAAGTTCTTTACTTGTTGCAAAAACTCACGCTGAAGTGGCGAGACTTATTAAGCCTGGGGTTAGTACTTTAGACTTAGATAAAGTTGCTGAAGAGTTTATTCGAGATAATGGAGGAGTTCCAGCCTTTAAAGGCTACAGTGGATTTCCTAACACTTTATGTGTTTCTCCCAATGAACAAGTTGTTCATGGAATACCCAATGATTGTCCTTTAGAGTCTGGTACTATCTTATCTTTAGATTGTGGTGTCAAGATGAATGGCTTTTTTGGGGATTCCGCTTTTACTTATGAGGTAGGGGATGTTGATCCAGAGGTTCGAGAGTTACTCAAAGTAACTAGAGAGTCCTTGTATAGAGGTATTCGAGCTGCAGTTTCTGGAAACAGAATTGGAGATATAGGATACGCTGTTCAGAAGCATGCAGAAGACCATGGTTATTCTGTAGTTAGAGAACTCGTAGGGCATGGTTTAGGAAAAAGTTTACATGAGAGCCCAGAAGTTCCAAATTATGGAAAGCGTGGACGAGGAGTGAAATTGAATGAAGGATTAGTCATTGCTATTGAGCCAATGATCAACATGGGAAAAAAAGAAATTGTTCAATTAAACGATGGATGGACTATTAATACCATTGATATGAAACCTTCGGCACATTTTGAACATACAATTGTTGTTCGAAAAGGTAAAGCAGAGATATTGTCATCATTTGATTTTATCGACGAAGTAATAAAAAAAAAAAAATTAGCGTATGGCTAAACAAGCATCAATAGAGCAAGACGGGGTGATTACAGAATCACTTTCAAATGCAATGTTTCGAGTAGAACTAGAAAATGGTCACATTTTAACAGCTCATATCTCCGGCAAGATGCGTATGCATTATATTAAATTATTGCCAGGAGATAAGGTGAAACTATCTATGTCTCCATATGATTTGACTAAAGGAAGAATTACTTACAGATACTAAAATAATTGAAAGATGAAAGTAAGAGCATCAATTAAAAAAAGAAGTGCGGACTGCCAGATTGTTCGAAGAAAAGGTCGTCTATATGTTATAAACAAAAAGAATCCAAAATTTAAACAAAGACAAGGTTAGACCTAGTCTAAAATACATTCTATGGCAAGAATTGCAGGGGTAGACTTACCCACAAACAAAAGAGGAGAAATCGGTTTAACTTACATTTATGGTGTAGGCAAAACGCGAGCCCAGGAAATCCTTATTAAAGCCGGTGTTGATCTAAACACTAAGGTTAAGGATTGGAATGATGAAGAATTAAATATAATTCGTACCATCATGTCTGACTACACAATCGAGGGTGAATTGCGATCTGAAGTCCAATTAAACATCAAGCGATTGATGGATATAGGATGCAACAGAGGTCAGCGTCACCGTTCTGGATTACCGTTAAGAGGCCAGAGGACTAAGAACAACTCCAGAACCAGAAAAGGTAGAAGAAAAACCGTTGCGAACAAGAAAAAAGCAACTAAATAGTAAGTAGCTATGGCTAAAACAAACAAAAAAAGAAAGGTAAAGGTAGAGTCCGCAGGACAGGCTCATATCCATGCTTCTTTCAATAATATTATTATCTCGTTGACCAATAATGCAGGACAAGTAATATCATGGTCCTCCGCAGGTAAACAAGGATTTAGAGGTTCTAAAAAGAATACTCCCTATGCTGCTCAAACTGCAGCTGAAGATTGTGCGAAAGTCGCTCATGAAGCCGGTTTGAGAAAGGTGAAAGTTTATGTGAAGGGACCAGGTAATGGTCGCGAATCGGCTATCCGAACTTTGCATAACAATGGGATTCAAGTGTCTGAAATTATAGACGTGACTCCTCAACCCCACAACGGTTGTCGACCTCCAAAACGCAGAAGAGTTTAATTTTTTTTAAAATCTAAGAAATGGCAAGATATACAGGTCCAAAAACAAAAATCGCACGAAGGTTCGGTGAAGCAATCTTCGGAGCAGATAAATCTTTAGAAAAAAAGAACTACGCGCCCGGTCAACATGGAAATTCTAGAAGAAGATCCAAAAAGTCTGAGTATGCAGTTCAACTTTTGGAGAAGCAAAAAGCAAAGTATACATATGGAATACTGGAAAAGCAGTTTCGTAATTTGTACAAAAATGCTTCCTCTAAACAAGGAGTAACGGGTGAAATTCTTCTGCAATTATGCGAAAGAAGATTAGATAATACTGTATACCGAATGGGAATTTCACCAACTCGAAGTGGGGCAAGACAACTTGTTTCTCATCGTCATATTACAGTAAATGGTGGGATTGTAAATATTCCATCTTATTCAATGCGTCCTGGAGATGTGATTGAGGTGCGTGAGAAATCCAAAGCACTTGAGGCTATTACAGACTCAGTTCGATCTAGCAGTAGCTCATATGAGTGGTTAGAGTTTAGTTCTGACTCTTTGAGAGGAACTTTTGTTGCTGTTCCAGAGCGAACTCAGATTCCAGAAAATATAAAGGAGCAGTTGATTGTTGAATTGTATTCTAAATAATAAGTAAAGACACTTTAAATTTTTATCACATGGCAATATTAAATTTCCAAAAGCCGGACAAAGTTTTAATGCTCAGTTCATCTGACAATTCTGGTCAATTTGAATTTCGTCCTCTAGAGCCTGGTTATGGTTTAACAGTCGGAAATGCCTTACGTAGGGTACTACTTTCTTCTCTTGAAGGTTTTGCTATATCTTCCGTTCGCATTGACGGCGTAGAACACGAGTTTTCTACTATTGATGGAGTTGTAGAAGATGTTACTGAAATTATCTTAAATTTAAAACAAGTTCGTTTTAAGAAACAAGTTGAAGATGTTGAGAATGAAACTATTCAAGTTTCTGTGTCGAAGCAAAAGCAATTAAAAGCTGGAGATATCGGAAAGTTTATTTCAGGTTTTCAAGTGTTAAACCCTGATTTGGTGATTTGTAATATGAATCCCAAAGTTGACATAAACATGGTTTTGACAGTTATTAAAGGTCGTGGATTTGTTACCTCTGAAGAGCAATCTACAGAAGATATGCCCTTAGGAACGATTGCCACCGACTCAATTTTCACTCCAATAAAAAATGTGAAATATGAAATTGAAAATTTCCGTGTAGAACAAAAAACAGATTACGAGAAGCTTATTTTTGAAGTACACACAGACGGCTCTATAGAGCCAAAAGATGCACTCACAGAAGCATCAAAAATATTAATTCATCACTTTATGTTGTTCTCTGATGAAAGAATTTCGTTAGAAGATACAGAAGCCTCTTCTGAAGATCAGTACGATGAAGAATCTCTAAAAATGAGACAACTTTTGCACTCTAAATTAACTGAAATGGATCTTTCAGTAAGAGCTTTAAATTGTTTGAAGGCTGCTGAGGTAGAAACACTTGGTGATTTGGTTACTTTTAACAAAAGCGATTTAATGAAGTTTAGAAACTTTGGTAAAAAATCGTTAACCGAATTAGATGAACTAGTCGCTGTGAAAGGTCTTTCTTTTGGGATGGATACTGCTAAGTACAAATTAGATAAGGAATAGGGTCATGAGACATGGAAAAAAATTCAACCATTTAGGTAGGAAAACAGCACATAGAAAAGCGATGTTGTCAAATATGGCATGTTCGTTGATTGAGTTTAAGAGAATAAATACTACAGTGGCAAAGGCAAAAGCCTTGAAGCAGTATGTCGAGCCATTAATTACAAAAGCAAAAACAGATTCCACACATTCGCGTAGAATTGTTTTTAGTTACCTTAAGCAAAAAGAAACATTGAAAGAACTCTTTGGAATTGTTTCTAGTAAAATAGCGGATCGACCTGGAGGATACACCAGAATTATCAAAACTGGTAATCGAATGGGTGATAATGCTGAAATGTGTATGATTGAATTAGTTGATTTCAATGAAGTCTACACAAATGGTAAGGAAGTCAAGAAACCTAAGACGCGAAGAAGAAAGAAGACTTCTTCAAAAATTGCTACTGCTGGACCACAAAAAGATGATTCTGCTATAGAAGAAGCCGATGTTGTTGATGAGGTTCCTTTAATAGATGAACTTGACGAGACCAAGTCTGCAGAAGCAGGTGAAGAATTACCTGGTGATCCAATTGATGACAATAAAAAAGCGTAGTTACCCCTAACAATTTAACAATTAAATAAAAGGATAGGGCTTAAGCTTTTATCCTTTTTTTTGATTAAAAATAACCATGAAATATCGAGTAAAACAAAAAGCAGTATTAATTCTTGAGGATGGTGCCATCTTTTATGGTCATGCCGCAGGTTATATAGGTACCGCTACTGGTGAAGTTTGTTTCAATACCGGCATGACAGGATACCAAGAAATATTCACAGACCCTTCCTACACTGGCCAAATTATGCTTACGACCAATGCTCATATAGGAAATTACGGTATTCACTTGGACGAAATTGAATCATCAAGTGTTAAAATATCAGGATTGATTTGTAAGGATTTTAATAATCATAATTCTCGTCCAAGCTCTAATATGTCTCTGCAAGAATATTTTGAGAATCAAAAATTAGTCGCTATTTGCGATCTTGATACTCGAGCCCTAGTCCGTTATATTAGAGATAAAGGAGCAATGAATGCCATTATATCCTCTACTATTACCGATATTGATCTCTTAACTTCTGAGTTGTCTAATGTGCCAACTATGGAAGGTTTAGAGCTTTCTTCAACTGTATCTACACAGACGCCATATTTATTTGGTGAACAAAGCTCAAGCTATAAGGTAGCTGTACTTGATTTAGGCGTCAAAACAAATATTTTACACTGCTTGGCACAAAGAGATTGTTTTCTCAAAGTTTTTCCAATTTACACCTCTATACAAGAAATGCTTTCATGGAATCCAGACGGAATTTTTTTATCCAACGGCCCAGGTGATCCAGGCGCAATGCCAGAGGTTGTTTCTTTAGTAACTAACATTATAGCTCAAAATATTCCTGTGTTTGGTATTTGTCTTGGTCATCAAATGATTGGTCTTTCCCAGGGACTAAAGACATTTAAAATGCATAATGGTCATAGAGGAATTAATCACCCAGTGATTAATCTGGAGACTGGAAAAGGAGAAATAACCTCTCAAAATCATGGTTTTGCGATAAGCATGGACAGTGTTGACGAAAGTGAAACAGTTATATTAACTCACAAAAATTTAAATGATAACTCCGTTGAGGGAATTCGTTTAAAAGGTCGTGCATGCTTTTCTGTTCAATATCATCCAGAATCTTCGCCAGGGCCTCATGATTCAAGATATTTATTTGATCAGTTTTTAACGCATATTAAGACACACAAAAATTATTAATTTATGAGTTTAATTACTGATGTTTTTGCTAGACAAATTCTAGATTCTAGAGGGAATCCAACTGTCGAGGTTGATGTTGTTACAGAATCTGGATCTTTTGGTCGTGCAGCTGTTCCTAGTGGGGCTTCCACAGGTAAATATGAAGCTTGTGAACTAAGAGATGAGAATTCCCAAATCTACATGGGTAAAAGTGTTCATAAGGCCATAGGGCATGTGAATGGTATATTGTATGATTCAATTATAGGAATGTCTGTTGAAGATCAAGCTGGTATTGATCATTTAATGATTGATCTTGACGGAACGTCGAATAAATCAGTCTTGGGAGCCAACTCTATGTTGGCCGTTTCTTTAGCAAGTGCAAAAGCTGCTGCTGCTTCGACCGGTCAAATGCTTTACAACTATATTGGTGGAGTCAATGCTAGATTGCTCCCTATTCCCATGATGAATATTTTAAATGGTGGCTCTCATGCTGACAATTCCATTGACTTTCAAGAGTTCATGGTTATGCCAGTTGCTGCGAATAGCTTTTCTCAATCACTACGAATTGGAACAGAAATATTTCATCATTTAAAATCAGTATTAAAAAAGAAAGGTCTATCCACAAATGTGGGTGATGAAGGAGGATTTGCTCCGAATTTAAAATCCAATAATCAAGCTATGGAGATGGTTTTAAAAGCCATTGAAGAAGCTGGATATCGTCCAGGCGAAGATGTATTTATTGCCATTGATGCAGCTGCTTCTGAATTTTATAAATCAGAGGAGTCCTTATACCATTTTCACAAATCTACTGGTGACAAATTGACCTCCTCAGAAATGGTCGATTATTGGGCAGATTTGTGTAATAAATACCCTATACTTTCTATAGAAGACGGATTAGACGAAGATGACTGGGATGGGTGGAAGAACATGACATCTAAATTGGGTTCTAATATTCAACTTGTTGGAGATGACTTATTTGTTACCAACGTAGATCGATTGCAAATGGGAATCACTGAGAACGCTGCTAATTCACTTTTGGTAAAAGTAAATCAGATTGGTACGCTAACCGAAACAATCAATGCTGTTCAGATGGCACACAATAACTCTTTTACATCTGTCATGAGCCATCGTTCTGGAGAAACTGAAGACAATACCATTGCTGATCTTTCCGTTGCATTGAATACAGGTCAGATAAAAACAGGCTCTGCTTCTCGATCCGATAGAATGGCAAAGTACAATCAGCTGCTAAGAATTGAAGAGGCTCTTGGAGATTCAGCTATTTTTTTAGGGAAAGATTTTAAATTTTTAAAATAATATTCCGAATGCATACTAATCAAACTAATTAAATTGAACAAATGTCAGATTTTGCAGAGTTAACTTTTGAAGGAAAAACCTACAAACTTCCAGTTCAAAAAGGAAGCGAAGGAGAAAAAGCTATTGATATTAGTAAGTTACGATCCACCTCAGGATTAATTACAATTGATAAAGGTTTCAAGAATACTGGTTCCACAGAAAGTTCGATTACATTTTTAGATGGAGAAAAAGGAATTTTGAGACACAGAGGTTATAGCATCGAAGAGTTAGCTAAAAATTCCACTTTCATCGAGGTTTCTTATCTAGTTATTTATGGAGAATTACCCACCCAAGAGGAGCTAAGAAATTTTAAAAATGAATTAACAATTCACACATTAGTTCACGAAGACGTAAAATCCATTCTAGACGGCTTTCCATCGAAGGCTCATCCAATGGGAGTCTTATCTTCACTGGTTTCTTCATTAACGGCCTTTTATCCAAAATCACTAGATCCCAATCGATCTTATGAAGAGGTAAACGGAACCATTATACGGATTCTCGCGAAACTACCCACATTGGCTGCTTGGTCATACAAAAATAGAGTCCGACAACCTCTGGTATATCCAGACAATGGTTTGGACTATTGTTCTAACTTTTTGCGTATGATGTTTGGCTTACCAACAGAAGATTACCAGGTAAATCCTGTGGTAGTAAATGCATTAAATAAACTGTTAATTCTTCATGCAGATCACGAGCAAAATTGTTCTGCTTCAACCGTAAGAATTGTTGGCTCATCTCATGCTAGTCTCTATGCTTCTATTTCTGCTGGAATTGCTGCCTTATGGGGTCCTCTTCACGGAGGAGCAAATCAAGCAGTAATTGAGATGCTTGAGTCTATCAAAAAAGACGGAGGAGATGTGTCTAAATATATTTCTAAAGCCAAAGATAAGACTGATTCATTTAGATTAATGGGTTTTGGTCACCGAGTTTACAAAAATTTTGATCCAAGAGCTAAAATAATTAAGAAGGCTGCAGACGACGTGTTGGATGCTCTTGGTATAAATGATCCAGTATTAGATATAGCTAAACAATTAGAGACTGTAGCTCTGAAAGATGAGTATTTTGTAGATCGAGGCTTGTATCCAAACGTTGACTTTTATTCTGGTATAATTTATCGAGCCCTTGGAATACCAACAGATATGTTTACCGTGATGTTCGCAATAGGGAGATTGCCAGGCTGGGTAGCTCAATGGAAAGAAATGCGTGAAAATGGAGATCCTATTGGCCGGCCTCGCCAAGTATATACTGGCTACAATGAGCGAAAATATAGACCCATCGATAAACGCTGAAACAATTTTTTTTATAAAAAGGTCGAGCATTGCTCGACCTTTTTATATTACTTTGGTTATTTATTTTACATCATATTTTTAATGATTTTACTTACAATTTGAAGTTTATAATTTTTAGTCCATGTTACAATGAATGTTTTAGAAGTTAAGTCCCTAAGCAAATCATATAGCAACCATAAAGCTTTAGATAAAGTCAGTTTGACTGTGCCTGAAGGTAAGATATTTGGTCTTTTAGGACCAAATGGCGCCGGCAAAACAACTCTGATTCGTATTATTAATCAGATCACAATACCGGACTCAGGAGGGATATTATTTGAGGGAGACCCTCTGGGATCTCAACATATTTCTTATATCGGATATCTACCTGAAGAAAGAGGTTTATATAAAAAAATGAAAGTTGGCGAGCAGGCTTTATTTTTAGCTCAGCTGAAAGGCTTGTCAAATAGGGAGGCTAAATTAGCTTTAAAGTTCTGGTTTGAAAGGTTTGAAATTGAAGCTTGGTGGAACAAGAAAGTAGAAGATCTTTCCAAAGGAATGGCACAGAAAATTCAGTTTATTACTACGGTTTTACACAATCCCAAACTATTAATTTTCGATGAACCCTTTTCTGGTTTCGATCCAATTAATGCTAACATTATTAAAGATGAGATTTTATCCTTAAAAGATAAGGGTACATCTATTATTTTTTCTACTCACAGAATGGAATCTGTCGAGGAAATTTGTGATCATATTGCCTTAATTGATAAGTCGAAGAAAATTTTAGACGGCCCAATAGACCAGATCAAGAATGAATTTAAACAATCTATATATCAAGTAGAATTTTCTTCTATAAACTTGGATTTTTTAGAGTATCTTCCCAGAAAATTTGAATGTATAAGTAAGAAATTGAATCAAGTAGAAATCAAAATTAAAGATTCTTTTTCTCCCTCTGATTTAATTCGTTTTTTATTAAATCATTCTGACATTATAGCCTTTAATGAAAGAATTCCCACGATTAACGAAATTTTTATTCGAACTGTTAAAGAAAATCATTGATGAATAAGATTTTTTTAATTTTGAAACGAGAGTACCTCTCTAAGGTCCGGAAAAAGTCTTTTGTAGTAATGACTATATTAGGTCCTTTATTAATGGCGGGATTAATTTTAGCACCCATTTTAATTAGCAGTTCAGACAGTGAAGAGAAACAGATATGGATTTGTGACGAGTCAGATTTGTTTGCATCTCAATTTAAAAATACAGATGCGTTATCTTATCTTTTTATGACAGAGTCTATTGATTTATTAAAGGAATCCTTCGCTCATAGCGAAGCTTCTGCCTTGGTGCATATTCCACAATCTACGGACGACAATTTTAATTCTTTAGAGTCATCTGTGACTGTCTTTGCTCACAAACCACTTAGCTTTTCTGAGAGTAGATCTATTTCAGGAAATATTGAATCTGGCATTGAAGCCTATAGGCTTAAAGGCCAAGGTTTATCAAGAGAGCTTTTAAATGAGATTAAATCTCGAGTGAATCTATCAACAGTAATGTTGAGTGGAGGTGGCGGCGAGAAAATTAGTTCTACAGAAATTAGTACTGCATTAAGTTTGATTGGGGGTTTGCTTATTTATTTTTTTATATTTCTATACGGATCGATGGTGATGAGAGGAGTTATGGAAGAGAAGTCAAACCGGATTGTCGAAATTATCATTTCATCTGTGAAGCCTTTTCAATTGATGATGGGTAAAATTTTAGGAATAGCATTGGTCGGTTTTACTCAATTTGCTCTATGGGTAGTATTAACTTTTGCGATTAATTCTTTGGTGATTAGTGTCATTGTAAATCCCTACGATATGAATTCGAATGAGCTATTTAAGGGTTCAAATAAACTTAAAGATCAGAGCATTAATAATGAAAGTGAAGGAGTTGATTTTATTCTTGACCAGTTAACAACCACCAATTTCAATTTTTTGCTTTTGATGTTTCTATTTTATTTTGTTGGAGGCTATTTAATGTATGGAGCACTTTTTGCCGCTCTAGGCTCAGCTGTTGATTCAGAGGCGGATACGCAGCAGTTTATCTTGCCTATTACACTTCCGTTGATTTTTTCTATCATTGCTCTACAGACAATTATTGAAAATCCAGACAGTAGCTTGGCTTTTTGGTTTTCCATTATTCCATTTACCTCTCCTATTGTTATGATGAGTAGACTACCCTTTGATCCTCCTACATGGGAGGTTTTATTGTCGATGTTCCTTTTGGTTCTCGGTTTTATTTTTACAAGCTGGATTGCCGGACGAATTTTCAGGGTAGGAATTCTCATGTATGGACAAAAAGTAAATTATAAGACCTTATTCAAATGGCTAAGACAAAGTTAACCCCATCCTTAATTGGGGTTATTGATTTAGGGACTAATACATTTAACCTTCTCATTGCTGAGGTTTGGAAAGATAACTATAGAGTGGTTCTTAAAAAGAAAATATCAGTAAAACTCGGCGAAGGGGGAATCTCCAAAGATTTTATTGCACCTATTCCCTTTCAACGTGGTTTGGATGCGTTAAGAAAATATAAAAGAATTCTTACATCAAAGTCTGTAGACTGCTTTTATGCAGTTGCAACTTCCGCTATTCGAAGTGCTGTAAATGGGCATGAATTTGTTGGAAAAGTATATTCTGAATTGCAGATTAACATTAATGTCATTGATGGAGACAAAGAGGCTGATTTAATTTATCAAGGGGTATGTCAAGCTTTAGATCTTGGGGAAAAGCCTAAATTAATTGTCGATATAGGCGGAGGTAGTACAGAATTTATCATTGCTAATAGACAAGAAGATTTTTGGAGAAAGAGTTACCCATTGGGTGCAGCAAGGCTTTTAGATATTTTTCAGCCCAAGGATCCTATTTCCATTGAAAATGTAAATGAAATTGACGCACACTTATTTGAAACGCTTCAGGAGATGATTCAAATGTGTGAAGCTTATGAAATAGATTCTATAGTCGGCTCTTCAGGTTCTTTTGATACCTTAGCAGAGATGATATCATGCAAAAAAGAATCTAACACCTCTTGGAAAAAAGAGTCCTTTTATGCGTTTGACTTTGATGATTATAGTGAGGTGCAAAGATTAATTTATTCTTCTAGTTTAGAAGAGCGATTAAAAATGGAAGGACTAGTTCCTATGAGAGCCGATATGATTGTTGTGAGTATTATTTTCATAAATTTTCTTTTAAATAAACTTCCGATTCATAATATGTATCTGTCTTCTTATGCCCTAAAAGAAGGTTTAATAAAAACATTAATAAGAAATTCCAACGGATGGCAAAAATCCTTATCATAGAAGACGAAGAGGCAATTAGAAATGTTCTTTCAAGTATTATTCTTGAAGAAAATAAGTCTCTCGAAATAGATATGGCCGAAAACGGACTAGAAGGTTTTGAGATGATCAAAGAACACTCCTATGATCTGATTTTATGTGACATAAAAATGCCGAAAATGGATGGGATTGAGGTCCTTCATAAGGCTTTAAAACTCTACCCCAATCTAGTAATTATTATGATATCAGGTCATGGCGATATTGAGACCGCTGTAGACTGTATTAAAAACGGAGCTTTTGATTTTATATCAAAACCACCCGACTTGAATCGCTTATTAACATCTCTGAGAAATGGTCTAGCGCGTGAAACATCATTAGTTCCTAATAAAGTCTTGAAGAAAAAAGTGTCAAAGAACTATCAGATGATTGGAAATTCTCCTGAGCTTAAGAAAGTTAATGAAATGATAGATCGAGTTGCCCCCACAGATGCCCGTGTTTTGATTATGGGAGAAAATGGAACTGGAAAAGAACTTATTGCGCACTCTATTCATCAGAAAAGTCCACGAAATAATTCTCCGATAGTCGAAGTGAATTGTGCTGCAATTCCGTCAGAATTGATTGAATCTGAGCTTTTTGGTCATGAGAAGGGTGCCTTTACTTCCGCAATCAAACATAGAAAAGGGAAGTTTGAATTAGCTGACGGGGGTACACTGTTTTTAGATGAGGTGGGTGATATGAGCTTAAAAGCTCAAGCTAAAGTTTTAAGAGCTCTTCAGGAGCATAAAATCACTCGGGTTGGGAGTAATAAGGAAATTAAAGTAAACGTTCGGGTTATTGCTGCCACAAACAAAAATTTGATCGAAGAAATCCAAATAGGTAATTTTAGAGAGGATTTGTATCACCGTTTAGGGGTTATTTTAATCTATAATCCCTCTTTAAAAGATAGGATCGATGACATACCCATATTAGTGAAGTATTTTAACGTACAAATTTGTGCAGAATATGAAGTTTCAGAAAAAGTATTTTCTAAAGATGCGTTAAAACTACTTCAGGATTATTTATGGACTGGAAATATAAGAGAACTTAGAAACGTCATTGAGCGTCTGATTATTCTTTGTCCAGAAAAAATTACAAAAAAAGAAGTTCAACAATTTTCAGGAAAATAAAAAAAATGGAATTACCTAAATTTTTAGTCGGAGATTCAACAGATGCACCGGATGCAGTATTCATTATTCATACAAAGGCACCACGATTCATATTAAACTTAGATTCGGATGAAATAAAGTGGTTAGATGATGATTTGTCAGAATTACTTGGTACAGACGATAAGTCTGAATTAACAACTGCGATCAGTCAGCTTCTTTCGCAAGCAGATGAGTTTTACCAAAGAGAAATAGACCGATATGAAGAGCTAGAGGACTAAAGGTGAATCAATTTATGCTATTATTTGTAAAGATTCAGTAGGCATGGATCTATCTAGTTTCTTTACTAATCCTTGTAATACTTTTCCTGGGCCAACTTCCGTAAAGCTGGAAGCTCCATCTTTTATCATTTGTTCCATAGTTTGCGTCCATCGAACTGGGGCTGTGAGCTGAGACATTAAATGTTCCTTTATTTTTTCAGGATCTTTAATGGCTGTAGCAACAACGTTTTGGTATACTGGACAAGTAGGTTTATTGAATGTAGTAATTTCAATAGCTCGAGCTAATTCTGCTCTTGCGGGTTCCATAAGAGGCGAGTGGAATGCTCCTCCAACAGGAAGTATTAGAGCTCTTCTAGCTCCGGCTTCTTTTAATTCGTTACAAGCATTATTCACAGCATCAACGGTACCTGAGATAACTAGTTGTCCCGGACAATTGTAATTTGCTGCGACAACAAGTCCTTCAGAATTACAGCAAATATCTTCGACTATTTCGTTTTCTAAGCCTAAAATAGCAGCCATCGAAGAAGCTTGAATTTCACAGGCAGATTGCATGGCAATTGCTCTTTTAGAAACTAGTTTTAATCCGTCTTCAAATGTTAAAACACCGATAGCAGTAATTGCAGAAATTTCTCCCAATGAGTGACCTGCAACCATGTCTGGTTTGAAGTTATTTCCCAGTATTTTTGCTAAAATGGTCGAATGTAAAAAAATGGCTGGTTGGGTGACGTTAGTTTGTTTTAAATCATCTGCTTCTCCAGTGAACATGATGTCTGTGATACGAAATCCTAGAACCTCATTAGCTCGATCAAACATTTTTTTTGCCACTTTTGAGGACTCATACAAGCCCTTTCCCATTCCAGAAAATTGAGCACCTTGGCCCGGAAAAACGAATGCTTTCATATGTCTCTGCTGGTATGAATATTATATTCTGACGATATAAACATTATATTAGACTCATGAATTCTTGACGTGTAATATCATTATTTAGAAATGCGCCAGAAAATGCAGATGTGGTAGTCAGTGAATTTTGTTTTTGAACACCACGCATTTGCATACATAAATGTTGTGCTTCAATGCAAACAGCAACACCTTTGGGTTTGAGTGTATTTTCTATACAATCTCGAATTTCATTTGTCAGTCGCTCCTGAACCTGAAGTCTTCTGGAAAATGCATCTACTAATCTAGGGAATTTACTTAGCCCTACAATATGGCCATTTGGTATATATGCAATATGGCATTTACCAAAGAATGGAAGCATATGGTGCTCACACAAAGAATATACTTCAATATCACGAACAATGACCATATCGTCATATTCTTCTGCAAACATAGCAGATTTTAATATTCCACTTGGATTTATATCATAGCCATGGGTGAGAAATTGCATGGCCTTAGCTACGCGTTCAGGAGTTTTTAATAATCCCTCTCTAGAAGGATCCTCTCCGATGTTTTTTATAACTTCTTTGTAGTGACTCGAAAGTGAATCTGTGGATTCTTGGTCGTAATGTTCAATTTTTTTGTAACCCATTTTATTCTCCGAAATATTCAACAAAATTATTTTCTGTTTCAAAGACCTTTACACAATGAAGTGATGCCCCCATAGCCTTTACTGGTGCTGCTAGCTGATTCCATATTCCGAGAACCAATGCTTCCGTGGAAGGGATTTTGTCTTTCATAAAGTCCACTTCTAAATTTAGATTTTTGTGATCAAGTTTATTCACAACTTTTTCCTTAATAACGGGACTCAAGTCTTTTAGATTAAGAACAAATCCTGTTTCTGGGTTTACATCTCCTTTCACAGTAACAAACAATTCAAAATTGTGTCCATGCCAGTTGGGGTTGGAACATGGACCAAAAATGTCTAAATTTTTCTCGTCACTCCAATCCGATCTGAAGAGTCTGTGCGCAGAACTAAACCTTTCTCTTCGTGTAATGTAAATCATTTTCTGATAATTTAGATTGCAAAGATAGGGAATAGATTAATTTTTTGACCAGCTTGGAGGACTAATAAATTTATAACAATTGTTTTTATTTAATTAAAAGCTTTTTTTTGGCTTTTCCATGTATCTTTGAATGATGAAATTATTAATAGTATCTGCTACTTCTTCAGAAATTAGTCCTTTGTTAAAGGAGCTTATTCTAACGAGAAAAGTATCCAAACATTTTTCTTCAATGAAGTTTTTGTCATCCGATATTGATGTTTTAATTACTGGAGTAGGAATGGTGGCGACCAGTTTTCATTTGACTAAAATTTTATCCACACATACCTACGATCGGATTATTAATGCTGGTATTGCAGGATCTTTTAGTCAATTTATTGATATGGGTTCTGTGTATGAAGTTGTAAAAGATCAGTTTTCTGAAATTGGTGCAGAGAATAGTTCTGAATTTTTAACTCCGTTCGATTTGGGGTTTCAAGAATTCAATGAATTCCCTTTTGAATCTGGATTTTTGTTTAATAGAGATTCTTTTCTTTCTAACTCTTTCCCTGAGGCCAGTTCTATTACAGTAAATAAAGTTCATGGATGTGAAGAAGAGATTGCTAAAATTAAACTGCAATATAGCCCTGAATTGGAAACGATGGAAGGTGCTGCCTTCTTTTATGTCTGCAAAATGCTTAGTGTCCCATGTGCTCAATTACGTAGCGTTTCAAACCTCATTGAAAAAAGAAATAAGTCCGCTTGGGATATTCCTTTTGCAATAGAGTCTTTAAATTTAGCATTGATTAATATTTTGACCGATGTCTAAACTTCGAATAGGATTTTCTCCTTGCCCCAATGACACTTTTATCTTTGATGCACTTATTCATGGTAAAATTGACACTAATGGTCTAGAATTTGATGTTTATATGGCAGATGTAGAAGAACTAAATCAAATGGCTTTTAAAGGTGTTTTAGATATTACTAAGTTAAGTTATCATGCATTTTTACACGTTTTAGAATGTTATGTTATGTTGGATTCAGGATCTGCAATGGGAAATAATTGTGGTCCTATATTGATCAAAAATTCAGGCCATAAAAATCCTGAGGAGAATGATTTAATCGCTATACCGGGTAAATATACCACAGCTAATTTTTTATTAAACTATGCTTTTCCTCAGCTGAAAATGAGGAAGGAAATGCTGTTTTCTGTTATAGAAAAAGCTTTGGAATCAAATGAAGTTTCTGCAGGTCTCATTATCCACGAAAATCGATTTACATATCAGGACAAAGGTTTTGTGAAAATTAAGGATTTAGGTGCACATTGGGAACAAACTACAGGGATGCCTGTTCCTCTAGGAGGTATAGCAATCAAACGAAATATGGAAATGTCTTTACAAGAAAAAGTTCAGCGACTCATTCGTAAGAGTTTAGAATTTGCTTTTAAAAACCCCTCTGAAAGCTATGATTTTGTTAGGAACCATTCACAAGAAATGGATGCTAAAGTGATACAAAATCATATCAAATTATATGTGAATGATTATAGCTTTTCGCTTGGAAAAAAAGGTAAATCATCGGTCATTCAGATGTATAATTTTTCTGTGGAGAATCATTTAATCAGAGCGTCTGATAAAGATTTATTTCTTTAGGAAACAAACCATATTTCATATCTTACATTATTAAATTCAACTAATGAAAAAACTTTTCACTGTACTGTTTGTCTTAGCACTACCTGTTAATTGCTTGCAGTCACAAGAAATCCAAAGTATGGCTCAAAAACATAGAAACCGACTAATCAATGAGACGTCTCCTTACCTTCTTCAACATGCCTATAATCCAGTAGATTGGTATCCTTGGGGCGATGAAGCATTTGCAAAAGCCAAGGCAGAAAATAAATTAGTTATTGTTAGTATAGGATACTCCGCATGTCATTGGTGTCATGTCATGGAACACGAGAGTTTTGAGGATGATTCTGCGTCAATTGTTATGAATGAAAGATTTATAAATATTAAAGTTGACCGAGAGGAACGTCCTGATGTAGATCAGATCTATATGAATGCAGTTCAAATAATTACTGGCCAAGGGGGTTGGCCTCTAAATTGTATTATTTTTCCAGATGGAAGACCTCTTTGGGGCGGTACTTATTTTAAAAAAGATAAGTGGGTAAAGCAAATTAATCTAATAGCAAATTTTTATGAGACTCAACCTGATAAAGCAAACGAATATGCAGAACAACTCACCCAAGGAATTCGAGCAACCGAATGGTTCAGTTTGAATGATAATGCACTAGATTTTACGTCTAGCCAACTAAAAAATGCTTATGAAATATGGGCTGAGCATTTTGATAATGAAGAAGGTGGACCCGATAGAACTCCAAAATTTCCTATTCCCAACAATTATCAATTCCTTCTTCGATACGGACATTTAGATAAAAATAATGAAGCTCTACAGCATGTTAAACTAACTCTTGATAAAATTGCATTTGGGGGAATTTACGATCATTTAGGTGGGGGAATTACTAGGTATTCTACAGATAATTTATGGAAAGTACCTCATTTTGAAAAAATGCTATATGACAATGCTCAGATCGTGAGTTTGTATTGTGAAGCCTACCAGAAATTTAAAGATGAGAATTATAGAAATTTGGTTTTTGGTTCACTCGAATTTATTGAACGTGAGCTTATGTCTCCTGAATATGCTTTTTATTCTGCTTTAGATGCAGATAGTCAAGGAGAAGAGGGGAAGTTTTATGTTTGGAAAAAAGAGGAGTTGATTTCTCTACTTGGAGAAAATTATTCAGTTTTTGCAGACTATTATAATGTAAATGAAATAGGATACTGGGAACATGATCACTTTATTCTTCTGCGGAAAGATTCAGAATTAGTGATTGCTAAGAAGAATGAATTGGGCGTAAAGGAGTTGAGAAAAAAAATAGCTGCCTCAAAAAAAACGTTGATGGAGATTCGATCTAATCGAATTCGACCTGGTTTAGACGATAAAAGTCTCACTTCTTGGAATGCATTGATGTTAAAAGGATATGTGGATGCCTATCTTACTTTTGGAGAAGAACACTTTCTCGATATAGCTATAAAAAATGCAAATTTCATCATGGATAATCAGCTTGGAAAAGACGGAGCATTAAATCATTCATACAAAAAAGGTCGATCGACTATTAACGGATATTTGGAAGATTATGCTTTTGTAATAGATGCTTTTTTAAAATTATATGAGGCTACTTTCGATTCCAAGTGGTTGATGGAATCGCAGGCATTAACTAATTATTGTTTGGCTCACTTTTATGATGATAATTCGGGAATGTTTTATTTCACATCCGACAAAGATTCCAAGTTGATAGCTAGAAAAATGGAGGTTACTGACAATGTTATTCCAGCATCTAATTCTGTCATGGCCAATAATATGTTTCTGCTAAGTCGGCATCTCTTCAATGAAGATTATAAAGATAAATCTTTACAAATGCTCAATAATGTGGTGGGTAAGTGGAATAATTATCCCTCTGGATATTCTAATTGGATGAACCTACTTCTCTCCCAAGTTTATCCTTTTTACGAAGTAGTTATTTGTGGAAAAAAATCCCTCCAGATGGCTTTGTCTTTACAAAGTGAATATATACCAAACAAGATTTTAAGTGGGAGTGTAAAGTTTAGTCAGCTACCTCTAATAGAAAATAGATATACCAAAGGTCAAACTCGTATATTTGTGTGTAAAGATAAGGTTTGCGAAATGCCTACCCAGGAAGTAGAGCAAGCTATTAAATTAATGAGTAATAAAGGCTTATGATTGTAGTTACGGGTGCGGCCGGATTTATTGGTTCTTGTATGGTTACTAAATTAAATAAGGAAAACTTCAAGGACCTTATCTTGGTAGACGACTTTTCTAGAGAAGACAAGAATAAAAATCTTGTTGGCAAGCAGATTTCAAAAAAAGTCCATCGAGATGATTTCTTTGATTGGCTTGATATTAATGAGACTCAAGTTCAATTTATTTTCCATCTGGGTGCAAGAACTGATACTAGCGAATTTGATGTTTCTATTTTTGATTCTTTGAATTTGAATTATTCAAAACAAATGTGGAATGCTTGTGTCAAGTTTGGAATTCCACTTCTGTATGCTTCCTCTGCGGCAACCTATGGCATTGGTGAAAAAGGTTATGATGATGCACATGATTTGCCAGAATTATTGAGTCCCTTAAATCCTTATGGAGAGTCAAAGAATGATTTTGACAAGTGGGCTTTGGCTCAGGACCAGAAGCCTTACTTCTGGGTAGGTATGAAATTCTTCAATGTTTACGGTCCAAACGAGTATCACAAAGGAAGAATGGCTTCGGTAGTTTTTCAAACTTTTGTTCAGGTAAAAGAACAAACTTCGATGAAATTATTTAAGTCCCATCGATCTGATTTTCAGCATGGAATGCAATTGCGTGATTTTGTCTATGTAAAAGATGTGACCGAAGTATTATACTTCTTCTTGCACCATAGAAAAGATTCTGGTTTGTATAATTTAGGTACAGGTCATGCACGAACTTTTTTAGATTTGGTAAGGTCTACGTTTAAAGAAATGGATGTAGAACAGAAAATTAGCTTTGTGGACACACCAAAAGACATACGAGAGACATATCAATATTTTACAGAAGCAAATATGTCAAAGTTATATCGCATAGGATACGATAGGACTTTTTATTCCTTAGAAGAAGGGGTGTCTGACTATGTAAGTTCTTATCTTCTAAAGGATTTTTATTATTAAAATCATTTTTTAAGGCTATTTTAATGAATTATTTATCAGTTCAAGATTTATCAAAATCCTATGGGATTCAAACTCTTTTTGAGGGTATTAACTTCGGTGTGGACCAGGGGCAAAAAATTGCACTTGTTGCTCGCAACGGAACTGGAAAGACAACTATTTTGAGAGCTTTAGCGGGAGTTGAACCAGCAGATAACGGAGAAGTTGTTTTTCGAAAAGATCTCCAAATAGGTTTTTTGCAACAAGAAGCCGATTTCGGATCTTTTACTACTGTTTATGATGCCCTTTATGGATCAGAAAATCTTATGCTTTCGGCGATCAAGGAATACGAGTTGGCACTCTTGAAACCTGAAAATTCAGAGGCTCTTCAGACCGCTTTTGAGAAAATGGATCGATTAAATGCTTGGGATTATGAGGTAAAAGTCAAAACTATTCTTTCTAAATTAAAGTTGGAAGAACTAAAACAAGAGATTTCTGTTCTTTCCGGTGGACAAAGAAAAAGACTTTCCTTAGCCAAGCTATTGATAGATCAACCAGATTTTTTAATTCTTGATGAACCTACCAATCACCTAGATTTGGAAATGATAGAATGGTTAGAAGAGTATTTAATCAAAGAACAAGTAACACTACTTATGGTTACTCATGATCGTTATTTTTTAGACGCCATTTGCAATGAAATTTTAGAGTTGGAAGAAGGTGAGCTTTATAAATTTAAGGGAAATTACACCTACTATCTTGAGAAGAAAAAAGAACGTCAGACGGTAATGCAAACTAATATTTATAAAGCAAAAAATTTATATTCGAAAGAGTTAGAGTGGATGAGAAGGCAACCTAAAGCTAGGGGTGTTAAATCTAAAGCAAGAATTGTAAGTTTTTATGATGTAGAAAAATCTGCTAAGAAGCGAATTAAAAATGAAAAGGTACAACTTGAGGTTCAAATGACTCGAATGGGTTCAAAAATTGTAGAATTTCATAAAGTGAATAAAGCATTTGGGTCTTTGCTGATACTTGATAAATTTAATTATACCTTCAAGAAAAGTGATCGAATAGGGATTGTAGGTAAAAATGGTGTAGGGAAATCAACTTTATTAAATATGCTCACTGGTCAGGAATCTATTGATTCTGGAAAGATTGTTATAGGAGATACCGTCGTAATGGGATATTATACTCAAAGAGGAATGAAAATGGATCCAAGTAAGCGAGTTATTGAGATTGTTCGAGATATCGCAGAATTTATCCCATTATCAGGAGGGAGAAAGCTTACAGCATCCCAAATGTTAGAACGATTTTTGTTTTCCAAAGATGCTCAATGGAAGAATGTTTCAGTGCTTAGTGGGGGAGAGAAAAAAAGACTTTATTTACTTACCATTCTAATGCAAAATCCTAATTTTTTAATTCTTGATGAGCCTACTAATGACCTGGATTTAATTACGCTCAAAGTACTAGAAGATTTTTTAGATGACTTTGCTGGATGCATTATCACGGTTTCCCACGACAGGTATTTCATGGATAGATTGGTAGATCATTTGTTTGTTTTTGAAGGAGAAGGTCAAGTAAGAGATTTTCCAGGAAACTATACTGATTATAGAGCCCATGATCTGCAGACAAAATCTAAGGTAGAGCGTCCAAAAGAAAAAGTTTCGACAAAGTCAAAACAGATTAAAGAAAGAAGAAGTTTATCTTATAGTGAGAGAAATGAATACGAAAATTTAGAGACATTGATTGAAGGATTAGAAAAGGAGAAAGTTTTTCTAATTTCACAATTTGATCAGGAAGATTTATCCTCTGAAAAAATAAAAGAACTTTCGTTCCAGATTAAAATACTAGATCAAAATATATATTTAAAGACCAATCGATGGATGGAATTAGATGATTTAAGCCAATAAGATGTATTTTCAAAAACTATTTTTTAAAATAACATCCTTTATTCGATATTCCTTTAATGCAAGTGGAGCGCATGATCTTCATTCTCCATTCATGTTTGATTTTTTTAATGAGGTTATTCTTGCAGAAAAAGAGTTTTATGCCTTTTCATTATTTAGGGATATTCTCTTAAATAAGAAATATTTAGTCTCTCTAAATAGAGTTTTTTTTCTTTTTAGGTGGGTCCACTTTTATAAGCCAAAGAATGTATACGTTGATTCTAAAAACTTTCCGATATCCTTAGCTTTGAGTTTGCCCTGTTTAATGAAAGAACTACAATTTTGCTCAGAAATAAATTTATCTACTTATGAGCAAGGACTTTTTGAAAGTAATAATGTAAAATTGAGTGAGGGTATCCATGCAGAATTGGGATATTTTTCTCTCATTGACCATTCTTTAAATTCAAAATTAGCTTTATTTGACTGCATGTTGATCGAGAGTCCTCATGAAAACAAGGCGAAAGAATTAGTTTGGAATGACCTTTGTAAAAATAAACGAGTGTCTATATCGATAGATCTCTTTAGATTTGGTATTTTATTGATGAATCGAAATCAAGTTAAAGAGCATTTTGTGATTAAGATGTGATAAGGTATAAAAATTAAAATGATAATGTCAGATATAATAATAGATATCAAAGGTTTGACTCGGGAGTTTTCTGTTGGATCAGAAGTAGTTAGGGCTCTTAGAGGGGTAGACTTTTTAGTAGAAAAGAATGAATATGTTTCTATGATGGGGCCTTCGGGAAGTGGTAAGTCAACCTTAATGAATCTTTTAGGTTGTCTTGATACTGCTTCTTCGGGTCAGTATCTCTTAAATGATATCGACGTTCGTTCTTTAAAAGAGGACGAACTTGCCTACATTAGAAACAAAGAGATTGGGTTTGTTTTTCAAACCTTTAACCTTTTGCCTCGATTGACAGCATTAGACAATGTTGCATTACCTCTAATATATTCCGGATATTCTTATGGAGAGCGATATGAAAGAGCTATAGATGTATTAGGTAAAGTGGGTCTAGAAGATAGGGTAGATCATAGGCCTAATCAATTATCTGGAGGTCAAAGGCAAAGAGTAGCTGTTGCTAGAGCTTTAGTTAATCAGCCATCTATTATTCTTGCGGATGAGCCTACTGGAAATTTAGATTCAACCACTTCCTCAGATATAATGCATCTTTTTGAAGAAATTCATCAGATGGGTAATACTTTGATTGTTGTCACACACGAACAAGAGGTTGCGTTACATTCGCATCGAATTTTGTGTTTGAAAGACGGTTTAGTCGCTTCTGACGTAAAAAATGAAAAAATAATCAGATTGATATGAAAGTTTATACAAAAACAGGCGATTATGGAGAAACTTCTCTTTTTGGAGGTTCTAGAGTTTCTAAGAGTGATTTAAGAATCCAAGCCTATGGGACTGTGGATGAGTTGAATAGTTATTTAGGTTTGTTGAGAGATATGTCTATTGGAGAGCAGGAGACTAGAGAGTTATTATTCATTCAAGACCGGTTATTTACTTTAGGAGCAATATTAGCCTCAGAAAAGGAATCTTCAAAAAGTAAGTTGCCCCAAATAATTGCCAAGGATATTAGATTTCTCGAGGATGCCATTGATGCGATGGAAATCTCCTTGGATCCAATTAACGCTTTTGTGCTCCCTGGAGGTCATATAATAGTATCTCATTGTCATGTAGCTAGGTGTATCTGTAGAAGGGCAGAAAGGGTGGTAGTTCAGCTCTCGGAACACACTCCAGTTGATTCCTTGGTTATAAATTATCTTAATAGATTGTCTGATTATCTTTTTGTCTTGTCTAGACACAATTCTAAACAATTGAATGCTATTGAGATACCTTGGATTCCAAAAAAATAAATTAAGTGATGGGCATAAAGATTTGTTCAGCTTATTAAATAATATATATTTGCAAAAAATAGAATCACATATTTATGTATTGGACATTGGAATTGGCATCTTATTTAAGTGATGCACCCTGGCCTGCTACCAAGGATGAGCTGATAGACTATTCAATTCGTACTGGAGCACCCCTTGAAGTCGTTGAAAACTTACAAGCAATCGAAGACGAGGGTGACACCTATGAATCAATTGAAGAGATCTGGCCAGATTATCCAACTGAAGATGATTTTCTTTGGAACGAAGAAGAATATTAAATATAACCTCGTTTAACGGGGTTTTTTTACGCAATATTGCTAAAGTTTTGTGTAATTTATTTTCATCGAAACAGCTTAATTTTTTTATAAATCCTTCTGAATTATAGGAGATTAAAAGCATAATGTGTGGCTAAACTTACCCAATTTATTTACATTTGTTGTGGTTGAAACAATAAGGATATGAGTGTTATAAAAAATTTATTAGGTCAATTTTTTGGTAGTAAATCAGCTAGAGATTTAAAGGGTTTAAAGCCGGTTATTAATCAGGTTATGTCAGCAACTCCTGAAATACAGATATTGTCAGATGACGGTCTTAGGGAAAAAACCTTTGAATTTCAAGAAAAAATAAAACATTCAGTTGCGAACCACGAACAAGAAATTACCAAAATTCAAAATGCACTAAATAATGATGAAGTTTCGATTACAGACAAAGAAGCATCCTATAAGGAAATCGATGAGTTGAATAAAAAAGTAGTACAACGTTCAGAAGAAGTTCTTTTAGAAATACTCCCAGAAGCTTTTGCAGTAGTTAAAGAGACAGCTCGCAGATTAGCCACTAACAAACAATTAAAAGTCATTGCTAGAGACTTCGATCGGGATCTTTCAACAGAGTTTGATTTTGTGCAGATAGAAGGTGATAAGGCTATTTGGTCTAACCAATGGTTAGCTTCCGGAGCAGACCAAATTTGGAACATGATTCACTATGATGTACAACTGATTGGTGGGTCTGTCCTCCACAAAGGAAATGTTGCAGAAATGCAAACTGGAGAAGGGAAAACCTTGGTCGCTACCCTCCCAGTATATCTAAATGCACTAACAAAAAGAGGGGTTCATCTAGTAACAGTAAATGATTATTTGGCTAAGCGAGATTCTGAGTGGATGGGGCCTTTATATCAATTTCATGGCCTTTCGGTTGATTGTATTGACAAGCATCTGCCAAATTCAGAAGCACGTCGTGCCGCTTACCGATGTGATATTACTTTTGGAACTAATAACGAGTTTGGTTTTGACTATCTTAGAGATAATATGGCCCGATCTCCGGAAGATTTGGTTCAAAGAGAACACAATTTTGCCATTGTTGACGAGGTTGATTCAGTTTTGATTGATGATGCGCGAACTCCATTGATTATTTCTGGACCTGTACCAAAGGGAGACGAACATGAGTTTGTTCAGTTAAAGCCACAAATACAACGTTTATATGACACACAGAGAAAATTCGTTACCTCTGAGCTTTCTGAGGCAAAAAGATTGTTTAGTGCTGGAGACAAAGACCATGCGGGAAGGAAACTACTAAGAGCATTTAGAGGCTTGCCAAAGAATAATGCAATAATTAAGTTTTTAGCCGAAGAAGGTGTGAAAATTCTTTTGCAGAAGACAGAAAATCATTTCATGTAAGACCAGTCTAAAGAAATGCATGTGATCGATGATGAGTTATATTTTACAATAGAAGAGAAAACTAATTCTATAGAACTTACTGATAAAGGAATTGATTTGATTTCAACTAATGTCGAAGAAGAAAACTTTTATATTCTTCCCGACGTTGGAACAGAGCTTGCAAAATTAGAAGAGAAAGCTAAAGAAGGGGAAGATATTATTGAAGAAAAAGAGGTTTTAATGCGAGATTTCTCAGTCAAAAGTGAGCGAATTCATACAATGAACCAACTTTTAAAGGCCTATGCTTTATTTGAAAAAGAAGTAGATTATGTATTAATGGATAACAAAGTAAAGATTGTAGACGAACAAACAGGGAGAATTATGGAAGGACGACGATATTCAGACGGCCTTCATCAAGCGATTGAAGCTAAAGAAAATGTAAAAATTGAGTCAGCGACTCAGACCCATGCTACCATTACTCTGCAGAACTATTTCCGAATGTATAATAAGTTGTCAGGAATGACTGGTACTGCTGAGACAGAGGCCGGTGAACTTTGGGATATTTATGAGTTAGATGTTATTGTGATTCCTACCAATCGGCCGATCACTAGAAGTGATCAGGAAGATAAAGTTTACAAAACACAAAGAGAAAAATTCAATGCAGTTGTTGAGGAGGTCGTTTCCTTATCAAAATCTGGTCGCCCTGTCTTGGTCGGAACCACTTCAGTTGATATTTCAGAAAAATTATCTCGTATTCTTCAGATTAGAGGCGTTAACCACAAGGTATTAAATGCAAAGAAACACCAACAAGAAGCAAGTATTATTGCAGATGCTGGAATGCCCGGGAATGTAACTATAGCTACCAATATGGCTGGTAGAGGGACTGATATTAAGTTGACTGATGAATCTAAAGCAGCAGGAGGTTTAGCTATTGTGGGAACCGAACGGCACGATTCTAGACGCGTCGATAGACAGTTGCGTGGGCGTGCAGGTCGTCAAGGAGATGTCGGTTCATCTCAATTTTTTGTCTCTCTAGATGATAAACTTATGCGCTTATTCGGTTCCGAGCGAATTGCAAAGCTAATGGACAGAATGGGGCTTGAGGAAGGTGAGGTGATCCAGCATTCCATGATTTCAAAATCTATCGAGCGAGCGCAGAAGAAAGTAGAAGAAAATAATTTTGGGGTTAGAAAGCGCTTGCTGGAATATGACGATGTAATGAATTCCCAGAGAGAAGTGGTTTACCGCAGAAGGCACAATGCTTTGGATGGAGAACGACTTTCTGTAGACATCACTAACATGTGTTTTGATACCTGCGAACTATTGGTGTCAATTCACGCAGAGCAAAAAGATTTCTCCGCCTTTAAGTTAGACGTTCTTCGATCCTTTTCAATGCAGTGCCCTTTTAATGAAGAATCTTTTCTCAAGAAGAGTACTGAACAATTAACTCAAGAATTATATGCCGAGAGTATCGAATCTTACAGCTTAAAAATGAGTCGGATTGCCCAGTCTGCATTTCCAGTAATTAAAGGTGTTTACGAAGATTCATCAAAGAATTACGACAATATTGTAGTTCCCTTTACTGACGGAAGTAAAGCAATGCAGGTAGTAACCAATCTTAATGAAGCCTATAGATCCGAAGGAACAGCACTGATACATTCCTTTGAGAAAAATGTAACTCTTGGCATCATTGATGAAGCATGGAAAGAACATCTTAGAGAAATGGATAATTTAAAGCAATCCGTTCAAAATGCTGTTTACGAGCAGAAAGACCCCTTACTTATCTACAAATTTGAATCGTTTAACTTATTTAAGTCTATGTTAGAGAAGCTAAATACAGATATCACCTCTTTTCTGTACAAGGCCAATCTTCCATTAATAGATTCTAAGCAAGTTCAGCGCGCGCCTCAAAATAAAAGATCCCCTCGAACCCTAACTTCTTCCAGATCAGAATTGCCTCAGTATAAGTCAAATTCTGGGATATCTAATAAAAAAGGAACTAAAGTACAGCCCATAAGAACAGAAGCAAAAATAGGACGAAACGAGCCTTGCCCATGCGGAAGTGGAAAGAAATTCAAACAGTGTCATGGAAAATAATTTTAGTTAAATAAAAAATCTCACTAACTTAATCTTAGCGGGATTTTTTTAAATATTCCTAAATCAACTATCCGTTCATAGATACTAAAAATTCAGCATTATTTTGCGTTCTACTAATTCGATCTTTTAGGAAGTCCATGGCTTCCAATGGGGTCATGTCTGCAAGATGCTTTCTCATGATCCACATACGCTGAAGCTCTTCTTTGCCCATGAGTAAGTCTTCTCTTCTTGTACTAGAATTGACTAGGTCAATTGCAGGGTAAATACGTTTGTTAGCAATTTTTCTATCCAACTGCATCTCCATATTTCCTGTTCCTTTAAACTCTTCAAAAATCACTTCATCCATTTTAGATCCTGTATCTACAAGTGCGGTAGCAATAATTGTCAAAGAGCCTCCATTTTCAATATTTCTGGCTGCTCCAAAGAAGCGTTTTGGTTTGTGTAAAGCATTCGCATCAATACCTCCTGAAAGTACTTTTCCTGAGGCTGGAGATACCGTGTTATAGGCTCTCGCCAAACGAGTGATAGAATCTAATAAAATAACAACATCATGTCCGCATTCAACCATTCTTTTAGCCTTTTCAAGTACTATATTTGCCACTTTTACGTGCCGGTCTGCGGGTTCATCAAAAGTAGAAGAAACTACTTCAGCATTAACGGTTCTAGCCATATCAGTTACTTCTTCAGGACGCTCATCAATTAGAAGAACAATCATGTAGACTTCTGGATGGTTTTTTGCAATCGAATTAGCTACTTCTTTTAAAAGAACTGTTTTACCTGTTTTTGGTTGGGCTACAATAAGACCTCTTTGTCCTTTTCCAATAGGAGAAAATAGGTCGATAATTCGAGCTGCAGTTCCTGCCTTGTTGTCTGCAATATTGAATTTTTGGTCTGGAAATAAAGGAGTTAAATGCTCAAAGGAGACACGGTCTCTCACATATCCAGGATCTCTTCCATTTATATTGTCAATCTTGGTTAAAGGAAAGTATTTTTCGCCTTCTTTTGGGGGACGAACTTCTCCTCTTACAGAATCTCCAGTTTTTAGTCCAAAAAGTTTTATCTGAGAGTGTGAAACATAAATATCGTCAGGAGAACTAAGATAATTGTAATCTGAAGAACGTAAAAACCCATATCCATCGGGCATTATTTCTAGGACACCTTGGCTAGTAACCATCCCCTCAAATTCGAACTCTACTTTAGGCTTGTTCTCATTTTTTCGGATCTGATGATTTCTATTATTATTATTATTATTATTTCTCTGATTTCTTAAAAGATCATTGTTTTTTGTGTCAGTAGAAAATCTTTTTTTAGGTTCGTCTTGTTCAGACTTAAGAACTTTTTTTTTTGTTGAAATTATTTTTTGTCTCGAATCTTGACTTGGTTTATTTTCTTTTTTTGAGATGTCTAGGGGTGTTTCTTGCTTATTTTTTGGACGAAGTCCTTTTGGTTTATTTTTTTGTGTAAGAGTTTCCTCAGTATTATTAATAGTAGCCTTTAAGTTTTTTTCGACCTCTTTAACATCGAGAGAAGGTTTTATTTTTTTTGATTCACTATTCAAAGATTTATAGACGCTTGGGCCTTTTTTTAGAAGTAATTTATCTTTTAGGGGTGAAATACTTTTTCTTTTCTTTTGAAAGTCTTTGTTTTTTTGAGAATAGGTGGTTGTGTTTTTCAATGAGGCTTTTATCGAACTTGGATTTAAAGCTTGTAGGTCTAGGATTTGATATATCAAATCCATTTTTTTTAAACTTCGAAATTTAGGTACACTAAGGTTTTTAGCAATTTCTTGTAGTTCAGGTAATAGTTTACCTTTTAATTTTAGTATGTCGTACATATATTTTTAGGGAGTATTTGAAGTGGTAAGTCGAGTTTGACTTGATTTAATCGGAAAGTGAATTTGAGAGTTTTTGTTATTTTTCTAACAAGTTACAATTATACAAATAATATTTTAAATAATCCTTGTGCTTGACTTAGATCTCATCTAAGTTTATTTTTAGGTTAGAATTTTCATTCTTCAGAACATTCTTCTTATTTTTGAATAAAAATCGAAATGATACAACGAATACAATCTATTTACTTATTCATAACTGCGCTTTCCATGGCGTTAATTTCATTTAAAATTTCTATATATCAGATCGGTATAAAAGAATATTTTGCCCAAGAAGATTCAATTTTTTTTGTTTTAACCATAGTTATTATGATACTTTCTTTATTTGCACTCGCTTTATTCAAGTCAAGATCCTTGCAGATGAAATTCATTCGTATAGCTATAGTACTTTCAATAGTTTTGAGTATTCGATTGATATTACTCTATTTTCAGCTTGAAGCTCAGTTGTCTATTTCTTGTCTTATTTTTGTTTTTTTTTCTATATTATCTCTCATAATGGCACTCAGAGGAGTTTTAAAAGACGAGAAACTAGTTCGTTCCGCAGATCGAATTCGTTAATATTTTCCAAACTCAATTATTTCAAGGTTTTTAATCTCTTTTCCATCGATAGCAAACCTAAGAAGAGTTTTTATTTGATGAAATCCGTGATTGCCTGCGGCTCCAGGATTCATATGCAGGAGAGAAAGTTGTTTGTCGTAAATCACTTTTAGGATATGGGAGTGTCCAGAGATAAAGAGTTTAGGGGGGCTAGTATTAATTTTTTCTCTAATAGAAGCGGCATATTTTTTTGGGTAACCACCAATATGTGTCATCCATACATCTACTTCTTCACACATAAATCTTTGGTGAAGTAGACACTCACTTCTCACATCCATTGAATCAATATTTCCATATACCGCCCTTGTGGGTTTAAAACTTTTCAATTGATAAAGTATTGAGATATCTCCAATATCACCTGCATGCCAAATTTCATCACAATTTTTAAAGTATGTAAAAACAGATGGATCTAAGAATGAGTGCGTGTCAGAAATTAAACCTATCCGAGTCATTGTCTAATTTTTAAATTTAAGTTGATAAATTGATTGACAATTTACAGTATTCAACTCACAACTCTCAACTCTTTAAACTATTTTTGTGACAAATAAATTTGTGTGAGGTATTTCATCAGTCTATCTTATAAAGGAACAGATTTTCACGGTTGGCAAATTCAACCCAACGCTATGACCGTTCAACAAAAAATTCAAGAGGGACTATCTATATTGCTTAAAGTTAAGGTGCAGATTTATGGAGCTGGTAGAACCGATACTGGAGTTCATGCAAAACAAATGTATGCTCATTTTGATTCCAGAACCGAAATTATGACTGAGGAGATATGTTATAGGTTAAATTCTTTTATGCCAGATTCGATTCTAATTAAGTCAATCTTTGAGGTTCCTGCCGATGCTCATGCTCGTTTTGATGCTCGATATAGAAGATACGAGTATTGGATTTGCTCGTTTAAGGATCCCTTTTTAAAAGACAGAGCTTGGCTGCTGTTTAATGAATTAGATTATTTTTTAATGAATAAAGCTGCTGAACATCTCCAAGAAGTGACTGATTTTACAAGTTTTTCCAAGATTCACACTGAGGTGAAGAGTAATATTTGTGAGATAAAAAAAGCACTATGGGAGAAGAAAGGAGATACGTGGGTTTTTACCATAGAATCCAATCGATTTTTAAGAAATATGGTTCGAGCTATTGTTGGCACTCTCGTAAATGTAGGGAAGGGAAACCTTTCTTTGGAAGAATTTAAGGACATCGTTGCCAGAAAAAATCGAACCCATGCTGGGGTGTCAGCACCTGCTCAAGGTTTGTATTTGGTACATATTGAATACCCCAAAGAACTTGTCTATGAGCGATGATCAGAAAATACCTGTGCTAGATTTTAGACTTCTGTCTAGAGTGTTGAATTATGTTATGCCATACAGATTTATTTTTGTGATCAGCATTATTGCCAGTATATTGTTAGGAGTAATATCTGTTGGTAGACCTATTCTGATTGAATATACAGTAGATAATTATATTCTTGGACGAAATCCCGAAATGCTATTAAATTTTACTCTAATCATGGTTGGTCTTCTGTGTTTAGAATCCTTGTTTCAATTCTTTTTTGTTTTCATGGCAAATTGGATTGGACAATCCGTAATTAGAGATATTCGCCAAAAGTTATTTAAAAAAATACTTTCTTTTAGACTTAAGTATTTTGATCATACTCCCATTGGTGTTTTAGTGACGCGTTCAGTGTCTGATATAGAAACAATAGCAGAGATTTTTTCGCAAGGAATTTTGGTGATTTTTAGTGATTTATTTAAGATTATGGTCATTGTAATATGGATGTTTTCGAGAGATTTATTTTTGACATTAGTCGCTTTGGCTATTTTTCCAGTATTGTTGTGGATCACAAAATATTTTCAGCAAGCAATGAAGAGTGCATTTGAGGATGAGCGCTCTGCTATTTCTAAATTAAATACTTTTGTGCAAGAACATATTTCTGGAATGAAAATAGTTCAAATTTTTAATAGAGAAAATGATGAGTTAGAGAGTTTTCAACAAGTAAATGCGACCTTCAGGTCAGCTACAATTAGGGCTATTTGGCATTTCTCTATTTTCCTTCCCTTAATTGAAATCATGAGTGCTATTTCTTTGGGTTCAATGGTTTGGTTTGGAGGTTTAGATATACTTCTAGGAGGTGAAGTGAGTCTTGGTCTTATGCTTTCTTTTATATTATTAATCAATATGCTTTTTCGTCCTGTTCGACATTTAGCTGATAGATTTAATGTCCTACAAAGAGGTATTATTGCTGCAAGTAGAGTATTTAAAATTATTGACACCGATGAACATCAATTGCCCAATGGAACCTTTATTCCTAGTCTAGTTCGAGGAGATGTGAAATTTGAAAATATTCATTTTTCCTATGTGGAAGATCAACTTGTTTTACATGATATTAATTTTCATATAGAAGCAGGGAAAACACTTGCATTGGTTGGATTGACTGGTTCCGGAAAAAGTTCTATCATTAATCTCCTACTTCGTTATTATAAAATAGATGCTGGGACTGTTTTCCTTGATGGAAAAGATATTATGGAATATGATATTCAATCTCTTAGAAGTCATTTAGCTTTAGTCTTGCAGGATGTATTCTTGTTTTCTGACTCTATTTATAAAAATATTGTGTTAGATAAAGATATTCCGATGGAAGAGGTTCTCGAAGCTGCTGAGGCAATAGGGCTAGAGTCTTTGATCGATAAACTACCAGGAGGATTAAATTATAATGTCCGAGAAAGAGGGGTCATGCTTTCTTCTGGACAACGTCAATTGATCGCTTTCCTAAGAGCATATGTTTGCCATCCTAGTGTTTTGATTCTAGATGAGGCCACTTCATTAGTGGATTCGGAAACTGAGGAGCTTATTCAGCATGCAGTCAATAAGTTAACAGAAGAAAGAACATCTATTGTCATTGCACATAGGTTAGCAACTATTCAGAATGCAGATAAAATTTTGGTTATGGATGAAGGACGAATAATAGAGTCTGGAAGTCATTCAGAATTAATCCAGAAAAAAGGACTTTACAATAAATTGTTTCAATTGCAATTTAGTTGATTTGTGCTTTGGACACAAACTTGTCTTTTAGATATTGTCCAGTATAACTTTCTTTGCATTTGGTTGCATTAATAGGTTTTCCTTCAAAGATTAATTGACCCCCGTTATCTCCTCCTTCTTTTCCTAGGTCAATAAGCCAGTCAGCAGATTTTATAACATCTAAATTGTGCTCAATAACAATAATACTGTGTCCATTTTCAATCAGCTCATTAAAAGATTTTAATAATTTTTTAATGTCGTGAAAATGAAGACCTGTTGTTGGCTCATCAAAAATGAAAATCTGTTGACCTTGATTTTTTCCTTTCCCTAAAAAAGAAGCTAGTTTGACTCTTTGCGCCTCTCCACCACTTAATGTGGAGGATGACTGTCCTAGGTGAATATATCCGAGTCCAACATCTTTAAGGGGTTTTAGTCTTTTTGATATTTTTGATTGTTTAGCATTTTCGAAAAAAACAATAGCCTCATTTACAGTCATGTGTAATATGTCAGAAATGTTTTTTTCTTCGAATTTGATATCCAGTACTTCATCTTTAAATCGCTTTCCATTACAGTGCTCACAAATTAAATGAACATCCGCCATAAATTGCATTTCTATAGTCACTTCTCCTTCCCCAGAACATTCTTCGCATCTACCTCCATTTGTATTAAAAGAAAAATGTTTTGCCTTATATCCTCGGGCGCTAGATAATCCTTGTTTTGCATATAGATTTCGTATATCATCGTATGCTTTTAGATAGGTTACTGGATTAGATCTAGAAGATCTGCCAATAGGGTTTTGATCAACAAATTCAACGGAATCGATTTTATTTATTTCTCCAGATATAGAATCAAATTGACCTGATTTACTTCCATAACCTCCTAAAGCTTTAACTAATGCTGGATAAAAGATATTTTTGATTAAAGTGCTTTTTCCAGAACCACTCAGCCCACTGATAACGGTCAGTATATTAAGTGGAATAGCAACCGTAATGTTTTTAAGATTATGTTGGCGGGCTCCATTAATTTGAATGCTGTCAGTCCAGTTTCTTTTTTTTGGAATATCAATTTTTTTTCGCCCATTTAAATACTGAGAAGTAAGGCTTTTTATTTCATTTTTAATTTTATTGTAGTGTCCTTGAAACATAATTTCTCCTCCATGTATTCCCGCTTTTGGACCAATGTCAATAATCATGTCAGCAGCTTTCATTATATCCTCATCATGTTCTACGACAATGACTGTATTGCCAATGTCTCTAAGGTTCTTTAATATTTTAATGAGCCTCTCTGAGTCTTTTGGATGAAGACCTATGCTGGGTTCATCTAAAATATACATGGACCCCACCAAGCTACTTCCTAGAGATGTAGCTAGATTGATACGCTGAGATTCTCCCCCCGACAGAGTTGAAGACCTTCGATTTATATTCAAGTAACCAAGCCCAACATCCATTAAAAATTGAATTCTATTTTGAATTTCAAGTAGGAGTCTTCTTGCGATTTCATAATCGTGTTTGTTTAGTTTAAGATTTTGGAAAATAAGGCTAAGTTCGTTAATGGGCAGATCAATCATTTCAAAAAGTGTAATTCCATCTACTTGAACGAAATTTGCCTCTGGTCGAAGTCTTCTGCCATGGCATTTATTGCAGACACTTTTACCTCTGTATCTTGAAAGTAAAACTCTATTTTGGATTTTGTAGTTTTTCTTTTCTATTCTGGAAAAGAACTTATGAATCCCTAGGAACTCTTTGTTGCCATTCCAAATGAAGTTTTTTTGTTTTTCACTCAGACTAAAGTAAGGCTTATGAATAGGGATATTCCATTGCTCGGAATGAAAAACAAGATCATCTTTATACTTTCCAAGTGTATCTCCTTTCCAACAAGCGATAGCGTCTTCATAAATTGAAAGTCCAGTGTTAGGAATTACAAGTTCTTTGTCTATTCCCATAATACTTCCGAATCCTTCACAGGTTTTGCAGGCTCCAAAGGGATTGTTAAAACTAAATAGATTTACACTTGGTTCTTCAAAATTTGTCCCTTCTTCTTCAAACCGATTGCTAAACGATTTGGTTTCTTTACTATCAATAAATTCAATTATACAAGACCCTTTACCCTCATGGAAAGAAGTCTGAATGGAGTCTGAGAGTCGTTCTATAAAGCTAGATTCATTTTTTGTTTTTATTCGATCAATGATTAAGTAAAATGTCTTGTCGAGTTTAATATCTTGTTCAATGATTTCTTCAATACGAACAAGCTTTCCTTTATTCTTAATTCGATGATACCCTTGCTGGAGAAGCATGTTTAAATAAAGTTGTTGTTCACGATTTCCCAGTTGGGTAGGAGAGAGTATGAGAATTTTTGTCCCTTCACTTTTCTGGTTAATAAAGTCTACCACATCTTTTACAGAATGTTTTTTTACTTCTTTACCAGAAGTAGGGGAAATGGTTTTTCCTATTCTAGCAAATAGTAACTTTATATAGTCATATATTTCTGTACTTGTTCCTACAGTCGATCTAGGATTCTTTGAGTTTACTTTTTGCTCAATAGCGATGGCTGGAGAAATTCCTTTGATACTATCTACTTCGGGTTTATTAAGTCTTCCAAGAAATTGTCGTGCATAGGAAGAAAGACTTTCAACGTATCTTCTTTGTCCTTCAGCAAACAAAGTGTCAAACGCTAAGGTGGATTTTCCAGATCCAGAAAGTCCAGTGATTACAACAAGTTTGTTGCGTGGAATTGCAAGATCGATATTTTTAAGGTTATGAAGTCTAGCCCCCTTAATAAGGATATGTTTTTTAGGGTCAAGATTTTCAAATTTATTCATAAAGTACGGATTTCATTATTGCAAAATTATGAAATTAATTTAGGTAAGCATTTGATGTTTTGGATTGATTATTAAAAATTACTATATTTGCAATAATACTAATATAAAAAAACGCGTATAAGACACTTCTACCTTTTTATTTATAATTTAAACTTAAATGGTAGCCTATGTCTTTACAAAATCTTTCCGATTCAAAACTTGTTAGTGCCTTTTTATCTGGGGACCCTTTATCTATAGAACATTTAATTTTACGTCACAAAGACAAAGTCTTTTCATTTATTTTATCAAAAGTCAAAGACGTTGATTTGGCCAATGACCTTTTTCAAGATATCTTCATTAGGGTCATTGATAAACTCCGTGAGGGAAAATATAACGAGGAGGGGAAGTTTATCTCCTGGTTGATGCGAATTTCTCATAATATGATAATGGACCACTTTAGGAGGAATGCTCGCAGCCGGATGGTTCGTTCCACTGATGATTTTGATGTTTTTGATATTTTAGCTCAAGAGGTAGAGAGTAAAGAAGATATTTTGTTTAAAGCGCAAATGTTTAAAAATTTAAATGTTTTGATAGGTTATTTGTCTCTAAATCAAAGAGAGGTTTTAGAGATGCGTTATTTCTCCTCAATGTCGTTCAAAGAAATTTCTGAAGAATCAGGAATTAGCATAAATACTGTGCTTGGAAGAATGCGCTATGCCATAATCAACCTTCGCAAGCTTCAGGAAAAGCATCAAATTAACTTGTCTGCATAATATTAATTCATTTTAGTCGTTATGCAAATAAAAAACTTTGTTTATGGCTAAAATTTCTACTCTGAAAGACAGATTTCGGCTGTCAGATTCCGAAAAAAATACATGCGTAAAAAAACATAGTCCATCTAAAATAGCTTTAGCTTGTGTTTTGAATTATGCTTCATCTTCTGTCCAGGTAAATAGCAAATTATTAAGCTCTTTTGTCGTTCTAAACAATTGAATCATAAGCTTTGGCTTTTTGTTGATAAGTAGTGCCTTGTTTGATTCAATAAAATGAGGCAATTTTTTATTTTTGAATAAATAATTTAGCTATATGACAACTTTAAAGCAAGGAGATAAGGCTCCTGAATTTAATGCCTTAGATGAATATGAACAATCAGTTTCTTTGACAGATTTTTTAGGCAAAAAAGTGATTTTATATTTTTATCCAAAAGACATGACTCCCGGGTGTACTATAGAGTCTTGTAACTTAAGAGAAAATCATGATCTCCTCATAAGTAAAGGTTTTGTTGTTTTAGGGGTTAGTCCCGACTCTTCTCAATCGCATCAAAAGTTTATCGGGAAGTATGATTTGCCTTTTCAGCTTATTGCCGATGTTAAAAAAGAGCTTATTGAGGCTTATGGCGTATGGGGTCCTAAGAAATTTATGGGTAAGAAATATGATGGAGTTCACAGAACAACCTTTGTGATAAGCGAAGATGGTCACATTGAGAGAGTTTTTGATAAAGTCAAGACTAAAGACCATGCAAAGCAAATTTTAGATTCATATTAACATTGTTGTGACACAAATTGACACAAAGAATTTGTTCTTTTGTTAAAGAAATTAATTAATAGATTATTATGGAGAAGGAAAGAGAAGCTAAATTAAAAGCACTTCAACTTACAATGGACAAGTTGGAGAAAACATATGGCAAAGGTGCTGTTATGAAAATGGGAGACAGTGCTGCAGAAGATGTTGCTAGTATTTCCTCCGGATCTTTAGGTCTAGACTTGGCTTTAGGGATTGGCGGATACCCCAAGGGTAGAGTAGTTGAGATATACGGTCCGGAATCTTCTGGAAAGACAACTTTAGCTATTCATGCTATTGCCGAAGCGCAAAAAAATGGAGGAATTGCAGCATTTATTGACGCAGAACATGCATTTGATCGTTTTTATGCCGAAAATTTAGGAGTTAATATTGACGAACTGATTATTGCACAACCTGATTCAGGTGAGCAAGCTCTCGAAATTACCGATAATTTAATTCGTTCTGGTGCCGTAGATATTATTGTCATTGATTCCGTAGCAGCTCTGACTCCAAAAAGTGAAATAGAAGGCGAAATGGGAGATTCAAAAATGGGTCTTCATGCTCGTTTAATGTCCCAAGCGCTAAGAAAGCTAACAGCCTCTATATCTAAGACTGGTTGTACTTGTATGTTCATCAATCAATTGAGAGAAAAAATTGGTGTAATGTTTGGTAATCCAGAGACCACTACTGGAGGGAATGCATTGAAGTTTTATGCTTCTGTCCGTTTGGATATTCGACGCAGTACCCAGCTAAAAGATGGAGATAATGTGATTGGAAATCGTACCCGAGTCAAAGTGGTTAAAAATAAGGTTGCTCCTCCTTTCCGTAAAGCAGAATTTGATATTATGTATGGTCAAGGAGTCTCTAAGGTGGGGGAGATTCTGGATTTGGGTGTAGAGTATGGTGTTGTCAAGAAAAGTGGTTCTTGGTTTAGTTATGGAGATACTAAACTTGGACAAGGACGTGATGCTGTAAAGCGTTTGCTATCAGATAATATTGAGCTTGCAGAAGAATTAGAGACCAAAATAGTTGAACAAATTCAATCTAATTAATTTCTTTTTTGGTAAAGTATGGTTAAAATCAAATTATTTATTGCTTTTACTTTTAGTCTCTTGTTTTGTGCTTGTCAATCCGGTAATAATGACAAAATTGTGATTGTTGAATCTGGCACCTCACTTTCTCCTAGTCAAAAGATTGATTCTCTCTCTACTTTAATTCAATTGGATAGTTTGAATGCAGATTTGTATTTTCAGAGAGCGGAGTTACGTCTTAAAAATAATGAATTGAATTTAGGTTCTATTGATTTAGAAAGAACGGTGAAATTAGATCCAAAAAATACTAAATATTGGTTTAAGTTGGGGGTCTTAAATTTTTCTAAACAAGAATCAAGAAGAGCTAGAGATTGTTGGCTAACTTGCACAGATCTCGATTCTAGAAATATTGATTGTAGACTCAACCTAGCTGAAATGTTCTTAGCAATTGGAGAGTTAAAGAAAGGTCAAAATCTCCTAAACGAAATTTTGGATTTTGATCCAAAAAATTCTTACGCTCTTTTTCTTACTGGTAATTATGCCTTGATGAGACTAGATACAACTAAAGCAATTAAGTATATTCAATCTGCTATCAACGAAGATCAAGATCTTTTTAAAGCTTATGACCAATTGGGCGTCATTTATTCTTCTAGAAAAGATCTTCTTGCGATTGATTACTTTAATTCTGCTCTTCGATTGAAACCAAATCGATTTGATGTTCATTATAAGGTAGCTATGTTCTACCAGTCACTGAGTTTCTTTGATGAAGCTACCCAAGCATATCTTCGTGTTTTAGAATTGAATTCCTCCCACGAACTATCTTTACATAATTTAGGAGTTATTGCAGTATTTACTGAGGATTATAAAAGTGCAGTAAAGTACTTTTCTAGTGCCATTAGTCTGAATGCTTCTTTTCTAGAAGCTTATTTTGGAAGAGCATATACTTATGAGTTAATGGATGAATTCTTGAAATCAGAGTCAGATTATAGAACTAGTTTGATGTTTGATCCTGCCTACCTTCCCTCTATAGAAGGGCTATCTAGATTAAAATCTACAAATTCAAACTAGCAGATTTTTTGTTTCATTTCAAAAAAAAAGGAGCCCTTAGGCTCCCTTTTAAATGATTTAGGAAGGGTTTTGTACTATTTTACTTTGTCTACAACTGCTTTGAATGCTTCAGGATGGTTCATTGCCAAGTCGGCAAGAACTTTTCTATTTAATTCGATATTATTTTTGTGAATACCCCCCATAAATTGGGAATATGACATTCCATAGAGACGAGCACCTGCATTGATTCTTTGAATCCACAAAGATCTAAAGGTTCGTTTCTTTACTTTTCTATCACGGTATGCGTAAAGCAAACCTTTTTCAACAGCATTTTTTGCAACTGTCCAAACATTTTTTCTTCTTCCAAAGTAACCTTTGGCAAGTTTGATGACTTTTTTACGTCGCGCTTTTGAGGCGACATGATTTACTGATCTAGGCATAGTGTTTTAATTTTTTTGTATGCAGCGGTTTTAATAAACTCTTATGACTGAATACAGGGTTAATTAATAAACTCTAATTGTGCATTACATGCATAATTGTTGTTTAATATTAGGTACATCTGCATCGTGAACCAAACCTGATTTGGTAAGGTTACGCTTTTGTTTTGTCGACTTCTTGGTTAGAATATGACTTTTGAAAGCGTGCTTTCTTTTGATTTTACCAGTACCCGTAAGCTTAAATCGCTTTTTAGCACTGGATTTTGTTTTCATTTTTGGCATGATTTATCCTCTTTTATTTCCTAAATATGAGTTTGTTACTTTTTTTTTGGGCTGATAAACATAATCATTCGTTTACCCTCCAGTTTTGGTAATTGTTCTACCTTGCCTATGTCTTCTAATTCCTGAGCAAAGCGCAATAATAAAATTTCACCCTTGTCTTTAAATAATATAGAACGTCCCTTAAAGAATACAAATGCTTTGAGTTTTGATCCATCTGACAAGAATTTTTTAGCATGTTTTAATTTGAAATCAAAATCGTGTTCGTCAGTGTTGGGGCCAAATCGAATTTCTTTAATGACTACTTTCGAAGCCTTAGATTTCATTTCCTTTTGACGCATTTTTTGTTCGTATAGAAACTTATTATAGTCGACAATTCGACAAACTGGAGGGCTAGCTTTTGCAGCAATTTCAACAAGATCTAATCCCATTTGGTCGGCCATTTCTATAGCTTTACGTGTGGGGTAAACACCTTCATCTATTCCTTCACCTGCTGTCAGCCTAACTTCGGGTGCTTTGATAGCTCTGTTGATATTGTGAGCATTTTCTCTTATGACGCGGCCGGGACCTCGACTTCTTCTTCTTCTAATTGCTATAGCTTGTTTCTCCTATACTTTAAGTTAAACATTAAATTCGTCAACATTTTCATACATTTCTTTGTTAGCAATAGCTATAAATTCATCTAGGCTTATGCTACCTAGGTTCTCTCCACCATGCCTTCTTACTGACACTTTTCTTTCTTGAGATTCTCTTTCACCCACGATCAACATAAAGGGTACTTTTCTTATTTCAGCATCTCGAATTTTCCTTCCGGTTTTTTCATTGCGTGAATCAATCTCGGCGCGAATATCGGAAATTTTAAGCAAATTTAAAACTTCCTTGCTATATTCCATAAATCTATCGCTAATAGGGAGGATACAAATTTGATCTGGAGTTAACCAAAGAGGAAATTTTCCACCACAATGTTCCAGTAATACTGCTACAAATCTTTCAATTGATCCAAATGGAGCTCTATGAATCATTACTGGTCTATGTTTTTTATTATCTGCTCCGGTATATTCTAATTCGAATCGTTCTGGTAAATTGTAATCAACTTGAATAGTTCCTAATTGCCAGGATCGACCTAATGCATCTTTCACCATGAAGTCTAATTTAGGACCATAAAAGGCTGCTTCTCCATATTCTACAACCGTTTGAAGTCCTTTTTTATTCGCAGAATTAATGATTGCATTTTCAGCTAGATCCCAATTAGAATCCGAACCAATATATTTTTCTTGTTTTATTTTGTCTCGAAGAGATACTTGAGCGGTGAAGTTTTCAAATCCTAAGGCTTTGAATACGTATAATACCAAATCAATTACTTTTTCAAACTCCTCTTCGACCTGCTCCGGCCTCACAAATAAGTGTGCATCATCTTGAGTGAATGCTCTAACTCGAGTTAACCCATGTAGTTCGCCGCTTTGCTCATATCTATAAACCGTTCCAAACTCGGCATATCTAATTGGAAGATCTTTATATGATCTAGGTTTGCTTTTATAGATTTCGCAGTGGTGGGGGCAATTCATAGGTTTTAGGAAAAATTCTTCGCCTTCATTTGGTGTCTTGATAGGTTGAAAAGAATCCTCTCCATATTTTTCATAATGACCAGAACAGACATACAAGTCTTTGTTAGCAATATGAGGCGTAATGACAGGTTCATATCCTGCGATTACTTGTGCTTTTTTAAGGAAGTTTTCAAGTCTTTCTCTGAGAGCTGCTCCCTTAGGTAGCCAAAGGGGTAAGCCTTGACCTACTTTTTGAGAAAATGTAAACAACTCCATTTCTTTTCCTAGTTTTCGGTGATCTCTTTTTTTAGCCTCCTCAAGCAATTCGAGATATTCTACTAATTCTTTATTTTTTGGGAAAGCAGTACCATATATTCTTGTAAGTTGTTTGTTTTTCTCGTCTCCTCTCCAATATGCCCCTGCTGTACTCAAAAGTTTAATCGCTTTTATAAACCCTGTGTGAGGAATATGAGGTCCTCTGCATAAATCTGTAAATTTTCCCTGCTTGTAAAGTGTGATGAATCCATCATCCAGACTATCAATCAGTTCTAATTTATAAGAGTCTTTTTTTTGTTTAAAGTATGCAATTGCGTCAGATTTAGATATGTCGATACGCTTAAACGTGTTTTTTTCTCTAGCCAATTCGATCATCTTCTGTTCTACTTTTTCGAAATCATCAGAAGAAAAGTTATAATCTTCAAAGTCTATATCATAATAGAAACCTTTTTCAATCGGAGGTCCAATTGCTAGTTTTATATTCGGATAAAGAGCTTCTAATGCTTCAGCTAAAAGATGAGCTGCGGAATGCCAAAGTGTATTTTTACCAGCTTCGTCATTCCAAGTGAGAAGTTTTACAGAAGCATTCGAGGTGATACCTCGGTTAGCGTCCCAAATGACACCATCAACTTCAGCTGCTAAAACATTGCGGGCTAAACCACTACTTATACCTTCAGCTATCTCCATAGCACATGTGTTTGTGGGATATTTTTTTACTGTTCCGTCTGGTAAACTAATATCAATCATTTGCTCCTGATTAAAGATTTTTTTAGCTCCCAAATATAACTTTTTTTGTCTGTATTATTTAGAGTAATGGTTGTAAGTTCTAATCAATTATTATTTAATTCTAATTTGAATAGTTTAAATTTTAAGATTATTGCAGACAAGTTAAACTTAGCCTATTTGATGTTTAAGTTTTTTATAAGATCGATGATTAGCAAGTTTAAATATATTTTATAATGGAATAACTCATATTTTTTAAATGTATAAATTTAAATTTACTTCTTTAACTTAATCTCATGTTTTGAGATAGGAGCTAGTGTTATAATTCTAAATTCTTATATTTGCAAAAAATAAAATGTACGTTATGAAATGTAAAAATTTACTTTTAGCTTCAATATTATTTCTAAGTCAAATAAATACAGCTTTTTCACAGTGCGATTTACCTTTGGAGTTTACGGGTAATACTGGAGCAAATATGACCATACTATTTCAGTCTAGTTTTTTCACTGATTATCCAGACCTGAGTGGTGCATATGTTGTAGCTATTACTGAATCAGGATTAGTTGTTGGATCAGCTTCTACAGATGGTAGTCAAGGAAGTATCGCAGTTTGGGGAGATGATTCTATAACTCCTGAGTCAGACGGTGCAATGTCGGGAGAGTCATTTACTCTTCAATTGGTAAATGGAAATGATTTATATGATATAAGCACAGATGATTTAAGTTATACTACAAATTCATTTATTCCCTTATTTAGTTCAAGTGTGACCTTAAATTGTTCAGGAGGAGGCACAGTTAGTCCAGATGTTCCAGGATGTATGGATATGACAGCTTTCAACTACAATAGTGAAGCGACTTCAGACGATGGCTCATGTGAATATGATAATTCATCAAATTGTCCAATATTAGATTTTTCTTATATCAATACAGGGAATAATATGACTATTGTTCTTACTCAAGCCTTTGTAAGTTCTCAAAATATTTTAGAAGGAACCAGTATGGGGTTATTTTATCTTAGCCAAGATGGTGAGCCTAATTGTGCAGGTGCCGCAGATTGGACAGGAGGAATGATGACTATTGCCGCATGGGG
>PAMD01000013.1 GCA_002707145.1 Flavobacteriales bacterium | reverse complement strand
CGGCGATTCACCGAATAATTGTAACACAGCTTTATATAATGGTTTCGGCAATAAATGGAAGTAAGGTACCTTTTTCAAAAAAGATTTGCATCCTTGCTGATGTCCACCAAAAGGCATATACCAAGGAGGAAAACCAAAAAATACTACTCCGTCTTTTTTAATAAACTGATGTAAGAATTTGATAAAATTTGCTTGATTGGGAATATGTTCAATAGCATCTCTGAGTATAATTACATCAAACAAACCAATATTTGCTGGATTGACATCATAAATATTACTAGAAATCAATTTTAGTTTCAAAACATCTTTAGTATGCTTCTTAAGATAAATCTTCCCTTTTTCTATTTTATCATCATTGTAATCAACCCCAACTACTTCGCAACCTAAATCAACAAAAAACTTCAAATTCCCTGCCTCTCCGCAAGCGATTTCCAACACTCTAATCGAAGAGTCTACCTTCTTATACTTCTCAATATATGGCACTATAAATCTAGCCGTAGTATAATCCTGTTGCAAGAAATAATATTCTCTCCTCGAAACCTTATCTTTCATTATTATATTTATATTTGCGCTCTACTGATTAGCCTGTAAAATAACAACATTTATGGATAGTAAATCTAATAAAAGCGACAAAAAAAACCTAACAAGTAAATTACAAACTTTTATTCCTATCCTTGCTCTTATTCTTTTAGGATTGGTCTATTTTCTACCTGAATTTCAAGGGGAGAGAATTATGGGTTCAGATCGTGGTCAATCGATTTCCAACAATCAAGCCAGACGTGTCTATGCTGAAACTCAAGATATCGATAAATTTGTAATCTGGAATCCCGGTATTTTTGCCGGTACATCCTCATTATACTCCGGTGTTTCTAAACTTAATATTTACCATACCATAGCCTCTACGCTTCAAAGTATTTTAAAGTCAAAAGGAGCTATGATTTTCATGATTAGTCTTTTGTTAAGCTATTTTCTTGCAAGAGGCATGGGCTTTTCGTGGCTACTTAGTTTCTTAATGGCAGTCAGTATTACCTTTAGTTTAACCAATATAATATTATACAAGGAAGGTCATGAATCAAAAATATATACCCTTGTTTTCATCCCTTTGATCCTATGGGGATTCTATGCTTTATTTGAAGAGAAAAGCTTGTTGAAAGGAGCATTACTTCTGATTTTAGGAATTGGCTTCAGTGTGTATACCCGACATCCACAAATGAGTTATTATTTATTCTTGATGATGACTCCATTTTTTCTTATTCAATTAATCTACCTTATCAAGGGAAAAGAGTATCAATATCTTGGAAAATTAATTATTGTAGGACTAATTAGCGTAGTTATTGGTTTAGGAAGTAATGCTGATAGGTTGTGGAATATGAATTCTCATCTTGAGATTTCCATGCGGGGTGATAAAATTTTAAGCTCACCAGCTACCGAGACAAACACAGAGAAAAAGTCCAGTGGATTGGATTGGGAATATGCGATGCAATGGAGTAATAGCTTTCCAGATATGATGACAGCTATCATCCCTGGCTTTACAGGTGGATCATATGCAGAGAAAATTTCAAAAGACTCTCCATTGTATAAAAAATACAAAATTGAAGCAGCACCATTATACTGGAAGGACTTCTTTTCTGTAGCGCCCACTTATCTTGGAGTAATATCAATTTTCTTTTTAGTAATGACTTTGATATTCTATCGTACAAAATGGACTATCGGATTATCTTTTGCCATTTTACTTTCTGTCTTGCTATCGTTTGGTAGTAATTTAGAATGGTTTCAACGTTTGTTCTTTGACTTTGTGCCTATGTACAATAAGTTCAGAGCGCCTCAATCCATTCTTAGTGTAACGGTTTTTGTGATTCCTGTTGTTTCTATGGCCTTTCTCTATAAACTTGATGATAAAGAGTTTAAAAATGAATTAGGCAAGAAATTGTTTTATGCTATGGGCGGATTCTTAGTCTTCTTGCTATTTGCAACTTTCATCATGCCTTACTTTTATGATTTCAGTTCTAAAATTGATCAAAACTTAGCGGCTCAAGGAGCAGATGTAAGTGATTTCGTTCAAGCTAGAAAAGATTTTTTACGGAGTGATGGAAAAAGAGCTATTGCATTAATAGCTATGGTTATAACTCTCATTGTATTGTATGTAAACGGTAAAATCAAATATTCCGCACTTGTAATTGGTATAATAGTATTAACATTATTTGATTTACTTACTGTTAACAAAAGATACTACAGTTGGGACCTTTATAAAAACTCGGGGCAAATATCTGCTCTCTATAATTCGAGAAATATCGATAAAGAGATTCTTGCCCCAGAAAAAAATCGTGAAGATTACAGGGTTTTGGATCTTTCCATTAATACCTTCAATTCTGGAAAAACTTCATATTACCACAACACTATAGGTGGATACAGTCCTTTAAAACAAAGAAGGTATCAAGATGTTATAGAGAAGCATATTGCTAGATTTGACATGGGTGTATTAAATATGCTAAACACAAAATATATCATTCAAAAAGACGGAAAACTGGCCGTAAACAATCAGGCAAATGGTATTGGCTGGGTTGTTAATGAGCTTAAATATGTTCAAAATCCAGATGAAGAAATAGAAGCGATGAGTGATTTGAATCTCAAGAACACTGCAGTCATACATGAAGGAGAGTTTAAGGAAATTCTAGCAGATTTAGATTTTAACACCTCCTCAAGCGATTACATCAAATATACCAGTTACCACCCGGATAGAATAGAGTACGAAGTTTTTTCAAGTGGTAACAATCTGGCAGTATTTTCTGAAATGTTTACGGATAATGAAATGTGGAAGGCCTATATTGACGGTAATGAAGTTGATATTATTCGTTCAAATTATTTACTACGCTCATTAAAAGTACCCAGTGGTTTGCATAAAGTTGTTTTTGAATGCAAGCCTGAAAGTTTTTTCAAAGGTAGATGGATAGCATTGGGTTTTGGTTTATTTACTATTCTTATTCTTTTTGCAAACATATATCATTTATTTAAAAAGGATGATGTATTACAAGCCTAAACAGTTTACAAACGAATTCTATTAAGAATATGATTGTTCATATTGGTTATCATAAAACAGGAACAACCTTTTTACAAAAAAAGATATTCCCAAACCTAAAAGGAATAGACTTTCATGGGTACATGAATGGCGAGGATCTTCTAGAAGGACTCAAGTATAGATCTTGATATTTACGCTTTTAAAGAAAGAATTAAGTCTACCAATCAGTCGAATATATTATACTCGAATGAAAATTTACTTGGCCCCCTTTTCTATATGACTGGTCTGGGCAAGGTTTCTTTAGCCGAAAATCTAAAGCGAATTGGTGCTAACAAAATTATAATCACCATACGAAATCAAGCCACTTTGCTTGATTCTATTTATCGACAATATATTCAAGAAGGCGGCGTAGCTAGTTTCGATTTCTTTATCAAGGAATGGCGATTTTCCTTTAATTTAAAACACTTAAATTTTTATAGAATTATTAAATTTTATAAAAACTTATTTGGCGAAGAAAATGTACTTGTTTTACTGAACGAAGAATTATATAAGAACGAACAAGAAACGATAAAGAAAATTGAAGATTTTACTAGTAGTAAGTACGAGCCAAATAAAGAGAAACTCAATCCTAAAACCGCTAATATTTCCATTACGAATTGTAGTGTTAAGTTGCTCCGCTTTGTTAACCATTTTATAAGAAGTCACCATAGACCATCTAACTTCTTGCTACCGCACTTTGTGCGCACATTTTATTTTCGTTACCTCCTGCAAAGATTTTTAGACCCTTATTTGTTAGCTAAAATATGTAAGAAGAAAAGTTTTCTGAATAAGAAAAATATGAAGATAATTCAAGAGCGATACAAAGAAGATAATCGCAAACTTATTCATAAATATGGATTAAAGCTTGAAGAGCACGGCTACCCTATTTAAGCTAGTTATACATTCGATATCGAAGGATATCGCTCATATTAAATTTTCGCTTATATGCAGCTTTAATTGCTTTATTCCATAGAGGGAAACTACCAATATATTTAAACAAGTTAATACCAGCATTGACATTGAAAACAGGTATCTTCTCCCCCATAAAAAGAGATTCGGATTTCCCCCTAGGCACAAACCATTTTAAATCATGCCCATATGTGGCGAAATAATGACCATAAATCAAACAATTCTCTTGCGGGAATGGCTTCAATTCTTTTTGATCGATTAATTCAAATAATTCAGCATAGTTTGTAGGCTTATGTACAACATCTAAATGGTAATAAAAAGACTTGCCAAAGAGAACAGTAGGCTTACCCCAATAGGTGCTTTCGATACCCGTCAGAGAACCAAAAACTAGCACCTTGTCCACTTGGTCTATAAGGGAATAAGTGTCTAGAGAAACATCTGCTTTTATAATTTTAAGATTAGGGAAATTAAATGTAGCCAATTCTTGTGTCTGCTGATTCTTTACGGCTTTAAGGTTTGGATGTATTCTAAGAATAAAATTATAGTTGTTATTCCCCTTGTACTTCTTCATTAGTTCAACAATAACATCATTCTGATTTTCATAGAAACCATGCTGCCATTCTTTAATCACTTTAAGTTCATCTTCTGAGGAATTCAAAATCAGTACATTCTCCTTACCTTTTTCGATTAGATCTGGTATTAAATCATTTTTTGCTCCATCAGACTTGAATGAACGTTCATAAGTTTCATCACCTTGACGTTTCTTTTTAAACCAATCATGGCCTATAGCTTCTCGATTATTTGGATCTGCTTTCTTCCATAACAAATGCATTTTTTCATTCCGATTATCTATACTATGAGGTAGGTTATTGGGATAATACTCAAACTTATTCTTAGCCCCTGATTCGATTGTAGAAAATGAAATATTTTTTTGTTTACAAATTTCAATAAGCGGATGAATCTCCGAAAACCTTCCATTGAAAATTATAAATTCTTTTGGAGAAAACTTCTTCAAAAAACTTAAAAAATTATCTACAACAATAGCCGATTTCCTAAGCTCAAACTCAATATATTCTTTCCTATTATGAGAGCTCAAATTGTAGTTGCGATAATGCGAAATTAAACTTGATGCTACTCCCCTGCCAATATTTATATCGCGGTATTCGAAGTCTAGTACTTCTTTATAATTTTCAAAAAAAGGAAACTTAATATCTGGTTTCGTGCGAACCATTTTCAAAATATTCCCTACCTGGACTCCTGATTTTTCATGTATGAATGACATCCGAGATTGGCAACTTGCACAAGCAATAACATTATGAAATTGGTTGAAATGACAATTATATAAAGCACTATCACATTTTACGATTCGATAGTCTTTGCCTTCATTAACAATTCGTTTAACCACTTCACCTGTTAGACCAATTTGCAAAGAACTCAAGCCTGTTAAGGCATATATCATTACGTCTATATCTTGGGGTTTATTCATTGATATTTAATTCAAACAATTTGAAGTGATAAAGATAGTTTAAATAACAAATTCTTATCACAAGTATGTTTCCAGTCTGAAAATTTGGCACTTATATGGCAGTCCATCCCCCATCAACGATTAAGTTATGTCCTGTAATGTATTTCGAATCTTCTGAAAGAAGAAAAGATACAGCTGGGGCAATGTCATCTGGATTACCCATTCGCTTCATCGGAACTTTATGCTCGTATTGACTTACGAAAGTGCTGTTTTGATTATCAAAAATTCCTCCCGGAGAAACCATATTAAACCTCATACCTTTTGGCCCATAATAGGATGCTAAATAACGTGTAAAATTAATTAGTCCTCCCTTAATCGCTGAATATGCAGCTGCAGTACCTATTCCTGTATTTTCGTAAATTGTGAAATCATTACCCACAACACCATAGATTGATCCAATGTTTACTACTGAGCCTTTTGTTTTATTCAGGTAAGGTACTATATGCTTAATACAAACAAAGACCGAGTTCATTTGCCAATCCACATTTTTTTGCCATGATTCCGCACTTGTATTTTCAAGACTTGACCCCCAATCATTTGTTCTGGGATAGGCATTGTTTACCAAGCCATCTATTTTCCCAAAATGTTTTTCTATAGCCGTGAAAACAGCAGAAATGTCTTTTTCATCTGTAATATCAAGCTTCACATTGCATGCTGCTAAATCTGTTTCATTGGTGATATCAGCACTAATAGCAATACCGCCCTTTGATCGAATGTTTTTGACCATTTCGCGACCTAGTAAACCTTCTCCTCCCGTTACAATAATAATTTTCCCTTTTAACATTTTAAACGTTTATTTTTCCAGACAAATACTAAGGACATCAAAAGCTTCTGAAATGTCATTAAAAGTTTCAGAAGATATGTTTTCAATGAAATATTCCATTTGAGCTTTATAGGTATCTAACGCTACTTGGTTGCAACTAAAAACCAAGTCCCCATCTATGTGCACCTCATTTCTTAATAAGTTAAGCTCAATCGTCTTATCCGCTAACAATATCTCAAAAGATCTTTTACTATCTCGTCTGAAATAGTTTAAACTTACTTTAGTTACAAAGTTATCATATTCCAAAGTATAATTTGCGTAATCAACTGCGGATATATTCAATGAAGAAGTACTTCGTAAAACCCGATGAACATTATATGGCTTCCCAAAGAACCAATATATATAATCCAATTCATGAATCAAGTCTAGATGAGCTCCTCCACCCATCTCAGCATTAGCGCTGTAGGTTGATTTAAAGTCAGTATCAGCTCTCCAATCGGGTAAATAAGAACCACAATACACATTTACTTCATTAATTTTTAACTTATCAATATCTGCTAAATACTTCTTTAAAAACTGTAAACTTTCCAAAAATCTCAAATTGCAGGCAACATATGTCTTGATACCGCTATCCTTCAATGCCTTGACCAAGTATTTTATATCTAAATTATGTGAAAGAGGCTTTTCAATGAACAATGGGATTTTTAAATCCACAAGTAGCTTAAGGTCATGTTCATGCTTAAATGTGGGTGAAGAAATAATACAAAAGTCAAATTTATAGCTCTTCACTTCTTGAAATGAATTAAGATTGACAACATCCTTGTATACACTACTATTTGGCATAGATCTATATGCATAGATCATAAGCTCTGGATTAATTTCTTCCAGTGCATCAATGTGTTTTTTGGCAATACTACCTAAACCTATAATTAGAACTTTCATATCAAATTGTAAAAGGAAGCTTTCGCTGGTCAAGTAAATAACTCAAGAATTCAAAATCTATTGGCTCATCTAAATCAAATGATTGATGCTTCATTTCATAAATCAAAGACTTATCAAATAAATAGAGCTTTGTTTTATCGAAGAATTGTCTTCTGTAGAAATAAAAAGATGCATTCATTTCATAAACTTTGGGTGCCGATTGCCTTGAAAGAAATTGCGATCCTGATTTTGACAGATAGAAATAACCATCTTGCCCCTCTTCAACCAAGTTAAAATATGGATTTTTATGAGCTTTGCTTACTGAAAACAAACTCAAGGTTTCGATATTATTCCTGAAATGCTCAAATGCCTCTAATAAATCTTCTAGGGTACGCATAGGAGCAGAAACATCTAAATCCACAAGATAATCGAAAGTAATATTTTTAATTTGTTCAGTATATAATAATACATCCTTAATTGCATCTAATTTACCTGCTGAATCGCTAGCTAGCTTTTCAGGTCTCAGATAACCAGAATCTAATCCCGCCTCTGCTGCAACTTGTTTGATCTCCTCAGAGTCTGTGGATAATGCTAGGGATACCTGAAATTCATTCGAACTAATATAATCTTTAAATTCAAATGCATGCTTAATGGAGTAATTCAGTAAAGGAATACCATTTAAATCTTTGATATTTTTACCAGGAATTCCTTTTGAACCTCCTCTAGCACAAATAGTTATTAGAATATTTTTCATTTAAAATTGTATATGATTAACATCTTGTTGTGCCTTTTGAAAATCTTTTGGCTTTCCTATATCTAACCAATAATCCACGATTGCAAAATTGACAACTCGTCTATTTTCCTCTATCAATTTTTCTATTAAGTCTGTAGCATTATAAAAACTTCGTTGAGGTATTTCTTTCAAGCAAGATGTTTTAATAATATAGATTCCTGCATTTGAATAATAAGTATATGTAGGTTTCTCGTGAAGAGATTGAATAACATTTTCATCATTCGTTTCAAGAATGCCATAAGGGATACTTACTTCATATGGCACAGATGCTACAACCATTTCTGCATCGTTTTTTATATAACATTCGAATAAGTCTTCAAAATCAATATTAGTGAGTAAATCAGAATTCATAAGCAAGATATCTGATGTGCCATATTGATCCACGTAGGTAGCTGAGCCTAGCGTTCCTGACATGTCTTCTTCCTCTATATACTCAATCTGTATCCCCTTTGAAGATCCGTCTCCTATGTATTCTATTAATTGATCTTTTAAATAATTAACAGAAATATATATTTTTCGAATACCGTAACTAATTAATCGGTCTATATTATATTCAATAATAGTTTTGCCACCTATCTTCAATAATGGTTTCGGTGTATTATCCGTCAAAGGAGATAAACGTGAGCCTCGCCCTCCCGCCATAATAACCGCTTCCAAGGGAAGAATTGACTTAATTTTATTTAAATCAATTAGCCTAACAATTATACCATTTGCAGATAAAACTGGAACAAAGTTGATATTCAAAACTTTCAATTCCTTAATTTTTTTCAAGCTATAATCAGATTCAGCCAAGAATTTGAAATTTTTAGACATGACTTTAGTTACTGAGTCTTTCAACTCAAAACCATTCAATAGCCCTCTCCTAATATCTCCATCCGTAATTGACCCAATCGCTTGATTATTCTCATTGACAATGAACAGCGTATTGCCAGATAGCTTATCAATTATTCCAAGTGCTTTTTTAATTGAAGATTCGAAGCTTATGATAGCATCATTAGTCATACATATTCTTTAATATTTTAACAATTTTATGAGCGGTATTTCCCTTCCCATAAACTTTAGTTCCGTCCAACTTTTTCAAAGATTTAAAATGAGCAACTGCATTTAGTATCTCCTCAACTTTAAAGGGAACCGTAAAGATATTACTACTTTCAATTCTTCCTTCTTGTCTTTTGCCAAGATTAATCACAAACTTTGGGAAAAAGCTAGCCTCAACAAATCCACTCGAAGAATTACCAAGAAGAAAAGCACTATGTTTCATGGCAGAAAGATAACCATGCATACCGAGTGATTCCACAATTTTGACTTTCTGGTGCTTTTCACCAAATTTTAATAGCTCTTCTCTAATCACAGCGCCCATAGTATCTGCATTGGGCAAGGTAATTAAAATCTGATACTCATCCATGATTTTTTCAAATGCAAGAATTAGTTCACGCACATAATCCTTGTTTCGTTGAAAATCTATTGTTTCTGGATGAAAAGTAGATAAAACGGTTGGTAAAGATAAATCGATTTTAAATTTAGTCAAAAACTTATTGGTCGTAAGAAAATCAATTTCATTTAAATTATCAATACTTAAGGCACCCACATTATAAATAGCGACTTCATTACCAACGATTTCCTTAGCTCTTTCTTTATAGGCTTCAGTTGATACAAATAGATATTTTGAAAATAAGGAAATAGCGTGTCTGTAGCCATTATCAATTGCTCCCAAAGTCGTTTCTCCAGCATGTAAGTGAGCTATTTGAATTCCAAATGGACTTGCAGCGCTAACTGCTGCAAACATTTCAAAACGATCTCCTAGAGCAAATACTAGATCAAAGCTATGCTCATTCCAAAATTTAGAGAATAAGCCTAAAGTTTCACCCATACTTGCAGCAATAGCAGCAGAGGAATCTCCACTTGGCATAGATTTAATCTTATGAATTTGATCAAATCCAGCTTCTTCTATTTCATGCAGAGTGTAACCGTGATTTTCAGACAAGTGAGTTCCAAATGCAATGATTTGTATTTGAAAGAATCCATCCTTTTGTAATTCTATGAGCAAAGGAACATAGATGCCGAAATCAGCTCTAGAACTTGTCAATATACCTACTTTCATATCAGCTCATCTGCTTTATAGTCCTTAATAGCTTTCTTGCCTATTATCTCATACCATTTCATTGGTGAACTGCCTGTTCCTGGTCGTTTTGTAGTTAGATTTTTTTCTGTAAACAAATCACCTTTTCGAATATCACAAGATGCAACGATACTCTTTCTTGCAATTCCAATATTCTTTTTCTCGCTCTCACTTGGCTCTTTAACACCAGTGCCTAAAGCCTTCTCAATATTCCTTATGCCAGCTACCATCGCCACTAACTCATGTGGTTCAAGAGATGCTCTATGATCAGGGCCTGGGAGTTTCCTATCAAGTGTAAAATGTTTTTCAATGACTTTTGCTCCTAAAGCTACTGCAGCAATGGGAACTTCAATTCCTAATGTATGATCTGAATAACCTATGGAGACATTTAGTTCTTTTGCAATAGTATTCATAGCATTTAAATTCACATCCTCCATGGGAGTTGGATACTCCGTATTACAATGCAAAACTGTTATATCATCTTGGTGCAATCCTTCAGCCCTAAGGATTGACAATGCATCCTCTATTTCATGTATGTTTGCCATTCCTGTACTCATTATAATAGGCTTATTCAACCCAGCAGCAGCCTGCAGGTATGGTAAATTTGTTATCTCACCTGATGGAATCTTAAAAAAGTCCATTCCCAAACGCTCTAATAAGTCAATACTTTCAAAATCAAAAGCGGTACTTGAGAATTTTACGTTCCTATCTAAACAATATTTTTGTAACTCGATATGATCTTCTTCAGAAAGCTCCAATTTACTGACCATATCTAATTGTGATTCTTCTGGTTTTTGTGTGTTTTTCACTTGATAGCTTGCCTTCTCTGCATGGCTAGCAATATTTTTCTCAGCAACGAAAGTTTGAAATTTTACATAGTCTACTTCAGCTTCCGCCGCAACATCAATCAACTTTTTAGCCAAAGCTAAATCACCATTATGATTCACTCCAGCTTCGGCTATTATAATTGTTTTATGCACTGCCATCAATTTCTTATTTAATCTTTTTAGCTGGAATTCCAAAATATGTCCCGCTACCATAGGTTGATTTAGTAAGTACCGACCCAGCACCAAGCAATACCTTGTCGGAAATTTCTAGATTCTGTAAAATCTGAGCACCCGTGCCTATTAAACACCCATTTCCAATTTCTACTCCCCCAGAGATATTCACTGTGGGATTAATTACATTCCAAGAACCAATTCGTGCATCATGGCCGACTGTGCAAGCTAGATTTAAAATATTGAAATTGCCTATAGTAATATCTGTTGTTAAAGTATTGGAAGCACAAATAATATTCCCCATACCCATTTCTATATTTTGCCAATCACCAATTACATTGGGATGTATAAGATTGGGGAACTTTACTTTTTCAGATTGAGCAAAGACTTTTGAAAGCTTGGCAATCAATATAGGGTCGCCTATACCAAAAGCAAGGTGAAGCTCTTTCTCTGAGTTAAGTACATAATTATCATCACCGATCACCTCTTCATTATCTCTTGAAGACTTATCGATATATCCGATGAAATTCCATTTTTCTGAAAATCTATTTATCTCCTTCAGTAAAAATTTAACTTCTTTAGCAAACCCTCCTGAACCAACAATTACTATATCTTTCATATTCTTACACTGCTAGGTAAGTTAACAATTCTATCCTCTAAATACAAAGCATTTGACAAATCACTCTTCGGACAATCTTTAAACATTTCAAGTTTATTCATTAAAGACCATATCGGTCGTGTCATTACACCCTTAGTATTGGTATATTCTAAGAATTCATCCCGACTTTCTCTGTCCTCTAGCTCTATGGCATTTAGCCAATAATTTGAAGTTCCACTCCCAATTACTCTTTTAAGCTTAATATTGGTATAATCTTCAAAGAAACTTTGATACATATCTGAAAGCTCTTGTTTATTCTTAATAAACTGATTTAGGTTTTCCAACTGTGCACAAGCCAAGGCGGCGTTAAGATTGGGCATTCTGTAATTATACCCAATATGATCATGCTGGTATTCCCAGGCATGCTCCACTTTGGCTTGAGTGCTTAAATGTTTTGCCTTTTTAGCAAGTTTCTCATCATCAGTTACAATAGCCCCACCTCCTCCAGCAGTAACTGTCTTATTTCCATTAAAACTAAACACACCAAACAGACTAAACGTACCAGTTTGCTGTCCTTTATAACTAGCTCCAATAGACTCTGCGGCATCTTCAATTAAAGAAATGTGGTATTCATCGCAAAGTTCTTTCAGCTCATCTATCCTCACAGGCAAGCCAAAGGTGTGCATTGGCACACAGGCTGCTATTCTTTTCCCGGTTTGATTATTATAGCATGATCCATCTCGTATCTCAGCAATTTCGCTTAAATACTCTCTTAGTAATGAAGGTGACAAGCCTAATGTATCTCGATCCACATCAACAAAATGAGGAGTTGCATTACAATATGAAATGGCATTTGCCGTGGCAATAAAAGTAAGTGATTGAGTCAAGACTTCGTCTCCTTTCTCTACACCAGCTAAAACCAAAGAAAGATGCAGTGCATTTGTTCCATTTACAATAGCTATTGTATATTTAGCTCCAGTGATTTCGCACATCATTTCTTCAAATCGGTCAACATACATACCCACTGATGAAACGAAAGTAGAGTCTATAGCATCAGCTAAATATTTCTTTTCATTTCCTACAAATCGAGGTTCATGCAAAGGAATAAAATCTTCAGGGGTCTTGTAGATTTTCCTGATGTATTTAACTAATTCTTCCTTCATGATTTACATTTTACTATCCAAATTTTTGTATACTTCTTGATGTCCAAAATTCGGAATCATATGATGGAACAATTTAACCAAATCTTCTTTATTCCAAGATTTCAGTTTTCTCATTTTATCTAATTGAGATAAAAAATATATTAACTTTTCATCTTCATAAAGTGGATCATTTTTCACAATTCCAATGGATTCATGTTTCTCAAAATCTAGCTTCTCTTCTGCTGTGAAGAATTCTTCATATCCTTTTTCACCAGTTGTATTACTTGGCGAGAATAGACACGGCCATTTTCCTAAAGCTATAATATCCTTAAAGTTATCGCGAGCTTCATCTTCAGTATTACATAAATGTGATTCGTATCCTTGAGCTTTTAAGAAGCGTTTTCCAATCTCTGCGAAGGTGATTAAGTGCAGATTTTTATCTAATTTCGGGAAATAGACATCTCTATTTTCACCAAACATACAGGACATCAGACATAACTCTCCGGACTCTTCAGGTATAACGAAATATCGCTTGATATCAGAAGGTGCAGCCAAGGGTTGACTTTTCTTTATTCGTTGTTCAAAACCAAATAATAAGGAACCATCGGAGAATGCCACATTGGCAAATCTTGCAGTTGAAATTTTAATCTGACTACTCTTCTTCATTAAAAACATTTCCATGATTAGCTTCGAACCGCCCATCATATTCACCGGGTTTGCAGCCTTATCCGTGGATACACAGAAATATTTCTTCACACCTGCTTCTATCGACTGATCAATTGTTTTAATGGTATTTAAAATGTTTACCTCAATCATCCTCATTAAAGTGAATGGATCTTTTTCGCTCCTCACATGCTTTAAGGCTGAAAGATTAAGAACATAATCGTATTGACCGTCTTGTTTTATGAATGCATCATATTCCAAGGAGCCAATATCCAAAACATAAGTTCGAAACTCGCCATCAATATAACCAAAAGAACTTCGAATGTCTCTAACCAATTCAACCAGATTATTCTCACTTAAATCAACTACATGAAGCTTTTTAGGCTTTCTTTTAAATATCTCTTTTACCACAGCCTGCCCAATCGTACCAGCACCTCCTAGCACTAAAAAACGTGATTCGCGAACCTTATTGGAAAGTGCAACACGATTACCTTGTATATCAGCTTCGAACAACTTTTCTTTACGGTCAATAAGGTCTAAATATTGCAACATGATGTTCTTCTCATTTCTTTAAACGAATTTAATCAAAAAACTATTAAAAGTAGATTTTATACAAATGATTTGAGAAAAGCTAGTAGAGCATTAAAAACAATCTAAAACGGCGATCTACTTTTTAAACACTTTCTCTATTAAGTTATGATAAAGACTGGTGAAATCTTCTGATATATTGAACATCAAAGTGAGCGATAAAAAGCAAGTCGCCACGCACAATGAGTTAACTAAAATTCCCAATATCGGATTTTCAATACTGATGAAATAGCAAATCACAAAACTGAGAATAATCACCCCGATGATTTTAATATGATCTAAGGTGAAAGGTTGAATCTTTTCCATCAACAGAACAATAGTAAAAGAAAGAAGATTACAAATCAATAATGCAAGTAAACTTGCAAAAGCAACTCCATTTATTCCTCCGAAAATCTCTGATTCCAATGGAATAAATATCATATTCAGAACAATAACTAAAATGCTCAAAATAATATTGACTAAAAGATTTAAACGATAATAACTTGACAATTCGATTATCTGCCTGTTCACTCCCATCAACATATCAACTACCTTACTTAAGCCTATGAAGAGAACTACTAATTTACCCGCCCGAAACTCTTCTCCATTAGGTATGATAGTAAAGATATCATCTATGTTTATCCAAATGATCAAAAACATAAAAGCACCAACTAAAAATTGATTGACGCTGGCTTTTTGGTACAAGCTTTTATATTTAACTACATCTTTATTGACTACGGCTTTGTTTAAAATGGGATAAATGATACTAGTTAAACTTCTTCGTGGAACATCGATTACTGTGCCCATAAAAAAAGCTATTGTATACACTCCTGCTAAATGAGTCCCTAATTGACCTGATATCATGTTTACATCTATCGCCGAAATAATAACCCCGGATAAAGTCCCGAATATTAAATATGTATTATAGGCCCCTGTTTGTTTCAAAATGTTGAAGGACTCCCCTAGACTCGTTCTTGAAAACTTTGGTTTAATAACCCATATTAAATAAGCTATCATTAGAAGAAAAGGTACAACGAAGAATACTACAATATTTAAATACAAAAATTGGTCAATATCAATAACTTGAAAAACTCCGTATAGAACGAGCAATAGAAGTACAAAACTTCTATCAACTACCCCACTAAGAAATGCAGGTACCGTTATTCTCAAATGGACGACTGATATACTTTTCAAAAAAGCAAATCCCCCAAAAGTAATTGAAACTATAAGTGGCAACCAGTAGTATTTTGCTAATTCAGGAGCTTCCGTGTATAAAGAGAATATATAATCTCTATTCAAAAGATAAGCAAGACTAGCTATAGGAAGAAGGACGAAAGCAAGTAGGCTTGAGTAAGTGAAAAGTAAGCCATCATTATGACTTGACTTCTTAAATCGCCCGAAATACCGTGTTATTACCTGAGGAGAACCAATCACAAAGAATGGAATCATTAATAATCCAAGCTTTATAATGGTCTCTAATATTCCAATCTCACTTGTGCTTAGAAATTTAGTATAAAGGAATAAACGGATAAAAGCACCTATCGCGACTCCAACTAATGCTACAATGCTCGCCTTGATACTCTGTCTGGCTATTATCCCCATAGCTATATCTGTTTCTCTACTAAGTAGTCGTTTCTATCCGGGGCACTTCGCACAACTAACTCACCCAAGAAACCCGCCAAAAACAGCTGAGTCCCCATTAGCATTGCCACTAGAGCTAAATAGAAAATTACATTATCTGTTACTAAGGTAGGTTTGAGACCAATCTGCCAAAAAACATAGAGTGCTTTTTCAAGCAGTACCCAAAAAGTAAACAAGAAACCCAACATAAACATTAAGCCACCCAAAAAACCAAAAACATGCATCGGCCGTTTTCCAAAACGAGTCATGAACAATACAGACATTAAATCTAAGGGTCCATTAATGAATCGCTCCATACCAAACTTGGTCACCCCAAATTTTCTAGCTTGATGTTGAACAACCTTTTCTCCAATTTTATTGAAACCGGCTTTTTTTGCAAGTACTG
>PAMD01000012.1 GCA_002707145.1 Flavobacteriales bacterium | reverse complement strand
TGGGATGCTCCGATATTGGTGAGCAGTCACGATCCAGCTCGTATATATGTTGCCTCATATCGTCTTTGGCGAAGTGATAATCGCGGAGATGCTTGGACTTCACTTTCTGGTGATCTTACTAGAAATGAAGAACGATTTGATTTACCAATCATGGGAAGAAAACAGAGCTACGATAATGCCTGGGACGTATATGCTATGAGTACTTACAATACCATAACTAGTATTGCAGAAAGTCCTATTAATGAGGAGGTTTTATATGTAGGAACAGACGATGGCTTCATTCAAAGTACTAAAGATGGAGGCAAGACATGGGTAAAAACTAATGTAAGTAATTTGGATGGTGTCCCAGAACGAGCCTATGTTAATGACATTAAAGCTGACCTTTTCGATGAAAATACCGTCTATGTTGCACTAGATGCTCATAAACAGGGTGATTACTCTCCCTACCTTTTTGTCAGTAAGAATGGTGGGAAATCATGGAATAAGATTACTAAAGGGATAGCAGAAAAAAGTTATGTATGGCGGATTGTTCAAGACCATATTAATCCAAATCTGCTTTTTATTGGAACTGAGTTCGGTATTTATTTTACGATTAATGGAGGGGATTCTTGGAAACAACTTAAAGATGGACTACCCACGATTAGTTTTAGAGATTTAGTAATTCAGCGTGAGCATGAAGACCTTGTGGCTGCAAGTTTTGGTAGAAGCTTCTACGTATTAGATAATTATGCTTTTTTAAGAAAGTTGAGTGATGATGTGGTGCAAGAAGATGCAGTATTATTCAAACCAAGAGATACCTACTTGTATAGTCCACGAAGAGATGGTCGTCAGAAAAGTGGTAGCTTAGGTGGACAACATTTTTATGGCGAAAACCCTGAACATGGTGTTCTATTTGATTATTACATCAAAGAAAAACCAAAGACAAACAAGCAAGAACGAACAAAAACAGAAAAAGAACTTAATAAAAAAAACAAAGATATTGACTTTCCTGGTTGGGAAGTATTAGCCGCCGAAAGACATGAAAAAAGTCCACAATACTGGCTTGAAATAAGCGACTCGCAAGGAAATATCATACGAAAACTTAAGTTAAAAAATAGTAAGGGAATTCATCGAACAGCGTGGGACATGAAAGGAAGCAGCCTATGGCCTGTGACAAAAAATACCACAGACAAAAACAGTCAAAATCGAGGATGGTATGTAGCACCAGGAAATTATATTGCCCAATTATATCGGATTGAAGGTAAGGATATTTCTACTTTAGGAAACACAGTTGAAGTAAACTTAAAACCGTTGAGTAAAAGTACACTTGCACCACAATCTATTTTAGAACAGCAGGCATATGCTAAGCAATACATGGATGCTCAAGTTCGTAGAAGTATAATTATTAAACGATACGATGAAATTCAGAATAAAATTAAAGCCATGTTAGTTGCAACAAAAAAAGGAAGCAGCCCACTTTCATCGGTCATTTCACCTTTACAAGCAATAAATGATTCAATCATTGAATTGAAAAAATCTTTGTACGGAAACGAAGCTAAAAATGCTGTTGGAGAAAAAAAATATCCGACATTAAACGATCGAATGAATGCAGCAGGAGCATCACTTTGGGGAAGTAGTTATGGACCAACTCAGACATCAAAAAATAGTCTCGCTATTGCAAATGAGTTAATGGATAATTACGAAAATCAAATAACTGAATTAAATACACAACTAGAAAAGCTATACAATGATCTCAAAGATGCTGGTGCACCAGTTATTCTTGAGATGGTAGACTAGATATTATATCAAGCACTCATTACATTGACCTAGAAGCAACATGTTAGCTTGTTCAATGTGATGCTTTGCAACCTTCGGTATTTTAACGTCTATTGTAAGACATTCAACCTTTCCGCATTCATTACATTGAAAATGAGGATGAATGTCTATATGTTTTTTAGACGAGCAATTATGGCATTTAGCATACCATTTTAATCCATTCTTACCTAAAAATGTATGAAGTTTTCCTTCTTTTTCAAAGCGATCAAGAATTCGATAGACCGTTGTTTTATTCATCGAACCTTTGTGCATTTGAACTAATTCTACAACAGAATAAGCAGTATCCGAGCGATCAAACGCCTCCCATACTAATCTAACTGATTGGGTTTGTCTTGATGAAATCATTCAGCAAATTTAATGCAACTTAATTGCTTTGAATGAATTCAAAACTATATTTGCAACCTAGTTGCAATAAGAGAATATATAAAATCAATGAACAAAATCATAAATATGCTTCCCGTTACTGTTTTAAGCGGTTTCTTGGGAGCAGGCAAAACCACATTATTAAATCATGTTCTTCATAACAAGGAAGGATTAAAAGTTGCGGTTATCGTCAATGATATGAGTGAAGTTAATGTAGATGCGAATTTGCTAAAGAGTGAAAACGTTCTCTCTCGTACAGAGGAAAAACTAGTAGAAATGAGTAATGGATGTATATGCTGTACACTTCGAGAGGATCTCATGGATGAAGTGGAGCGATTAGCAAAAGAAAATCGCTTTGACTACTTATTAATTGAAAGTACTGGTATTAGTGAACCTGTTCCTGTTGCACAGACATTCAGTTTTGTCGATGAAGAGAATAACATTGATTTATCCAAGTGGAGTTATGTAGACACGATGGTTACTGTTGTTGATGCTTTCAATTTCTTCAAAGATTTTGGAAGTCCGGAAACACTGCAAGATAGAGAATTGACAGATATGGAGGACGACTTTCGTACCATTGTTAATTTATTGACTGACCAAGTAGAGTTTGCCAACATTATCATAATTAACAAATCTGATCTAATTGAAAAAGATGATCTGAACTTTTTAGAGGCAACGCTCAAAAAATTAAACCCTTCAGCACAGATTATTAAAACAAGTTTTGGAAATGTTAAACCTGAACAAATTTTAAATACTGGTCTCTTCAATTTTGAAGAAGCTCAACAAAATTCAGGTTGGCAAGAAGAGCTTAACAAAGAGGAACATACACCAGAAACTGAAGAGTATGGTATCAACTCGTTTGTTTTTAGAAGTAAGAAGCCTTTTCATCCCGTCCGATTTTTATCGTATGTTCATCATAAATTTCCTTCTAACATAATCAGAAGTAAGGGACTATTTTGGTTATCCTCAAGACCTAATCAAGCAATGGTATGGGGACAAGCAGGCGGGTCTTTGCGAACTGATAGTGCAGGTGTATGGTGGGACAGTATGCCTTTTGAGAAAAGAATTCAATACCCTTCCTTCATCGAGAACCAAAAAAGTATTGAATCTGACTGGAGTAAAGATTTTGGAGATCGTAAAAATGAGATTGTTTTTATTGGCTTGGGACTTAACCAAGAAGAAATTGAATTAGATTTAAACCAATGCCTCATGACTAAAGAAGAGCTATCAGAAACAGACTGGCAAAAAGGCTACCAAGATGAATGGCCTGTTGAACGAGTTTATGCTAATTAGCACCAAGGTTTAACCTTTCTTTTCCGCTTAAGTTAGACAAAACAATTCAGAACGACATCTAACTTGGTCTTACAGAAGATTTATCGTTAAATAATAAAATCATTCTGCCCTAAGACAAGCTAACCAATGTAAATAGAAATTACTAGAAATTCGACAGAAAACTTATCTGAATCTTTAATAAATAAAAGATATTTCATCTGCTACTATATTATTAACTCCCAAAAAGATTTAGCCAAGATGGCTTAGTACTCAAATAACTTTTAAATATTTGATTGTCTGATATTTAGAAAAATTATTTTATTCATTTTTATATACTTTTGTATAACTGAGATGTTAGCAATAATAAATAGGTGGTCAATTAGCGTATTAATTATATTGATTTCGATATTCTCCTCATTCGCTCAATCTAAACTCAATGTCAAAATAAATAACCCCTCCCAAGTCGATTTGTGCATTGAATCAGATTATCTAGAAATTGAGGTTCGTAATACGACGACATCAATAGTTTCAGGCATTGAAACTCAAGTTAATTTTCCAAAAGGAATCACTTATTCTTATGGTTCGCTTTCAGGAACTGGAGTGAGTGAGAAAAACATAAGCAACTTGTCCAATCCCGTATTTAGTCTATCAAATATTGGCGTTGCTCAATCTCGTATTATAAAGATTAAGTTAAATACATCATGTGATATTAGTTTATTCCTAAACAATGGTGGTTTGGCTATAGTAAAAACTACAACCTTATATAGTGGTGGCTCAATTCAAAAAAATGGTAGTGTTTTGAATATAAAACAACCTTCTATAGGTATTCAAAACATAACTAATCAACTAAAAACAGCTAATCTAGGAGATATATACAATCGAGAGATAACGCTAAAAAATAGTGGCTTAGGAAAACTTAAACAATTTTCATTCAATCGTTTTTATAATAATGGTCAAAATTTAATTGCATACAATGGAATTAAAACTGTCAAAAATGGATTAAATTACACCACTACTCTTGATTCAAATGATTTTAAAACAATTGGGAATAAGGACATCTATTTTGATTACAACTAAACATTTATTTTTAAGGATAGTATCAAAGTTGTAAAGTGTGTTGATTTAAATGTCACCTATTCTTCTTCATGGGGTTGTGATAATTCTACTTGTAAGACAACTCAAAAATCAGCTAATACTACTATATCAAATATTCAGCCTGAGTTGATAATAACACCTTTCTCCTCTACGACATCATGTCTATCGGACTACTATCTTCACGATCAACAATTAATTTTATACAATAAAGGCGACGACACAGCTAGATCTATAAAATTAGATATTTTCCAATCACGCGGTAATGGCTATCAAGCGAATATCATTTCTAAAATTCTAGAATCTTCATTTACTCTTAAATCTTCTATCAATGGTAATACAAATAAAATCGTACCATACAAAACTACCCCTACAAGTTCAAATGGAGTATACTCATGTCTAGGTTCAAATTCAGTAGGTCAAGTATTTATTTCCCTTGAGAATATGGCTCCTGGGGATTCAATTATAATTAATTGGAAAACCAAGTCTTGTTGTCCATCAATTTGTAATACTGGGACGCTATACACCCAGCGTTGGAAGTTTAAAGCTAATTATAGAGACCAATGTAATAATTTAATTAACTACAATGAAAAATATGGAAATATAGGTTCCGTTCAATCATTCAGGATGACTAAACTTATCCCTACAGATATTTTAGATGGTCAAACAAGACAATTAGAGTTTACAGTAAATAATGGCTATTTTTTCTACCCTAGTGCACGTTCTCAATTGACAATACAATTAAAATTACCCAAAACAGTGACTCACTCATTGTCAACTAGTGACATGCAATTTTTTCATCCAAACGGAACTTCTTGGTCACCAACTAGCATAGTTCAACGAAATGATACTGTACTAGCTAAGTTTAACGGTAAACCGACAGTTACACTTCCCCGAAGCGAATTATTAATAAACATTAAAGGAAATTGCCAGAATAACACTGTAAATAGTACCCAGAATATTGCCATAAATATATTATACAATCCAGATACGACATGCGTTTCTAGCTGTAATATACCACTTTATTGTACAAATGATTTCATTAAAGTACATTGTATTAATTCATGTAATTCCGGATTGCATTTTAATAATTTTGAGGCTAAACGTATCAGTTATGGCCTACCTGACAATGATAATGACGGTATTGCTGATATCAATGGTACATTAGATCATTCTAAGATTAAGCATAACCGAATTATGTATGGTGATACGTTACTTACTACATTTAGTGGTAAAGTAAATAATGCTGGTTCTATAACTAATTGGAGCTATGGAAAAGCAACCACTTCATTGGACTACGGGCGATATTTATCAGCTAAAGAAGCATCCTTAAGCATCTATCGTAACGGTTCTCTTGTGGTCAAATGTTCACAAGTACCATACACATCCACCTCTAGTGGAAATTCAAAGACCTATACTTTCGATATTAGTCTAGGAAGTTTAAGTTCATCAGGGTGCCTAGTTTATCCAACTTTTCGTTACACAAACAGAGATAGTTTAGCATTGAACGTAAAATATGTTGTTGACCAGAACTTAAGCAATGTATCGGTAGATTTACAACTGACTAATCGTTTTTATTTAAGTTCTGTTGCCAGACCAAGTCCAACCCAAATTTATTATTGTGATGATTTTTCAGCCCGATTAAATTTGATGGGTTATTATTTTACAAATTATGGTACAAATAATATAGTCAAAGAAGGATGTGTCAATTTTAATATATCGCAAAATTTTTATTTAAGTGTGGGTAGGTGTTGCACTAACTATGCTGGTGGCAATATTTTTCCATATGAATATAGGAAATGGGCGAAGCTTAAAGAGATAATACTAAAAAAGCCCTCAGGATTTGATGTTACCAATGGAAGCTTTAGGCAATACCGTACAAGAGGAACCGGAAGAACAGCAAACCAGCTAGTTGATACAATTCATCCATACGCTCGAACAACAAATGAAATAAAGTATAGAACAGATTCATTATACAGTGATTTGGGCGGGTCAATTCTCATAAGTGATGATGGATTTACAGGAACTTATACTGCACAACTAACACCTAACTGTAAAGCAACTAACAGAAATCATGATTTCACTTATGGATTTGTATTTGAAAAATTAGGATTTCTTGGGTCTGGACTTGACACCATTATGACATCAAACACAAAGGATATTATATCTTATACTCAACAGGATATGATTGTTACCATAATGGATGATCATGTTTATCCTGAGAAAGATACAGTAGAATGGGAGATTCGTGTAAAAAATATAAGTAATAGAGCCTTGGCAAAAAATGTTTGGCTTGGTGCAATAGTGAATGCAAACAGAAAAATAGTTGCTATAAGAGATAAATCAACAAATCAATTTCTAACCAAGAATAATGATATTTTTAAAGCGGGAGATTTCTTGAGTGGGGCACAGAAAGACTATATCGTTTATGCTACATATTCATCTTGTAGTAAGGATAGTATTCAGCTGCTTATTGGATCTAACTGTACTAAATATCCTAATTCAATACCAGATTATCCATGTTTATATGAATCTTTCAATCTTATCTATGAGCCAATAAATACGCGATTAGATGCTACTATTCTATCACGATTTTCAGAAATTGACTTGTGTAAACGACAAGAATTCCAAGTTCAAATAAATAACACAGGATCGCCAAAAGTTTTTAATTCATATCTAGACATTCAGACACAACCTGGAATGACACTTGAGGATACTGCTTGGCTTTATAAGGACGGAAGGAATGACTCAATATGTATTAGCAATTTTGTTCGTGTTGGCCCAAGTATTTTTCGTTGGAACTTCACAAATAGGGACAGTTTATTTGATTTAAGAGGTTTAAATGGTGTCAATAGTAACAACGGCTTCAAAATGAAGCTAAAATTTTGGTTATCAACAGATTGTAATTATACCAGTGGCTCTTCATTTCTTATAAGACCAGGAGGTTATCTCAAATGTGGTAATCCAGTTAATGCTCCCTTTATTTTATCCGATGCAATAAATATTGTAGGTATTGTTAAACCTTATTTTTCTGCAATTTCACTAAATATGAACCCATTGATTCCATGTAATTATAATGATAACACTTATGCAAAGTTTATAAATTTAGGTCCAGATTCAACTGGACAATCAGATCAATTTGTATTAACCTTCCCTCCTGGTGTGCTGGTTGATACAAATTACATTGATAAGGGACATAATGCTCCAACTAAAAAACCAATTTTTGATAATTCTACTGGTCAAAATATATATTCATGGAAAATACCACCCAACATAGCTCCAGGAGATAGCTCAACATTCAAGATGAAAACACGATTTAACTTATACGATTTAACCTGTGGTGATAAACAAATCTACGCACAAGCTGTAGTGAAGTCCTCAGCTTTTTGTGTAAGTAGTAATACTTACTGTGATATTAAAGTGGCTACAAGTTCTTTGCAGAGAACAGATTCAGTTATCAAAGAGTCATACTCACTTCAGTTTTTGAATGCTTCATCTACACCTATGGGTAAGGATGAATTAGTTGACTTAAACTATACTTTAACAAATACAGGGATTAACAAATTACCTTCTTCACCACTGATAACCGAAATCATATATGATTCAAATAAAAATGGAGTAGTAGATTCTGGAGACGTTAATATAGCTCAAGATACTTTATTATTTAAAGTTTCAAGTGGTGAACTAGTGCAACGTAAATTACAATTTAAAGTACCATCGATTTACACATGTGATTTGTTATTATATATTTCAGACTCTAACTGTGTTTGTAACTCAACAACTGAGATCATTAAAAATATCCAGTTGTTGAATGCCGGAAGAGATACACTTGTATGCCCAAATGACAAACTACTCATAGGCTCAATAGGTGATACAGCCAACACATATCTGTGGAATAATCCACTACTATTGAATAATTCAAAAAGTAGTAGAACTGTACTAACAGCAATAAACACACTTGATAAAAGACGTGAAATTGTAATGGTGCTTAACACTAACAAAGGAAATTGTTCATCAAATGATTCGGTTACTATTTCAGTCTTCACACCAATGAAAATTGATATGCCTGACACTGCATCCATATGTCAGGGTGATAAAGTTCCCATAGGATACTTTGTAACAGGAGGAGAATCAAAACTAAAACAAACTTTTTGGTACCCAACTGATAGTCTGAGTAATTCTAGAGGTTTCTATACTTATGCATACCCAGATCAAAATACTGTATATACTCTCAACATTTCAGATATTGAAGGATGTGAGATTAAGGATTCAACCCTAGTACAAGTAATTAGTAAACCTACAGCTATGATTGGCCTTCAAGATAGTTGTGCTGGGTTATTGTTTATTTTTGAAAATATTAGTGACTATCAAACTAATCAACCAGACAGTACTTCATGGAATTTAGGTGTTTTAGGGTCATCCAACTTTAACAATCCAAAGTATTTTATAGACTCTGCTCAGCAAATCAATGCTAGTTTGTACATAAATAATAACTATGGATGTTGGGATACAACCACAAAAGTCCTAAATATTTATCCTAACCCTAAAACTAGCTTCTCATTTGAAGAGGGATGCAAGGGAGAGACTGTTTTATTCTATGAAAAAACAGTCTTTCCTGGTGGTCAGTTAAATCATCAATGGTCCATAGATAATGAATTCTTCAATACAGATTCGGTGTATAAAAAGCTACCTTTAAAAGATTCGATCTGGGCTATTTTAAAATCATACAGTGATAAAGGTTGTGTTGATTCCTTTGCTCAAACTATAAATATTAATGATAAACCTGAAATTTATCTTAATTTAAGTAATCATTGTCAAAACGAACAAGTTATCTTTAACCCTCAATTTTCTTCTGCTAATAAGGATAGTATTGTCATGTATAAATGGGATCTCGGAGATCAAAATATTCTAAGTCAAAAAACAATCAGTCACCAATATGCCGATACGGGTACTTACCAAATTAACCTCCAAGTTAATAGTATAAAAAATTGTAGAGATACAGCTTTTGCTACCGTTAAAATACAGCCACTTCCAGAGAGTTCATTTTCTATTGAAAATATTTGTAAAGACGATATTACCTGGGCTTATGATAATTCAAACATCAATTCGGGTAACATAGATGAAATATATTGGAATGTTAATGGTAAAGGTTTTGTTTTAGGTGATGACTCCATTCTACTCCGGTCAAGTCAATTAGGTAAACAAACATTAGGACAAAAAATTATCAGCGATAAAGGTTGTATTGACTCATCTTTTAATGATTATGTGGTTTATTTTAGTGAATCGATAAACCATGATCAACAAGGAGTTTGTGAAAATGAAAATATTATTTTTACCTCTCAACCAACTAGACTAGATTCCGTATTAAGAACTATCTGGACGATTAATAATGATACCCTTTATGGAGAATCAGTTTCTCACCGTTTTCCTGGAGCCGGATCGTATATTATAAATCAACAAATATTGACTAATAGAGGTTGCAAAAGTGATAGCAATTTCACCATAATAATTAGACCAGAACCGCTCTCAAAAATACTGAAAGACCAACCATGCGATGACAATTTGATAAACTTTTCATCGAGTACCAACAACAATAATTACGATTGGTTATTAAGTGATGGCACCAACAATAATCAAAAAGCGTTCAATCATTCCTTCTTAAATAAAGGAAAATATACCATTACTTTAGAAGTATCCAATGAATTTGGTTGTAGTGACAAATCAATAGACTCCATAGAGATAACTCACATTGTTAAACCAAACTTACTTATAAAAGATCACTGTAAAAATAGTTTAGAGTGGGTCTATAATCTTACAGAAGGACAGTTACTACCTATCTCTAAATCTATTTTTGATATGGGCGACGGAAATACTGTTGAGGAATTGGATTCATTTAAGTATCAATATTCTAATAGCGGGACTTATCCTGTGAACTTAAGCATCACAACTATTCCAGGTTGTGATTATACCATTACAAAAAATGTTACCGTTCATCCACTGCCAATTTCAGATTTCAACTTATTTCCTGAAACTGCTGATATTTTTACCTCAGAAATTGAATGCACAGACAAAAGCGTAGGTGCCGATTCTATTTATTATTTCTTAAGTGATGGAGTAAACTATGGAACATCGAACTTCCTTCACACATTCTTAGATAGCGGTTATTATTCAATTAAACAATTGATATCTTCACCATTTGGTTGCTTAGACAGCCTAACTAAAAACATATATATTTCCTACGCTTATAATCTTTATATTCCTAATGCCTTTACACCAACTAAGGATGGATTGAATGACGGATTTAAACCCATTGGAATAGGTGTTAAAAACTTCCAAACAACCATTTACAATCGTTGGGGTGAAAAGATTTTTGTATCAGATGCAAACCAAAATTCCTGGGATGGTAAAGATGCTTTGCCAGGTTATTATCTTTATCATATTAGAGCTTCAGACTTTAGGGGAAAAATACATTACTATAAAGGTTCTGTATACTTAGTTAAATAATCACTGATCTATAATATCATGACAAGTGTGTGCAAAAAAGACCCCAAATATTATGCTTCGCCCTAACATCTGAATTTGCTTTTACAAGTAGATACTTTGATAAAGAAAATATCACGATTTAATAAAAATTAAAATGACAAACATATACAGCTCAATTAACAGGATTTCAAAATTCGCTTCTTTTATTTTCTATCTAATCTTGGTCTCCAAAATTGTAGTTGCACAAAAAATAACTATTGCTACCTTTAATAGTGAATTCTTAAATAAGTCTAGAGTTCACATTAAGTTTGGTATGCAATTTGATATAAAACGTGAATCTAAACAAGACCAAATTTTTTGGAATGACGCAGATAATCGTACAGCCAAATTTGAAGAAGCATCTGCAAATGTGGCTCAATTCATTAAAAAAATTAATGCTGATATTTTAACACTAACAGAAGTTGGTGAGAAAGATGACATGAAAGTATTAATAAACGAGCTTAAAAAGATAGGTGTCAACTATGAATATTGGGAAGTTTGTGATTGTAAAGATAACTTTACAAAACAACATGTTGCTATCTTATCAAAATATCCTTTGAAAGAGGTTATGTATGAAATTAAGGGAAGGTCAATTTACTTAGAAGAAAAAGATGGAGACACCGAGGGAGAAACAGGTATTAGTAAAGGTCTTAAAGCTACTGTAATAGTAAACGAAAAAGAAATTGATGTTTTTGTTATGCACTTTAAAAGTGAAAGAGGAGGATTTGATAGTGATGCTAAAAGACTGGCTCAAGCAACTATTGCTCGTCGTTCCATCATCCCATTATTGAATACAGGAAGAAATGTTGTTGTAACAGGAGATTTAAATTCTGAGAAAAAAAGTGAATCAATATATCGAATCAGAGGATTTGATGACATATATGAAGAATTGATACAAACAGGTAATAGCAATTATTTTGAAAATACTGATGTTCGTTGGACCTACAATTATCGTGGTGAGGCAGAACAGATTGATCATATTCTAATATCTCCACAAATTGCTAAAAAGTCAGATATTAAAACACGTATTGTAGAAACCAAGGATATAAATATTTCTGATCATAATCCTGTTATTGTAACTCTTGATTTGAAATAAGTGACTAGAAGAATCCCCAAATAGTCAATATTATAACTTTTCAAACCTATTTCTCTAATCCTATAACAAAATTATATTAGTCTCTAAAAATGCGATTAAGTTACTAAGAATTATGTGTCAATAATGTATCAATTTTCAAAATATATTTCGTTAAATTTGTATAATAAATTTTAATTATTCAAAGCGTTTATTTTTTAAACCCTTCCTACATGTTTTCAAATAGTTAAGTAAATAAACTATGATTCATTTTTATAATCATACTGAAGTGATAGCAAATCCAAATCTATTAGAAACTATAACATGAAAAATATTCTTTACGCTTTACTTCCTCTTTTTGTTTGCTTGAGCTCGTACTTTCATGCAAGTGGCCATGCTGGTGTTGGTGTTGTCGTTAAAGACGGATGCGATAGGTACTTAGCAATCGGAACTTGGCATGATAATATTTCAGAGCTAGATAACACTATAAATTCAACACGAGGAATATACATTGATATCAATCAAGACGGAAGCTTTGTAAATTGCTGCAATGGAACCCCATCTTCAGAATTTTTTATATTTAAAGACTACTTTTTACCATATTACAAGGTCAATTGGAATTTAATTACTTCAGGCTCTTCAACTATGAATGAGCTAGTGCAATATTTCAATAATTCACCAGTATACAATAGTGCTAAATTGAAGAATAGATTTACTGCTGAAAAAGTATGGAATCCTGGTTGCAGTCAAAACAGCTTGAAGTCTTGGGTAATTCTGAAATTGCCATCTTCACTCAAACCTGGTACAACATACAACTGCCGAACATCCAATACCTCAGTTGTAGAAAGACCTTGCAACCATCAGGCTATATTTCAAATTAAATTTGGAAGTGATATCTCCATTATTGGCGATACATCAATGTGCGAATTGGATTCTATAAATCTAACTTCTTCTGCTGCACAAGATCTCGAATGGTTTAAAAATGGAGTCTTGATACAGGGGCCTAGTAGCGATAACACTCTAACCATTTCTCAGTCAGGAAAATATACGGTACGAAAAGGTGGCACTGGTTGCCAGTCTAGAACTAGTGAGATACATCAAGTAAGTCTTCATCCTCAACCTAAGGCTCATTTTTCTATAGATGATAGTTTAGAATGCTTGCGTGACCATGAAATTATTGCTATAAATAAAAGTACCCT
>PAMD01000011.1 GCA_002707145.1 Flavobacteriales bacterium | reverse complement strand
GGATGTATATATGCAGACGGCTTTGGAGCATTTAATGACGCATTCGGTGCAGATTTATGTACAACATATGGAGGTTCTCCATGTGAAGAAGCGATTCCTTGTCCAGCCCTTGATTTTACTTATGTCAATACTGGTTCAAACATGACCTTATTTATTCCTTCTTCTAATATTTCTGATGGTTCTACTGTAGGTGTATTTAGTTCAGATGGAATATGTTTTGGTGCTGGTGTTACCTCTAATGGAGCTGTTCAAATGGCTGTTTGGGGATCTGAAGCAAACGAAAATAACGGTGCCCAAAATGGTGAGTTATTATCTGTAATGGCTCAAAATGAATCAGGAGTTTATTCTTCAAATTATACATTTACCTATACGCTTAATGCGATTGAGGTAAATGAAAATGTACTTTTCGAATACGAATGTAATGGGATTGCGCTTGCAGGTTGTACAGATGAAACTGCATTTAACTATAATCCAGATGCAAACATAGATGATGCATCATGCGCTCCTTATTTGGAAGGTTGTATGGATGGACATTATGTTGAATTTAATGCCCTTGCAAATATAAATAATCAATCAGAATGTCTTACTTGGAAGATAGAGGGTTGTTTAGATTATGGATACATGGAGTATAACCCAGAAGCAAATTTCGATGATGGTTCTGAATGTATTCAATCTTGGCAAGTTCTTGTTCAAGACCTTGAAGGACTTGTTGATTCTCTTCAAACATCACTTGACAATGTTGATATAACATCCAATGATGATGAAGTTTATGGATGGGGTTATGGAGATGGCTATGGTGCTGGTTATGCTGAAGGTGAATCTGATTGTACTGGTTCCGGGACTGTATATCCGATATTTATCGATATAGTTTACGGATGGAATATCTTAGGTTACACACTTCCTTTCTCTCAAGATGTAGCTGCAACACTCGCTGATATTGATGAAAATATTATTATCGTAAAAAATAATGATGCACTAATATATTGGCCAGACTTTAATTATAATGGAATTGGAGACTTTATTCCTGGACAAGGGTATCAAATTAAAACTACCGCAGCAATTGATCAATACCAATGGCCAAATGTTAGTGGAGAGAGATTAGAACTTACACCCACTGTACCTGCATGGGCAATTGAGATGGAAGTTGATATTCATCCTAATGACATTCGATCGCTTTCAAAAGTGGTTAATATGTTAGGTCAGGAGGTCAATGAAGCAGATCAATTCTCTGGTGAAGTTTTATTATACCTTTACAATGATGGAACTGTGGAAAAGAAAATTGTAGATTAATATTTACAAAATAAACTAAAAAAAGCCACCTATTAGGGTGGCTTTTTTTAGTTTAATCTATATTATTAATTCTACCTTTGATATTATTATCTTTGTTATAATAAATTATTTAGTGCATATGTCTGAAGAATTAAAACAATACATACTAAAAAGTGGATTCTTGCTTGGAATAATATACATTGTAATTGACATGTATAAATATATTGGAGGAGCAGAATATTTTTTAAATTACTATATGGCGTTCGCTTCCATTGGACTTTCCATAATTTTTCCAATATATTACAGTGTTCAGTTTAGAAAATCAAAAGGAGGTTATATTGATTTTAGAACGGCATTTAGCTCATGTACTGGAATACTTATAGCAGGAGGATTTATCCATTTAGTTTTTCAGATTTTACTATTTAATTTAATTGATAAGGAATTTGCAACTGCTGTTCTGGATGCAACCATTAATATGTCAGTCGATCAATTGGAGTCATTTGGTATGAGTGAATCCGATATAGAGCAAACGATACAGACCATGGAATCAAGTAATAGTTATAATCCAGTAAACATGTTAAAAGGTTTTGGATTTATGGTTGTTTGCTATACGATTTTTGGTCTTATAGTTGCTTCGATTATAAAGAAAGAGAAATCTGTTTTTTCAAATCAATAAGATGCCGAAACTTCAATTATCTATTTGCATCCCTCTTTTCAACGAGGTTGAATCTATCCAAGAGCTCCATGCTTGGATTCTAAAAGTGATGGAAGAAAATTCTTTTAATTACGAGATTTTATTTGTAGATGATGGAAGTACTGATGGATCTTGGAATGTGATTCAAACCTTAAGTGAAAAATTCCCAAATGTAAAAGGAATTAAATTTCGAAGAAATTATGGGAAGTCAGCTGGATTATTTGTTGCATTTAAAATTGCAAAAGGTGATGTCGTAATTACTATGGATTCCGATTTACAAGATAGTCCGGAGGAAATTCCTGCTCTTTATCGTATGATTACTGAAGAGAATTATCAATTAGTTTCAGGATATAAAGAAAAGAGATTTGATCCATTAAGTAAAACAATTCCCACAAAGTTATTTAATTTGGCAACTCGAATGATGTCCGGTATAAATTTAAAAGATTTTAATTGTGGTCTTAAGGCTTATGACCGCAAAGTAGTCAAGTCTATTGAGGTTTACGGAGAAATGCACAGGTACATACCCGTATTAGCTAAATGGGCTGGTTTTCATAGGATTGGAGAAAAAGTTGTATTACACCAAGAACGTAAATATGGTGTAACAAAATTTGGTTTAGAACGATTTGTAAATGGCTTTTTAGATCTTCTAACTGTTATGTTTATGTCTAAATTTGGGAAAAAGCCGATGCATCTTTTTGGATTGTTGGGGGTACTATTTTTTGTCATAGGTTTCGGAATTGCTGCTTATTTGGTTTTTGCCAAAATATTCTGGCAGATGTTCAATATGACTGATCGTCCCTTGTTCTTCTTTTGTATATTGTCTATGATAGTTGGTGTACAACTTTTTATGACTGGTTTTATTGCAGAATTAGTCGGACGCTCCAATACAGAGAGAAATAATTACGACATTGAAGATCAACTTAATTCAGATTTTTGATAAAGAAAAAAATTATACTCATTGGACCAGCTTTCCCCCTAAGGGGTGGGATTTCAGATAGTAATCAATCACTAGCTATTGCGTTCAAGTCATTAGGTCACGAAGTGAAAATAATGTCTTTTTCTCTTCAATATCCCCATTTTCTATTTCCTGGAAAATCTCAGATCGATTCTCATGCAAAAGCCCCAGATCTAGATATTTCAAGTTCTTTAAATTCAATAAATCCTTTATCTTGGCTGAAAAATTCGTTCTGGTTAAAAAAACAGAACCCAGACCTAGTAATCACTAGATTTTGGTTACCTTTTATGGGGCTTTGTCTTGGATCTGTGCTTCGATATTCTGGTCTTAGAAATAGTATTCCACTCATTGGCTTTTGCGATAATGTTATTCCTCACGAGAAAAGAATTGGCGATTCTTTACTAACTCATTACTTCTTGAAATCGAATAATCGTTTTTTGGTTATGTCTGAATCTGTGGGAAGAGACATTTTATCTTTTGTTCCTAATTCAGAGTTAGATTTTCATCCTCATCCTGTTTATGATCAGTTCGGTTCGCTATTAGATAAGAAATGTGCTATCAATCAATTAGGTTTAGATCCGAACAAAAATTATGTTCTATTTTTTGGATTTATCAGGAGATATAAAGGGCTAGATTTACTTTTAGATGCTATGGTCAATGTATCAGAAAATGTTCATTTAATAATAGCTGGAGAATTTTATGACGATGAAGCAGCCTTTAAAAATCAAGTTAAGAGATTAGGAATAATGCAAAGAGTTCACTTTTACTCTGATTTTATTCCTCAAGATAAAGTTAATCTTTATTTCTCAGCATGTGATATCGTTGTTCAACCATATCGAAGTGCTACACAAAGTGGTGTGGCACAGATAGCCTATCATTTTAATAAGCCTATCATAGTTACTCGAGTTGGAGGACTTCCTGAGATCGTTCCTGATCATAAGGTAGGTTACGTGGTAGAGGTTAATCCCGACTCAATTGCAGCTGCAATTAAAGATTTTTACATTGATGATAAAAAAGATTTTTTTATTTCAAATATACGGCAAGAAAAGAAAAAATATTCTTGGGAAAGTATGGCGAAAAAATTGCTTGGTACGCTATAATTAAGTTCTACTATTAATTATTCTATATCTAAATAATATTAAATTTATAAAAAGTTGATCTAATGAACAAAAAAATATTTCTCTTGCTTTTCCTACTATTTCCTTTTAATGTTTTTGCTCAGGAATTTTCTATGGAGTCTAAAGTAGATGAGTATCTTCAGTCTCATCTTGGTGAACTTAATTTGCTGCAGTCTGATATAAGCGATTATAAAATTTATAGAGAATATATTAGTCTTAAATCTATGGTTACTCATGTATTTCTTCAACAATATCATAATGGCATTCCCATTCATCAAGCAGAAATTCGATTACATTGGAGTGAGAAAATTGGATGGTTATTAACACAAAATACTTTTATTAAGGATGTAATGCAGAAAAATGTATCAACTTCTGTGGGAATGAATCCAATTTTAGCTATAGAATATGCTTGTTCAGCCCTAAATATTAAATATACTAAGGCTCACCGAAGAATCAATGAGCAATCAGATATTCTAGTTTATGAAGCTGACTTTTCAAGAGATATTATTCCCGTAATGAACTCCTACTTTTTGCATGATAACCAACTAAAAAGTGTTTCTGATATTACAATATACGAGCGTGATGGATCAGATTGTTGGAATGTGTTGATAGACCATCAATCAGGAGAATTATTAAGAAAATATAACTGGGTAAAACACTGCTCGTTTAATTCTAGTATTTCATGTTCGCATCTAAATCCCGAAAAACAATCAATTCCAGATAAATTTTCAATTATTGAATTCTCTGGTGCAAGTTATAATGTATTTGCTTTACCATTAGAAAGTCCTTCCCATGGAGATAGAACGATTGAAGTTGATCCTCATAATACAATTGCTTCACCTTTTGGTTGGCACGATACAAATGCTCAGTCTGGAGCAGAATATTTTATTACTAGAGGGAATAATGTCCACGCCTATGCAGATTTAAATGATCTCGGATCTTCTCTAGGAGATGAACCATATGGAGGAGAAAATTTACTATTTAATTTTCCTTTTAATCCTATGACTGAACCTGATCAAAATATTGATGCCGCCACTGTAAATTTATTTTATATGTCTAATATGATGCATGATGTTTGGTATCATTATGGATTTGATCCCCAAGCTGGAAATTTTCAGTTTAATAACTATGGAGAAGGTGGTTATTCAGGAGACTATGTGATAGCCGAAGCTCAAGACTCAAGTGGAGTTGGCACCAATATTGCTTTAAACAATGCTAATTTCTATACTCCAAGTGATGGCTATAATCCTGTAATGCAAATGTATATATGGAACAAGCCTGATAATCCATTTGATCTCTTTACTGTCAATCAACCAGATGATTTAATTGGAAATTATGAAGTTAGTCCTTCGACAGATTGGGCAGGTACAATAACTTCTGATCCAATAAATGGTCTCATCGAATTAGTAGATGATGGGTCCACTCGGCCGGAGGAAGGTTGTGGAGAGTTACTCAATGATTTGACTGGCAAAATTGCCCTGATTAGCCGAGGAACATGCGAATTTGGACTAAAATCGTTGAATGCTCAAAATTCAGGAGCGATTGCTGTGATTATTTATAATAATGTTGGAGGTATCATATCTATGGCTGCAGGTGCAGACGGTGATGATGTCACTATACCCTCTGTTTTTATGGGTAAATTAGATGGAGAATTATTGAGAGATTATTTACAAGACCAGGGAATCATTGATGCCACTTTTGTAAATAATTCACCACCTGGACCAGAATATTTAGATGGGGATTTTGATAATGGTATTATCGCCCATGAGTATGGACACGGAATTTCCACTCGATTAACAGGTTCTAATTGTCTTTTTGGTGACGAACAGGCAGGAGAAGGTTGGAGTGATTTCTTCGCTTTGATGATGACAAACACTATTAATAATAATGGGGAGGAACCCCATGGAATAGGAACTTATGTCTCTGCTGAACAGAATGATGGAAGAGGGATTCGATCCTATCCATATAGCAGAGATATGAATGTTAATCCCTTGACCTACGATGATATCATCACAGAGTCAGTTCCACACGGAGTGGGTTCAGTATGGGCTTCAATCTTATGGGATTTATACTGGAATTTTGTTGATATTTATGGATATGACCAAGACTTATACAACGGTCAAGGTGGAAACAATATGGTCATGCAGCTTGTCATAGATGGGCTTAAACTACAACCTTGTCAATCAAATTTCACAAATTTAAGAGATGCTATATTGTTTGCTGACGAATTACTTTATGATTCACAAAATGAGTGTCTTATATGGGATACTTTTGCAAGAAGAGGTTTAGGGGTTAGTGCTGATGGAGGTTCATCTGCAAGCCGTGGGGATGGAAATGAAGCCTTTGATCAGCTTCCGGAATGTGTAAAAACATTAAAAATTCAAAAAACTGCCAAACAAAATGAAAATGCTGGAGATGAAATCGCCTATAATTTATCTGTGCAAAATCATACTGATGAAACGATTCCTTATGTTATAATATTAGACACCCTTCAATCAGGAGTCTCATATGTCCCTTTGTCATCTAATTGTGATGTTTCAATTGATGGAGATGTCTTGACTTTTAATTTGGGAGATTTAATTTCTGGTGAAAATATCAATTGTGTTTATAGTGTCTTATTAGATGAGAATGTTTTCTCCACAGTATTATTTGAAGATGATATGGAAGACGGCGATAATTATTGGATTACTCTTTCAGAGGAAGGTTTTGTCTGGGAGCTAGATGCTCCTGAATCATACAGTGGAACTAATGCATGGTTTGCAGCTGATATAGAGGAGAGATATGAGGCTTTACTTGAATTAGAACCTTTCTTAGTTGAAGGTGAAAAGCCTACACTAAGTTTTTGGCATAAGTACTTAACTGAGCCAGGTCTTGATGGAGGATATATTTCTATTTCTACTGATGAGGTAAATTTTGAAGATCTCGGTGCTCAAATTATTAGAGGTCATTATAGAGGAGTATCTCAGGGACCGCCGCCACTAGGTGGAAAAAATTCTTTTTGGGGAAACAGTGAAGGTTTTGTAAATACACTCGTGGATTTAAGTCCTTATATGGGTGAAACAGTCACGTTAAGATTCACATTTGTTACCGATGAGGGAAATAATGAAATTGACCCAGTTGAAGGCTGGACAATTGATGATGTTCGAGTTATTGATCGGTATGAAATTAAAAATAATGCTTGTGTATATGGTGAAAATTTTTCCCATTATTCTTGTGATGATGTTAAAGATGGTGGAACAATAATTTATAATGACTTTGGGCTTTTAACTACTCCTAAAACTAGTATATTTTGGGTCCAAGTCTTTCCAAATCCCACGCATGAAAATTTATCTATTATAATTTCTCCAGATTGGACAAAGCATACTAGAATAAGTGTTTTTTCCATCCAAGGAAGGTTGATTGATCAATTTGAGATTACTGGTACACATACCAATTTATCTACTAACAAATATAATGATGGACTTTATTTCATTGAAATAAATGATGGGTTTAAGAAAATGATGAAAAATTTTACCGTTCTTCATTATTAGAATTTTTACTAGATTTTTATTTTGTAATGGATTAGATCAAATAAAATTTAAAATATGAATTACTTATATATTTTTTCGATACTATATTTTGTCAACTTTTCGTTAATTGCTCAGAATTTTATTGACTCAGATGGGTTAAGGCAAGGAAAGTGGGCCAAAGATTATCCATGGGGTACTCCTAGGTTTGAAGGAAGTTTTGAAGACGATAAGGAAGTTGGTTTATTTCGCTTTTACGACCAAAATGGAAAATTAATTTCTCAGAGAGTATACCAATCGCCTGGTAATATATCTGATGCAATATTATTTTTGCCAAATGGAGCAATAGAAGCCAAAGGGAGATATCAAGGTAAAAATAAAATTGGAAAATGGGAATACTATAATCTTCGTGGATTTCTAGTTTCGACTGAATTTTATTTAGAAGGTCTCAAGGATGGATTAGAAACTGTTTTTTATTCAGATAGTTTGATTGCTGAGAAAGTAAACTGGAAAAATGGAATGAAAAATGGAACTTGGGAAGAATACGATTCCTTGGGTAAAATTGATTTAAAAGCAAATTATGCCAATAATAAATTAAATGGAAGGTATGCTAGGTATTATCCATCAGGTAGAAAAAGAATTATTGGAAGTTACAAAATGGGCTTAAAGCATGGTTCATGGACCTATTATAATGCTGATGGATCTCAGGATAAAAATGAAATATTTGATCTTGACGATTTGGTTCCTGACACAAAATAAATTGTAAATCAATATCTGCGATTTAATAAAATTAAAATTGTCAATTTTTTAAAATTATAATTTAGATCCGGGTGTTTATTATTTGAATACTTCATAAAATAATATTCAATTTTATCCAAATGAAAAACAGAATTACGAAACTTTTTAAAGTTGATATCCCCCTTATTCAAGCTGGGATGATTTGGTGTAGTGGTTGGGAATTAGCGTCTGCAGTAAGCAATGCTGGAGGTCTAGGTGTTATTGGTGCAGGCTCCATGTATCCCCAGGTTTTAAGAGAGCAAATTATTAAATGTAAGCTTGCCACACAAAAACCTTTTGCCGTAAACCTGCCTCTTTTATATCCTAATATAGAAGAGCATGTATCCTCTATTATTGAAGCCGAAGTGCCGATAGTTTTTACTTCCGCTGGAAGTCCAGCAAAATTCACTTCCTTGTTACACAAGTATGGAATTAAGGTTGTTCATGTGGTATCTAATTTGACCTTTGCACAAAAGTCTGAGGCTGCTGGAGTAGATGCTATTGTAGCTGAAGGTTTTGAGGCCGGGGGGCATAATGGACGTGAGGAAATCACCACAATGTGTCTCATTCCCCTAGTATCAAAAGGAGTTAGTATTCCAGTAATTGCTGCCGGAGGCATAGCATCCGGAAAAGCTATGGCTGCCGCATTTGCTCTTGGTGCTGAAGCGGTTCAGATGGGCTCTCGATTTGTTGCCAGTGTTGAGTCTAGCGCACACAAAAATTTCAAGGAAGCCGTACTTGGAGCCTCTGAGGGGGACACTGATTTCACTCTCAAAGAACTAACTCCTGTTCGATTGATGAAAAATAAATTTTATGAAGAAATTCAATCCGCATATGCAAGCAATGCATCAATTGACCAACTCCAATCTCTTCTTGGTCGAGCTAGAGCTAAAAAAGGAATGTTTGAGGGGAATCTTCAAGAAGGAGAGTTAGAAATCGGACAGATTTCCTCTTCAATTAATGATATAAAACCAGCTGCTAAAATAATTAATGAAGTAATGAATGAGTTTCACCAAACAATAAGTTTACTTCAAAATTCACATAACTAGTATAATTCATCACTATTTAAACTATCATTTTCTCTTAGTTCATTTTTAAATCTAAGTACATGGTGTTTTTTTTGCCAAAATTGCAATAAATGTTTCGTATGTTTTATTACCCGAGTCATTTACCTTATCTGTTTTTAGATTTTGGGATTTCTTATTTTAGCCAATGTTTTTAAATATTGATTCTTTGAGTTTAGTTCCGTCAGATGATCTTTTAGTAAAGATAATACCAAAGCGTTGGTTACTACTTTTATCTGTTTTAGGAATCGTATATTTGTGTGTATGTTTAGCTTACTTTTTTAGGCTCTAACATTTGATCTGATTAGTTTAAAGATAATGATAGAATTTAAAAAATTTCAATTAGAAAATGGGTTGCGTGTGATTATTCACCAAGATACAAGTACTCCTATTGTAGCATTTAACCTGTTATATGACGTTGGTGCAAGAGATGAAGATTCTGATAAAACTGGTTTTGCACATTTATTTGAACACTTAATGTATGGAGGCTCATTAAATATTCCAAATTATGATGAGGTTGTAGAGAAATCTGGAGGACAAAATAATGCTTTTACCTCCAATGATATCACCAATTACTATATTACCCTGCCAAAGGAAAACATTGAACAAGCTTTTCGATTAGAATCAGACCGAATGCAGTCCTTGGCTTTCACTCCAAAAAGTTTAGAAGTTCAAAGACAAGTTGTTATTGAGGAATTTAAACAAAACTATCTCAACCAACCCTACGGAGATATCCATCTTTTATTACGCCCCTTGGCATTCAAGAAGCATCCCTATCAGTGGGCTACCATTGGAAAAGAGCTTTCCCATATTGAAACTGTAAAAATGGAGGATGTTAAAGAGTTCTTTTATACTCATTATGCTCCCAATAATGCAATTTTAGTCATTGCCGGCGATATTGATCTTGAAGAAATGAAATTTCTCTCAGAGAAATGGTTTTCTCCGATAGAACGAAGAAAAATTAAGCCAAGATTGCTTCCTAAAGAGCCAAGACAATTGCAGGCAAGATCCTTGAAGGTTAACAGAGATGTTCCCGTAGATATTATTTATAAAGCTTTTCATATGTGTGCAAGAGGTCACAAAGACTTTTTTGCATCCGATTTGTTGTCTGATATTTTATCTAGAGGAAATTCCTCTCGGCTACATAATCAATTAGTGAAAGAACAGAAGCTATTTAGCGATATTGATGCTTTTTGTGGAGGAGATCGAGATCCAGGATTATTTTACTTTGCTGGAAAAGTATCGCCCAATATATCTATGGAAGATGCCGAGAAAGGAATTCAGAGTCAGATAGATATCTTAAGAAAGGACTTAGTCTCTGAAAGAGAACTTCGTAAGGTTAAGAATAAGGTTATTTCCTCACATTTATTTTCCGAAGTTAACATCCTAAACAAGGCAATAAATTTAGCAATATCAGAGGTTTTAGGAGATGCAAACTTGTGCAATCAACAAATAGCCTCTTATGAATCAGTTAGTGCAATTGATATTCAAAGGGTAGCTATAGATATTTTTCGTGACGAGAATTCTAATACTCTTTATTATCAGTCAAATATGAAGAATGATAAATAGGAAACATACACTAAAATATCAGGATATTAAGATGCCTAAGTTTATTAATCCTGAAATCATTTCCTTAGATAAAGGCATAGATGTCTATCTAACCCAGGGCGGTTCCCAAAAACTTTGTCGAATTGATTTGGTATACGAAGCAGGAATCAAATTTCAAGAAAAGCCATTACAAGCCTCATTCTGCAATGCTATGCTTTTGGAGGGAACTACTAGCCAAAAGGGATATAGTATTTATGAGCATTTAGATTTTTATGGAGCCTATACTCAATTAGAACTCAATTTTGACAGAGCAACTGTTAGTTTGTATACACTCAACGAGCATTTTGACGCCGTTTTTCCAATTTTCTCGAGAGCGATTAACAATGCGATATTTCCTAAAGAATTAATTGAAGTTCTTGTAGACCAAAAGAGGCAAGCATATTTAATTAACCAAGAAAAAGTTGAATTCCTTGCTAGAGATGAATTTTTTAAAAAATTATTTACCAATCATCCATATGGTCAATCTGTTGACCTCTCTGATTTTGATAATATTCATCGAGAAGATTTAATCGAATTTTATAAAAATCATTATCAAAAAGGAAAGTTAAGCATATATGTTGCAGGGCAGAAGCCAAAAAACTTACAAAGTTTATTAGTGGATGCATTTTGTAATTTTCAGCCCACTGATACAAAAGAAATTACGACTTATAAAATTTCTAGTATTTTTCAAAAAATACATATATCCAAACAAGGGGCAATGCAGTCTGCAATTATTATAGGTCGCCCTTTTTTTAACTCTAAACACCAAGACTATCACTGTTTTAAGTTTTTATCAGTTGTATTAGGAGGGTATTTTGGGTCTCGATTAATGCGTAATCTGCGAGAAAATAAAGGTATTACTTACGGCATTAGTGCTATGTGTGTTCAGCAAGAGGAACAAAGTTATTTTGTTATATCTACTGAAGTAAAGGGGGAAAGAACAGAACTTGCTCTGAAGGAAATATACAACGAGTTAGAAGTTTTAAGAAATGAATTAATTTCGCCAGAAGAGCTTTCTTTAGTGAAGAGCTATATTATGGGACAGATACTAAAATCTGCAGATGGCCCTTTTTCCCAATCTAGTCTATTAAAAAATATGCACATTCAATCTTCTGGATTTGAGTTCTATTCAGCCTATCAATATATGCTAGATCATCTAGATGCCGAATATTTAAAGTCACTAGCTAACACCTATCTAAAAGAAAATGATCTATGCGAAGTCGTTGTTGGGAATATCTCTTTTTAATTCTATTAATTCCTATAAGTTCTCTCGCTCAGAATTTTAGTTGGTGGAACGATACTCATTCATGGGATGGACAGAGTCATTGGTCAACATATATTAAATTGTCACCTGCTTTTATGGGGCCTAATGCATTTCCTATTCCTTTTGCAGAGAGGATGGTTGATTGGCCGGAATTTGAAATTAGATATAGTCATCATTCGAATTTAGGAGAGCGAGCTTGGGATATTTTCAGTAAACTTAGTTTACCTCTTGGAGATCGTGCTTCATTAAGATTCCAAATGAACCCTGTTGAGTACTTTCAGATGGATACTATGTTGCGAAACGAAAGGTTTGCCAGAGATCAGAATCCTAATGGCTATGCTTCGGGAGATCTCTTAGCAGAATTTAATGCATTGGTGATAAGTTCTAAGAAAAGCCAATTGCTTTTTAATTTAGGTCTAAAAACCGCCTCGGGTTCGCAATTTAGAAACGCTCGATACACCGATAGCCCAGCATATTATTTTAATCTTTCCTACCATCGATATATCTCCATTCATCCCGAAATCACAATTGATTTCGGGACACTAATGGGTTTGTATGTTTGGCAAACATATATGATAAATAATAGGCAGAATGATGCTTTTCTTGCTGCTTTTTCCTGCAAATTTAATTATAAAAAAATTAGTTTAGTAAATGATGTTCGCGGTTTTATTGGATATCTTGGAAACGGCGATTCACCTTTGTTATATTCTGTTAAATTATTAAAAATTATATCCAGATATGAGCTTTTTATCAGAAAGCAATTTAATTTACACGATTATCCCTATAAATCTATTCATCTAGGCTTAAAATATTATATTTAGTATTTAGTATTTCTCAATTTAATTAATTGTTTTTTAAGAAGCTTCAATCCAATCTTTTTCACTAACCTGATAATTATATTGCAGATCATTTTAGTATATTTGCACGAATACATTAAAAATTTTCGGGGTGCATGGATATACACAATAAAGATAAATTTATCGGCGAAGGTTTAACATACGATGATGTTTTATTGGTCCCTTCTTATTCTGAAGTTTTACCTCGTGATGTTAACATTACTTCCAAGTTTTCTAGAAATATTTTTTTGAACTCACCTTTTGTTTCCGCTGCTATGGATACTGTTTCAGAATCATCTATGGCCATCGCTATTGCTAGAGAAGGAGGTATTGCGGTGATCCATAAAAATATGTCTGTGGAGTTGCAAGCAAAAGAAGTGCGATCAGTTAAAAGAGCTGAATCAGGAATGATTTTAGACCCTGTTACACTTAAGCAAAATGCCACAGTTAAGGATGCCAAACTGATGATGAAGGAATTTAGAATTGGAGGAATTCCAGTTATAGATGACAATAATACTTTGGTTGGTATAGTGACTAACAGAGACCTCAGATTTATTAATGATTCCAAGCTTACCTTAAATGAGGTTATGACCAAAGATGACTTGATTGTCACTCAAGAAAATACAACTTTGGCACAAGCGGAGAAAATTCTTCAAAAGCATAAGATTGAAAAATTACCCGTTGTTGATGAAAACGGTCAATTGATTGGCTTAATTACATACAGAGATATTATCAAGGTACGAATTCAACCTAATGCAAATAAAGATAGTTTTGGTCGCCTTAGAGTAGCTGCTGGAGTAGGAGTCACTCCAGATATATTAATTCGTGTTTCTGCCTTGGTTAATGCAGGAGTTGATGCAGTAGTATTAGACACTGCCCATGGTCATACCAAAGGAGTGGTAGATAGCTTGAGATTAATTAAGTCAAAATACTCAGATCTGGATGTAGTTGTTGGAAATATAGCTACCGCTGAAGCTGCTAAATATTTAGTAGATGCCGGTGCTGACGGATTAAAAGTTGGAATAGGGCCAGGATCAATCTGTACAACACGAGTCGTTGCAGGAGTTGGTGTTCCTCAGTTCACAGCAGTTATGATGGTTGCAGAAGCAGTAAAAGGATCTGGTGTACCAGTAATTGCTGACGGAGGAATCAGGTATACAGGAGATATTGTGAAAGCTATATCTGCGGGTGCAGATTCTGTAATGCTCGGTTCCTTATTGGCAGGGACAGAAGAATCTCCTGGAGAAACTGTGATTTATGAAGGACGAAAATTCAAAACATACAGAGGGATGGGTTCAATTGACGCCATGAAGGCCGGTTCAAAAGATCGATATTTTCAAGACGTAGAAGATGATTTCCAGAAACTAGTTCCCGAAGGTATTGTAGGTCGTGTTGATTATAAAGGTACCTTAGCTGAAGTTATGTATCAATTTATTGGCGGTTTAAGAGCTGGTATGGGCTACTGTGGTGCAAATGATATTGTATCCCTGCAAGAAAATTCACGATTTGTTCGAATTACTGGCTCAGGAATTATCGAGTCCCATCCTCATGATGTTACTATTACACGAGAAGCACCCAATTATAGTAGAAAATAGAATCAAATTAAAAAAAAATGAAAAAAATAGTATTGTTGTTTGCCCTAGTCATTTCGGGATTTTCTTTTGCACAGGATATAGATAGAAATCTTATTTATGTAGATAATCAAGGTATTAGCATTGATGATTTTCTAAGTATCTACAATAAAAATAGAGAAGTTGGAGAAGTTTTAGATCCTAAAACTTTAGATGAATATCTTGATTTATTTATTAATTTTAAACTAAAAGTTAGAGAAGCCGAATCTTTGGGTATGGATACGGTCCCTGCCTTTATAAAAGAGCTTGGTGGATATAGAAGTCAATTAGCTACACCTTACTTAGTCGACAATGAAGTTACTGAACGACTTGTGAAAGAAGCTTACGAAAGGATGAAAGAAGAAATTAAGGCAAGTCATATTTTAATATCTGTAACCTCCGATGCATCTCCTGCAGATACACTTTTGGCTTTTCAAAAAATCCAGAAAATAAGAAATGAAATCCTATCTGGAGCTAGTTTTGATAAAGTGGCTCGAGCGAAGTCTCAAGATCCTTCCGTAAAGGAAAATGGGGGAGATTTGGGCTATTTTTCTGCACTTTATATGGTCTACTCTTTTGAAAATGCTGCATATAATACTAATTTGGGTGAAATCTCTAAAATAATAAGAACAAGGTTTGGTTATCATATCCTTAAAGTTACCGGCAAAAGAAATTCAAGAGGTGAGCTTAAGACAGCACATATAATGATTAAATTCCCAAAAGCTTCTGGTCAAAATTCACAAAAAGACATTTCAGTTTCTAAAGTTAAAGCCAATGAGATATACCAGAAAATAATCAATGAAGGAGCAGATTTTTCTGAAATGGCTAAACAATATTCTGATGACAAGAACAATGCTTCTAAGGGAGGAGAACTTCCCTGGTTTGGTTCAAATAGAATGGTTGCAAGTTATGAAAATGCAGCTTTTTCGCTTCAAAATAAAGGTGATATCTCAGAGCCAGTTCAAACTCCTTACGGGTGGCATATCATTAAACTGATAGATAGCAATGGTCTAGGAACTTTCGATGAAGAAAAAGAGAATATTAGGGCGAAAGTGGAGAAAGATTCTAGATCTCAAATGAAGAGAACTATTCTAGTGAACCGTTTGAAAAAAGAATACAATTTCAGTATTAATTCCCAAGCATTAAAGTACTTTAAATCTATTCCATCTGCTGATTATATCTCTGGATCTTGGACTTTTGAAGAAAATAAAAAGTCGTTGATGGGTACTATTATGACTTTAAATAGTGAAAGCTATAGTCAATTAGACTTTGCTATTTTTCTTACTAATACTGCAAAAAAGTCTAAAATCGGAACTCAAGTTTCTGTTCTTGTGGATAAAGCTTTTAATTCCTGGTCAGAGAATATTGTTATCGAATATGAAAATTCAATTCTTGAGTCTAAGTATAATGAATTTCGTTTATTAATGCAGGAATATCGTGACGGTATTTTATTGTATGAACTTACAGATGAAAAAATTTGGAGTAAAGCTATCAAAGATACTATTGGATTAAATCAGTTTTATGAGTCAAACAAACAAAATTTTATGTGGGAAAATCGTGTTCAGGCCAAAATTATTAATTGCTTGAATTCTTCTATCGCATTGAAAGTAAAATCAAAAATTTCTAAGGGTCAGAATATTGAAGTAATACAAATGAAAATCAACAAGAAATCTCCCTTAAATATGACTATTGAAGATGGTGTATTCTCAAAGGGAGATAATATTTTTGTTGACCAAGTAACATGGGAAATGGGCTTATCTGATCCAATTATTGATAATGAACACATTAAATTGGTTCTAATTCAATCTATCTACCCTCCCTCTCCAAAACTACTCAAAGAAGCAAAAGGTTTAATCACTTCAAATTATCAAGATTTCTTAGAGGAAATATGGCTTGAGGATCTTCGTAACAAATATGAAGTTAACATTAATAATGAGTTATGGAATATTTTAATCTCAGGTCGTTTAGACGAATTAAATTACAGAAAAGATCCGCTAGAATCATTAGATTCCATGAGTTTTAGGAATGCTTTTAACCTAGCTAAACGATTTCTTGGAGTCTCAAAAAATACCACTTTTGAATGGAGGGGAGCTATCTATTCCACCGAACAAAAATAATTTCTGCGAGGTGAATCATATTATATTATATATATCATTCATAATTTTATTGTCTTCATGCTCTTTTTCAAAAAGCTCCGACGATATTTTACTAGCTAGAGTTGGAGATTCTTATTTGTATAAGTCTGATATTCAATCTTTACACTTATCAAATGAAAGTAGACCAGATAGTATGATATATGTTCAACAGTATATCAAGAATTGGGCAGAACAGAAACTATTGTTGGAAAAGGCCTTAATGAATGTAAATCAAGATGAATTAGAAATTGACAGTCGTATTACGGATTATAAAAACTCTTTATTGATTCACGCATATGAACAAAAATTGATACAACATAGTATTGACACACTTCTAGGCTTGGAAGATATAAAAAAGTATTACAATGCCCATGCAGATGATTACTATTTGGCGGAAAAGATCATTAAGATTATGTTTATTAAAACCAGTCTTATTGCCCCTAAACTCGACTCATTAGAACTTTGGGTATTTCAAGAAGATACGCTCCAAATAGCAAAAATTGAAGAATATTGTCACAAGTATTCAAAAAGATTTTACTACAACATAAATGAATGGGTTAATTGGTCAGATTTTACAGATATTTTCCCTTCTCAGTTTGATCTTTCTTCATTAACAATGAGCAATAATACAATGCTATTAAAAGATATTACAGATGTTTATTTATTACGTTTAATTGATGAGAAAAAACAGTCAGAAATTGCACCATTAGACTATGTTCAGGAAAAAATAAAAAGTATCTTGCTGAATCAAAAAAAGACAAATACTATTGAATACATTAAATTAAAATTATTTGAAGACGCTAAAAAAACAAAAGAATTTGAAATTTATTGATATGATTAATAAATTATGGATTGTCTTCATTACTTCTGTGAGTTTAACACATGCTCAGGTCACGATTGAAGAGATTTCTGCAGTAGTGGGTAATAATATTATTTTAAAGTCAGATATACAACAGCAAATTCTTCAATATCAAGCCCAAGGTCTAGAGTTTGATTCTACTATTTATGTTCAAGTATTTGAGGACTTATTATTTCAAAAGCTAATGCTTCACCAAGCTAAATTAGATAGTGTAGAAGTTACTGAGGTAGAGGTCTTCAATGAAATTGATTCTCGATTAAATAATTTTATCGCCCAGTTGGGAGGTGAAGATCAGTTAGAGGCGTATTTTGACAAAAAAATATACCAAATTAAAGAAGAAATGTATGAACCTATTGAAGAGTCTATTATTATTCAAAAGGTTCGCTATGGAATTAGCTCTTCAGTCACAATTACTCCAGGAGAGGTAAAAGAGTATTTTAAATCATTTGATTTGGATACAATGCCCGAAATTAACGAGACTGTTGAAGTCTCTCAAATTTTAAAATTACCCCCACCAAGTGATGAATCTGTGAAAGAAACAAAAATTAAATTAGATAAGTTAAAAGAGCGAGTACTTAAAGGTGAAAGTTTCGCCACACTTGCAATACTGTATTCCGAAGACCCGGGATCCTCAAGAAATGGAGGCCTTTACACAGGAATTAAAAGAGGTATGTTTGTTAAGGAATTTGAAAATGTGATGTACAGTCTTGAAGAAAAAGAAATTTCCGATGTTTTTAAAACCGAATATGGCTACCACATTGTTCAAATGGAAGAACGAAGAGGAGTAGAGGTCGATGTTCGACACATTCTAATGTCTCCAAAGATTTCTAATTCCGATTTAAATCTTTCTAAAGAATATTTGATGGAAGTGCGAGATTCTATTCTAGATGGTAATTTAACTTTTGAGACGGCATGTCTTCGCCATTCAGATGATACAGACACTAAGTTCAATGGTGGAAAATTAATTAATCCCAATACAGGTAATAGTATTTTTGAGCTCCATGAATTGCCTAATTCCATTAAAATTACTGTAGAATCTTTGAATGTAGGCGATATTTCGTCTACAAACTATCTTAAAAGTGAAGATGGGAAAGAATCTTATACTATTTATAAATTGTTTTCAAGAACAGAGGCTCATGAAGTTAATCTCAAAGATGATTACAAGAAAATAAGAGATTTAGCTCTAGAGTTTAAAAAAGATCAATCTATTACTGAATGGATCAATTCGTCTTTGGTAAAGACTTATGTTCGTATCTCAGATCAATACGAATCTTTGGTGTTTCAGTACAATTGGTTAAAAGAATAATTATGTCAGAAAAACAAATTGAAGTAGAAGCACTAGATCTCTTAAAGGGGCAATTTACTGCTTTAAAGAACGAAATATCAAAGGTAATAGTTGGACAAGGAAAAGTGGTAGATGAATTAGTACTTTCTATTTTTTGTAGAGGTCATGTTCTTTTGGTTGGAGTTCCTGGACTAGCCAAAACACTTTTAGTGAAAACTATTAGTGATGCATTAGGTTTGAAATTTTCAAGAATACAATTTACTCCTGATTTGATGCCCTCAGATATAATTGGTGCTGAAATTTTAGATGAAAATAGAAATTTTAAGTTTATCAAAGGTCCTATTTTTTCTAACGTTATTCTGGCTGATGAAATTAACAGAACACCTCCAAAAACTCAAGCTGCCCTTCTTGAAGCCATGCAAGAGCGTTCGGTGACAGCATCGGGATATCAGTATATACTCGATAAACCCTTTTTTGTTTTGGCTACTCAAAACCCGATTGAACAAGAAGGAACTTATCCATTACCAGAAGCACAATTAGATAGATTTATGTTCAATTTAAAAGTTGATTATCCTTCATTTGAGGAGGAAGTTCAGATTGTAAAAAGAACAACCTCTGATTATCAGCATTCTCCTTCTGAAACACTTTCTGCTGACGATATTTTAAATATTCAGAATTTAATCCCAAAAATTCCTATAGCCGATAATGTGGTTGAGTATGCGGTCAGATTAGTTGGGAAAACTCGTCCTGAAAGTAACTTATCTTCCTCAGATATTAAGAAATATCTTTCGTGGGGTGCGGGGCCAAGAGCTTCTCAATATTTGGTCCTTGCTGCCAAGGCTCATGGTGCTCTAAATGGAAAGTATTCTCCAGACATAGAAGATGTTAAATCTGTGGCATTGCCTATTTTACGACATAGAATAGTTCGAAATTATAAGGCAGAGGCAGAGGGAATGACCATTGAGAAAATAGTAGATTCTTTGTTGTAGATTTTTTAATTTATTATCTCTTCACTTTGTTTTATTTAACAGATGAAATCTAATATTCTTTTTTATTACACTTAGCATTTTTATATATTTGATTATATGAAGGTTCTTAAAAATCATTCCTTAAAACAATATAATACTTTTGGTCTTGACTGTAAAGCAGACTTTTTTATAGAAGTTTGCTCTCTTAATGACTTACAAAATGTGTATTCAAATTCTGAGTTCGACGCTTTACCAAAATTAATTTTGGGAGGTGGAAGTAACGTTCTTTTATATAAAGATTTTAAGGGACTTGTTATAAAAATTAGTCTAGTTGGAGTAAAAGATAATGGGAACGGATTAATAAAAGTTGCTGCGGGAGAAAATTGGCATGATTTTGTTCTATGGTCAATTGATAAAGGATATAATGGCTTAGAAAATCTTTCTTTGATTCCTGGTAGCGTAGGTGCTGCTCCACTGCAAAATATTGGAGCCTACGGAGTCGAGATTAAAGATTCTTTTATTGAATTAGAGGCTTTTCATATCTCAAGTAAGTCATTGCTTACGTTTTCAAAGCAAGATTGTCAGTTTGGATATCGTGAATCTATCTTTAAAAACAGCGAAAAAGGAAATTATATTATCTGCTCGGTAACTTTACAATTAAAAGACGATGGGCTATTAAATTCAAACTATGGATCTATTCAACAAGTTCTAGAGGAACGTTGTATTTCATCTCCTACCGCCAAAGACTTGAGTAATGCGGTTATTAGTATTCGTCAGTCTAAGTTGCCTGATCCAAAGATAATTGGCAACTCTGGCTCATTCTTTAAGAACCCTATTATTCCTTTGAGCTTTTTTAATTCTATTAAGATGAAATGGTTAGATATTCCTTCATATCCAGTCCAACATAATTTTGTGAAAGTCCCTGCTGGATGGCTTATCGAAAAAGCAGGATGGAAAGGAAAACGATTTTCGGAATGTGGAGTTCACGATAAACAGGCTCTAGTAATAGTCAATCATGGTTCTGCTTCAGGTAAGGATATTTTTATGCTTGCCAAAAAGATACAATCCTCTATCCTTGATATATTTAAGATTAATCTTGAGATTGAAGTCAATATTATTGGACTGCCTATAGAATCGAATTAAATTATAGTCGATGAACTTATTTTCCCCCAATTCTTTATTTTAAATTTGTAGAAACAATTCAAAATGAAACTCATAATTCTTACCATTACAATTTTAGGACTAGGTTTTGCAGGAATAGCTATAAAAATATTGGCCAAGAAAGATGGTGAATTTGAGGGTACTTGTGCAAGTAATAATCCCTTAATCACCCGTGAGGGTGAGCCTTGTGGGTTTTGTGGGGCTAGTCCTGAAGAAAAATGTAAGTCAGAATCCTAACTATTTTACCTTCCAGTTAAAACCTAATGCCCAAACTTTTGGTTTTACATCATAACCTATATGAATCATAAAAGGAATTCTTTGGAATGATAAGTTGGTTCCGAAATTTAGATTTACTCCATGATTATTATAGTTAATTACATAATATTTCCCAATTGGATCAGAGTCTGGTTGATTGTTGTTCTCTACAATTCCTTTGGTGTCATAATAGAAATTATATGTAAATTCTTGAATATACCCCAAGCCAATGCAAAAGTCAATGTCTACAAAATCCCAATTTAGTATTCCCATTTCTTGGGGGTTAAAAACTGTTCCAATATTTATCATCTTTATAAGACTTTTGTTTCCATCAAAACGTGAATTTCTTATTGTATCAGAAGCTACTGCATATCCCAAAAAGGTATAGTCCTTATCAAAGCTTAGTCTGTTGAATTTTAATTCGGTGAAATAGCTAAACTTTTTATCTTTTATCACATTATATAAACTCACTCCAAAAGGAATTTCCTGAAAACTGCTCAGAATACCCAAGCTTGAGTAGGAATCATTTCTTGTACTTTGAGCTTGAACAAGTGAGCAGAGCATTAAGGCTGTTAAATAAATAATTCCCCTCATATTTATTTACTCTGTTTAATCATGATTTCAAGTATTTGAGCTGCTGCTTCTGCAATGACAGTTCCTGGTCCAAATACCCCAGAGACTCCAGATTCAAATAAATATTCGTAATCTTGATTTGGTATAACCCCTCCAGCAACTACCAAGATATCTTTTCTGCCAAGAGATTTTAATTCTTCAATAACACAGGGAACCAATGTTTTATGTCCTGCTGCTAAAGAAGATACTCCTAAAATGTGAACATCGTTTTCAACAGCCTGTTTTGCTGCTTCTCTAGGAGTTTGAAACAGTGGTCCAATATCTACATCAAATCCCAAATCAGCAAATGATGTAGATACCACTTTTGCTCCTCTATCATGACCATCTTGACCCATTTTGGCAATCATAATTCGTGGGCGCCTACCTTCTATTTTAGCAAATTTATTTGCTAGATTTTGCGTCTTTTTAAATACTTTATTATCTGCTATCTCCATTGAATATACTCCTGAAACTGTGCGAATTTTTGCTTGATATCTTCCAAAGACACGTTCACATGCATCAGAAATTTCACCAAGAGTCGCTCTACATCTTGCGGCATTTACTGCTAAAGCTAATAAATTTTCATCACCTGTTTTACAATTTTTAGTTAATTTTTTCAGTGCTTCTTTTACATCTTCTTCGTTTCTTGATTGTCTAAGATTTTTCAAACTTTCAATTTGATTGTCTCGAACTTTTGTATTGTCCACCTCCAGAGTTTCAATAGAAACTTCTTTTTTAAGTCGGTAAGCATTTACACCGATAATCTGGTCTCTGCCGCTGTCTATTCTTGCTTGTTTTCTAGCAGCTGCTTCTTCGATTCTCATTTTTGGTATACCAGTTTCTATGGCTTTTGCCATCCCACCTAATTCTTCAATCTCTTCAATCAGTGCCCATGCCTTGTGTGTTATTTCTTCGGTAAGTTTTTCTAAATAATAAGATCCTCCCCAAGGATCTACAACCCTTGTAATTTCAGTTTCGTTCTGAAGATATATTTGAGTATTTCGTGCTATTCTAGCAGAGAAATCTGTTGGAAGTGCAATGGCCTCATCTAGAGCATTTGTGTGCAAGGATTGAGTTCCTCCAAAAGCAGCAGCCATAGCTTCTATGCATGTTCTTGAAATATTGTTAAAAGGATCTTGTTGTGTTAGGCTCCACCCAGAAGTTTGACAATGAGTCCTGAGAGCGAGTGATTTTTGATTTTTTGGTTTAAATTGTTGAATCATTTTTGCCCACAGCATCCTCGCAGAACGCATCTTTGCAATTTCCATGAAATGATTCATTCCAATTCCCCAGAAGAATGAGAGGCGAGGAGCAAAGGTATCTATATCCATACCCGCTTGCAATCCTGTTCGAATATATTCTAATCCGTCTGCAAGGGTATAGGCAAGTTCAATATCAGCGGTAGCTCCCGCTTCTTGCATATGGTATCCAGAAATGCTAATCGAATTGAATTTAGGCATATATTTCGCACTATATTCAAATATATCAGCAATAATTTTCATTGAGTGTTTTGGGGGATATATATATGTATTTCGTACCATGAATTCTTTAAGAATATCGTTTTGGATTGTTCCACTTAATTCTTTTAGATCAATACCTTGTTCTTCTGCTGCCACAATGTAAAAAGCCATTATGGGAAGCACAGCCCCGTTCATAGTCATTGAAACAGACATTTTATCTAGTGGAATTTGATCAAAAAGAACTTTCATATCTTCTACAGAATCAATAGCCACTCCGGCTTTTCCTACATCTCCAATAACCCTTTCATGGTCTGAGTCATATCCTCTATGAGTAGCTAAATCAAAGGCTACAGACAAGCCTTTTTGTCCTGCGGCAAGATTTCTACGGTAAAAAGAATTAGACTCTTCTGCGGTTGAAAATCCAGCATATTGTCGAATTGTCCATGGCCGTATTGAATACATAGAGGCATAGGGTCCTCTTGTGTTTGGAGCAATTCCTGAAATAAATCTAAGATGCTCCGTATTTTCAATATCTTTACTTTTGTAGTGGCTTTTAATATCTATATGCTCAGGACTATTCCATAAGGACTGTCCTTTAGGTGACTTCTTTCTACTTAGGTTTAGAGGGATATATTTAAAGTTTGGTCTACACATCTTTATTTTGATTATTTAGACGTTCTAGCTCCATTTTTGACGATAAACGCTCAGAATATAGCGTAATAAATTCAATTCCTTTTGAGTGCGTCTCACCGGATTTTTTTTCTAATTCTGCTACGATTTTTTCTTTTTCGTTTGGGAATAGATTGGCCCCGAGCAGAGAACTTTCTCCTGATTGAAAATGGGCAGTTTGCTGTTCAGCATTTTTAAGAATTTCTTTTTGAATGAAATCTTCTTTAATAGCTTTAATCCAACCCCCCTTTTCTTCAATTTTCTGAAATAATTTCCAGGCTTGATGGCATAATTCATCAGTTAGATACTCAATATAATATGATCCTGCAGAAGGATCACTCACTTTGTTGAAGTAGGATTCATCTTTTAAGATTAGAGAGATATTCCTCCCTAATCTTTCTGCATGTGCATCTTTTCTTTTTATTGCTTGGTTAAAGTTATTTACATTTAAGATGTTTGCTCCTCCCAATGCAGCTGACATACTTTGGCTAGTCGCCCGAAGAAGATTAACATGGGTGTCATACATTGTACTTGAACGAAGTCCTGTCTCAGCCCTTATCTGAAGTGAGCTATCCTCTCGTTCATAGGCTCCAAATATTTGCTTTGCTAATAATCTGATAGCTCTGAATTTTGCAATTTCAAAAAAGTAATTGGTAGAAATTCCTAAGCTTATTTGTATGTTTTTAGAGGAAATAGTATCTTCTTGAGAAAGATATTCACTGAGCTGAGCGATAGCAAATGCCAACTCTTGAGATATATTTGCACCAAAATTATGGTATTCATGAGCCTGAATTGAGAGTACCCGAAATCCAATAAGTAGACTTGATTTATTTTGAATGATTTTAAATTTCTTCCATATTTCAGGATCTAATTGACCATTTTTCAATCCCTCCATAAGTGGGTCATAATGAAGGCAACCTCGAATTTCATCACTCAGTAGATTTCGTTTTTGAACAAGCTGAATGAATTCCTCAAGTATGGTTTCTATATTATTCTTAGAATAAAAAGAGACTTCTATATATTGAATAAGTACGTCTTTTAATATCTTTTTGATTTGTTTAGGGGGACAATCTTTGATTAGAAGTGCATTTGCTCCATTATTTAAACAATCGAGTACTTCTTTGTTCTGAGGAGTTTCTAATGTTTGTTCTATTTGCCAGTCAGAATGAATGTGAGTCAACTCCCCAGCGTGTTTAGAGACAGATTCTTTATTGTAAATCGGAGATACTTCAATTCCACTTGGACTCTTCCATTTGAGGTAATTAAAGTCTTTTCCTTTGAGATCAGATATAATCTTTTCTTGCCACTGCCGAAGTGTTTTACTCTCAAATTCATCAAATAAATGGTCCATATTTTCAGCTTTTAGTCTTCAATCAAGAAAATTTCTTCATTTTCTTTCTTCATATGGTATTTTTCGCGTGCATATTTCTCTAATCCCTCTTTGTTTGAAAGCTTTTCTATGGTAATAGAATCAGATTTAATTTGTTCTTTGTAATAGTTTTGGTCTTTTCTAAGCTGATCGATTGTCTTTGATAATCTTTTGTGGCTAATAAATGAATTACTATCAAAGAAAATCATCCATAAAAAAAATATTAAGCCTATAAGTATAAAAGGATTTTTCAACTTTAGAAGAAGCAATTTAAAGATGGTTTTTACATTTTGCATAATCAAAAATAACGAATGTTTTTAGAAAATTAACTCGTTCCGTAATTTGCTTTTTTAAACCAGTGTATTTCCCGACATCTCATGAGGTATTTTTAGATCCATAATTTTTAAAATTGTAGGAGCTATATCTGCTAGTTTACCGTTTTTAAGTATTTTATATTTAGTGTTAATTAAAAAGCAGGGAACAGGGTTTGTTGTATGGTTTGTATTGGGAGATCCATTTTCGTTGACCATAAAGTCAGCATTTCCATGGTCGGCAAGGATCAAGAATGAATAGTCCTTTTTTATCCCTACTTCTAACAACTGCTGTGTGCAGCTATCCACGGTTTCTATTGCTTCAATAACCGCCTCAAAAACTCCAGTATGTCCTACCATATCTGGATTTGCAAAATTTATACAGACAAAATCTGGAGATGCATTGATTATTTCTTCTGTAAGTAAATTTGTAAGCTTTCGGGCACTCATAGATGGTTGTAGATCGTAGGTCGCAACTTTTGGAGAGGGTACCATAATTCTTTTTTCTCCCTTAAATATGTCTTCTCTTCCGCCTGAAAAGAAAAAGGAAACATGAGGATATTTTTCAGTTTCCGCGATCCGTAATTGTTTTTTATTATTTTTTGACAAGACCTCTCCTAAAGTGTTTTTAAGATTTTTTTTTTGGAACAAGACATTAACTCCTTTAAAATTTTGATCATATGTAGTCATTGTCACATATTTGAGTTTTAAAGCACGCATATGATTTTTTTCTGAGTTTTTTTGAGTTAGGACTTCTGTGATTTCCCTGCACCGATCTGTTCTAAAATTGAAACAAATGACTACGTCTCCTTCTTTTATTTTTGCGATTGTTTTTCCATCCGCATCTACTTTTGTAATTGGCTTAATAAACTCATCACTCTGACCTTGTTCATATGCAGATTTAAGTGACTTTTTTAGATCTATACTTTTTTGGCCTCGCCCAGAACACAAAAGATCATATGCTATTTTAATTCTTTCCCACCTTTTATCTCTATCCATTGCAAAGTACCTTCCAACTATACTAACTAACTCTGCTGAAAGATGTGATGTTTCATTTTCTAAATTTTCAATAAAGGTAATTCCACTTTTAGGGTCTGTATCTCTACCATCTGTGAAGGCGTGGATAAAAACTTTTTTAAGTCCATATTCATTAGCAAGTCTGCATAAGTGGTGAAGATGAGATTCGTGAGAATGAATTCCTCCATCTGAAAGTAAACCTATTAAATGAAGACTCACCTTATTTTGTTTGGCATATAAAAATGCTTTTTGGAGTTCATTATTCTTTCCGATACTTCCATCTAGAATAGCTTTGTTTATTCGAACGAGGTCTTGCAAGACTACTCTTCCTGCGCCAATATTAAGATGTCCCACCTCTGAATTTCCCATTTGCCCCATGGGCAATCCAACATGTTCACCGTCTGTCAATAGTTCAGAATGGGGATTATTCTTATAAAGCGTGTCGATAAAAGGCGTTTTTGCCTGTTGAATAGCATTTGCTTTGTTTTTTTTTCCATGTCCCCATCCATCAAGGATGATTAAGGCGACTTTTTTCATTTTTTTTTGCACATAGCCTTAGTTTTTCATTTTTTAAAGAACAAGCCTATGAATTTTTAACGCATTCAACTTAACAATAAATATTATTTACCCAGCTTAGATTTTGTTTTTTTATTTACATCTACAAAATCTTTTAAATAATATGGTTCAAAGTAAGCCATATTCTCAAATTTTTCTTTCATGAATGAATGATGAGCCTCCATGGCAATTACTTTTGCTGTTGGTAGAATTTCTGGAGAAAATTTTGAAGTTTTTGATTTGTATAGACTTTCCGATTTTAGGGCACCATCTCCAAAAAAGTGGCAAGTTTTGAATTTTAAATATTCATCAAAGGAATTGTCTTCAAGAATTAAGGCCTCAGTGGGACGTATTTTTTTTAAATTAGAGTCCATTACAGCCGTATATACTTCCATTCTTCGAGCGTCGATCATGGGAATTAATATATCATCTTTTAATATTTCATGAGTTGCCGCATATGTTTTTGAAAGAATATATAAAGTTTCAAAAGACATTAAAGGAATGTTTAGTGCATAGCAAATACCTTTGGCAGAAGATACTCCTATCCTTAGTCCAGTGTAAGAACCTGGTCCCTTGCTTACTGATACAGCCTGAATATCCTGGATGTTTTTCCCAGCCTTATGGCATACAGATTCAATAAAAAGATGAAGCTTTTCAGCATGAGAAAATTTTTCGTCATTAAAATCAATGGATTCAAGTATTCGACCATTTTCTGTAAGTGCAACAGAGCAATTCTTTGTTGCGGTTTCTATGATTAAAATGATTGCCATAATTTTTGGTAGACTTCTCTTGATTTTTAATTCTCAACTAGAATTTGCATTTGATTTTTGAGTTTTTTCGACACTGCACTGTAAGGAGATTTTACTACCTCGTCTCCTTCTTTTAGTCCAGAAATTATCTCTATATTTTCGTCATCTTGAATTCCAGTTTCCACTTGACGCAGGATTACTTTACCATTTTGATGAATAAATACACATTCAAAAGCTTCTTTATTACCCTCTTTTTTTGTAAACTTTTCTTGTTTATTTTGTTTTACAGAACTACTGTCTTTCCTAGTTGTAACAGATTGGATTGATAATAATTTAATATTTTCTTTGACCTGAGTTTGAATATCTACAGACGCAGTCATTCCCGGTCGAAAAGGATACTTTTGTGCAAGGTGAAGTGCTTGATAAGATGATTTGAGTATTCTAATTTTAACTTCAAAATTAGTAACCTGATCTGCTGATGTCCCCAATAAATTCGCAGAATTTGCGATTTCTGTTACTTGTCCTTCAAAACTATCTTTCATATAAGCATCTACCTTGACTTCTGCAAAATCATTAAGTTTTACTCTGAGTATATCATTTTCACTCACATTAACAACTACTTCCATATGATCTAAATCTGCAATACGAAGAAGTTCGGTTCCGGACATTTGAGCAGTACCTACTACCCGTTCTCCTTGTTCTATATTTAGTCTAGAAATAGTTCCTGATATAGGAGCATAAATAGAAGTTCTATTTAAATTGTTTTGCGCTTCTTTTAGAGATGCTTTAGAGCTTTCTACATTGAAACTTGAGCCTTCTAAGGCAAGTTTTGCTAATTCAAGATTATTTAGGCTAGTTTCGAATTCGATAGAAGAGATAGCTCCTTTTTCGATCAGTTTAAGATTTCTATTATGTTTTAGTTTCGTGTCTTTTAATTGGGCTTTTTGTTGAGCTAAATTAGATTGCATATTATTTAAACTTGCTTTCATTCGATCGAGGTTAGCTATATATATTTCTTGATTTATTCGAAGAAGTAAATCTCCTTTTTCAACCCAGTCCCCTTCTTGAATATTTAGTTGAGTAATTTCTCCAGAGACATCAGGAGAAATTTTTACTTCCATTTCTGGTTGTATTTTCCCATTTGCTGGGACTGTTTCAGTAATATTTCCTGCAAATACTTTTTCGGTTTTGACAATTAGAATATCGTTACTTCCTAACCAACCTTTTTTCTTTGCTAAGAATACAACTAAAATGAGAACAATAGCTGTAATTAATAATTGTGTGTATTTTTTCATAGATCAAATTTTAGACTTGTGTAAAATTCGTATAATTTAACCTTAAATATAAGGTCATATTTTGCTTGAAGTTCATCTGATTCAGATTTAATCAAGTTGTTTTTTGATGCATTAAATTCATAACTATTTACCATTCCTAATTCATGTCTTTGGCTTGTATAGTTAAAGGATTCTTTTATTGCTGCTAGAGCTTTTTTAGCAGATTCATACCTCTTGTATGCTGCTAACTGATCTGTGTAAGCTTGTTCCATATTTTTTCTCAGTTGGTTTAGAGATTGTTGCGCCTGCAATTGACTGTTAATGATTTGGATTTTACTTTGTGCAATTGAGGTTCTTGCGGCCCATTGATTAAAAATAGGAATATTCATATTGAGGTAAATTCCGGACTGTCTATTATTGTCAATTTGTTGATTGAATGTGAACATATCTGCTATATTTTCAGAATATAAGCTACTTGCTCGATATGATATATTTAAACTTGGGAGAATATTTGCTCGAGCTATTTTTAAATCATACTCTGCACTTTTAATGGCTAGCTGACCCGATTTTATAGAGGATTGAACTTTTACAGCTTTTAAGAAATCATCATTAATATTTTCTTGAGTAATTACTTTGGGTACCTTAAGGTCGATTTTTAAAATGCGGAGCTTCTCAAAATTCTCAATATCTAGGAGTTGAGCCAATTGAAGCTTAGATAAGATAAGTTGGTTCTCATTTTGAACAAGAAGTTGTTCTTCAGATGCAACCTGAGACTGAACATTTAAAAGATCTCCCTTAGCAATAGATCCTGCATCATGAAGGATATTAATACGCTCTTCTTGTAATTTTGATGTGGCAAGTTGTTTTTCTGCAGTTTGATAAAGCTCTTCATTAAATAGAATTTGCAAGTAACTCATTGCAATACTACTGATGAGTTCATTTTTTGCTGATTCCAAATTATAGATACTTTTTAAGTATTCATTGCTCGATTTTTTTATTTGATTAATGTTTTGAAATCCATTAAATATATTAAAGCTTGCTGTGGACGATATATTAAAATTTGAGCTTACGTCTTCAATAAAAGTATTCGAAAATGGATCAATATATCTACCTTGATTTTGGTTGAAAGAACTTGTTGCATTTATAGACGGGAGAATCTGAAGCTTTGATTGTAGTTTTTGATTTTCAAATAATAGAATGTCTAGTTCGCTTTGTTTTAATGAAATATTATTGTTCACTGCATAATTAATGCAATCTTCTAGGCTCCATTGTTCTTGAGCACAGCATATTTGAAAAATTGATAAAGTTAGCGTAAAGATTATTCTCATAAATTTGTCATTTTGTACAGACAAATATAGGATTTAACTATTAAAAACACCTTTTTGAAAATCATTTATCTAGAGAGTATCCCTCTTGAGAGTAGGGCTAACAATATGTATATTATTTTCTCCAGTTCTAACTTCAAGCCAATTCTTTAGTTTGTTAGATTGATTCCCAACAGTCCAAATTGGAATAAGCGTTGGTATAGTATCAATGTGTTCCAATGTAATTTGAATAGATTTTCCAAAAGAAAGTGATTTTAAGTCTGGGTATTGGGTGAAGATTTCTCTTTTTAGTTGCATCCAATCTAATGTTTTGTCTTTGATTGAGTATAGTTCTTTATTTAAACTGTCAATGACGGTATTTTTAAATTGTAAATCTTGGTAGTTTTTATGGTACATTTCCTCTATTATCCCCGATTTAACTTGGTCTTTAATGGATCCGATCATTTCTTCACTTGTGTCTTTGTTTTGAACAACTTTAAGAATCGTGTTTTTTAAGTCTGATTTTATTAGTTCTTGCTCCCATGCCCAGATGACATCATCAGGAATATGTTTTCCAATCATGAAAACCTCAATGGAGGAACCATTTTTATTGTATTTGATATTTGCATTCATCATCTCACTTCCTTTAAAAATAATGGTTTCTTTGGTAAATTTTTTGGCTCGGCCGTCAAAAATTGATTTTTGAGTCACATCAAAGAATAGGAATGCACTTGGAATAATGATGATGGAACTAATCAATACAATATATCTTTTTACTTTTTTTTCGGTACTCTCGTCCACAAAAGATATTAGAGGGAATCGCAAGTAACGAACAATTACTAAAGTAGCAATACTAATAAATACTGAATTCAGTAAAAATAAATAAAGTGCGCCTAGAAAGAAATTCATATTCCCATTAGCTAGACCATATCCTGCTGTACATATCGGAGGCATTAAAGCCGTTGCAATAGCGACACCTGGTATGACATTGCTAGCATCTTTTCTACTCATCGCAATCACTCCAGCAAGGCCTCCAAAAATAGCTACCAATGCATCCAGAAATGTGGGAGTAGTTCTCGCTAATAATTCTGCATCTGCAGATTTTAACGGGGTAATCAAAAAGAAAATAGTGGAAGTCAGAAGACTCACCCCTAATGCAATTAAAAAGTTTTTTAAGGATTCTTTTAAGTTACTAAGATCATTTGTTCCGATAGATAAACCCACGCCAAGAATAGGACCCATCAATGGAGATATAAGCATAGCTCCAATAACCACTGCAGTCGAATTACTATTCAATCCTATAGAACAAATCACAATAGAACAGATTAATATCCAAACATTATATCCTCTAAACGTGATATCTTTTAGTAAACTTTTTCTGACTTCTTCATGTTTGATGTTTTCATCGTTGAATTTGAGAGTTTTTATGAGTAATTTAAATGCTTCTTTAAATAGAATAGCAGATTGAGGTAGTAATTTTTGTTTTGTCATAGAATTCTCGCTTTCGTTCTTTGAGGCTTGTATAAGTTTAGCTTTAGTTAAGTCAATCGACTCGAATTAATATATATAAATATATATATTAAAATGAGCTAGCTATTTGCTCGAATATTTGTGGATATTTCTTTTGAGTTTACCCCCGGGCAATCACACGATTTAAGTGTTGCACAAGAACAAATCAACAATGATGATAATAATAGTAAAATATAGGTAGGTCTTTTAAAATTCATGTTGAATGTTGTAAGAAATTGAATAAATATTCGTTTTTTTATTATTTAGATAAAATTACATTTATTTTAGTAGAAATTTAGGTTAGTGAAACAAATTGCTTCTTTTGGTAGATACTTACTTTTTGTAGGGAACGTTTTTCGCAAGGCGGAAAGTAGTTCAATGATTTATAGATTGGTCATTAAAGAAATAATGAACTTAGGGCTTAAATCTATTTTGTTTGTCATCTTTGTTTCTCTTTTTATGGGGGGAGTGGTTACACTTCAGACAGTAGCAAATATGGATGGAAGTTGGATGCCTAGATATTTGATTGGTTTTGCCACGAGAGATGCGATAATTTTAGAGTTTTCCCCCACAATTATTAGTTTATTATTAGCAGGTAAGCTCGGATCAAATATCGCTTCTAGTATTGGAACTATGAGAGTGACGGAGCAAATTGATGCTTTGGAAGTGATGGGCGTAAATCCAGTTAGTTATTTAGTTCGGCCAAAGATAATAGCCATGATGTTTTTTAATCCCATTTTAATTGGGATCAGTATGATTTTTGGTTTACTCGGAGGTTTATCGGCTGGGGTATTATCCGGTGATTGTACTATTGCCGAGTTTGTCTCGGGACTTCAATATTCATTTATTCCTTTTAAAGCAGTTTATGCTTTGATTAAAACTATATTATTTGCTTTTGTTATTGCTAGCATTTCCTCTTTTTATGGTTTCTATACTAAAGGTGGAGCGCTGGAGGTTGGCCGTTCTAGTACCCATGCAGTAGTGTATAGCTCAGTGGTTATTATTGTACTTAATTATATTCTCACTAAATTACTTCTTGGTTCATGATTGAAATAAAAAATATAGACAAATCTTTTGCAGAGAACAAGATTCTGAAAGATATATCTTTTGTGTTTGATAAAGGTATAACCAATTTGGTCATTGGTCAGAGTGGCTCAGGTAAAACTGTATTATTAAAATGCCTTTTGGGTTTGTATAGACCAGATCATGGTTCGATTCTCTTTCAGGGAAAAGATATAGTCTGTATGACACATAAAAAATTGAAGAATTTGAGAAGAGATGTAGGTATGGTTTTTCAAGGTGGTGCTTTGTTTGATTCGATGAATATTCAAGAAAATGTCTTGTTTCCTCTTCAAATGTTTTCTGATATGGATTCTGAAGAAATGTTAGATCGGGTCAATTTTTGTTTGACTAGAGTTAATCTTCATAATGTAAATCATTTATATCCTTCAGAGATTAGTGGAGGAATGAAAAAGCGAGTTTCTATAGCTAGAGCAATTGTTCTCAATCCGAAATACTTGTTTTGCGATGAGCCTAATTCTGGTCTTGATCCCTATACTGCTATTCTTATCGATAATTTACTTCATGAATTGACGCAAGAATACCAAATGACGACAGTTATTAACACTCATGATATGAATTCTGTAATGGAAATAGGAGACAGAATCTTATTTATTAAAGAAGGTGAAAATCAATGGCAGGGAGGAAAAACTGATATTATTCAAACGGATAATAAGGATTTAGAAGATTTTGTTTTCTCATCTGAATTGTTTAAGACCATTAAAACGAAAAATATTTGAAATATTTATTTATAAAATAAAACAAGGCCCCAATTGGGGCCTTGTTTTGTAAAATTATGATAAGATTATTCAATAATAATTCTTTGTGTTTGCTCGAATTTTTGGTTTGAAACTTTAACTAAATATGCTCCTGCACTAAATGAGCTTATGTCAAAGGTCTCATTCATTATTCCTTCAATACTTTTAAACATAATAATTTCTCCTAAAAGGTTTGAGACCTCAATAGTATAGCTATCTTCATCTTCAAGGGAAACGGTAAATATACCATTTGAAGGATTAGGTAACACATCAAAATTATTGAATTTACTTTGTTCTTCTAAATCTACATATCCATCAGCACCCATTCGAATTGCAAATCCGGTACCATTAGTGTAAATAGTCTGATCAACATCAGAGGGAAGAAAAATAGTACTTGCACCATTTGGTTGAGCTACAGTTTCATCATCCAATATTCTTACATGATTAATATCATCAGAATATAACTCAACACATGCAAAGTAGATTCCCGGCTCTAAAGTTGTAGGTTCTAATGGTGCCCATAAAACATTATTGTCTATGTTGTATTGAGTGACCATTACACCATCATAATTTTCTACAATTCGATCGTATGGATCGTCAGCAGCCCACGCGTCATAACCAATGATAAATGGAAATACTAGGCCATCTTCCATAGATGTGCTTGTAATCCCTACTTCTAGACCCGTGATTTGTGTAGTTTCTTCTATTGTATACATAGCCATTAAGACCATTCCATTTGGATCGTCGGTGAAACTGTTAGAACCCAAGGAACTCACTGTCGGACTGTCATAAACACCTATTCCATCTATAGAGTAAATATTATTGGTGATTTCAAAATTTCTTGAATATGAATTGTTAGAATATTCGCCTCCGGAAGTATTATCTAGATCAGAACTAGCTTCCACACTCAAGGAATATAATCCCTCATCAAAATTGAAATCAGTTACAATTGCCTCTAATACTACAGTACTGTCATTTTCAAGCATTGCTTGAGATGCGGAAGTAGAAACTACAGTATTTCCAGAAGCATCTGAAATGATAATATCTGTTGTTACATTATTTTGATTATCAATACCAAAGTTATTTACCACACCACCCATATATAAGGTGTCTGGTAATTGTTTAGAAGGAGTACGACCGTATTCTATGCCCGAGGAATTAGATGAGTATCCTGAATTTAAAACAATATCATTTTGAGGTTGCTCAAGAATTGCTACATCGTCAATAAACCAAGCATATCCCCAAGTTCCAGTCCAATGGAATCGTACCCATACTTGGCTTTGATTTCCGGCAGAGGTACTAATATTTGTTCTCCATAAGGTTGGATTTGTAGGAAGTTCCTCACCTGAAGTACCAGATATTCCAGGAAAAGCATCGTAAACATTTGGATTTGTACTAGCATCAAAGCCTGGGGTTAATTCTGGCCAGTCTATTCCATTGGTACTAGTTACAATAAAACATTTTTCTGAATTGTAGGATCTATACCATGACTCAAATTGAAGTATAACATTTGCATATCCGGAAAGGTCAACAGGAGAAGCCATAGTAATCCAAGAGTCTTCAATGTCTGCTCCACCTTCTTCTCCACCATATTCATCAGAGTCAATCATTGCACAACCATTGTCATATGAGGTAGACGCAATAGTTGTAATTGGATAGGAGCCACCGCAAGACAAGTTTGTACCAATCTCCCAGTCAAGATCACAAGCTGAGGCATCGTGTTCAATATTCCAGGTGGTCGGGTCGGAAAAATCATCGGACCAAATAGGATCACTTTTTTCTTGGTAAATTATTTTTGTAGGTTTCGCCATTTTATCCTTTGTAAAGGCTTTTGTGGTTTGGGCTGTTTGTGCCAATGCGAATCCACCTATGATAAGGGATAAGGAAAGGGAATAAATTTTTTTCATGTTTTTTTTTTATTAATTCGTTCAAATCTAGCTTTTCCTTGCAACTATTGCAAATAACTTTCACTGTAGTTTTTCATTTCTGGACAAGAACAAATTAAATTTCGATCTCCTAATGCCTGATTAACTCTCCGAACAGCTGGCCAGAATTTATTGTCTTTCACCCAATCAAGTGGAAATGCAGCCTTTGACCTAGGATAAGCATAAATCCAAATATCTCTGGTACATTGATCTAATGTATGTGGTGCATTTTTTAATATATTATCTACATCCTGAATATTTTCTCTAACAATAGTTTCAATTTCTTTTTTAATTTCAATCATAGCTTCGCAGAACCGGTCAATTTCTTCTTTTCCCTCACTTTCAGTGGGTTCAATCATCATAGTTCCAGCTACAGGAAACGAAACTGTTGGAGCATGATATCCGTAATCCATGAGTCTTTTTGCTATGTCAGTTACATCAATCCCTGTCTCCGCTTTAATATCTCGACATTCAATGATCATTTCATGAGCAACTCGTCCATTTTTACCAGCATACAGAATTTTATAATGATTCTCTAACATGACTTTCATGTAGTTTGCATTCAGAATAGCATATTTGGTAGATTCTTTGAGTCCATAGGCTCCCAACATTTTTATGTATGCATATGAAATTAATAAAACTAATGAAGATCCCCAGGGGGCAGCAGAGATAGGAGAAATACCGTTTTCTCCCCCACAATCAATAATGGGATGTCCTGGAAGAAATTCTACTAATTGTTTTGCAACACCAATTGGCCCCATACCTGGGCCACCTCCTCCATGAGGTATGGCAAATGTTTTATGAAGGTTAAGGTGACATACATCGGCGCCAATTTTTCCTGGAGATGTTAGCCCAACTTGGGCATTCATGTTTGCTCCATCCATATACACTTGTCCACCATGTTTGTGGATAAGTGAGGTTATTTCTTTAATAGCAGACTCAAACACACCATGAGTAGAAGGGTAGGTAATCATTAAAGCAGAAAGTTCATAGGAATGTTTTTCTGATTTTTCTTTGAGGTCGACTAGATCAATATTTCCCTGGTCATCACAATTTACTACCACGACTTTAGTTCCAGCCATAACAGCTGAAGCAGGATTTGTACCATGAGCAGATGAAGGAATCAATGTAATATTCCGATGATGATCTCCCCTGGAGTGATGATAGGCTCTTATAACCATTAGACCGGCATATTCCCCTTGTGCTCCAGAGTTAGGTTGAAGTGATATTCCTGCAAATCCAGTAATTTCACAAAGGTCTTTTTCTAATTCTTTAAATATTTCATGATATCCCATCGCTTGGTCTTCTGGGATAAAAGGGTGAAGTGCGCTAAAGTTACTTTCGTTCAAAGGAAGCATTTCACTGGCCGCATTGAGTTTCATTGTACAAGATCCAAGTGCAATCATTGATTGATTTAATGACAAATCTTTACGTTCTAGCTTCTTGATATAACGCATCATTTCTGTTTCGGAATGATAAGATTTAAAGACCTTATGGTTCATAAAGTCGCTTTTTCGTTTAAAGGATTCCTGCAGAATGGAAGCGTCTGTAATTTCCTTAACTTGATTAAATTCAACTTTTTTTGCTGCTCCAAAAACTGCAATAATATCGTTTAGATCAGAAATTGTGGTAGTTTCATTCAAACTGATACATAATGTTTTTTTGTCTAAATAGAGAAAATTTATTTGCGCGTCTATTGCAATTTTATTCACCTGCTCAGTAGAAATGTTTTTTAAATCTATAAGCAAGGTATCAAAGTACTGTTTATTTTTTTGTTCATATCCTAAAGCTGTGAGAGATGAACATAGTGTATGTGTATAATTATGAATTCGATTTGCGATATGTTTAATTCCTTTTGGTCCGTGATATACTCCATACATTCCAGCCATTACAGCAAGTAAAACTTGAGCAGTACATATGTTGGAGGTCGCTTTTTCTCTTTTAATATGTTGTTCTCGAGTCTGAAGCGCCATTCTCATCGCTGGGTTCCCGTCTTGATCTATAGATAAACCTATGATACGGCCAGGGACACTTCTTTTGAAGGAATCTTTAGTAGCAAAATAAGCAGCATGGGGTCCGCCATAACCCATAGGTATTCCAAATCGTTGAGTGGTTCCAACTACGATATCTGCACCCCAAGATCCAGGAGGGTTCAAAATTGCTAAAGAGAGAAGGTCAGCGGCTACGCATACATTTGCATCATTTGCATGGGCTTGTTCTGTGAATTTTTTATAATCATAGATTTCTCCTGTAGCACATGGGTATTGAAGAAGACATCCAAATATTTCTGGGGTAAATTTAAAATTAAGATGGTCTCCAATAATTAATTGAATTCCCAAGGGTTGAGAACGTGTTTCAATTAGGGCAATCGTTTGTGGAAGACAGTCTTTGGAAACGAAAAATTTGGTAGCATTAATTTTTTTCTTTGCACGGCTTCGAGTATTATAAAGCATCAGCATTGCCTCTGAAGCAGCTGTGGCCTCGTCAAGTAGAGAAGCATTAGCAATTTCCATTCCCGTGAGGTCAGAGATCATAGTCTGAAAATTTAAGAGTGCTTCAAGTCTACCTTGGGCAATCTCGGCTTGATAGGGACTGTATGCAGAATACCAGCCTGGATTTTCTAGAATATTTCTTTGGATGACGCTCGGAAGTACAGTATTGTTATAGCCTAAACCAATGTAAGTTTTAAACTGTTTATTCTTTGTGGCAAGTTTTTTAATATGGCCTAAGAATTCCTGCTCGCTCATTGCTGGATTTAAATCCAATTCATTTTGTAACCTAATCGAGTGAGGAATAGTTTCAGAAATGAGTTCTTCCATCGACGAAAGACCAATCTTTGAAAGCATATTTTGCACATCTTTTCTTCTTGGTCCGATATGACGAAGTAAGAATGAGTTTGTATTCATTATTTTTGGAATTCAGGTGTTTTTACAAATTGCTAATTTACGAATTATTTAAATTAGATAGGAATTCAGTCTATTTAAAAATAAACTAATTTTGAAATGTGAAAACAAGCTTCAATTTGATTAGTTTTTTTATCGCTAGCAACATTTATGTTTCCCTAGCTGTTACTTGTCTTACTTATTTGAGTATGGAAATTTATGGGCTAGAAAATTATTTTCTTTTGGGATTTGTTTTTTTTGCGACTTTATTTTCCTACAATCTAATTCGTTTGGTACCGTTTGAACAAGATATAGTTAATATTATTTCGAATCGGTATATATTTATAAATGACTTCAAAATATATCCATGGGCCATAGTCTTTTTTTCTGGTCTTATTTCTATTTATTTTGTTTTTCCAATTTATAAATCAATTTTTTTTCCTTTAATATTTTCTTCAGTCCTATCAATGGCATATGGGTTTCCTTTAATGAGATTCAAGTCTTCTTGGATTAGAATGAGAGAAGTGCCAGGATTGAAAATTTTTTTCATTGCCTTAGTATGGACAATCGTCACGGAGGGTTTTCCGAATTTATTAGCACATAAAGAATGGGTTATTTTACCTTTTTTGGAACGATTTTTATTTGTTCTGGCAATAACTATTCCTTTCGATATCAGAGACCTTAAACTTGATGGTGAAGAAATTCATACAATACCTCAATTTTTAGGGATAAAACGTGCTAAGAGTCTAGGAATTATTTGCATAGTCATATCAGAGCTTATTTTGGCTTATAGAACATTTTTTGAAGGTGAAATAAATCTCTTCGGTTGTTTGGCTATATATTTGTGCTATGAAGTTGCTATTGTATTAATTTATTTTAGCAGAGAGGAGATGTCAGAATGGTATACAAGTCTGGGAGTTGAGGGAGTATCAATTTTGATGGGGCTTTTATTCTTAATATCTCAATTGATTCATTAGGTTATCTCAGATCTGTGATCTCAAATCCCGGGTAATCAGATTCATTAAAAATAAATGCTGAATCATCCAATAAACTAGGAATAAAATTATTGATGATATATTCAGATTCCGTGGCATTTTTTCCAAATTGTTTTAAGTTTTTTATCTGCTTTATTTCTGTATCGACAAGAAGATGTATTTTGATATAGTCTACATCATCTGGATTATCAGGATTTAGTTCAATGATTTGGAGGTTTCCTATTTTCTCTCCCATTTGATAGATAAACCCTTTTTCGTACATTTTTAGGAAGTTAGACGGGGTGAGAGCATTTTCATCTTCTAGATCAATTTCAGAAATTTGTATTTCTCCATCGTCTTCCAGAATAGTCCAAACATTTTCTCCATCACTAATTTGTTTGACATCCATAAAAGATAAAATATATTGGTTTTTTTTAAGACTGAGTTCACCCATAGAACTCTCTCCAATATTTTCTTCCTTGTTGGTGAGTGTATATTGAAATATAATTTCAATAGCATCGAGTTTATCTGTAGCTTGACTAACCTCATCAAGAAGTCTTTTTGCCTCTGGATTTGAGGAAATCTGAGCCATGGCTAGCGTGGAAATTTGAAATAAATAAAATAAAAATAGTGATCGAATCATTTAAATATTTTTTTTAAAAAGGTAAAAATAACAATTTTTTTAAGCAATTCCTTCATGTTTTTAATCCTCATTTGCTTCTGTACTTAGAAGTTGTTCTAAGGAATGTTCATCCGGAATCAGTACTTGTCTGGCTTTGCTTCCCTCGAATGGACCGATAATACCTGCTGATTCTAACTGATCTATAATTCTCCCCGCTCTGTTATAACCTAATTTTAATTTTCTTTGGAGCAGTGAGGCTGAGCCTTGTTGATGCATTACTATTACAGATGCTGCCTCTCTAAAGAGAGAATCTCGGTCGTTAAAATTTATTGATCCTACAGCTTTTGCCTCTTCGCCAATAAATTCCGGTAATTCAAATGCAATAGGGTATCCTTGTTGATTACCAATAAATACAGTAAGTTTTTCAACTTCTGGTGTATCAATAAATGCACACTGAAGTCTAGTCATTTCATTTCCATCAGAAATTAACATATCTCCCCTACCTATTAATTGGTTTGCACCTGAGGCATCCATGATGGTCCTGGAGTCAATCACTGAAGTTACCCTAAAAGCAATTCTTGCAGGGAAATTTGCCTTTATTGTTCCAGTAATAATATTCGTCGTAGGCCTTTGGGTAGCAACAATTAAATGAATTCCTATGGCTCTGGCTAATTGGGCTAGTCGAGCAATAGGTGTTTCGATTTCTTTTCCAGCCGTCATAATTAAGTCAGCAAATTCATCAATTACTAAGACAATATAGGGCAGATAGCGATGGCCATTTTCTGGATTTAATTTTCGGCGGACGAACTTGTGGTTATATTCTTTGATATTTCTGACTTGAGCTTTTTTAAGTAAATCATATCGATTATCCATTTCTATGCACAAAGAATTTATTGTATTAACAACTTTAGTAGTGTTGGTAATAATTGATTCTTCAGAGTCAGGAAGTTTAGCTAAAAAGTGTCTTTCAATTTTGTTGTATAGAGTCAATTCAACCTTTTTTGGATCGACCAAAACAAATTTTAGTTGTGAAGGGTGTTTTTTATAAAGAAGTGAGGCTAGTATTGCATTTAGACCAACTGATTTACCTTGTCCTGTAGCTCCAGCCATTAATAAATGTGGCATTTTTGCCAGATCAGCCACATAGGTTTCATTTGAAATAGTTTTACCCAAACCTATCGGTAATTCGTAGTCTGCATTTTGAAATTTTTCAGATGCTAAAATAGACTTCATAGAAACAATGCTAGGTTTGCTATTTGGAACTTCAATTCCAATGGTACCCTTTCCTGGAAGAGGTGCGATAATCCGAATTCCTAAAGCTGCTAAACTTAGAGCAATATCATTTTCTAAGCCCTTTATTTTTGAGATTCGAACTCCCGGTGCGGGTACTATTTCGTACAATGTAACTGTGGGGCCAACTGTTGCTTTAATTTTTGAGATTTCAATTTTGTAATTGTTAAGCGTTTCTACGATTTGATTTTTATTTGCTTCTAATTCTTCTTTGTCAACCTTAACCTGTGAGTTTGGATACTCACTCATTAAATCAATCGTAGGATGTTTGTAGCTTCCTAGATCAAGAGTGGGATCAAATTCTCCAAATTCTTCTAATGCTTTATTTACTTCTTTGTCTGTTAAAACTTCTTCTTGCTTGACCTCAACATCTAATTGAACATTATCGCTAATTTCAGATTCCAATGGAAAAGAAGTAGTTTTTGAATTACTTTTAGAAGAATGGCTTTCCTCAATTGTTAATTCTGAATATTCTTGCATTCCAACTTCTATTTCGACCTTTTTATTTTTTTCTTCCTCACCTGAAAGAGATATAGATTTATTTTCAGGGGCTAGTTCTTGGATATCCTCAAACGAATCCTCTGCAGAGGTTACTAGGGGATCGATTTTTATTTCTTTTTTAGAAAATAATTTTTTAATATTTTCGGGAGTCCATTTAAAGTGAATTCCAAGGAATATAAGCATAGAAAAGCAAAGTATAATAGTCGTTCCTGTATATCCAAGAAGCGAAACAAGCCAGATTGAAATGTATAATCCATTGTGTCCTGCAAGAACAGAAGACTCATTTATATATAGCCCCAAGAAAGTAGCTAACCATATTGTCAAGAATAGAGAGTTTATGAACAATCGGTATAATTTTAAAATATATTGTTGAGTAAAAATTTGAAGCCCGGCAATGAGAAGGAAAAAGGGTAGCAAAAATGAAGCTAATCCAAATTGATTGTAAATAAAGAATTGCCCGAGTATTGCACCAATTTTACCTAACCAATTGTGGACTGTGATTTTTGGATCAGAAAGTAAAGAAGCAGGATTTATTTGCATTAAATCAAAGTCTTTTTTCCAACTCAGCAAAAAAGACATAAATGAGAGAAACAGAATGGAGGCAAAACACAAAAGTATCAAGCCAATAACAACATGGAAAGTTTTATTCTCAAAGTTTATTTTAATTTGAGGGTATTTTTTTCTTTTTACCATAACTAAATCTATTCATTCAAATGTAATTAAAAAGAGAGGCTTAAATCATCGTCGATTGACCTTTTATTCACGATGATATTCACATTTGAAATGTGATCGCATGACACAAGAGTAAATAAATAAATTGTATTTTTACTTAGGTTTAATTCATTATTTCTAAAAAATGCGGTACCTCATTATAAATCTTTTTTTTCTTGTAATTTCTGTTGTGCATGCTCAGCACCATATTCCTCGATGTAATTTTGATTCTATCTATATGAAGTCTTTGAAATCTGATGATTTTATTAAATTAGTTGAACACGAGGAAATAGCTTTTGAACTATACATGAAAAACAAAGCTAAAGAAGTTTATTCGATCTATACTATTCCAGTGGTTGTTCATGTTGTTCAGAATCCAGAAAATACGGAAATGGAAATTTCGGATCTTCAGATACTCGAGCAAATTGATATTCTTAATCAAACTTACAATGCACTTAACGAAGATATTAGTCAAACCCCAAGTGAATTTGATACATTAGTTGGTAATCCCGAAATCGAATTTTGTTTAGCCAGCGTTGATCCAAATGGATATTCGACCAATGGTATTACTCGTACTAATACCACTGTTAGTTCTTTTTCTACAGCTATTGACAATATTAAGTATACAGATCAAGGAGGTATTGATGCATGGGATACAGATTTTTATTTGAATATCTGGGTGGGCAATATCACTTCAGGAGTTTTAGGTTATTCAAATACGCCCACAGCAAATATTCCCGATTGTGAGCAAGGATTGGTTGTAGGCTATTCATATTTTGGAAATACTGACCATGCGATTTATAATATGGGTAAAACCGCAGTGCATGAACTAGGTCATTATTTAAATCTCAAGCATCCATGGGGAATTGGGGGTTGCGATAGCAATAATGATTTTGTTTCAGATACACCCAATAGTGAAGACGCCTACTTTGGGAATCCAATTCATCCTCAAGTATCTTGTGAAACTGCTGACATGTTTATGAATTATATGGATTATGTAAACGATTCTTCTATGGTAATGTTTAGCCAAGGACAAGTAGATCGAATGCACTTTGCTTTAGTTTATTATCGCTCCTCTATTCTTGAATCAAATGGTTGTGGAATTCCTGCATTAATTTCAGAATATGAGATTATACATGCTAGTGAATCTGGAGTAAGTGATGGAGAAATTCATCTTGATATTGCCTCAGGAATTCCACCGTTCCATATCATATATCTGCTAGAGGGAGACACCATCGCTGAAGATGTTGAAGATTTATTTGGTATTTTTCCCGGAAACTATAACGTTCTGATAATAGATTCTGTTGGCCAGCAATTTGCCACTGATTTAACAATTTCCTATTATGGGAACTTACTTGATTCTGATAATTTTGAATCGTATTCACCGGATTCTTTATTATTTCTACAAACCAATAATTGGATGGCTTTTTGTCAAGACACTTTTTCTGCAAACATTGATTTTATCGCACCTTTTGAGGGAAGTCAATACCTCGAAATAAATGGGGATGATGGACTCAATGAGGTTTCTAAAAATTTAGGTAATCTAGTATCTAGTGCATTTAATTTATCTTTCTTAATATATGTCCCTCAAGCAAGAGCAGCTTCTTATGCTGTTTATAGTGAAAGTTTATGCTCTGAGCCAGAAGTTGCTTTTCATGTCACTTATGATGGTGCAGGTAATGGTCTTGTAACCAGCGGAGGACAGTCAATTTCTTTTAATTTTCCTCAAGGACAATGGTTTAGGATGTCACAGCTAATAGATTTAGATCGAAATATTTTGGAATTATATGTGGGCAGCCAGAAAGTTGCTGATTTGCCATTTTCTTCTGGTATTGATGAAACATTTGGCTCTATTAAATTAGCTGAAATTGTATTTAACGGTCTTGTCGACTCATTACCACAACTTCATTATTTTTTGGATGATTTTAAAATGATTTTAGTTCCTAATTCAGATTTAATCAATAATGAAGTTGAAAGATCCTCCAATGCACTTATTTATCCTAACCCTGCATCAAATATCTTGTATATTAAATTTCAGGATTTTTCAAGTAATCCTTACCAGATTCGCGTGATGAATTCTATTGGACAGACTTTTATAAAAAGAAATCAAATTGAAGGAGAGAATCTTATTTCTATAAATCTTGAAGACTTACCATTTGGAATGTTTTATATTGAACTAAGGTCTAAAGATTCTAAACAGGTTCTTAAGTTTGTTCGAGTAGAAGACTGATCTATTTTAAATATCTTTGCCTTATGAATACTTCAGCCAATTACACTAAAGAAATAATCGATGCTGTTCAAGAAGGATCAGTTTTGCCAGTTATGGAATACTTTTATACCATTCAAGGGGAAGGGTTTCACTCTGGTGTTCCATGTTATTTTATTAGACTTGCTGGTTGCGATGTGGGCTGTATTTTTTGTGATGTAAAAGAAAGTTGGGAGAAAGGGAATCATCCATTGTATTCTATTGAGGAAATAGTAGTTTGGGTATCATCAACAAAGGCCACAAAAGTCGTCGTAACTGGAGGAGAGCCACTTATGCATCAACTTGACCGACTATGTACTTTATTTCAGGGACAGCAAATAGATTGCCATATTGAAACCTCTGGAGCTCACCCATACAGTGGTCATTGGGACTGGTTTACTTTATCTCCAAAAAAAAGAAAACTTCCTCTTGAAGAAAATTATGCAAAGGCAGATGAGCTCAAAATTATTATTTCTAGAGTTAACGATTTTCTTTTTGCTGAGCAACAAGCAGAAAAAGTCTCTTCTGAGTGTAAATTGTATTTGCAACCAGAGTGGTCAAAAGAATCCGAAATATTAAATCTGATTATTGAATACAGTAAAGAACACCCTTACTGGAATATTTCTCTTCAAACTCACAAATACATGAATATCCCTTAGTATGCGTTTTTTTCTTTTCTTTATTATTTTTCAACTTTCTGCTCAAGAAACAAGCCATTCTCGAAAGGCCACCAAAATTTTTTTAGAAGCAAAATTTTTCGTCAAACTTCAAGACTATTCTCATGCATATCCTCTTTTAGTTGAAGCCTTATCTAAAGATCCTGAATTCATTGAAGCATGGATTTTATTGGGAGATGTTTTTGTATCCATGGGTGACAAAAATCAAGGTATTCAAGCTTATAAAAAGTCTATTACTCTTGCTCCCAGATTTTCTTACCCTATGTATTATCGATTGGCTTTAGCGGAACATTCCATCGGAGAATATTCTGATGCTTTGAAGCATATCAAAAAGTATATGAGTTATAAGTCTATCTCTATTAGTTACAAAGAAAAGGCTTCTGCTCTCAGAAAATCATGCGAGTTTTCTATTTCAGCAAAGAAGAATCCCGTGGCTTTTGATCCGGTAAATTTAGGTGAAAATATTAATTCTGATGCAGATGAATATTTGCCTGCACTCACGGTGGATGGAAGTACTTTAATTTTTACAAGGAGTAAAATGGAGCAAGGATACAGAAATGAAGACTTTTATCGTTCTTATCATAATAACGACCAGTGGGAGCCAAGTCAGAATTTAGGTCAACCAATAAATACACAACAAAATGAAGGAGCCCAATGCATTACTGCTGATGGTAAGACAATTTATTTTACTGCTTGTTCTCGATTAGATTCCTATGGCCTTTGTGATATTTATGAATCTCATTTTGTCAATAGAGAATGGACTAGGCCAGTTAATTTAGGTCAAAAAGTAAATTCAGAAAGTTGGGAGTCTCAGCCTGCTATTTCCTCAGATGGAAGGCAATTATTTTTCGTTTCAAATCGAAATGGTGGCTTCGGTAAAAAAGACATCTGGGTATCTTATAAAAACACTGAAGGAGACTGGATGCAAGCCAAAAATTTAGGCAAAGAGATTAATACCTCCAAAGATGATATTTCACCTTTTTTACATTGGGATAACCAAACCCTTTATTTTTCATCAAAAGGATATTTAGGTATGGGTGGTTTCGATATTTACTTATCAAGGTTAGACATTCACGGAGTTTGGGGGAATGTTAAAAATATCGGTTATCCTATTAATTCTCCTTCAGACGAAAATTCCATGATTGTTGCCAGAGATGGGCGAACAGCTTATTTTGCTTCTTCTTTCTTTAACTTGGGAAGAACTGATTTAGATTTATACACCTTTGATCTTCCAAATGAGAGTAGAGCAATGGAAGTTGCTTATGTTCAGGGAAATGTTAGGGATGCTGTTACCAAAAAAAGTTTAAAAGCTAACATAGAATTAATTGATTTAGATTCTGGTCGAGATTACAAACCTTCCAAGAGTGATCAAAATGGAGATTATATGTTATGTTTGCCCTCAAATGTTTCCTATGCTTTGACGGTGAGCAAAAAAAACTATTTGTTTTATTCAGAAAATATTGTGTTAGACCAGCAAGGTTCCATTCTTATTAAGAATTTTCAGCTTCAGCCCCTGAAAGTTGGTGAGCAGGTCAGATTGGATAACATCTTTTTTGATAAAGCTGCCTATACTCTTAAAGCTTCCTCCTCCTCGGAGTTAAATAATATTATTTATTTTATGGAGTCCAATCCTTTTCTAGTAATTGAAATAGGAGGGCATACTGATAATATTGGTACCGTTGATTATAATATTAAACTCTCAGATCAAAGAGCTCAAGCTGTTAAAAATGCCTTGACTCAAAAAGGTGTGGCTCCTGAACGAATTCTAACAAAAGGCTTCGGGATGTCATTGCCCCAGAACGACAATACGTCCAAGGAGAAAAGATCTGTAAATAGAAGAACCGAATTAACTATTATCTCCTTAGAATGATACAAGTTGTAGAATGCCCTCGAGATGCAATGCAAGGCATTAAAGAATTTATTCCCACCAAAAAAAAAGTAGATTATATTAATTCGCTTTTAAAAGTGGGTTTTGATACCATAGATTTTGGTTCTTTTGTTTCTACAAAAGCTATTCCTCAATTGCGAGATACCGCAGAAGTTCTCAGCCAATTGAACATAGCCCAAAACGATACTAAATTATTGGCTATTGTTGCCAATATAAGGGGAGCAGTTGATGCCACATACTTTGACGAGATACAATGTCTAGGTTACCCTTTTTCTGTCTCAGATATTTTTCAAAAAAGAAATACAAATCTATCTATACCACAATCCTTGGTATTGGTAGAAGAAATTCAGGAACTTTGTCTACGTAAAAATAAGGATCTAGTTGTGTATTTATCCATGGCATTTGGCAATCCCTACGGTGAAGAATGGGATCCTAGTATTGTAGCAAAACAAGCTGAACTACTCGTTGATATGGGTGTGAAAACTATAGCTTTATCTGATACCATTGGCGTTTCTACTAAAAAAACTATTTCGCCTTTATTTTCGACTCTTATTCCAAGCTTCGAAAATATTACCTTTGGTGCACATCTCCATACGACTCCTGACACATGGAAAGGCAAAGTCTTGGCAGCATACCAGTCGGGATGTATTCGTTTCGATACAGCTATTCAAGGATATGGGGGGTGTCCAATGGCAAAAAATGAACTCACAGGAAATATACCTACAGAAAAATTGATTTCGTTTTTGCACGAGAACAATGAAATCACAGGATTGAATTCTTTTGCATTTGAATCAGCTTATAATCAGGCCAGATCAATTTTTGTTCCTAAAAAATAATCTTTCAGTTTTTCAAATTACTAAATACTTTTGTCTTGCTTTGATTTTTAATGAGAAAAATCAAATTTAAGGCAACCAACAATCGAGCATTAAAGAAGTATTTTGGATTTAATTTTTAGAAATTTTTTAATTGGGAAAATTTCTATTTTTCTCATTTATACATTGCCTTGAAGAAATTTTCTCTCATTGTTTGATGAATAGAATTTTCAGAACCAAGTCTCTCAGGGTGGAATTGAACAGCAATCATGAAAGGATGAATTTCATCATCCATATAAATGGCTTCAGGGAGTCCATCAAAGGATCTTGCTACTACATGAATTTCGTTAGGTATATCTTTTAATCCCTGGTGGTGCCAGGAATTTACCATAAAAGTATCTTGTCCATCCGGAAAAATAAGAGGACAAGGCTCTGTTAATGTAATTTCATGCATAACTTCACCTTTATTTCTATGAATAACTTCAGTGCCAATTTCTGATGGGATATCTCCATAAAGGCTTCCTCCATATGCCACATTAATCATTTGCATTCCACGACAAACTCCAATTAATGGGGTTTTATTTTCAAGTGCATAATCAAATAGTTTTTTTTCTAAGGTATCTCTTCTGTGATTGATTTCACCACACACTTTTAGATTTAGGGTATCGTTATAAATTAAGGGGTTAATGTCTTCTCCTCCAGTAATTATAATGCCATCAGCAATTGTCAGAATACTATCAATATTTGAAATGGAATATGCATCTAAAATGATTGTATTCTTATTATAAATCCAGTCAATATAGTTCTGAGATGCCTTAGATAGAATGATTATTTTAGATTTGTTACACGATTGAGTTAATAAAAGAATAACTCCTATTAATATTAAGTCTAAATATTTTTTTTGTAAGTACATTTTCAAATCTCATTTTTTACTAAAATATTATTTTTTACCGGAAAAAATTAGTTAAATATACTGGTTATTTGTTTGTCGAATTACACATAACATAGCAATTAAACCAGCTATATAAATAAAGATTAGGCCAAAATATTTTTTGTTATCTAAACTCGTCTGTAATTTTTTTTAATTTACTTTATCATATCATCTCATCTATATCTTCTTCATTTAATCCCTCTCTCATACCCTCGTCTTTTAATTGAAGTTCATCGCAATATTGATCACAAAATGAAGGCCAAAAGTCTTCAATCACGTCAATTTCTTCACCACTGACTAAATTATCTTTCCAAGAAGATGATTTATTTGATTTTTGATTTAACGTCTCTTCTACGAGATAATAAAATTTAAATTCATCTCCATTCATTTTATCACCATAATTATTTTCTATGATCTTCATAGTAATATAAGCTCCATTACTTAGCTTAAAGTTTTGATGGTAAATGATAATCCAATCCTCCATTTCATTATAATCTTCTTCATACGTAACTCCAATACTTTGAAATCCTACAACTTTTAGGCTCATTATGATATTTTTAATTTAACAAGATTTTCAAATATACACTTCTTCTCTCTTTATGATTATTTATAGTTATGAAGGTCGATATTTTCACCATCGACCATATCTACCCATTTTTTCATTTTTTTCTGGATAATTTTAAAATGATGTTTTTCCTCGGGACTGATTAAAGAGATAGCTTTCCCAATAGATTCAGCTCTTCCAGTTCTACCAATACGGTGAACATAGTCTTTAGGAGACCTAGGAAGCTCATAATTAATTACTAGAGGAAGTTGTTCCACATCTATTCCTCTGGCAAGTAGGTCCGTTGCAACAATCACCTTCAAACTCCCGGATTTAAATCTGGCTAAAGCTTCTAATCTAGCAGACTGACTTTTTTTACTATGAATTGCGGAAGCATCAATGCCATTTTTATGAAGTTTATCGGCAACATTATCAGCTTTGTATGTGGAAGAGGTAAAAATAAGTACCTTCTTATCATATTCTTTATTGAGTATATACCTCAATAATGGTCCTTTTTTTACCTCTGGGATCCAATAGCCTAACTGACTTATTAAACGAATAGTTTCAGTAGCTTCTTTTATTTCAATTATTAAAGGATCTCGCAGATTAAATAATTTTATAGCCTTAATTTCAGGGCTCAATGTTGCAGAAAATAAAAGGTGTTGGCATTTTACTGGCACCTCTTTTAATATGCGGTCCATTTCTACTTTAAATCCCATACTCAGTATTTTGTCGGCCTCATCTAAAACTAAAGTTCGAAGAGAATTTAAATGTAATGCTTTGGATTCTATTAGGTCGATGAGTCTTCCCGGGGTTGATACTAAAACAGAGGTGTGATTCATTGATTTCATCTGAGGATTTATTGAGACCCCTCCATATACTGCTTGAATTTTAAACTTCTCCGGTAGATGAGAAGTTAATTTTTGAAATACATCTTTGATTTGTTCCGCCAGTTCCCTTGTTGGGACCAAAACCAAGACAGGGACATGTCTATTCTTAAAAGTCTCCCTATTTTTTTGAAGCTGATGAATGATAGGAAACGCATAGCTGGCTGTCTTGCCGGTTCCTGTCATTGCAATTCCCATTATATCTTTCCCTCTCAGTATTTCTGGAATAGCTTTTTCCTGAATAGGATAAGTTTTTGTAAAGTTTTGATTTTCTAAAACTTCTATGATTGAATCGGATAGACCAATAGATTTGAATGTCATGTTTGTAGAAAGGTTGAGTCAATTTGAAATTAATTATAAAAAGTGTTCTGAGAGTTGCTTATAGAGTTCTTGAACTGGAAGTCCGACTACATTGAAATATGAGCCTTCTATTTTAGTTATTCCAATAGCTCCAATCCATTCTTGAATTCCATAGCTTCCAGCTTTATCGTATGGTTTGTAACTCTCCACATAATAATTGATTTCTTTTTCGCTTAATTTTTTAAAATGTACTGTTGTGCTACTGGAGAAAGAAATTATCTTTTCACTGGATTTGATGCAAACTCCAGTAATAACTTGATGGCTAGAATTAGATAAGGAGTACAGCATTTTCTTTGCTTCTGAAAGATTTTTTGGTTTCCCAAGAATTTTACCCTTATACAATACAACTGTATCTGCAGTAATCACTACTTGGTTTTTTTGCACAGAATCGTATACACTTGCTTTGAGTTTTGCTAAATATTCAGCAACTTTCTCGAGCTCTAGATCTTTTGAGAATATTTCCTCTATTTCACGAACCTCAATAGAAAAAGGAATATCTAGGAGTTCTAGTAATTCTTTTCTTCGAGGAGATTTTGAAGCAAGTATAATATTTATCACAATTAGGTCCTATAAATCAGATAAAGAAGTAAATACTAGATATTCCAGCACCAATAATAAATTTATTTAGTTTTGATATTCTTGTATAATCTTCCACTTTTTTAGCTTTGTAGATCAAAATATTCAGAATAAAAAGGGGGAGTATAAGCAGGGAAAAAGCATATATAAGCACATGTATCTGCGTATTAAATTTTGAAAAGATAATTGATATGATAACGCAAATCGATGTAATTGAGAGCCATTTGACAAACTCTTTTGTTTTTTCAATGCCCCATTGATTAGGTAAAGAGCGCTTTTTAAATTTTTTATCTGCTTCCATGCTAATAAAATCTTTGATGATTTCATGCATTAAACTGCAAATAAATGCAAAGAATGCATATATAAATATTAGAATTAGTGTGTATTGGCTTTCTTCAATTTGGTATTTGGGATATATTTCAAATGCGGGAATAGCCGCCACAAAAATTGCAGATAATAGTGCGACAATTAAATTTCTTACTATGCCTTTTTTTTGGAGTCTTAAATTATATTCCCATAGTAAGTATGCCGAGAAGACCAAAATGATACCTAATCCGATTGATCCTACATTTGATGCAATTATAAATCCTAATATGACCCCCGAAGTAGTTAAAATCATATGAATCAATAGCGCTATCCTTCTTAAAATACTTCTGCCCACTAATGCTTTTTCATTTTCAGTATCCACTTGAATGTCAAAATAATCGTTGATTACGTAGCCTCCAGCTGCAATCATTAGAATACTAGCTAGAAGAAGGCTAAATTGTAGATCCCCTAATACATTAAATTTTCCATAAACTGGGATGATTAAACTATATCTTATCAAGAACTGTATCAGTGCCATGACCAGTAAGTTTTCAATTCGGATAAGTTTTAAATATTTCATTATCTATACACTTAGCTGACTAATTTATATAGATTTAATTGAGCTTTCCTTATGCCAATGACCTTGTATTTTTAAGGTCTGTTCAATAACGTCTCTCGCACACCCTTGCCCACCTTTTTTGTATGAGATATATTCCGAGATGTTTTTTATTTCTTGAACAGCATCATCAGGGCATGTAGGAAGTCCTACTTTTTTCAAGACATCGAAATCAGGTAAGTCATCGCCCATATATAAAATATGATCAGGATCTAGACCGTACAGGTCAATAAGTTCTTGTAGAGCCATAACTTTATCTGCACAAGCCATGTATACATCGTGAATACCAAGCTTATTCATTCTATCTTTTACTGATGAGGAATTTCCTCCAGTAATAAGCGCTACAATATAAGATTTCTTTACGGCTAACTGCATCGCATATCCGTCGCGAGTACTCATTTTTCTTACCTGCTCTCCACCCGGAAGAAGTGTAATACTTCCGTCGGTCAACACTCCATCGCAATCAAAAACAAAAGCTTTAATTTTTTTGAGTTTAACTTTGTAATTCATTTTTTATTTTCAGCTCTTAATTTTTCAGTAAGCATTTTATAAATATCGTAATAATTTCCATTATTCAAATCATTCAGGTGAGTGTCAATACTTGTTTGGTCGTCTCTGATTGCCGGACCAGTTTGAGATTCTTTTGGAGAATGGTAAATAATTTTATTAGCCGTCTCTAAAATTAGAGGTTTAAGTATATCAAAAGAAATATTATCTACACTTAATATTTCTTCAGAGATAGAATACATGTAATTACTAAAATTGTTAGCAAAAACCGCAGCTAGATGAAGAGTTTTTCTTTGCTCAGAACTTATTTCATGTACGCTAATACTAAGAGTCTTTGCAAGTTTAATTAGAGTTTTTTTGTCATTTTCGTGATTTGCCTCCACACAAAAAGGAATGCCCTTAAAATCAATTTCTTTGCCTTTAGAAAAAGTTTGAAGTGGGTAAAAAACTCCTCGCCGATCTTGGGGAATTAAATCTTGGTGGACCGCACCAGATGTGTGGACAACAAGATTGTTTTCTATGGGTAATGAATTGGCAATTTCGGCAATAGATTTGTCGCTTATGCATAGTATGTAAAGATCAGCATTGCGATTTATGTTTTCAAGTTTAGAGGTGAAATCACATTGTAGTATTTTGGATAAAGCTTCTGCTTTTTTTTCAGTGCGATTATATATTTGAAGAATATTTTGACCTTTTTTTTGAAACTCTTCTGATAAGTGCCATGCTAGATTTCCGGCACCCAAAACGACGATATTTATTCTATTGCTATTCAAGAACAAGAAATTTCTTTCGTTGATTAAATAATTGAATCATTGCCATTCCTGTTCCCAAAGCCATTATTACCATTCCCATCCATAGTAAATTAATGTATGGGAAAATAATAGCTTTCATGACAATAAAAGGTTTGTCATTTTCAATATGCTCATATGCCTTAATTTGAATACTTCCAGCATCAGGATTTACCTCGCTAAAAAGAAATTTATATTTCAAATCTCCATCATTCAAAAAAGCTGGAAATGATTGTGCTACGTTATTCTTGACTGCGTAAATAGCTTCCCCTGAAATAAAATCACCTTGCATATTTTGCATTTTTATTTTAGCAATTAGCATGACATCTAAAGCTTTATCACTTTTTATATTTGTATTAGCATTGACCATCAGACTATCCAGAAAAAAGAAATGTTTGCTATATACTACAGAATCTCCCTGCTTCAAATTAATAATACTTTCATGATGATAGGGATCCTCTTCGTTGTGCTTTTCTACATCGGCATATGTGAGATGTGTGTATACATCAAAAAGAGCAAAATGCTCTGTAGAGGGCTCAGCAACATTTCCCATAATTTCATTTAATTGAATAAATGGAAAGAGAGTAAATTGATAAGTAAAAGTGCCGTTTTCTTCAAGTTTAAAATACTCCACCTCATAAGTTTTATTAATACCAATTAATGTATCAGAATTGTAACAGACAAAATAGCTACCCATTGCAGTGGTGTCTCCTTTCTCTAGGAGAATATTTTCATTGCTCGGAAAGTCTTGTGCGATAAATTCTTTGTTTTTCGAGATGATATTTTTGTTGGCATTACTGAGTAGGGCTCCCATAATAACTAGGGCAAATCCTAAATGTGCTACTGAGGCACCAGAAACCTTTAATTTACCTTTAAGGATGGTTCTGATATAGTCCAAATTTGATAACGCTGCAAACAAGGTAGCCCAAAGTAAAAAGAGATATAGGGGAGGAGACATTTTTACAGTATACGATACAAGAAATGTAAGTGCGGCTGAACTTACCAAACTAAAAGAAATTTGAGTAAAGAATTTTTTTAGATCAGTTTTTCCATAGCGAAGGAATTGGACTCCTCCCATGAGAAAGATTATTAAAATAGCCAGAGGAGTCTGCCATGAATTATAAAGATCTATCGAATCTAGTGGAGGAGCCATTTGAGTGCCAAAGACTTTATTTATTACAGGTAATGAAGTAAACCAAGTAATTTGAAAAGCCGAAACAAATAACAATATCGAAGCAATAAACATCCAAAATTCCCTAGATGAAATATCTTCTTCTATCTTGGATTTTGGAATTTCCTTAATTCTTTTAAAGAAAAGAATCCAAGGCAAGACCAAAAAGATCATTAAGAAGACAAATAATTGGTAATCCAGACCTCCCGCGAAGGCATGTACCGAGGTGTCTCCCAGGACTCCACTTCGAGTCAGGTATGTAGAATAGACGATTAGAATAAAAGCAAGTAAAGTAGCAACAAAAGTAGAGCGAAGAGAAGATTTTTTTGCTCGATACATGAGCATTAGGTGTGCAGCAGAAATTAAAATAATCCATGGAACTAAGGAAGAGTTTTCTACTGGATCCCATGCCCAAAATCCGCCGAATGACAATGATTCATATGCCCATGCTCCACCCATCAGAATTCCAGTTCCTAGAACCATAATTGCAGCATAAGTCCAGGGTAAAGCTTCCCGGATCCATGAGCCGTATTGCCTTTTCCATAATCCAGATAGAGCATAACAAAATGGAATCATTGTGAGTGAAAAACCAAGAAAGAGAACCGGCGGATGGATAACCATCCAATAGTTCTGGAGCAGAGGGTTTAATCCTCTTCCATCCATAAATTGTGGCACGATTTCCAAATAATTAGCCATCAGAGTCCAGGGCAAACTAATATTTTCTTCTAATTGGCGAACCAATATGAATGGACTAGTTCCAAGTTTTACTCCAAAAATTTCTATCCCTAAAATCATCGAACTCAAGAAGACTTGGATAGCAGATATAATAGCCATTATGGGGCTTTCCCATGATTTGGATATTTTTATTAGAACTGCCCCAGCAAAAATGTTCCAGAAAATCCATAGCAAAAAACTCCCCTCTTGACCTTCCCAGAAACAGGAGACCATATATTCTATTGGCAGACTGAGAGAAGAATGTTCCCAGACATATTGGTATTCGAAATAATGATTATAAATCATGAAAAACATGCATGAAATTATTCCTAATACGGATAAACCGTGAACAAGGAAAGAGACTCGAGCGAGGGGAAGCCATTCTCTTTCTAGACCTTTGTTTTTTGAGGCTAAAAAAAATGAATAAGAAGCCAGTAAACTAGCTGCAAAGGAAATGCTTATAAAAGCCAGTCCTAATTGCCCCACAAATGTATGTTCTCCAATGTATTCAATCATATGTAAGGTAAGTAGTTTCTTCTTCTACAAGATGTTGATCTTCATTATATTTTGATGGACACTTCATTAAAATTGTCTGTGCTACAAAGCCATCAGATGAAGCGAAGCCAGTCATGGTAATTTTCTCTGAACGCTCAAAGTCTTGAGGTTTTGCATCATAATAAAATACCTTTCGTTGATTTGACATAGAATCCAAGGCGAAGAAAGTTAACTGATTCTCATAAGGGTCGTAAATTATTTCTTTTTCTTTGTTTAATTCTCCAATGACTGTAAACTCCTCGCCCATGAATTTTTCAGCTTCTATGAAAGTGACGTAGGTACTTGCATTAAAGGTTAGTGAAAGTATTATTCCAATAATGACAGCAACCAAGAGAATTAAAACGATTTCAGTTTTTTTCATTTATTTCTCTAGATTTTTTACTCTTTGATCCATCCGGTATAAATAAATCATTAAACCAATAAAAATAGTAGATAAAACAGCAACAACTACATATATTTTTCCATTGGAACGCATTATATCAGCCATTTCTACTTCTTGAGAAAAAGCAGAGCTGTAAAAGAAAAAACACAAAAGTGTCTTGGGTAGATAGAGTTTCATAATTAGTATTTTTCGTTGTTGATTTCAATTGATTTGATTCGGAATCGCAATTGAGAAATCCATATTCCCAGAAGAATCCATCCTAGTACTGCGGGATAAAAAACAAGGCGCATATTGCTATCTAGATCATAATTTCCAAACGCGGGATTTCCACCATTTCCTGGATGAAGGCTATCTGTCATTCTGGGAAGAATACCAATAAAAACAATCATCATAACAAATGCCAATATATTATAAATAGAAGATACTCTTGCTTTGGTATCTTCATTTTCGATACTATTTCTAAGAAGGAAATATGCCAGATAAATTAGCATAGTAACGGCTGTCCCATTTAATTTTGGATCATTAACCCAGAAAGTACCCCATGTAAATTGGGCCCAAATCATTCCTGTAGTCAAGCCAAGTAAACCGATAAACATTCCAGTAGAAGCATAGACTTCAGCTTTTAAATCTTTTTTGGCATCAAAACCATTGAGAAATTGCATGCTCTTAATCAATGATAAAAGCATTAGTATAATCATAGTAAACCACATGGTCACATGGAAGTATAAATTACGGATTGTTTCATTGAGGATTTCCATGTGGGGAACGGGCATCAGGAAACCGCCAATTATGCTGTATAAAACAAGTAAGATTCCAAGGATTTTCCACCAATATGATAGCATAAGAAATTGAGCTTTTAGTCCCTCCAAAGGTAGGGAAATAATAGGTATGAGAGTAACACGCTTACAATATTTAATAGGGCTAGAAACAAGATTTGGTTTCCAACAGATATGAATTTAGATTCTATCAAACAAAGCTGAGAAGTTTTAATTAAGTTTAACAACAATGGGAAAAGTAAAGGCATACTTAAAACGGCCATTAGACCTGCACTATTATTGGTTTTTGAGGCAATAGCGGCAACTAATGTAAGAATAGAAGCTAACGCAGCGCTCCCCAGAATAAGACAACCCAAAAAGGGTAGGAATGCCAATACTGGACTTCCTAAGAAGATGCTGTAAATTAAAAAACTACTTAAAGTTAATAGTATCAGTAATCCACTGTTGTAGAGTATTTTAGAAAGTATAATTGCATGTGGATTTACCAAGGTGTAATAAAAAAGGGCTTGTTGATTTAATTCTCTTTTGAAGCTATTTAAACTAGCATTCATAGCTGTAAATAAAACAATAATCCAAAATAGCGCAATCCAAGAACGGTCATCAATCCTTCCATCAAAGCATAGAAATGCAATATAACTAGTACACAGCACGTAGAGAATCATGCTATAAATAGCATATTTTTCGCGGCCATTTAATCGAATGTCTTTGATGACTAATTCTTTTACTAGTCTAAGCATATTGCAAATATAGTGATAAGCTTGTATCCATAAACGCGCTGAATGAATAATTTATTCTTGATTTAGTTTAAAAGATTCATTGAAAAAGCATTTAATTATTAATTTTGTGGAAAATTATTTAATGAGACTTTTAATAGCCTACATCTTGTTGTTTCCTTTTGCTCTATATGCACAGGTTCCCTCTTCAATAAATTTAAAGCCAGAAGCCCTGGTTTTTGGTTCTGTTTTAGACTCTTTGACTGGACAAGGAATGTCTTTTGCTACCATAAGTTTTATCAATACTCAGTCTAGCAGTACTATTACGGGAGGTATATGCGATGAGAAGGGCACCTTTTCTATCGAGAAGGTGCCAATAGGTTCTTACAAGCTTTTAATTGAATATATTGGCTATTCTCCAAAAATTATTCCTGAGATAAATGTCTTACCAAATCGAAAAGAGAGTCCCTCAAATATGGCATCTCTGACTATTGACATGGGTATCTTTTATCTTAACAGATCTGTAGAAGAACTTCAAGAGGTTGAATTGGTAGAGGAAAAAGCCATGGTTGTTCAAGGAATCGATAGGAAAATATTTAATGTTGATCAAGACATGACAAGTACTGGTGAATCTGCTATTGAATTAATGCAAAAACTTCCTTCAGTTCAGGTCGATGTGGATGGGAACTTAAGCCTGAGGGGATCTGAACAAGTCCGCCTTTATGTAGATGGAAAACCATCCATGTTAAATGCATCAGACCTTCTAGAAACTCTCCCTTCATCCATGATTGAATCTGTTGAAATGATAACAAATCCTTCTGCAAAGTTCAGTCCAGAGGGGATGGCTGGAATTATAAATATTGTACTTAAGAAAAATCAAGATATCGGTCTTAATGGAAATTTAGCTCTGACTCTTAGTCATCCTAACAATAATACTTTTACAACAATCCTAAATAGACGAACTAAGAAACTAAATTTATCTGCCTCCTATAGTTTAATGGATCGATATGGGACAAGAGATTCGGAAAGTGAAAAACATACATATTTTTTAGAAGATACCTTTAACTTATACCAAGATAGTCGATCTGAGAATAGTAGAAAATCCCAAACATACAAAGCGGGGATTGATTATACACCTAACGATAAATCAGGATATAGTTTGAATGCTAAATATTCGCCCTCTGATAGATTGAATTATGATACTATTCATTATAATGAAACCAGTATTTTAACTATGAATGAGTATGATAGATTAACAAACTCTAGCAATTATCAGTCTAATTGGAACATAGATTTTAATGCAGATAGAGATTGGGACTCTGGCTTGCATGCAGATTTTAATATAAATCAATCTTTTAATACCAGAGAGAAGAATAATCTATTCACAGAAACTATTCTCAATGCGGATAGTTTTGAGCTTCTGTCCTCAAACTACCCTAGCTTTGAGCAAATTTCCACCTACAGAGAAGATAGTCAATTTCAAGCTAAATTAGATTTTGAATTTGGCCAAGATGATAATGGTAAATGGGAGTGGGGATTCAGTGCAAGAAGACGTTCTTTTGATCAAGATCAGTACAACAATGGTGACACTCTTTATATAGATAACTCAGCTTTAGAAAATCATTTTATTTTTGAAGATGAGGTATATGCCGCATATGTTAATTATGCTAAATCTTTTGGTCTTTGGTCATTTCAAGCGGGCTTACGCGCTGAAGAGTTCACTTCAGAATCTTATTTAGAAAATACTGATTCTTCCTATGTTTTAGATTATTTCAAACTCTATCCAAGTCTTTATCTGAATTATTCTGTGGATGAAAATTCTTCCATTCAAGTAAATTATTCTCGTCGAGTAAATCGTCCTCGTTTTAATTCTTTAAACCCTTTTCCTGAATATTCGGACCCTTTTAATTTGAGAATGGGAAATCCTTATTTACGACCAGAATTTGTGAACTCATTTGAGTTTGGTTATCAAAAGTTTGATAAAGGAAATACAATTAGTACCTCTATTTATGCAAAAGATGTACACGATTTGCAAAGACGTTTCATTACTGTGGACTCCAATAGTGTGTCTACTGTTACTTATTTAAATTTTCAAGGTTCCTTTGATATTGGTTTGGAATTTGTGTGGTCAAAAAAAGTGAGTAAAGTATTTAATTTCATGTTGAGCAGTAATGTTTATTTTAGAAAGACAGATGCAACTAATCTCTCGACTGATTTTGACCCTACTGTTATAGGAATGAGTGGTAACTTTAACTTCAGTTGGCAAAATAATGGTCATAAGATCCAGTATTCTGGTTGGGGAATGCCGGGAAGAAATGTAGGCCAAGGAAAAATGCTAACCATGTTTAGTTCAGATTTAGCTTATAGCCACCCTATTTTTTCTGAAATGGGAAAGATGACTATTAAGGTAAGTGATTTATTCAATACAAGAGCTTTTGGAATTGAGTCCTATGGATCGTCTTTTGACCAGTCATTTTATAGTAAACGATTGAGTAGATATTTGAGTCTCACACTTAGTTATAAGTTTGGAGAACAAAGTAAGAGAAGAAATATTAGACGCGGAAATTATCAAGGTACAGATGCCGAGGATATGGGTGGAGGATTTTATTAGTAAGTAAGTTTTTTAATTTCCGATTTGATTTTAATTTATTAACGAATTATTTTTTTGAAAACTTTTAAGATGAAGAAAAGTGTTTTTTTATTGGTGATTATGGTTTACGGTCTTTCATATGCACAATCTAGCTATTCATTAAGTGGTTTTGTTAGTGATCTATCAAACTCAGAGGAACTTATTGGAGCTAATATCTCTTGTGATTCTTTAGGAATTGGAGTTACAACAAATGCTTATGGCTTTTATTCATTAACTATTCCATCTGGAACTCATTCCTTACGTTTTTCTTTCATAGGATACCAAGACAAAATTTTATCTTCCTCCCAAGCCATAAATAATAGATTAGATGTAGCTCTGGAAACTTATGCCGAAGAACTTCTTGAAATAGTTCTCGAGGACGAAGCACTTCAAAATGTTCGCTCTATAGAGATGAGTGTAAATAAGTTGGAAACTAAAGCGGTTAAGAAGCTCGCTGCTGTTGCTGGTGAAGTTGATATTATTAAAAGCATTCAATTGCTTCCTGGAGTAACTAGTGTTGGAGAAGGTGCTAATGGATTTAATGTTCGAGGGGGAGCATCAGATCAAAATTTGGTTCTTTTAGATGAAATGACATTGTACAATTCTTCTCATTTGTTTGGTTTCTTTTCTGTTTTTAATGCAGATGCAATTAAAGATATGAAGCTATATAAAGGGGGTATTCCAGCCGAATATGGATCTCGAGTTTCTTCTGTTTTAGATGTTCGTCAAAAAGAAGGTAACTCCAATTTTAGAGAAGTATCTGGTGGAATTGGGCTAATTTCTAGCCGTTTTATGGTTGAAGGTCCTATGTGGGAAAGAAGTTCTTTTATGGTTGCTGGAAGGCGCTCGTATGGAGACATATTTTTGGCTTTATCTAGCGATTCAACACTCAATAGCAATAAACTTTATTTTTATGATTTAAATATGAAGTTTAATTCATGGTTAGGTAAAAAAGACCGAATCTTTCTTTCTTCATATTTAGGTAGAGATGCATTTAAGTTTGGGGGTTTATTTGGTGCTTCATGGGGTAATGAGACAATTAATTTACGTTGGTTACATCTTTTTTCAGATAGAACAGTTGCCAATTTATCCTACAATTACAATGACTATGATTATTTAATTTCTATCCTACCAGATGGTTTCGAGTTTGATTGGGAATCTCAAATCAAAAACCATCAATTGAAATATGATATTTCTTATTATTTAAATAATTCGCATCAAATAAAAGCGGGTGTTTCATTAAACAGTTTCCACTTTATACCAGGACTTATAAAACCAGCTTCAGATACTTCAGCGATTGCTTCATTTGAAATGCGTGATAAATTTGCATATGAATCTGCATTATTTGCTCAAGATGAATGGAAAATATCTGAGAGATTTTTAGTAAAAGCCGGATTAAGATGGACTTCTTTTTATCGAGTTGGAACTGATACAATTCTCTCGTATGAAAATGATCCGATGACTTACGATTCCTCTTTGGGACAATATTTAGATGGAACGGTCGTTGACTCTTTTTTTTATGGTCCGAACGAATTGATTAAATCCTATTCTAACTTTGAACCGAGACTTTCTTTACGCTATCAGTTGGATGAATTTAATTCAGTAAAAGCTAGCTACCAAAAAATCAATCAATATATGCATCTGATTACCAACGCAAGTTCACCAACTCCACTAGATATCTGGGCTCCATCTGGGCCTTTCATAAAACCTTTGTCTGCTCAACAGTTTGCTTTAGGTTATTTTGTAAGTTCTTCTGATAAAAAATGGGATTGGACCTCAGAAGTGTATTATAAGAGTCTTGATAATGTTATTGATTATGTGGACGCGGCTGACCTTGAATTTAATAATCATCTAGAGACTGAAATACTTTATGGAAAAGGTCGCTCTTATGGTTTGGAATTGATGCTGGAGAAAAATGCTGGACGAATTAGGGGTTGGATCGCTTATACCTTTGCCAGAACTGAAAGTTTAATTGCAGGAGATAATGAACTGGAACCTGGTATAAATAACAGCGATTGGTATCCTAATCCTCAAGACAAGACTCATGATTTATCTGCTGTAGCTTTTTATGATTTGAATGACAAATGGTCATTTTCTACAAATTTTGTTTTTGCTACTGGAATACCTACAAATTATCCAGTTGCTAAATATCAATTTGAAGGGATTGTTATTCCAGAATATTCTAGAGCTCGAAATCAAGATCGTTTGCCCAATTATCATAGACTTGATATAGCTGCAACTTTTCAACCCAAAGGAAATGATTCTAGAGAATGGGTGTTTAGCATTTACAATGTATATAACCGCAGAAATGCTTCTTCTCTCTATTTTAGAGAAGCTCTTGACAATGACGGCGAGACAGAAGCTGTTCAATTATCAATTTTTCCAATTTTACCAAGTGTTTCATATAATTTTAAATTCTAATGAGAAATTTTTTCAGTTGCCTATTTACTCTTCTTGTATTTGTTTCCTGTGAAACTGTTGTGCAAGTAAATCTTCAACAAGGTCCTAAGAGACTTGTTTCAGAATCATATTTAGAGTTTTCAGAAATTACAGGATCTGGTTCAGCTCGCGTCTATTTGACTGAAACTAGCCCATTTTATGGAGATAGCAACCCTATTCCTATATCTGGTGCTCAGATTACTATCAATGATTCTTATATTCTTGTAGAGGACGCAGATTCATTAGGATTTTATGTTTCTGAGCTTCCAATTCCTTATCTAGGTGAAACCTCTTTTGTTTTGGATATTCAAGCAGAAATAGATGGTTTGGAAGGTCATTGGACTGCTACTGATCAGTTCACAAATCTTCCTCCAATAGACGACTTTTATTATACATACAATAGTCAGCAGAGCCTTTTTCAAGATCCAGGATATTTTGTCAATGTAATGTTTACCGACCCCACAGATGAGGTTAATTTTTATCATTTTTCAGTTGAAATAAATGATTCCTTAAGTTTTGAATTGACTCCAGGGACTAAACGTTCCTCTATTCTAAAGGATGAATTCATAAATGGACAATTAGTTCTATTTCCTGTAAATGACACTCCACTCAAGTTAGGGGACCATCTAAAATGGACTGTATCATCCATGTCTGAATATACTTATAATTATTACTTTAATATGTATACACTTTTGACAGAAACCTCTGGTGTTGGTGCTGCTTCTCCATTTCCACTTCAAGGGAATATTAGTTCAATGAATGATAATTTCGATAATGCTCTAGGTATCTTTCAGGTACGTAGTACCTCAATAAGAGAGATTACCATTGAAAACTAGCGCACAAGTTGAACCACTCCATTCATAGATTGGTAATTTCCAGTATTAGTCTGTAAATTAATAATCCAAAAATAAACTCCGTTAGGACAAGGTTTTGAGAAATGATTTCCATCCCAACCTTTTTCGACCTCACTACTAAAATATAACTCTGAGCCCCATCGATTGAAAATGCGAATATTAGCGGCCGTAATATATTCGTATTCGATTGGTGTAAACAAGTCATTTATATAATCTTGATTTGGTGTAAAAATATTGGGCATTATAATACTTTCACAATTCTCTCTAGGGTAGACGTTAAAATTAATGTCTTGCATGCAATCATTTTCATCTGTGATTTGAAGAGTATATTCTCCAGCATCTGAGATAAATATTGCAGAATTAGTCCTTCCATTTGACCATTCATACTCAGAGAATAAATAATTATCATCTAATTCTAGTCTTATTTGTTGCCCAAAGCAAATATAATGAAGCAATTCTGCTTCTGGAACTATATAATCAAATACATCTATTGAAACCGAACTCTGTTCAACGCAGAATCCAAAAGGAGTATAGGTGATTTGATTTGTCCCAAGAATTGCCTCAGTTGGGTTAAAAATTCCATCTTGAGTATTAGTGATTCCTGTTCCAGTCCAGGTTCCGATTCCAGGTAGTCCTTCTAATTGAATTTCAGATTCGTTTATGCACATCGAAGATGGTTCTGAGATAAAAGAACTTAATTCCTGTACAATAGAAATGTTTTGGCTGTTTTGGTCACCACAAATACCTTCAATAGTATATGTAATGGAGTGAATACCTGGACCTGCGTTAAAAGGGCTAAATAATCCTGTTAGCTCATTTTGAATACCTGGTCCCGACCAAATTCCTCCGGGATCTACTGCACCAAGAATGATTGAGTTTTGAGTTTCACATAGGCTATCTTGAGGAAAAATTGTCGCATTTGCAATCTCTACTTCACTGACTTCAATACTTTCTGAGGATTCACAAAGTGTAGTAAATGTGATTTCATCGAGTCCAAAATCATTTCCACCACCTCCGATATTTTGATTGATAATACAAATCTCTGCAACGGTATTTATTCCTGAATTCCACATAGCATTAAATGTATCCCAACCTCCTATACTTGATGGAGCAGAAAAGGGAGTACCGATTACTTCTCCATTGATTGAGAATTGAAGTAATGCCTCATTGCCTCCTGCTACGGTAGTTACCTCTGAGGAGAAATCATAGTTAGATTGGGATTGGACTTCAATATCTTGGCACCAAACCTGTGTTCCAGGAGATGTGGAACCATTGACTACCATAAAATTCCCTTCCCCTGATCCTGTAAATCCATTGTGAACAAAATTTGGATTTGTTGTAACAGTATAAACACCCTCAGGATATAAATTATTTATACTATAATTGTAAGAACTATTGAAGTTGGTGTTTCCCGAACTAAAATCTCCATTTGTGACAAGGTTGTTTGTGGTGTAATTGGTGCTTACTGTATAGGTTCCAGGGGAAGATATAGAAACTAGTTCATTGGAAGACCCAGAACTCCATGAGTAATTAGGGAATCCTGAAATAGCTGATATAATGAGAGTTTGACCATCACAGAGACTAGTGTCATTTACAGTGAGTAAGTCCAAATTTCCACAAGGATTTTGTGCCCAAACATTCACAATTAATTGCAATGTTACGAATAGGTAGTTTTTTTTATTCATTTAATTATATTATAATCTCACGTAAATTTAATTTTTTTAAAATAATAAATATTTAAATTCTGCTTACTTTTGAAGGAATTGAAAAATATGTATAAAGAAATACTACGACCCCTTCTTTTTTCGTTTGACCCTGAACGAATTCACCATTTTATTTTTAAAATGATTAAATTGTTTCATTTTATTCCTTTTGCTAATAATTTTTGTAAATCCGTTTATTGCATAAAAGACGAGCGCTTGAAGCGAAATGTTTTTGGTTTGGAATTTGAAAATCCTGTCGGCTTGGCTGCAGGATTTGATAAAGATGCGTTTCTATTCAATGAGTTAGCAAATTTCGGTTTTGGTTTTATCGAGATAGGAACTTTAACTCCCCTAGCTCAGGAAGGAAACTCCAAGCCTCGTCTGTTTCGACTTCCGAAAGATCAGGGTCTTATCAATCGAATGGGTTTTAACAATCAAGGAGTAAATTCGGCTGTAAAAAGATTAAAAAAACGGCAAACAAAGGCAATTATTGGAGGTAACATTGGGAAAAATAAAAATACAGACAATTCACACGCTCATGAAGATTATCTAAAAACTTTTCATGCTTTGTACCATTATGTAGACTATTTTGTTGTTAATGTAAGTTCTCCGAATACTCCAAATCTTCGTGCCCTTCAGGATAGAGAACCACTTACCGCTCTTCTAAAAATGTTGAAGTCGCAGATGAATACCATGGCTAAAACTAAACCTATTTTATTAAAGATTGCACCAGATTTATCTACCTCTCAACTCGATGATATTGTGTCTATTATTGACAGTGTCCAGATCGATGGAGTAATAGCCACTAATACAACGATAGACCGAACTCATCTGAATACTAATAAAAGTAAATTAGATGCTATTGGTTCAGGTGGATTGAGTGGTAAGCCCTTAAAAAATAAGTCAATTGAGTTAATAGCTTATTTACATCAAAAATCGAAAGGTTCCTTTCCGATTGTTGGGGTAGGAGGTATTTACAATGCCAAAGACGCTATTGCTGCTTTTAATGCAGGAGCCAGTCTTGTTCAAGTATATTCTGGATTTATTTATGAAGGTCCTGCTCTAGTTAAAAATATTTGCAAAGGAATTTTAAAACAGCAGGCTTAATAAGTCTAATTTATATCCTAATATTTCCGTACTTTAGTTCCATAATTTTCAAAGGCGAAAACATGTCTCAAAAACCATCAATACCAAAAGGTACTCGCGATTTTTCTCCCTCTGAGATATATAGACGAACCTATATTATTGATCATATTCGTTCGGCTTTTGAACGCTATGGTTTCCTTCCTATTGAAACTCCATGCATAGAAAATCTATCTACCCTTATGGGTAAGTATGGCGAGGAAGGAGATCGTTTGATATTTAAAATTTTAAATTCCGGCGATTTTTTAAAGAAAGTTGATAATAAAGAAGCATTAGTTGCTAAGCAATGGATTCCGAAGATTTCGGAAAAAGCACTTCGCTATGATTTAACCGTTCCGTTCGCTCGTTATGTCGTTCAGCATATGAATGAGATTTCTCTTCCATTTAAAAGGTATCAGATGCAGACTGTTTGGCGTGCTGATCGACCTCAGAAAGGACGATTTAGGGAGTTTTTTCAATGTGATGCAGATGTTGTGGGTTCTTCATCTTTGCTATATGAAGTTGAGTTTATTCAACTTTATGATGCCGTCTTTACTTCCCTTAAAATTCCTATTCTCATCAAATTAAATAATAGGAAAATTTTGTCCGGAATTGCTGAGGTATTAGGAGAGAAAGATAAGTTAATTGCAATGACTGTGGCTCTGGATAAATTAGATAAAATTGGTCTAGTTAAAGTCAAAGAAGAAATGTTGAAAAAAGGAATTTCCAAAAAAGCTATTGAAAAAATAGACCCTATAATTAAGTTGAAGGGCTCGGTTCCAGAAAAATTAATTAAGCTAAGAACAGTACTTCAAGATTCTTCAATAGGTATTAAAGGAATTGAAGAGATTAAGGAGGTTTTCGATAAGATCCATATGCTTGGACTGGAGACATCAACTTTAGATTTTGATATTACTTTGGCAAGAGGTTTAAATTATTATACAGGATCAATATTCGAGATCGAAGCTAAAGGAGTTTCAATTGGTAGCATTGGAGGAGGTGGTAGATATGATGATTTGACAGGTATTTTTGGTTTAAATGACATGCCTGGAATAGGGATTTCATTTGGTTTAGATCGTATTTACCTTGTTCTTGAGGAACTTGGATTATTTCCTAATTTTCAAGAAAATTTATGCCAAGTTCTCTTTGTTAATTTCGGTGCATCTGAAGCAGATTTCTGTTTGAAAGCGCTTACGAAAATTCGTCGCGCAGGAATTAATGCGGAATTATATCCAGACGCAGCCAAGATGAAAAAGCAAATGAATTATGCCCATAAAAAAAATATTTTATACGTAGTACTTGTGGGAGAAGATGAACTTGCCCAAGACTTACTGACTGTTAAAAATATGAAGGACGGTAATCAATCTCGTCATTCTGTAACTGAATTAATTGATTTGATACGTAAACAATGAAAGATCAAATACATCAAATTAGTAGTTCCCCACTTAGTATAGTGGATGTCCAAGAAATTCTTTGGCAAGAAAAAAAAATAGAACTTTCAAATGAGTCAATCCAAGCAATACAAAAATGTAGAGAATACTTAGACCATAAAATCACCCAAAGTTCTGCACCTATATATGGTGTGAATACTGGTTTTGGATCTCTATATAATCATATTATTCCCAAAGAAGATCTTGGACAGTTGCAATGTAATCTGGTTATGTCTCATGCTTGTGGAACGGGGGATGAAGTTCCACATCGTATTGTCAAGTTGATGCTATTGTTAAAGGTTCAATCTCTGTCATACGGGAATTCTGGTGTACAGCTTTGTACTGTGCAAAGATTGGTAGATATGTTCAATCATGATATTTTACCTGTAGTTTACGAACAAGGTTCTTTAGGTGCTTCGGGAGACCTTGCTCCACTTGCACATTTATCTTTGCCCTTGATTGGTATGGGGGAAGTTTACTATGAAGGGGTTATCCAGTCTTCGGAGAAGGTCATGAAAAAATTAGGTTGGTCTTCGATTGCACTACAATCTAAAGAAGGCTTAGCACTACTAAATGGTACACAGTTTATGAGTGCTTATGGCCTTTGGGTTCTAATGAAAGCTCACAAATTATCGTATCTAGCAGATTTAATTGGTTGTTTATCTTTGGAAGCATTCGATGGAAGAATTGAACCTTTTGATGCATTAATTCATCTCGCTAGACCCCACGAGGGGCAAGTAAAAACTGCAGAGCGATTTCGAGAATTTTTGGAGGATTCAGAATTGATTACAAAACAAAAAAAACATGTTCAAGACCCATATTCTTTTCGTTGTATTCCACAAGTTCATGGCGCTTCAAAAGCAGCTATCAATCACGTTTCTCAGCTGTTTACTACAGAGATTAATTCAGTTACTGATAATCCAAATATATTTATTTATGCAGATAAGGTAATCTCTGCAGGAAATTTTCACGGACAACCTATCGCTATTTCTATGGATTATTTGTCCATTGCACTTCATGAACTCGGAAATATCTCTGAGAGAAGAACTTACCAACTTGTGAGTGGTTTAAGAGAATTGCCTGCCTATTTAGTAGCTCAACCAGGATTAAATTCAGGATTTATGATTCCTCAATATACAGCTGCGAGTATAGTATCCCAGTCCAAGCAATTATGTACCCCGGCTTCTGCAGATTCTATAGTGTCATCTAATGGTCAAGAAGATCATGTTAGTATGGGAGCGAATGCGGCGACTAAACTTTTCCAGATTACAGAAAATCTTGAGAAAATTTTGGCTATTGAACTTATGAATGCTGCCCAAGCTTTGGATTTTAGAAAGGAAAAGACTTCACTTTTTCTTCGACAACTTCACACTTCTTTTCGATTTGTGGTTCCATTTGTCGATCATGACCGTTATTTACACAAAGACATTCAAGCCTCAATAAAGTTTATTCGTGATCTTCACATAGATTCAGATCTCGTTTATTAATTTTCTATATTATAAGAATCTAGTTATTTAAATTATTGCTAATTACGGAGTTATAATTCCTCAAATATTCTTTAGCAAATGGAACGATTTTTGACGTTGTTGATTAATAAATAACAAATTTTTAACCCTCTTTATAAAATGAAAATATTCAATTATACGTTCTTAATGCTTTTTAGTATTTCTATTTCTGCGACTGAAACCCAATGTGAATTGGATTTTGAGTACTTGAACACCGGAACCAATATGACTTTTGTTATACAAAATTCTGCCATTTCATCTATTTCATCTCTAGGGGACGGGTTAATTGGAGTCTTTTATTATGATAATAATGAAGATTTGGTCTGTGCTGGATCAGCTGAACTTACTGGCATTGAAACAGCTTTTCCATTAATGGGTAATGATCAGACCACAGAAGATATAGACGGTTTGAACGATGGACAAGAATTATTTGTGTTATTTGAAACCTCCCAGGGAGATCAATACTTTTTAACTCCTCACCCAACTCAGAATTTTGTTGGAAACGATATTTATTATGTTAATGAGTTTGACATGGATCTTTTTTGTTCTGCTGAAATTTATGAATATGAGGATGTTTACGGGTGTACCGATGAAGATGCAAATAATTTTAACCCAGAAGCAAGTACAGAAGATAATACCTGTATTTATTTTACTTTTGGTTGTACCGATCCACATTCTTGTAACTATAATTCAGATGCTAACCAAGAGGATGAATCTTGTTTTTATCCAGTAGAAGAAAGTTCTTATGACCTCAATATTTCTCCTGCGAATTGGGGAGGAGAAACATTTGATTTCGAGGATAATCATATCGTCCCAATAGATGAATCCGATGATTTGGGTTGCCACGATTATACATTTGAATTTGATGGGGCTTTTGCACTCATAAAAAGAGGAGATTGCCAGTTTAGTCTCAAAGCATTGAATGCTCAAAATGCAGGAGCTTCCGCTGTAATTATATACAATCATAACAATGGATATGAATCTATGAATATGGGTGGTGGTTCCTATAGCGATGAGATTGATATTCCAGTCTATTCTATGTCAGGGTATGAAGGACATTTGTTGGCTTCATGGATTGAAAATGATTCGCCAAATTATCAGGCTTTTATTCAGTCTCATAATTTACATATTATAGTCGAATCAATGGATTGCGAGGGAAATAGTTTAAATAACGAAGACGAGATCTCAGGGTGTATGGAAAATACAGCATGTAATTACAACGATCAAGCTTCGCAAGAAGATGATTGTTATTTTGCCGAAGTAAATTATGATTGTAACGGAGATTGTCTGTTGGATGAAAATAATGATGGGATTTGCGACGAGTATCAAATTCCTGTAGGTGATTGCTTGCCTTTAGATTATAATTATCTTAATACAGGATCAAATATGACATTTGCTTTAGCTAACTCATCATTGATCTCTATTGGATCGTTGGGAGAGGGATACCTAGGAGCTTTCTTTACAAATAATCAAGAAGAATTAGTTTGCGCTGGATCCTCTTATATTAATGGAACCGAAACAGCTTTCCCCATTATGGGAGATGACCTAACAACAGATGAAATAGATGGGATGGATAGCCAAAATTTAAATCTTATTTTCACTGCTTTAAATGGTTTACAATACCAATTAAATGCTATCCCAAACCAAGTTTTTGTCGTTAATGAAATTTACTATGTAACGTCTTTCGATTTTGAAATGATTCAATGTGAAGAGATTTTGGGCTGTTTGGACGTTTTGGCGAATAATTTTAATGATTTGGCAAATATAGAAGATGGTTCATGTACTTATAATGTTTTTGGCTGTATGGATGATTTGGCTAACAATTTTAATGAGTTAGCTAATACAGAAGATGGTTCATGTAATTATGAAGTTTTGGGCTGTATGGATGATTTGGCGAATAATTTTAATGAGTCGGCCAATACAGAAGATGGTTCATGTACTTATGATGTTTTGGGCTGTTTGGACGATTTGGCTAACAATTTTAATGAGTTAGCTAATACAGAAGATGGTTCATGTTCTTATCAAGATAATATTTGTGGCTGTACTAATGAAGGTTATATTGAGTATTTTACGCAAGGATATCTTGCAAACTGCGAGGATGGTTCTTGTCAAATTCCGGTACAAACAAATGGTCTTTCTATCAGCCATTTTAATTTCCCTTTAAATACAGCTAATAATATGACTTTAGGCTTAGACATAAGCTCGCTGTATTTACCTCAAGGTACAACTATTGGTGTATTCTATGATTTAAATGGAGATGGTCTAATTAATAATATTCCTTCTATTAACTCTGCCAACGAAGTCTTTTTTGAATGTGTTGGCTTAGCCTCTGTTGAAGATAATTTCATCGCGATTGCAATATGGGGAGACGATGTATTGACGGAAGAATTAGATGGTCTTCCAAATGGGGCTTCTGAAGTATTATTTGCCTTTTTATTACCTAATGAATCAGTTGTGATGTTTGATCTATCCCCGTCTATGTTTAGCTTTTCTTCAAATGGATTACTTGCCTTAGATACTGTAAATTTAGAGATAACAGTTTACGGATGTACAGATTCTCAATACTGTAATTATAACGCTTATGCAGAAATAGACGATGGATCCTGCGAGGGTGCCTTTGGCTGTATGGATGCTATGTATTCAGAATTTAATGCAGATGCCTACTGTCATTCTGCTGATTTATGTGAAGATACTTGGCAAGAGGAGATGACAGATATGATTAGTCAATACGAGAATATTTTGTTCGAAAATAACACTTTGTTAGATTCCTTAAATATACTTGCTGTTCTTTCTGTTTCACTAGAAAACGATTTATTAATTGCTAATTCAATTATATCTAATAATCAGGTTCAAATGGCTCAAATGTCCACTGAAATAGTGATGTTAAATACTTCAGTTAATGAAACTAATTCATTGCTTGAGCAAATGAATGATTCTATTGTTTCCATGACTGATGATATGATGAGTATACAAGATGATTTAGATTCTACATCCCAATTAATGATAGCTTCCCAAGCCAATGAAATATTTCTCAATACTATTGTTGATGATATGTCAAATCAAATGCTTGTTGCAAATGAAACAATTATTGAAATGACCTTAATGGTTGATGATCTTAATTCGGTGAATAATGAAGTACAAAATGAACTTTCTTCCTACTTACTAGAAAATACCTATTTGGTTGAGCAAATGGACTCATTGGAGATGATGATGGAAAACACAATTTTATCAGATAATAATTCTAGCTCTAGTATTCAAATTGATTTGTTATCAGGATGGAATATCATTGGTTATACTCTTCCAAACCCCCAAGACGCAGTTGCAAGTTTTGAGTCAATTTCAGAAATTTTATCCGTGGCTAAAGATAATATTGGACAAGTCTACTGGCCTGAATTTGGATATAATGGAATTGGAGATCTTACACCGGGACTGGGATATCAGGTCCTTGTGACAGAAACTTACGAAGACTTTGTTTTTGTGAACTCTGAAGGATTACGGATAAATTTAATTCCTTTAATACCTCAGTGGGCAATTGATATGGAGGTGGCAATTCATCCCAATGATATTAGAACTCTGGTACGCGTAGTAAATCAATTAGGACAAGAGGTTGTTCCAGAAAAGGAGTTTAAAGGAACTTTGTTGTATTATCTTTTTAATGATGGCTCTGTTGAAAAAAGAGTAAAATAATAGATAAAGAAACATAAAAAAAGCATTTTTCATGCTTTTTTTATGGACTAAATCTGGAGTTGTTTATGAATTTAAGATCACTTAGCGATTTCAAAAAGTTGATTAAATCTTGGGTTTCTGTTTCACTAATTTCAAATTCTTTAATAAGTGGACTTTGATTTGGATGTTGTTTTCCTCCAGAGGCATAATGAGCAATTACCTGATCTAAACTTTCTAGTGATCCATCATGCATGTAGGGAGAAGTAAACTCAATATTTCTTAAACTAGGTACTTTAAATTTACCAATATCTTCCTGCAAGAGAGTAAGTAGATATCTTCCTTTATCATTAAAAGTAACATGTAAACCGTTATTTTCTATTCCCTGCTGTGTATAAAGAAAACCACCATGACAGGAACCACAATTTAAAGCTTCGCTAAAAAAAAGTTCTTTCCCCCTTTGTTCTGAGAAGTTCAATTGATTTAAATCGTCTTTGGAACTACCGCTGATCAGGGTTCGTTGAAATGAGGCTAACGCTCTGCCAATGACATAAGGATCTATATTTCTACTGTATGCTTCCTGGCTTGCTCTTACGTAACTACTGTCCTGATTTAGTCTCTCAGAAGCTTCAATAATATTATAATCCATCTCATTATGATCTTGGATAGGAACTAGCGCTTGCATTTCTAGTGAGGTTACTCCACCTTCACGAAGAAAAAAGTCTTGATATGCCATGTTGCTAAGGCTCATTGAATTTCTATTTCCTTTTCGACCACCAACTCCAGGACTCTGCTTTTGGTTATCGGAGAAGGCAAATTCCTGCTTATGGCAAGAACCGCATGAAATACTTTTGTCTGAGGATAAACCAGTTTCATAGAAAAGTCTTTTTCCCAATGCGATTCGCTCATGTGATAGCATATTTTCTTCAGGTATATAGGGGGATGGAAAACCATTAGGAATATCTAGAACAAATAGCTCAATAGGAGAGGAAGTGGGTTTACAAGCACTGAAGAGAAAACCAATAATAAAAACGAAAGCAATTTTATTCATACTGATAGTATCCTAATCAGATTTTACTGTTTTACTAGTTTTTGTCTTTCCATAATTCCATTAGCTTCCAAGCTAAGAAAGTAGTACCCTTGTGATAAATATTCGGTGTTAATTTGTTGTTTTCCTGCATTCAAGGTCAATTGTGATAAGCACTGTCCTGCCACATTAAATAACTCCACTTTAGCTTTCTGTTTGATATCTATTTCAAGGAATTCAGAAAAGGGATTAGTATAATTTTTTATCATAGTTTCCTCCGATAAATATAAATCTTCAGGAACAGAGAATACATTATTAATTGCAAAGTTATTGGCTAAAAGTAAGTTCTCATTATGAATACCATGGAAAATTCCTCCTGAAGAACTGTTTATGTTTTCAAAAAGCTTATCATAATGAACATTTAATACCACTCGAACAATGTTTGTTTCATTAAGGCTAACAACAGGTAAGACTATTTCTGTATAGTAATCATCTGATACTGCGTGGTATTGCAAAGGAGTTTCTAGTACTTGATCACCGTCTTTATCTACCATTCCTTCGGCTGCAATAAATATATATCCCGCAGCCCAACCCCAGTGCATACTAGGGTTTTGGGGTGCCAAAGGATGTCCGTTTACCCACTCAGCAGGATCATCGTGATTTAGATCTGGAGAAACCCCAATATGAAAATTGAGTTGGCTAAGACTTTCTAGATCATAATTTCCTAAGTTATATTCATTTGTGGTCGGATTTACTAATAAGTAAAGTTCGTCAAATGATGAAGAGGTTCCATTCGATTGAGTGACATTGTTAATGTGAAGATAATATTCCATTCGGTAAAAAGAAAAAGTTTTATTCTCGTCTACTTCATAGTTTTGATCTAGATAAAATGGTGATTCTTTGTAGAGGTGATTTAGTTCAATTATTAATTCTTTGGATTGTGCGGTCAGCAAAGTATTAAAAATAAATATGGATAAGATTAGAAAAGTTTTTTTCATAATTATTTTGAGTTTATTATAATTAATTCTGCTCAAAAATGATGCCTTATTTATTATGAGCAAGTTCCTTTTTATTTTTGTAAAACCAAGACAGACAATAAATCGCAATACCAGTCACCAAAAACCCCATGATTAAAAAGGCATTGTTTAACCCCCATTGATCAGCTACCCAACCAATCCAAGGAGCAATAAGGGCAAAACTCATTCGAATGATTAAACTTCGAATACTCATTACAGTTGCACGAACATTGGAGGGAGTATGACGATTGATGTGATTTCTTAAAAGGGGAGTTGCATAACCTCGATTGGCATAGAATAAAAGCAAGACTCCAAATCCTGTAACATTGATATTGAATGATATAAGTAAATAGCATGAGATACATAGAAACCCTACAATAAATAGACTTTGAAATTCTGAGAATTTATTTTCAATACGATGAGCTTGATATGAAACCAATCCTACCACAACATTAAGTAGCGCCCAAAGTAATCCATAATATTTCATTTCCACCCCTAGTTCTTTTAAAAAAGGTTGCGCCAGCCATGCCATCATCAAAGTTCCCATTCCCACGCCAGATGAATAGAAGATGTGTGTTCGCAATACTTTTGATTTTCTAAAAGAGAAGTTCATAACTTCTAGGATAGACTTCCAAGATTTTTTCATTCGTTCTTGTTGCATTTTTGGTTCTTTCAAGGAAATAGCAAAAGGAATAATGAAAAAAGAAATCAAAACCTGAGCATATGCTGGATAGCGAAAAGATATAGCAGCAAAACTCCCGCCAATGATTCCTGCGATTGCCTCGGAAAAATTTCCGATAGAAATACTTCGTCCTTCATATTTTAAAAACTTTTTTTCTAGTTTAATCTCCAATAAAGTGTCATACATTAATGCGGTATCTGCCCCAGATATAAAACTGTTTCCGAGCCCTAATATAATTTCTGCGGCTAAAAACCACCAAAATGAGTAAGAAATAGAAAATAGTGAAAAGCCTAAAAAAGACAAAACACATCCCAATACTAAAGTTTTTTTTCTCCCCAATAAATCAGCGGCATATCCCGAAGGAATTTCAGCTAGAGCCAAGGAAGCGGAATAGCATGCCTGCAAGCTCATTATTTCCATCATATTTAAGCCGTTATCCTGGAAAAATAAAATAATAACAGGCATAATAATCATGAACCAAAGCCCCCCCTTTATAATAAAAAGCTTCCAGATATTTGAATGAGGAAGTTTCATTTTCTTGGGTGATGTTGAATGATTTCTTCACGGACAAAGTCGCGGTCTATGTGCATGTATATTTCCGTTGTACTAATACTTTCGTGGCCTAACATGGTTTGTATGGCTCTGAGATTGGCTCCTCCTTGCAGAAGATGTGTAGCAAAGGAATGGCGGAAAGTATGTGGGCTGATATTTTTTTTAATTCCTACATTTTCTGTTTGTTTTTTGACAATATTAAAAATCATCATACGACTTAGCTTTTTTCCTCTGTTGTTTATAAAAACATAATCTTCGTGTCCCTTTGCCAAATTTTGATTAACACGAATTAGTTGTATATAATTTTTTAGGTATTTATTTAATGTAGGATTAACCGGTACCAGCCTTTCTTTACTCCCTTTTCCGAAAACTACCAGATAACCTTCATTAAGAAAAAGTTTAGAACATTTCAGCTCTGTCAGCTCAGATACTCTGAGTCCACATGAATAAAGTGTTTCTAGAAGAGTTCTATTTCTTTCTCCGTATTTTGTGGAAAGATCTACCCCATTAATAATAGTATCTATTTCTTCTTTACTAAGGGTGTCAGGTAAGCGTCTTTCTAGTCTAGGTCGGTCAATCTTGTTACATGGATTTATTTCTAATAAGTTTTCGAGACACAAGTATTGAAAGAAAGATTTTATACCGGATAAAATACGGGCTTGAGATTTCGCACTAGTTTTTTTTTCATGAAGTTTTTTAAGCATTGCACGAAGGGTGTCAGCTCCAACATCAAGACATGAAATTGATTTGGGAAGTGATATGCAGAAATCTTGAAGTTTTTTCACATCACTTAAATAAGCATCCACTGTATGAGTAGATAGGGCTTTTTCTAAAACCAAGTGATTGCGGTATTCTTCTATAGCTCTTTTCCAGTTCATTTCATATATTTGCTACTTAAAGGCAAATATATGAAAGTGATCATCATCAACGGCCCCAACTTAAATCTTTTAGGAACTCGGGAGCCTTCCGTTTATGGAAATGAATCCTTTGATATTTTTTTTGCCAAGCTTCAAAAGTCTTTTCCTCGTATAGAATTAATATACTACCAAAGTAATGTAGAGGGCTTACTAATCGATAAAATTCACGAATATGGTTTTTCTGTTGATGCTATTTTACTCAATGCAGGTGGCTATACTCACACTTCTATAGCTTTGTCAGATGCTATTGCTGCCGTGTCTAGCCCATGTATAGAAATTCATATTTCTCAACCTGCCGCTAGGGAGGAATTTAGACACAAGTCTATGATATCTGGGGTTTGCTCTGCTAGTATTAGTGGTTTTGGATTAGATTCATATCGTTTGGCTCTAAATTCTTTAATGAAAGAATACTAAATATCACTAAAAAAAGAATCCCTGTTTTTAGATAATATTTTTATAGTTCAGTTTGCATGCCTTGAAAAATCCCTTATATTTGCTCCGCTCTATAGAGAAAGTTCTAATAGCAAAAATTGGTCTGGTAGTTCAGTTGGTTAGAATACCTGCCTGTCACGCAGGGGGTCGCGGGTTCGAGTCCCGTCCAGACCGCCAGTAAAATCAAGCCCTCACCAATGTGAGG
>PAMD01000022.1 GCA_002707145.1 Flavobacteriales bacterium | reverse complement strand
GGGGTTCGAACCCAGGACCCTCTCCTTAAAAGGGAGATGCTCTACCAGCTGAGCTACCAAATCAATAAGTACCTAGAACAGGAGTCGAACCTGCACGACCTGGGTCATACGCCCCTCAAGCGTACGCGTCTACCAATTCCGCCACCTAGGTGTGTGAGATTTTTTGTTTATAAAAAACGAGGCAAATATACGAGCATTATTTTATACAACAATAGCTCTTTAATGTTTATTTGTTCAACAGAAGTTTGATCATTTAATGATCGGAGATCGTTCGAAAATAGCTGTTTCATCAAAGAGTTTTCTGTAGGTTTTCAGGTCTTGATAATTAACTGAACCCATAGCTTTTGTGACATGTATCATTTTTGGATTAAAATCTCCAATCCAGGTAATGATAACACTTTTGTAGGAGGGTCTTTTAATTCGAAGATGTTCAGCAACAAAATTAAGTACATAAGATTCCATCCCAATTCCTTGGAATTTTGGTTTTACGCCAAATGCGATACCCCAAACATGTCTTGGTTTACTGAAAAGCTTCATCCACACAAATTTCAATTTACCCCACCAATTTAAATTTCCATTTGTTGTTTTAAAGTATTGATTTAATTCTGGCAACATAATATTAAATGCAATAGGCTCATTTTTGTAATATGCAAACCAGATTAGGTCAGACTCCATTACAGGTTTTATCTTTTTCAGCATAGTCATTGCTTGCTCATAAGACATTCCTTTAAAGTTATCGTGGGTAACCCAAGCGGAATTGTAAACCTCGCAAAAGTCTTTGGCATATTTGGATAGATTATTTATATCAATAGATTCTAGGTGATAATCCTTATTTTTATCAATTCGTTCAAATCTTTTAATATATTTTTCGGGAAGTCTTACATCTAAGGGTTTAATAAAATTGAATTGGTTAAAGTAAGTTTTAAATCCATAGTTTTCAAAGAAATCTTGGTAATAAGAGGGGTTATAGCTATTTGAGTAGATTGGAGGATATTCAAATCCGCTTATAAGCAAACCCCAATATCTATCTTTTTCTCCAAAATTAATAGGACCATCCATAGCTTGCATACCTTTTTCAGAGAGCCAGTGTTTGCTCTTGTCAAATAATTTAAAGGCGGCTTCTTGACTATTTATACATTCAAAAAACCCAATTCCACCAGTGGGCTGTTTGAAACTTTCAGATCTTTTTTTATCTATAAAAGCAGCAATTCTTCCAATGGCGTTATTTTGTTCATCCATCAGTACAAATCGACATGCTTCTCCGTGTTTAAAATACTTGTTTTTGATAGGATTAAATACCGCTTCAACTTCTTGTTTTATATGTGGAATCCAGTTTGAGTCGTTTTTATATACACAATGAGGAACCTTATGGAAATATTTAATCTCAGATTTAGTCGATACTTCAATGATCTTCATGCGATAGGACTTTAGTTGTGGTGATTAATTTTATCTTTGTTACAAAGTCAAATGCAATTTTACGATTTAAAAAGGAATAGATGAAAAATAAAGTTGTAATTGTTACCGGGGCCTCATCTGGAATTGGAAAAGCTTGTGCCAAGACATTTGCTTTACAAAAAGCCATTGTGGTTTTAGTTGCTAGATCTCAAGATAAACTTATTCAAATTACCTCTGAATTATCTTCTTCTGGAGCTAAAGTTTTATATATAGTTGCTGATTTGAGTCAGCAAGATGATTGCAAGCGATTAATGAATACAGTTCTAGAAAAGTTTGGTCGAATAGATGTCCTGATCAATAATGCCGGAATCTCAATGCGTGCTTCATTCATGGACGTGAATCTCTCCGTAATTCGAAAAGTAATGGATGTAAACTTCTGGTCTACTGTTTATTGTACAAAGTTTGCCCTCAAAAGTATTCTTTCTAACAAAGGTTCTGTGGTGGGAGTATCTTCGATTGCTGGTTACAAGGGTTTACCCGGAAGATCAGGTTATTCTGCATCTAAATTCGCAATGCATGGATTTCTAGAATCTCTGAGAATAGAAAACTTGCAGAGGGGATTGCATGTTTTGATCGCTTGCCCAGGATTTACGGCATCAAATATCCGAAATAAAGCTCTGTCAAGTGATGGTTCTTCTCAGGGAGAAACACCAAGAAACGAAGATAAAATGATGCAACCAGAAGAAGTTGCATCCTATATCCTTAATGCAGTTATTCAACGAAAAGATCGTATTACGCTTACATCTAATGGCAAATTAACTGTTTTTCTTAACAAGTGGTTTCCTGGTATGGTCGATCGCTTGGTCTTCAATCATATGAGTAAAGAACCCAATTCACCCTTTTAGATGAAATTATTTCTTTTAGGCTATCCTGCTTCTGGGAAAACTACTGTCGGAGAAATACTTAGCCCTCTCCTTAATTATAGATGGGTGGATACAGATCAATGGATTGAGAGACAAATGTGTCAACCAATTTCAGAAATATTTTCTATGCATGGTGAGGATGTATTTCGCCAAAAAGAACAAGAATGCTTAGAATTTCTAATTTATCAAGAAGATCTTATTATTTCCTCGGGTGGAGGTATGCCCTGTAATAAAAGAACCATAGATTTGATGAATAAATTAGGTGTAACAATCTATTTAAAAACACCAATAAGCACTATTGTATCCCGATTATGGCTTGGTAAATTAAATCGTCCTAGGATTAGTTTTTTCAAAGACAAAAATACTTTAAGTGAATTTATTTCTTCAGAGCTGATAAATCGAGAAAAATATTACATGCAATCCAAATATATTATTGAAACCCAAGGCAAATCTTTGTCTGAGATATCGAATGAAATTAAAATACTTTTCAAATGAGAAAAATAGAATTGAGAAGTGACACGTTCACAAAACCTAGTCCGGAAATGCTTCAATTTATGTTTGATGCAGAAGTAGGTGACGATGTCTGGGAAGAAGATGAGACTGTAATATCTCTAGAAGATAAAATTGCATCTATTTTTGGAATGGAAGCAGCCTTATTTTGCCCCTCAGGAACAATGGCTAATCAGATAGCAATTAAAGTACACACTCAGCCTGGAGATGAGGTGATCTGTGATACTACATCCCATGTATACTATTACGAAGGAGGAGGAATTGCATTCAATTCTTCCGCCTCAGTAAGACTCATAAAAGGCCAATATGGCAAATTAACTGTTCCTCTAATTGAGGCTGCATTAAGGGAGGAGAATGTTCACTACCCCTACACCAAATTGGTCTGTGTCGAAAATACTACAAACAAAGGCGGAGGAGCGTGTTATGATTTAGAGACTCTGCAAGAACTGTCATCATTTTGTAAAAATAAAAAATTCGCTTTTCATATGGACGGCGCTAGATTGTATAATGCTATTGTTAAGACCCAGACCGAACCTAAAGATTATGGCTCTATTTTTGATAGTATTTCAGTATGCCTCTCCAAAGGATTAGGCGCCCCAATAGGTTCTCTACTGTTGGGTTCTAAAGATTTTATTCATAAGGCAAAAAGAGTGCGAAAAGTCTTAGGAGGCGGAATGCGTCAAGTAGGATATTTGGCTGCTGCAGGGTCATATGCTTTAGATTTTAATGTACCTTTTTTGGTTGAAGACCACAGACGAGCAAAAGAAATTTCAGATGTTTTATTGAAGACGAAAACAGTACATAATGTGTTTCCTGTGGAAACTAATATTGTGATTTTTACGGTTGATAATTCGTTGGAATTGGTTTCTTATCTGAAGAAGAAAAATATTTTTTGCTCTGCAATAGGCCCCAACCAGATTCGTTTTGTGACCCACTTGCAGTTTAATGACCAGATGCTTGAGGATGTTAAAAAAGCATTAATTTCTTATTCATAACGAAGTGCCTCAATTGGTTCTATTCTTTTAATAATTTGGGCTGGAATTAAAAGTATCACCATGCATATTAGAACTGAGACAAGATTGATCAAAAGCCAATTTTCCAAACTCAATAAAACGGGTACTTTCCTAACATAATAATGACTAGGATCTAACCTTAAGGGAGCAAATAAATGTTGTATACCGATTAATGTTAAACCCAACATATTTCCGATAAAAAGTCCTTTCTTAAGTAAGTAAAATGAGTGGTAAAGAAATATCTTTTTGATAGAGACTTGTCTTGCTCCAAGGGATCTTAATAATCCAATCATCTTGGCTCTTTCCAAAATAACAATTAGCAGGGAACTGATCATGTTGATACTAGCTACCATTACCATAATGGATATAATTAGGAGAATATTAATATCAAAAAGTTGAATCCAGTCAAAAATTTGAGAATATCGTTCTTTACTGCTTATGACTTGTATCTCATAAGGACTAATGATTTCTACTAGGTCGAGTGTTTTGTCTTTATCACTCCCGGCATATACTCCTATTTCTAAGGAGCTAAATTGGTTTTTCTCCCAGCGATTAATTTTTTGTAATTGTTTGATGTCTACAATAGTATAATGGTCATCAAAAAGTTCAATTCCAGTTTCATATATTCCACATATTTTAAATTTACGAATGATGGCTTTTGATTTGTTTTTTCCTTGAAAATAAAATAGTACCTCTTGATTTAGTTCTAGATTTAGCTTTCGGGATATCTTTTTTGATACAAGAATTTCTTGACTTTTTTCAGATTTACTATAAATGGGACAAAAGCCTTGGACGATATGTTTTTCAAAAAAAGTCCAATCGTAATTATGATCAAATCCTTTCACAAGGACACCGTCAAATTCAGTATCTGTTTTTATAAGTGAATTTTTTGTAATTTCTGGATTGAGCTTTTCAATGGAAGGAATTTGATTTAAACTTCTCAGGTATATACTGTCTAGGATGATGGGTATAGATTCGATAGATTGATTTAAGTCTAAGGGTCTAATCTGAATGTCAGATGTAAATCCGCGTACTTTGTTGCCAATTTTTTGTTGTAAACCTTTGCCAACAGAAAGTGCTATGATCATGACTGTAATACTGAGACTGACTGCAGCAATAGCCATTTTTAGAATAGGAGCGGAAATGGAATGCTCCATATTTTTTTCGCTGTGAAGGCGTTTTGCTACAAATTTTTCAAAATTCAATGCGATTTGCTTTATATTTGTTTACAAAGATACTAAAATGAGACTTCTAACCTTTTTTATATTATGTTTCCTGGTTGGATGTCAATCTAATTCTTCTCCTGATTCACTCCAAATTGGTGCTGCGCAAATGGATAAATATATTGGATTACTCCAAGGAAAACGTGTGGCTTTAGTTGCAAACCAAAGCTCAGAGGTAAATGGAGTTCATTTAGTAGATACTTTACTCTCTATGAACATTCATGTTGAAAAAGTTTTTGCTCCCGAGCATGGGTTTAGAGGATTAGCAGATGCGGGCTCTCAGATCCATGACACTACAGACAAGAAAACAGGATTAGCTATATATTCTTTATACGGTTCCAGCAAGAAGCCCACTAAAAAGTCTCTAGATTTAGTAGATATTATGGTTTTTGATCTTCAAGATGTCGGTGCCCGATTTTACACCTATATTTCAACTCTTCACTATGTTATGGAGGCTTGTGCTGAAAATAATATTCCACTATTGGTTTTAGACCGCCCAAACCCAAATGGGCACTACGTATCTGGGCCAGTTCTAGAACCTAAATTTGCCTCTTTTGTGGGAATGCACCCTATTCCTATTGTTCATGGAATGACTCTAGCTGAGTATGCTCAAATGATTAATGGAGAGTATTGGTTAAGTGATTCTTTACAATGTCAATTATATTGTCAGGAGATAAATAATTACACCCATCAGACATCCTATAATCTCCCTGTAAAACCGTCTCCAAATCTTCCTAATTCTCAATCTATTTCTCTTTACCCTTCTTTATGCTTATTTGAAGGAACAGATCTAAGTGTGGGTAGAGGAACAAAGCATCAATTTCAGATATTGGGATCTCCTTTCTTGGATTCATGTAGTTTTTCTTTTACACCAATTTCTAAAGTTGGAGCAACATATCCAAAGCATCAAGACAAAGAATGCTATGGATGGGATTTGCACAATATTTCATTTGGAAAGGATATAAATTTGTCTTATTTAATTGATTCCCATCGGCAATATATGTCCCAGAAAAGATCATTTTTTAATTCTTTTTTCGATAAACTTTCCGGTTCAACAGAGCTACGAAAGCAGATTGAATCAGGCTGGACAGCAAGTCAAATTAAGGAAACTTGGGCAGATGATTTAGAAGACTTCAAAAAAATGCGCCAATTATATTTGCTGTACCCTTAAATTAATTCATATATCTTTTCCATGATTTCTTCCTCGTCCCAAAGTATTTCAATTCTGGGTATCATCATAATGGTTTCCATTAATTTTTCTTGATGTTGTCCAATTTTCCAAGCCTTTGCATAAGAAATATTAGAAAAGCTGACCATAGAGTAAAGGGGGGTCCATTTTTCCGGGTAACGTTGAGCAAACTTTTGTTCAATTTTTTTCTGAAGCAAAAAAATAGGATCTGCTGTTTTGTCTCGCATCACGATAAAATTATGCATTGAAAGATCCTGAACGCCGTCTCCATTTGGTTTCCTTACTCTAGAATATTCTTCTAAGCATTCTCCTAAATTATTTTCGTGTTTATCCAATAACTCGTCCAATACTCGGCAATCTTCAAAGCCAGAGTTCATTCCTTGACCATAGAATGGAACGGTCGCATGTGCAGAGTCCCCAACAAGAACAGCTTTGTCAAAAACGTGCCATGGATCTGTTCTCATAATAGCCATAGGTGAGGTAGGATTACTTATAAATTGGTCATATAAATCTGGGACTAGTTCTGCAAAATCTGGGAATATTTTATTGAAATAAGCCAATATATTTTCTTTGGAATTTAATTCTTCAAAGGAATATTTCCCTTCATACGGGGCAAATAAGGTACAGGTGTAACTTCCGTCCATATTTGGTAAGGCGATTAGCATAAAGTTTCCTCTAGGCCAAATATGTAAGGCATTTTTTTCAATTTTATGAGTACCATCTTCATTAGCAGGAATCAATAATTCTTTATATGCGTGATCAATATAATGCTGTGAATACTGTTGGCGTCGCCGTTTAATCATCTGCGATCGAATATGAGAGAAGGCACCATCTGCGCCGACTACAAGATCTGAAGTAACTTTCTTTATTTTCTTTGTGAATGTATTTTCAAAGGTTGTCGTACCAGTTTTGAAGTCAATATCGACACATTTCTCATTGCATTCGATGGAAGCGCCGTTCTTTTCAGCAAGGTGCATTAGCATAACATTCAGTTCTGCTCTTGCCACAGAGAAAATAGCTTGACCCGGATTTCCATATGCCTGATCGACGAGATTTCCTTTGGTATCATGCATAACTCTCTTGTACATTGGTATAGCAATTTTTTCAACTTCTATGTCGGCACCCACTTTTTTAAGTGCTGTCCAACCCCGGGTAGAAAGAGCTAAATTAATTGATTTTCCTGCTGTGATAATTTCAGATCTTAGATCGTTTCTTCGCTCAAAGATGGTTGTTTTATAACCTCTTTTACACATATATAATGCACACAATGAACCTACTAGTCCTGCACCAGCAATAGAAATTGATTTTTTCATAAAACAGATTCTAAAATTTTATAAAATTTGAATAAGTCACTATAGTTGTTATAAAGTGGGGCCGGTGCAATACGAATGACGTCAGGTTCACGCCAATCAGAAATCACTCCTTTTTTAGTTATCTGGTCAAATATTTTTTTGGATCCATTTTTTACGCGAATTGAAAGTTGACATCCGCTATTTTTTGGGGTAATAATCTCAATCTGATTAGACTTAGCCTTTTGCAATAGGAAACGAAGATATTCAGTCATTTTATTTGATTTTTCAACCAAGGAATCCATTCCTACCTCATCAAAGATTGATAAAGATGCTCGAATAGCTGCCAAAGACAAAATTGGGGGATTACTTAGTTGCCATCCCTCTGCACTTTGTATGGGATCAAAAACATCTGGCATGTCAAATCTGTTATCTTTGTTATGTCCCCACCAACCTGCAAACCTATGTAGATTCTGGTTATGGTGTCTTTCATGAATAAATGCTCCAGCTACAGATCCAGGACCTGAATTTAAGTACTTATAAGAACACCATACAGCAAAATCAACATCCCAATTATGAAGATCTAAATGGATATTTCCAGCCCCATGAGCAAGATCAAATCCCACAGTGATATTTTTCTGGTGAGCTTTTTCTGTGATTAATTTAAAGTCAAAAACTTGGCCAGTATAATAATTGACTCCACCGAGCATAATTAATGCAATTTGATCACCTTGTTCTTCAATTATTTTGAGAATATCTTGTGTTCGCAATACAAATTCTCCTTTTCTAGGTTTGATTTTTATTAATGCCTCTTGGGGATCAAACCCATGATGTTCGATTTGAGAATTCACCGAATATATGTCAGAAGGAAAAGCATCGTCTTCGATTATGATTTTAAATTTTTTTTGCTCTGGTCTGTAAAAGGAAACCATCATTAGATGAAGATTCACTGTAAGAGAGTTCATAGCAACTACTTCAGAAGGATTGGCTCCGACGATTTTTGAAAAGCCAACAGCAAGAAATTCATGATAATGTAGCCAGGGGTTTTTAGCATGCATATGTCCCTCTACTCCAAGTTGAGCCCAATCTTTTAATTCTTGCTCCAAGAAGGTTCTTGTACGTTTTGGTTGAAGTCCCAAAGAGTTTCCGCAAAGGTAAATGTAGTGCTCTCCATTTTTCTTTTTGGGAAGGTGAAATTCCTTTCTGTAATTTCTCAACTTATCCTGCTTGTCTAAAAGTAAGGCGTGTTCTAATGTATTTTTAAAGATCATTGATTTTAAATATAATTGGCCGACTTGGAGCCGCATCTGCTACGAAAGCTGGGATTTGAATGTTTAGTATATATTTTCCGTCAAGAATTTGATTTTCTACAAAAATCATTTCTGTGATGGTTTTATTTTTTGTTTTTGAGTTATATTCTTTATCCTGTGTGTTCCAAAATGTGTTATGAGCCGAAAGAATTCCATTATCAAAAAGTCTGTCAACCGATGGGGTATCTACAAGTAAATGCTTGACACCTATTTCCCTGATATATTCCATTGCATCAATACTGAAAAAGGCAGGAGTAAGCTTCATGTAATCTTGTGATTTCTTTCTTTCAAGATTTGGTAATGTTCTTATTATTAGACCTTTCAAAAAATATTTTGATACACCACTTAGCTTTTTTTGAAGTAGTTCTTTGGTTATTAAAAGGTCTTCTTTGTTCAAACTAGGTGAATATGACTCTTGGCTGGGTTCGGGTTCAATGCTAATCAGATAGCTTGGAATCATTATATCTTTTAATGAGCTAAAAATATCAATACGCTCTTTTGTGATATGGCCTATACATTCAGTGTGAGTACCGTTGCAGTGGGGGGTAAGCTGATAGGTCTCAAAATTACAAGGGCCATTTTTTCTTCTATCTCCTACAAATTTCCCGTCTTGGTAAGGAACTGAGCTGGCTTTTTTTACTCCATAAGTATTTGGTTGTTCCCCATTGAAGTATAATGGAATAGATAAGTCCTTAGGCTCAGATAAGTCTAGTTTATATTTTCGATGTCCTATATATATATCAGTTCTCATTAGAGTGTCGCTATGACTTTAAGTTCAATTCCGATGGGAGTGGGTAAGCAATTTATTTCCACTGTAGTTCGACATGGTAAGTTGTCTTTAAAATATTCGGCATAAATTTTATTGTATATTTTGAAGTCATTTTTCATATTAGTCAGAAAAACGGTCACATCAATAATATTGTCCCAAGAAGACCCAGAGTCCTCTAGAATATATTTGATGTTCGTGAAAACTGAATGGCATTGCTTTTCAATATCATAATTTTCTATTTCACCTTTGTCGTTTAGAGTGACCCCTGGTATGTCTGAAGAGTCAGGTACTCGGGGGCCTACGCCAGACAGAAAAAGCAATTGCCCCACTTTTCTTGCATGAGGATATAGACCAACTGCTTGGGGAGCTCTTTCGCTGTTGAATTTAATTTTTTCCATAGTTTTATATTTTTACACAGACATTTTTTGGTTCTGTAAAGAATTGTAATGACTTAAACCCTCCCTCTCTGCCCATTCCGGATTGTTTCATTCCTCCAAATGGAATACGTAAATCTCTAAGAAGCCAGGTATTTATCCAGATTAAGCCTGAATCAATTTCAGACGCCATTCGGTGGCCTCTGGAAATGTTTTCCGTAAATATACTTGCAGCAAGACCATATTTCGTCGAGTTAGCCAATGTAATGACCTCTTCTTCATTTTGAAAAGGAATTAAGCTCACAACTGGACCGAAAATTTCTTCTTGATTGATTATGCAATCTGAGGACAATCCCTCAATTACAGTGGGTCTTATGTAATAACCATTTTCTAAATCACCAGGAATAATTTGTCTTTCTCCTCCAGTCAATATTGTTCCCCCCAACTCTTTCGCTTGCTTAATTTTAGAAAGAATTTTTTCCATATGATCTTTGGATACTATAGCACCTAGATTTGTTTTCTCATTTTTGGGATCTCCTACAAGTAATTGAGATGTTTGGGCTACAAATTCTTTTTTAAATCGAGTATAAATAGATTGTTCAACAAATATTCTAGAACCGCAGAGACAGATTTGCCCTTGATTTGAGAAAGAGGCTTTAATAGCCATTTTTACAGTCTTGTCGAACTTTGCATCAGCAAAAATAATCGTCGGATTTTTGCCTCCCAATTCCAGAGATATTTTTTTAAACATCGGTGCAGTAATACCAGCAATATGCTTTCCGGTAACTGTTCCACCGGTAAATGAAACAATCGGCGTGTCTGGATGTCCTGTAAGTACATCTCCTATTTTAGATCCATATCCATGCACAATATTTAACACTCCTTTGGGAAGCCCTGCTTCAATGCATATTTTACTCAGTAAAAATGCTGTCATTGGAGTTATTTCAGAGGGTTTAGCTACCACGGTATTTCCTGTTGCTAGTGCCGGTGCTATTTTCCATGTAAGTAGGTATAGTGGAAGATTCCAGGGGGAAATACATGCGGCAACGCCAAGGGGTTTTCTCAATGTATAGTTCAAAGCTTTTCCGTCCATGTCGTGAACCTCTGATTGTTCATGAAGAATAGCTGTAGCAAAAAATCTAAAATTTTCCGAGGCACGAGGAATATCAACAGATCTGGCTAAAGATTCTGGTTTTCCATTGTCCTTGCTTTCTGCAATAATTAGCTCTTCGGCATAATCTTCTATGCAATCGGCTAATTTCATGAGGATATTAGATCGTTCTTTTCTGGTAATCTTAGTCCAAGTTTTGAATGCTTCTTTTGCAGCAGCAACGGCGTGATTTATGTCTATTTTTTCACTATCAGGAATCAGAGAATAAGCGGTCCCGTTTGATGGATCGAAATTTTCGAAATAGGATTTATTTGTTGGCTCTACAAGTTCGCCATTGATATAATTAAGAATTTTTTCCATTTATAAACTAGCTGTTCTCCCCCCGTCTACCGGTAGGTTGACACCATTAATATAAGCTGCCGCAGGACTGCATAGAAATGCTACAGCATTAGCTGTTTCGTGTGCCAATCCAAATCTTTTTGCAGGCACTGAATCTTTCATTTGATTTGCAATTTCAATTTCTGTAAAGCCCAGGTTTTTAGCTTTTTTTGAAATAATACTTTTTAAACGTTGGGTGTCTGTAAATCCCGGCAATACGTTATTTACAGTAATTCCGTGCTGCCCTAGTTCTAAAGACAAAGTTTTTGCCCAATTGGCAACAGCGGCTCGAATAGTGTTGGAAACACCTAGTCCAGGAATAGGAGTTTTTACAGAGGTGGAAAGAATATTTACAATACGGCCAAATCCAGCTTCTTTCATCCCATTTACTACTTTTTGAACTAGAATTTGATTGTTAATTAGATGCATTTTAAAAGCATTTTCAAAAGCATTTATTTCTGCTGAAGCAATCGGACCTCCTACTGGTCCCCCTGTATTATTTATTAAAATATGGAACGGACCTATAAGCTGTTTAAGTTTTTCTAGAAGGATTCTATTGTGAGAAAAATCAGCGCAAATATAGCTATGATTTTGTCCTAATCGAGTGTCTAAAGAATCTAGCACTCGCTTCAATTTATCTTCATTTCTGGCAAGAAGAGTTATATTGGCTCCTTGCATGGCAAGTTGTTTTGCACAAGATTCGCCAATGCCTTGAGTGCTACCACAAACTAGTGCGTTTTTATTTTGTAAGTTGAGTTCCATCTGTGGTAAAGTTAAATGCGAGTTGCTTTTTTATGGTTTTGGGTAATTTGGGTAAATATGATCTTGAAATCATCAGTGTAGAAATATTTGTCAAGTCAGTAAATAATTTGTGTTTGTCAACAGTTTCTTTCAAATAGCCTTGGCCTGAGGATCCACCAGTTCCAATTTTTTGTCCGAGCATTTTTTCTACCATTTGCACATGTCTGAACCTCCATGTGGCTATTTGATGATCCATTTCCACGATGTTCCTCAAAAACTTATAGGGCAGATGAAGGATAGGCTCATCTCTGTACAAATTTATGAGTAGGGCAGACATTGTCGCTTTGTAGGAAAGAGAAGTCTCTCCTTTTTTGATTGCTTCACGGTGGGAATTTTCATCAAATACCTTGTCAAAATATTTTCGATTGTCTTCAATCATTTTATTTCGAAGAATTTTGTCTTCTGAATTGAGATGATCTGATGTGGTAATATTCAGAATCTCATTATCCATCATTTTGTTAACAGCTACCTCATATTCGTTTATAAAATTAAATCCATCGAGATTCAAAAATGGAATACGCTCCAACCATTTTTCTACTAGATTAAATAGAGATGTATTCTCCTCAAGAGACAAGATTTCTTCTTTTTTTACTCCATCAAATTGACTGTGATAGGGACATCCCCCAAACTGGTGTCTGTTTTTTATTTTTAATCCTAACATTACTTCTAGTTTTCTGAATTGGTGGGATTGGAACCCAGACGCCGGGGATAAATGATTTCTAAATTCTAGAAAATCTAATGAGGTCATTGTTTCTAAAATATCAATTTGTTTCACCAATGTCTCAATGATTGTATTTATTCGTTCTAATCGACTAACAAAAAGGCCTAACTTTTCCTCATTTACAGTTTCTTTATTTAGTAAATCCATGACGGAATCCATCTCATGGATGATCTGTTTAAACCACAATTCATAGGTTTGGTGAATAATGATGAAAAGCATTTCATCGTGAGCAGCTTCGGAACCTTTTCCGCTGAGGGGGTTTTGGGCACTAAGTACTTTATCTAAGTCTAGATAATTGTTATAATGCACCGAGAGAGATTTGTTAGACATTTTTAGATATAAATTTAAGTAAAAGTAAAATTATTTTTCCACAAAAGATAAGGAATTAGTTATTGCTTGTTATGGGTTTTTTATCCATTGATTTACTCTTTATTAATTATAGAAAAATTCTATTTAAAAATTGTAAATCTTTCTGCGATTCAACTTGATTTCTTTTTGAATATCCACACAAAAATTTACTTTTGCATAGCTAAACATACAACTATGAATTTACACGAATATCAAGGAAAAGAAATACTAAGTAGTTACGGAGTAGGTATTCAACGCGGACGTGTGGCAAGTAGCCCAAAACAAGCCATTGATATTGCCAGACAACTCACTCAGGAAACCGGGACAGACTGGCACATAGTAAAAGCCCAAGTTCATGCTGGAGGACGGGGAAAAGGTGGCGGAGTAAAGTTGGCTAAAAATTTGGATGAGCTTGAAATGCATGCCCAAAATATTCTTGGGATGCAACTAGTGACACCCCAAACTACAGCTGAAGGGAAAACAGTTCATCAAATACTCATAGCAGAAGATGTTTATTACCCTGGAGATACAGAAACCAGTGAGATTTATATGTCTGTTCTTATGAACCGAGCTTCAGGAAGAAATATGATTATGTATTCTACGGAAGGCGGAATGAATATCGAAGAGGTAGCGGAAAACACTCCTCATTTAATCTTCACAGAAGAAGTTGATCCCTCCTCGGGATTAATGCCGTTTCAGTGCCGTAAAGTTGCCTTTAACCTTGGTCTTGAAGGAAAAGCTTTCAAGGAAATGTGCAAGTTTGTTTCTAATTTGTATAAAGCTTATGTGGGCTCTGATGCTTCACTTTTTGAAATTAATCCTGTTCTAAAGACTTCTGACGATAAAATATTAGCCGTGGACGCTAAGGTTTCTATTGATGATAATGCACTTTATCGGCACAAAGATTACGCAGAAATGCGGGACACCAGAGAAGAAGATGATGCTGAAGTTGAAGCAGATGAATACGGATTGAGTTATGTAAAGTTAGATGGTAACGTCGGCTGTATGGTAAACGGTGCCGGTCTTGCGATGGCTACCATGGATATCATTAAACACGCAGGTGGTAATCCCGCAAACTTTCTTGATGTAGGAGGTACTGCTAACGCTGCTAGGGTGGAACAAGCCTTTAGAATTATTTTGAAAGATTCTAATGTAAAAGCCTTATTGGTGAATATTTTTGGAGGAATCGTTCGATGCGACCGTGTTGCGCAAGGTATTGTAGATGCTTATAAAAATATTGGTGAAATTAATGTACCACTAATTGTAAGATTACAAGGTACAAATGCGAGTGAAGCTAAAAAGTTAATCGATGAAAGTGGTTTGGAAGTTCATTCTGTCATATTACTTCAGGAGGCTGCAGATAAAGTAGCTGAGGTTTTAAGCTAGATATATTTTATTATCTTAAAAAAAAAGGAGTCTCAGTCTCCTTTTTTGACTCAAATTTTAATCAGAAAATAGAAATTGTCTGTGTCACTTTTTCCTCATTTGTGAATATCTCTATAAAGTAAAGTCCCTTATTCAATCTATTTAATTCCAAGTCGATAGTCTCATTGTTTGAGATTGGTTTAATGATTCTACTATATATTATTTTACCACTTAAGTCAATGATGTTAATAGAAATTTGTTCTTGTGCCATTTTACTCACACAGATTTGAAATTGACCCTGATTTGGATTGGGGAAAAGATTAATTTGACCTTTTCCAATTTCTGCAGTACTCATGCCTGTGATAGCAAAATGATCGTTGGAAATATCAAAGTAAATATTGTTTGTGGGTTTGATTTTGATTCGGTTCTGTGATCCAATTAAAACATCCATATTAGGAACGAAAACATCGGCAAATCCGTCATTGATTTCATTTTCTGCTAGAACTATCTCAAGCCATTCTCCAGATTCTCTGTACATTAATATAATATCTACCTCCGATGAGTTTACCGCCCCCTGATCTGTATCTGCTACAGACCATTCTACAGGAAAAGTACTATTGATTCCCCAAGTTTCGAATCCATTCGGCTTTAAGACTTCAAAAGGTCCAGATTGTTCAGTGATAATAATCTGTGTTTCGTCAAAACCAATTCCTCCACCTCCAGCTCTATTGTCTCTTGCAGTCATTCTAAAGTTCATTGTTCTTGCATATGATGGCATAGTTTCACCGATGATTTGCATATCATATATTAAGTCATTTATTTTAGGAAATATTCTTTTAGATACTTCTTTAGGGGTGAATGCTCTGAATATTGGTGCGTTATTGAAAGGACTATTTGGATGTCCTGACGGCCCAAGATCTAGTTCTATCCATGAATAGCTAATGACATCTTCATCGGCATCTGTGGCTATCCCATCTAATTCAAAAGCAGTATAAAATGGTATGGTGTAGATTTTATCTTCAATAAAAGCTTCAGGAGGAGTATTTCCAGTTTCAGTGACCAGAGCACACGAACTTCCATAAGCACTATTTATATAATATTTAATTTCGTCAAAGCTCGCCGGATGAAAATAGGGATCGCTGTAAGTTTGGATATTATGGCCACTACAAATTCCAGCATATGCCATAATAGTACTCCCGCTACCTGGTTCATATGCGGTCTCAGCGTTTCTGTTTCCATCACATGAACCAGAGGAACCATTAAATGTGTGATTACCTCCAAACTGATGCCCAATTTCGTGGGCCACATAATCTACATCATAAGCATCTCCGATCGGAGAATTTGTTCCTGTTACTCCCTTAGCTTTGTTGTCCGAATTACAAGGAACACCCAATGAAGCTAGACCACCTGCACCCGTGCTAAAGGTATGTCCAATATCATAATTGTCGCTACCAATAAATTCTTCAATCACCTCTTGAGATTGATTAATTAATTGTCCTGTATTGTTGTTGGACATTCCCCAATTGATGGAGTATTCTATCAATTCATCGTTGTTGTCTACCAAAATCATTCTGATAGCTACTTCATTTTCGTATATTTGATTTACTCTATTCATAGTAGTGACTATACCCGCGAGTGTACTTTCTGTAGTCCCTCCATGGAAATTAGAGTATTGTTGTGTACATGCAATAGCAATTCGGTAGTTTTTAAGTTCATTTCCTGAAGTTTGTTTTTTTGCTTGAACGGGATGGTTAGATTTGTACTCTAAGTAATGCTCATAGTGAGAACTCGAGAGAGGTTTCAATTCTTCAAATTCTTTTTTTTCGCTATTTGTATAGTCTTTTTTGTAATAGGAAATCACATGATTCGGGTTGTGAAGTGAATAGGGATCTATCAAAATTACTTCGCTTACTCCTATAATCATAGCATGAAATCCATAACTAGGGCTATAGTCAAACCTAACGGTCATTCCTTTTTCAATACTCTCTCCAATGTATGTTCTGAGTGAAGGATATTTTGCAGAAAGTATAGGAGACATTACGGGAGATTCTATAAATTTGAACACTTTTTCTTCACCATTTGGTAGGGGCAGAGTAATATTTTTTTTACTTTCTGATATAGATGTCTCAATGTCTAATTTTGCGCTGTTAAGAAGAGCTTCTAATCCCAAATGTTGGATTTTAAAAGTTTTAAATTTGCTCGGGATAATATATCTTTTTTCCTCTAAATCCTTCGGCGAATAATTGAGCTCACTGAAGAAGTTTTGTGCAAACAAAGAAGTATTAATAATGCTGGCAAGACAAAATAATAAAATAAAGTTATTTTTCATTAAAAGATTATTTTTATAAAAATAACGAAATGCTAAGTCTTTAATGTACTAATTGTGTAATAATTTAGCTTATAATTTTTGTATTTTGCATCAAAATTATAGGTCATGAAAAAAGTTTTAGTTGCCAACAGAGGAGAAATTGCTCTAAGAGTGATGCGATCTGTAAAGGAGATGGGAATGAAATCTGTAGCGGTCTATTCTGAAGCTGATCGATATTCTCCTCATGTTTTATATGCGGACGAAGCCATTTGTCTGGGGCCAGCGCCATCAAGTGAATCCTATCTTTGCGGAGACAAAATCATCGAAGCCTGTAAAAAGTTAAATGTTGATGCAATTCATCCTGGTTATGGGTTTCTTTCTGAGAATGCAGAATTTACTCGAGCCGTAAATGAATCTGGAATTGAATTTATTGGACCTTCTGCAAGGTCTATCGAGATGATGGGAGATAAGCTCTCTGCTAAATCGGTTGTAAAAGAATATAACGTGCCCATGGTTCCGGGGACAGATCATGCCATTGACAACATAGAAGAAGCCAAAGATATTGCTAAAGTAATAGGTTTTCCTATATTAATTAAAGCATCTGCGGGGGGGGGAGGGAAAGGAATGCGCGTTGTAGAGTCCGCGAATGATTTTGAAGAACAAATGGGTTTGGCTGTCAGTGAGGCCGTCTCGTCTTTTGGAAATGGCGCAGTATTCATTGAAAAATATATTGCTTCGCCCCGACATATAGAAATCCAGATTTTAGCCGACAAACATGGGAATATAGTGCATCTATTCGAAAGAGAGTGCTCCATCCAGAGGCGTCACCAAAAAGTGGTAGAAGAAGCTCCTTCCTCTATATTAACTGAGAATCTTCGATCTAAAATGGGTAAATGTGCAGTGAATGTGGCCAGATCCTGCGATTATTTTGGTGCTGGTACTGTGGAGTTTTTATTAGATGAGCAGATGAATTTCTACTTTCTTGAAATGAATACTCGACTACAAGTAGAACATCCAGTGACTGAAATGATTACTGGTGTAGATCTAGTCAAACAGCAAATTTTAGTTGCAAAAGGGGAGAAGTTGGCATTTAAACAATCAGATTTATCTATTTCGGGTCACGCTATTGAACTTCGAGTTTATGCAGAAGATCCAACGAATAATTTTTTGCCAGATATAGGAGTTTTGACAGGATATACAAGGCCAAGTGGGATAGGAGTTCGAGTAGATGACGGATTTGAGGAGGGTATGGAGATTCCAATTTTTTATGATTCTATGATCTCAAAGTTGATTACCTATGGGGCAAATCGGGCAGAATCTCTAGGAAGAATGAGTCGAGCTATTTCAGACTATAAAATTGTTGGTATTCAAACTACATTACCCTTTGGCGCTTTTGTGATGAAACATCCTTCCTTTATTTCGGGCAATTTTGACACTCATTTTGTTCCTAAACATTATAAGTCAAATTTACTGGAATCTCCTAGTAATCAGGAGAAAATGATTGCTGCTTGGTATGTTTCAAAACTGTTTAGTGAATATAAAAGTACTTCTACTTCAAAGATGCATTCGGATCAATCTAATTGGAAAAAAAACAGATCTTAATGGCCAAGAAAATAAAATCTACTTCGGTATCGATTTCTAACAGGAAAGCTCGGTTTGAATTTGAACTTCTTGAGTTCTTCACCGCTGGGATTCAATTATTAGGAACAGAAATAAAATCACTTCGAGAAGGAAATGCTAATTTGGCGGAGGCTTTTTGTTATGTTCATCAGAGTCAGGTATGGGTGACAGGAATGTTTATTGCCGAGTATAGTTATGGTTCTTACAACAACCATGAACCAAAACGAATTAGAAAGTTATTGCTTAATAAAAGAGAGATCGATAAACTCGAATCAGCCTTGCAAGACGTCGGCGTGACTATTGTTCCTCTCAAGTTATTTATCAATTCCAAGGGTTGGGCCAAAATTGAAATTGCATTGGCTAAAGGGAAAAAATTACATGATAAGCGACATGATCTCAAACAAAAAGACGATCAAAGGCAAATAGATCGTGCTTTAAAGGATTACCGATAAATATTTTTTAAAAGTATAAACTAAGAAAGATTGCTGTGGTTTGTCCCGAAATACTAAAGCTTTTTTCATTATCACTCTCCTTGTAAGAAATACTATGACTGTATTCCGCTCCCAAACTCATTTTCGGTCTAAAGAAGTATTCGGCTCCAATAAAGGTATTTATCCCTATGCCCATATTAGAATTCTCCTCTTCTCCTTCAGATATTCCATCTTCATATGAGTTTGTACTCACCATTATGTGTGATCCGTATCCATAGAATCCTTGTAGTCTATTGCTTCCTTTTCTAAATTCTTTTCCTAAAGTGATTGTCAAAGAGTAGCTAGATTCTTTACTTGTGTAAGGAGTCTCTCCAAGAAGTAAATCTGTCGTTTTTGATAGCATTTGTACATTTACCCCTCCACGCCATGCAGTAGAGTCGTTAATAAATAATTTTCCGTGCAACGACATCTCTTCGTTCTGAAAGCTAATTTCTGGGCTATTAGCTGAACTGTTGAATAAGTTTCCTGTGTAATTTAGCAAAGAACTTGCATTTGAAGACAAAGCCCAGTCACCTGAGGTAGGTCCATTTTTTTGAGCAAAGACATAATTCGTACTTATACTTATTATGGTAAAAAGAACTAAATTTTTCATATTATCCATTTATTTAATACAAAAAAGGGAGCCAAGGCTCCCTTTTTTGTATATAATGATTGTTACTAAAATGCAAGTCTAAAACCAGCACCAAGACCTAATGATCCATCACCAGCCATGTCATAATCTAATGTCGGTTCAAACCATAGTTTGCCATCCATACCTAACGCTTTTGAATAACCAACCTGAACCATCATGTCAACAGTATCTTCCTCTGTTTCATGGTCATGTCCATTTTTAGCAGACAAACCACCCCAAAGACCATCATCGCCGTAATAATACCTTGCTCCGAATCCCCAGTTGGTTTCACCTTCGTCAGCCATGTCCATGTGGAAGTTGGCGCTTACCATAATTCCGTCCATAACAAAGTAACCTACATTTGCATCAGTTCCAGTAGATGCAGTTGTAAAGTTGTCAGAAATTCCAAAGGTCATTGTTCCTTTTGTTGTTTGTGCATTTGCTACTGTTACAGTAAGGGCAAGTGCACACAAAGTTGTGATAAACTTTTTCATAATGTTTATTTTAATTAGTAATTTTTATCAATTGCAATTTCTAGAAAAATCAGTCCCCATGTTAATACTAGTTTTCACCTTATTAACATGTTGTTGTTTAAAAGGTCGATTATCTCAATGATAATATGAGTTGAGGTGTTTTTGAATATCCTCTAAGTAACTGTTTATACTGCTATTTTTTTCTCATAATGGCTTTTAAAGCCTAATTTTTAGGATATAAATTTGCAAAAAATACCTTATTTCTTGTTTCTAAGCATAGGAACAAAGCGAAAATGACTCTCATTGAAGTTATCAAATTCAATTTTCTTAGACTCATTTTTTGAGGTTTTTATAATAAGTGTCATTATCTGATTTTCTTTCCCCAATGGCACAAGCATAAATCCACCTATCTTAAGTTGTTTGAATAGGATCTCAGGAATCTCAGGGCTTCCCGCGGTGATAATAATTTTATCAAAGGGTGCATATTCTGGAAGCCCTAGATAGCCATCTCCATAGGATAATTTTGCTTTGATTCTCATTTCAGTGAGAATACTTTTTGTTTTGACAAATAATTCATGTTGTCTTTCTATGGAATAAACTGTTGCACCCATAAAAAACAAAACAGCTGTTTGGTATCCTGATCCAGTTCCAATTTCTAGTACTCTTTGTCCCTTTTTTATATTTAGTACTTCAGACTGAAAAGCAACCGTATACGGGTGAGAAATAGTTTGTTCATTACCTATAGGGAATGCCTTGTTTTGGTAGGCAAAATTTTCAAAGGTAGAATCTAGAAAGAAATGTCTTGGAACTTTTAGCATGGCTTCAAGGACTTCTTTTGATTCAATTCCCATTTTGGTGAGTTCTTCAATAAGTTTTCTTCTTTGCCCTTGGTGTTTTGCTAAATCTATTAAATTCATATCTGCGAATCTATTAAAATGAAAGTTTCTAGCAAAAATTACATTAAGTATTCCTTTTCGTCTTAGTAAAATATTATTTTTGATACAAATATTAAATATGAAAATTGCTGTATTGGGTGCGGGTCACTTAGGAAAAATTCACATTAAAATTCTTAAGAGCTTGCCAGATTTTGAGCTTTTAGGTTTTTTTGATCCTGATGTAGAGTTATCAAGGGAGTTAAGTAAGGGTCTTTCTGTAATGGCTTTTGATTCCATGGCAGAACTAATCGAGGCAACTGAAGTCATTGATATTGTAACTCCTACCTTGTCTCATTTTGAATGTGCCAAAAAGGCTCTCTTAGCTGGGAAACATATCTTTATTGAAAAGCCTGTTACTAATACGTATGCTGAAGCTAAAGAATTGATGAGAATAGCGGAGGGTATAGATTTGAAAATTCAGGTAGGACATGTTGAGCGATTTAATCCTGCTTTTCTAGCAGCAAAATCATATATAGAAGCTCCATTGTTTATAGAGACACATCGTTTATCTAAATATAATCTCAGAGGAACAGATGTATCGGTTGTTTTAGATTTAATGATACATGATATTGATGTGATTTTGCATATTGTGAAATCAGAAGTATCTCATATACATACTAGTGGTGTTGCTGTTATTACAGAAAGTCCTGATATATGTAATGCCAGAATTGAGTTCGAAAATGGATGTGTGGCAAATTTAACATCCAGCAGGGTCTCCATGAAGGAGATGCGCAAAACTCGCATATTTCAAAAAGATCGCTATATATCTATCGACTTCTTGAATAAGAAAACTGAAATAGTTAAACTCTCAGATACGCAATCTTGGAATCCCCTTAAAATCAAGTTTCCAGTCGATCTAAATGGAACCAAAAAGTTTGTGAGTTATGAAAAGCCTCGTGTAAAACAATTGAATGCTATCCGTGAGGAATTGCGTACTTTTGCTGTATGTATAAAAAATAATAATTTGCCTATGGTTTCGTTACAAGATGGGTCTAAGGCCCTAAAAATTGCCAATTTAATTATGGATAAAGTTACAGATAGAATTGATAAAAATAAAAGGAATGCATAAATCTATATACCCTTTTCTAGTATTTCTTCTCTTGTTTTGTTGTTGCTCTAAAGATTATTTCAATGCTCAAACTCCTTCATATCTCTGTATTGAATCTTTAGACCTAGAGACGTTTAACTTTGAAGGAAGCGATTCTCAAAAAATCACTGATGCATGGGTCACTATGGATGGCATATTTTTAGGTGTTTTTGAATTGCCTTGTACAATTCCTGTTTTAAGCCAAGGATTTCACGATTTCACAATTTTTCCAGGAATCAAGGCTAATGGTATATCTGCTACTAGAAGTATTTATCCTTTCTATGAAATATGTGATTTGTATCTGTTTAATGGACAAACATATGCTTCATCTTCCTCTAATTCAGTTGAACTTTTTTTAGATAGTACAGTGACTGTTCAAGCAAGAACCAAATATGCGGATGAGGTAAATTTTCTTTTTATTGAAGATTTTGAAGATGCCGGGGCAGTTTTTGAAGCTACTTCTAATAGTGATACGACAATGATCTCAAATGTTGTGGATAGTTTGGTTTTTGAGGGAGGAGTCTCAGGAGTCATTTATTTGGATGACACTAATGATTTTTTTGAACTAATTTCTTCTGAATTTACTCCCATTTCATCTATGTATAATCAAACTATGCTCGAAATGAATTATCGCTGTGATCACTCTTTTAAATTAGGAGTTGCTGTCAGAGATGTTTCATCGGGGTTGATAAATAAGTTTGAATCTATTCAACTAAATCCAACCGAAGATTGGAATAAAATATATATACACATGACCAATCAGATTAATCTAGGGAATTCATCCGATGAGTTTGGCGTTTTTTTAGGGGCAGTAAAAAACTCCTCCCAAGAGACTGCCACTTTTTATTTTGATAATATCAAATGGCTACACGATCAGTAATGAATAAAACTATTCAAACAATCAAGTATGTTTTTCTTGATCTAATTTCGTCCTCAATAGTTTGGTTTCTTTTTTTTAGCTATCGAAAACAAGTTGTAGAGTCTGACTTGTTTGGTTTTAGTTTGAATCTAACTTTGACCTTTAAATTTTGGATGGGCATGGTTTTAGTCCCTTTATTTTGGATTATACTTTATTCACTTTTTGGACATTATAGAAATATATATCGACGTTCAAGATTAAATGAGTTTGTCCAAACCTTGGTTCAAACTCTTGCGGGGGTCTTAGTTATATTTTTTTTAGCAATTCTCGATGATGTTATTTCAAGTTATGTTACTTATTATACTTCCGCTTCTGTTTTATTTGTATTACATTTTGTTTTTACTTATGCTTTCCGTTTCATCTTAACTAGCCGGACAGTTTATCAGATTCATAATCGGCAAATAGGCTTTAAAACTTTAATCATTGGAGGATCTTCCAGTGCCGTAGAAATGTATCAAAATTTAGTGAATCAATCCAAATCTGGAGGAAATCTTATAGTTGGTTTTGTGAATGGAATGGATGATCAAGGCACAATATTAAAAAAATATATTCCATACTTGGGTTCGTACAAAGATTTGAAAAAAGTAATTCTGTCAAAAAACATCGAAGAGGTTTTAATAGCAATTGAGCAATCTGAACAAAATTTAATTCTTGAGGAGATTATTAATGATTTGGAAGGAATAGACATATTAATTAAGGTCAAGCCAAATAATTATGATTTATTGTCAGGGAAGGTCAGGATGAAATCAATTTTTGATGTCCCTTTGATTGAAATAAAACACGATTTAATGCCTGTTTGGCAATTTACCCTCAAGCGTTTTTTGGATATTGTATTTTCTATGATTGCTATTATAATTCTTTCTCCAATATATATTGTCTCCATAATATTAGTTAAACTAGGATCTAAAGGACCTATTTTTTTCTTACAAGAACGCATTGGACTTCGCGGCGATATATTTAAAATCATCAAATTTAGATCTATGATCGTTGATGCCGAAATAAATGGCCCTCAATTATCCGTAGACCACGATCCTCGAATCACCAAGTGGGGAAAGTTTATGCGTCAATACCGAATAGACGAATTACCACAATTTTGGAATGTGATTATTGGCGAGATGTCATTGGTGGGTCCTCGTCCGGAGAGATTATATTTTGCATCTAAAATTATTGATAAAGCACCTCATTACAAGCATATTAGAAAGGTTAAGCCAGGGATTACTTCTTGGGGTATGGTTAGATTTGGCTACGCAAGTACGGTAGATGAAATGGTCGATCGATTAAAATACGATATCATTTATATTGAGAACATGTCGATATTTAACGACTTAAAAGTTTTGATTTATACATTTAAAATTGTCTTTCAGGGACGTGGAAAATAAAATTATGAAAAAAATAGCAGTGATTGGCGCAGGAACCATGGGTAACGGAATTGCGCACACCTTTGCCCAATGTGGCTTCGAAGTATCATTGATTGATATTGACAAAGCTTTATTGGATAAAGGACTTATGACAATTGAAAAAAATCTAGATCGCATGTTGAGTAGAGAGAAAATTTCTCTTACACAAAAGCAAATTACACTGTCTAATATACTTCCCTTCACTTCTTTAGAAGATGGACTCAAAGGAGTAGATCTGGTTGTTGAAGCAGCGACAGAAAACATTAATGTTAAACTAAAGATATTTGCTCAATTGGATGAGTTATGCGCCCCAGAAGTCATATTGGCCTCTAATACTTCCTCTATTTCAATTACTAAAATAGGTGCGGTTACATCAAGACCAGACAAAGTGATTGGTATGCATTTTATGAATCCTGTTCCAGTAATGATGCTTGTGGAAATTATTCGTGGTTATGCCACATCTAATTTGGTTACAGACAAAATTATGCAATTATCAAGAGAACTTAAAAAGTCTCCAGTCGAGGTAAATGATTATCCTGGTTTTGTTGCTAATCGAATATTAATGCCCATGATTAATGAGTCAATATACACTTTGTATGAGGGAGTAGCCGGTGTTCATGAAATAGATACTGTTATGATGTTGGGTATGGCTCACCCTATGGGACCTCTTCATCTTGCAGATTTCATTGGCTTGGATGTATGCCTATCAATCATGAAAGTACTTCACAATGGTTTTGGTAACCCAAAGTATGCACCATGTCCACTATTAGTAAATATGGTTACTTCGGGTAAGCTAGGATTAAAGTCAGGTGAGGGTTTTTATGACTATTCGGCAGGGGCTAAGAACAAAAAAATATCTCTGCAGTTTTTGAAGTAAAAAGAATCTTTTTGGATATGAATCTGCTTGTTTAATTTTTATTTTTGTAAAAAATTAGAAGACTAATGTGCCAAGTTAAAATTAATTTTAAGATAATTGTTTTTTGTCTGTCAATAGTTGTTTTTTCTTCCTGTAATTTAGTTAATTCATCTAAACAACTTAAAATATATCTGCCGTCAGATGTGAACCCTAAATTGGTTGATTCTTCGCTTGTAGGAGAAAAAGATCATCGAATTTCAGATTTCAAACTTCTCAGTCAGATGGGGGATACCATTACTCTAAAAGATGTAGAGGGTAAAATTTATGTGGCTGATTTCTTTTTTACTACTTGTGCGAAAATTTGTCCAAAGATGACTACTCAAATGAAAGGTTTGCATGATTTTTATATTGATGACGAGGATATTTTTTTTGTCTCGCATACTGTATATCCAGAAATGGATACTGTGGAAGTCCTACGTGCTTATGCCCAAGAGTATGGAGTCAATTCAGATAAGTGGGTCATGTTAACAGGAAATAAAAAAGAAATATATGCACTTGCTAGAAAATCTTACTTTGCTGTATTAACTGATGGAGATGGTGGAGAAAGAGATTTCGTTCATACCGAAAACTTTGTTTTAATAGATAAATTTCAGCGTATTAGAGGATATTATGATGGGACTCTCAAAAATGAAATGAAACGACTAAAATCAGATATTGAGATTCTGCGAAGAGAATATCGTTAAGTATTCCATATCCGCCATGATTCTTCTGCTTGGTGTATTAACATTGAATGGCCATTTAGAATTTTACTCATATTATGTTTTCCTTTTTTAAGAAAAAGACTTTCTTCCGGGTTGTAGACCAAATCAACTAATAAATGTTTTTCTGTTAGTTCTTCGAAAGGAATTTTAGGGCAAAAATTTATTTGAGGATACATTCCAAGCGGAGTAGCGTTCACGATTAGTAGATGATGTTTGATTACTAGATCATTTACCTCCTCATACGCAATTTGATTTTTTTCTGGGTTTCTCGAGACAAACAAGCAATTTATTCCAATTTGATTCAGTGCAAAGGCTACTGCCTTTGATGCTCCACCTGTCCCCAGTATTAATGCACGTTCCATAGTTTTTTCAAGAAAGGGTTTAATAGATCTTTTAAATCCATATGTATCTGTGTTATATCCAATTGTTTTCCCCTCTGAAAATAAAATAGTATTTACAGCACCAATAATATTTACTTCAGGAGAAAGCTCGTCTAGGTATGAGATTATAGATCTTTTGAAAGGGATTGTAACATTGATTCCTGTAAATGTGTGTTGCTGAATTAAATCTTTGAAGTCTTTTACATCCTCAAGGGGGAAATTTTCATATTGAGCATCCCCAATTTTTTCATACTTAAATTTTTCTTTGAAATAAGTTTTGGAATAAGAGTGATCGAGTAATTTGCCAATGAGACCAAATTTCCTCATTTTGATTTTTCTTTACTTAATTTTTCTATGGACCAAATACATAATACTCCAATAAATAGACAACTAAGGGTAATACATAGAGAATAATCAAAAGTAGCTGGAAAATAGCGATTGTAACCCACAACGACTTCTTTACCGTGTCTATTAATTAAGTTTGAATTTGTAATTTCATTTTTCCAAGGCCAAATAATCGCCAAGGAACCAAATACAAATCCTGTTAGCATGGAAATTGTGACATTTTTATAACGATGAAAAATCCATGAAATAACTTGTGAAAAACATAGCATTCCAAAAATAGATCCTCCAAGAAAAAGTAAAAAATAGTTTAAGTTTTGCATCATTTCTATATTCAGAATGAATGAAAAATCTAAAGCCAATATTAATCCAATAATTTCTGCCAAGTTGTTAATTGAGTCGACCATCAATAATTTATAATTACCGAGTAGCATTAAAATGTAGGAACCCGAAAGACCAGGGAGTAGCATTCCGCTGATTCCAACCATTCCACAGAGAAATATGAAAAAGTAGTTTTCATTTGCTTGGGGTGCAGGATTAGTGAATGATAAGATTATAGCGACTAAAGCTCCAAAAATGAGGAAAGAAATTTCTTTCCAAGTCCATTTTTCCACAGTCTTACCCACAAAAAAAACAGAGGCCAGTATGAGTCCAAAAAAGAAAGCCCAAATATAGGTGGGATAAAATTTAAGGAGCCAGTCAAATAATTTGGCAATGCTAAAAATACTCAGAATGATTCCAATTCCAAGAGAAATAAAGAAACTTAAATTGATTCTTGTAGTAAACTCCTTAAATTTTCCTTTAAATAAAAGTACAAATGCAATTTTATCGAAAGATTTTAGTGAATCGATCAGTTCTTGATATATCCCCGTCACTAAAGCTATGGTTCCTCCAGATACTCCTGGGATTACGTTAGCAGCACCCATGGCAAAACCCTTAAAAGCTAAATAAATTGACTTCCTGTATTTAGACATGTCTAATTAAGTTGGTTGAAAGCTAGATATCCTCCTTCTAGAGAATACAAGTTTTTCATTTTAAATTCTCTTTCGAGCATGAAAATAATTGCGGCAGCTCTCTTTCCAGACTGACAATAAATGATGACTGGCATATCTTTGGATATCCTGTTTTTTTGATCCATTAGATCATTCATCGGAATATTTAAATTATCTATAGCTCCGTCTTCGTGTTCATAAGGTTCTCTGACATCAATTAATTGCAATGTTTGTTTGTATTTGAGCTTCTTTTTGAGCTCTTCTGGTGTAATTAATTTCATTTATTTTTTTGGTAAAAATTCAAAAAATGTATCTCCTCTTAAACCTAGTCTTAAACTCTCTAATGGAATGACTTCATTAGGAGCAATATTTCCTAAGTTAACGTTGTGTCCCATTAATTTGATAAACCACACTTGTTGAGATTTTTTAGGGGCTTCCCAAAGAATTTTTTCTTTAGGAATTTGTGTCATGATTTCTTCAATCAAATCTGATCGAACTTCTCCAGAATCTCTACAAATTCCAACATTTCCTCCTTCTCTTGCTTCTGCGATTACTTTCCAAGATCCAGCTTTGAGCTCTCTTTCCATCATATTAATCCACTTGAAAGGAGGAATAATAATATCTGCGCTTTTAGAGCCTATTTCAGACAGAACAGTTGTATTTTGAGATAATTGGTTTATGTATTCACATTTTTTTTCATGGTCTAGTGTTATACATCCATCTGACACCTCAACAGTGTCTAGCTTGTATCGATGAACAAGTTCTTTGTATTCCGTGAACATGTCCCGGGCAATAAAGGATTCGAATAGGGTTCCTCCAAAGTAAACCCTAAAATTAGCTTCCTGATAAAGCTTGATTTTTTTCTCTAAATTTTCTGTCAAATAAGCAGTGCCAAAGCCTAGCTTAACAATATCAATATATTTAGACGATGACGAAATCATGTCTTCAACCTGTCTAATACTTAATCCTTTGTCCATGACCATAGTAACACCGTCATTTCTCGGGATTTTTGTTCGCTCTGGAATATGGTTTATTGAGAAGTTCATTTTAATGAATTTATTATCAGTTTAAATTCTTTATTTACATTTAAAACTGGCATGTGATGGAATAGCTCAGATAACCCTTCTTTTTTTATAGAATAGGCTTGTTGTAAATATTTTTTTGATAGCTCAATCTGTTTGTCCAAAAATAAAAATGCACCAAGCCGAAATAAAAGGTCTGGATGCTTTTTATTTTGTTTCAGACTTTGTTGTAAAATAGAAATAGCATCTTTAATTTCGTTCATATCTTTGATTATTTCTGCATATTCAATCCATATTATGGGTGAGTTACATCCTAAATCAATTAGTCTTTTATATCCAAGATCTGTTTCAATGATTAAGCCAATCTTTTTGTATATTTTAGTTTGTATGTAAAGATATTCTAGATCATTTGGATTTAAATTAATAGCTTTTTCTATGTAGTGAAGTGCTTCTTCTGTATGGTTCACTTCATCTAAACACAAACCCATTTCCATCCAAGCTTCCGACAGCTGAGGGTCTTCATGCGTAGCTTTTGTGAGGTAGCGAATGGCTTGCTTGAACAAAGAAAGTTCTTTATAGCAGAGCGCAATTTTCAGGTATGTATATCCTGAAGGCTCTTGAAGTTCCAAGGTTTGTAAGTAAGTTTTTAATGCTTTTTTTGTTTCTCCTAATTGGCTAAGACTTCTGGCTTTCTCATGATATCCGGCAGCGAAGCTGTTGTCGATAAGTATAGCGTAATCTAGTGCCCAGACAGCTTTTTTGTAGTCTTTTGATTTGTTGTAAAATAGGCCTAATTGGTACCATGCGATTTCACAATAAGGTGTTTTGTTTGTTAGTTTAGAGAAGAAACAAATGGCTTCATTATAGTTTTCTAGACGTTCAAAGCAATAGGCAATATTAAAAATAGCGATGTCGTCTTCGGGCTCAATTTCAAGAAAGGAAATAAGATGTTTGATTGCTTCATGAAAATTTCCTAGACATTGATATTCGAAAGCAATAAACGGATATACATCCACAGGGTCTATCGATAAGTCTTGAGCTTTTTTAAAATGTTTGAGAGCATTTTGGTGTTTACGTTTCTTGGATAGAATACTACCCTTAGCGATGTGTAATTCAGGGTTACTGGGTTCTAAAGTTTCAGCATATTCTAATGCATTTACTGCTTCAGGAAGACGCTCAAGAATAGTAAGAACTTGGGCTTTTTTTATAAGAAAATTTGCAGAAAACGGATATTGTTTGAATGCTATATCCATAGATTCCATCGCTTCGCCTAATAAACCTTTATCTATATAATAATCTCCAATATCTTCAAATTCATGAGCGTCAAAGAAAGATAATAAATCTCTTTTCACCATGTCTTCGTATCGTTCAATTAGCATGAAGATATCACTGTGATTTTTATCAGGTCTTCTATTCATCTATTCTGTTGAGCTTATTTTCATAATTTAATTGTTAATCTACAAAGATAGTTTTTTTACATATCACAAGAGCTTTTATATGGCTAACTTATTCACAATGAAATTCACACATTTGTATTTTTTAGTACTTTGTAATCAAGATAAGATTTAATGATTATCACTCTATTAGTGTGGGACAATTCGTGCTTTTTTTGGCTCAAAAAACTATATTTACAAAAAATATACATAGTGTATGACATTAATAAAATCTATATCTGGCATAAGAGGTACTATCGGCGGGAATGTAGGCGATAATTTAACCCCTTTAGATACTGTTAAATTTGCCTCTGCTTTTGGTTCATGGTTGAAGAAAAGAAGTTCGGGGAATTTAAAGGTAGTCATAGGTCGAGATGCCAGAATTTCTGGTTCTATTATCCAGTCTCTTGTTCAGTCTAGTCTACAATCTCTTGGTTTTGATGTAATAGATTTGGGGATGAGTACTACTCCTACAGTTGAAATTGCAGTTCCTTTAGAAAATGCTTGTGGTGGAATTATTTTGACTGCAAGCCATAACCCTAAGCATTGGAATGCGTTAAAGTTACTTAATGAAAAAGGTGAGTTTGTATCCTCTCTTGACGGGAACGAAATTCTATCTATTGCAGAAAAAGAAGATTTCATCTTTTCAGAGGTAAATGATTTGGGATCTTTGGTATCTAAAGATTATATGGAAAAGCATGTTGATATGGTTTTATCTCTGAGTACTGTCGATCCTTCTTTGGTTAAGTCTGCCAATTTTAAAGTAGTAGTTGATGGAGTGAATTCTACTGGTGGCATATATATACCTGCTTTATTAAGAAAGATGGGCGTGGAGGTAATCGAGCTTTATTGTACCCCAACTGGGCACTTTCCTCATAATCCCGAACCTCTTCCAGAGCATTTAATTGATTTATGTGAAAGTGTAGTTTCTTTCTCGGCTGACCTCGGTTTTATCGTAGACCCTGATGTCGACCGATTAGCTATTGTTTGTGAAGATGGCTCATTGTTTGGGGAAGAGTACACCTTGGTGGCTGTGGCTGATCATGTCTTAAAAAATCAAAAAGGTGACACTGTATCCAATCTGTCGTCAACTAGAGCTTTGAAAGACGTAAGTAACAAGCATGGAGTAAATTACCATGCCTCTGCTGTGGGTGAAGTCAATGTAGTTGAAAAGATGAAAGAAGTAAATTCTCCAATTGGCGGAGAAGGTAATGGAGGAATTATTTATCCTGAGCTTCACTATGGTAGAGATTCCTTGGTAGGGGTAGCAATTTTTCTCACACACCTAGCTCAGTCAAAAATGATATGTTCGTCACTTAGAAAAACTTATAAAGATTACTTTATGTCCAAACAAAAAGTTCAACTCTCTCCCGGAATTGATGTAGATGCTATTCTTTCAAAAATATCTAGTATTAATTCAAATGAACAGCTTGATATCAGAGATGGAGTAAAAATTAATTTCTCCCAAGAATGGGTGCATTTGCGAAAATCGAATACCGAACCAATTATTCGAATATATACTGAAAGTACTAGTCAAAAGAAAGCAGACCAACTTGCATTTAGATTTATGAAAGAAATTAAATCTCTTATGGCATAATGTTCTTTTTTACGAATTCATCTAATTTTCAATTATAGAAAGTATGAAAATTTATTTAGATAATGCCGCTACTACCCCAATGGATCCAGATGTCTATGAAGCAATGCTACCCATTCTAAAAGAGGGTTTTGGAAACCCATCATCGACTCACTCCTATGGCCGAAAGATTAAATCACATATTGAGCTAGCCAGGAAAAATGTTGCTCAACATCTAAATTGCTCCACCGGAGAACTGTTTTTTACTTCCGGTGGAACCGAAGCAGATAATATGGCTATTCGCTGCGCAGTTAGAGATTTAGGAGTAAAACATATCATCACTTCTAAAATAGAGCATCATGCCGTCGGAAATACTATTAATAAACTAGAGAAAAAAGGAAAAGTTCATGTTTCCTATGTCAGAATTGATAATAAAGGACATATCGATTTAGTTCACTTAGATGAGCTCCTAAATAGACATCCAAATTCATTGGTTAGTCTAATGCATGCTAATAATGAGATAGGAAATCTGCTACCCATAGAAGAGGTATCGATGATATGTAAAAAGCATAGCGCATTTTTTCATTCTGATACCGTGCAAACTATTGCTCATTACGATTTTGATATGACGCAGATGGATCAGATTCATTTTATGGCCTGCTCTGCTCATAAGTTCCATGGACCTAAAGGAATTGGGTTTTTATATGTGAACAAGAACATAAACATAGATCCATTAATTCACGGCGGATCACAAGAACGAAATATGAGAGGTGGAACAGAGAATGTATACGGAATAGTTGGTTTATCAAAGGCTATGGATGTCAGTTTAAATAATCTAATGGAGCACAAAAAACATATTCTTGATCTAAAAACACACATGATTTATCGATTAAATAAATCTATTCCTGGTGTTTCTTATAACGGTGATAGTGATAATTTATCAGCTAGTTTATATACTGTTTTGAGTGTGTCATTACCCCCTACAGAAATTGCGTCCATGCTTTTGTTTAATATGGATATAATGGGTATTGCCTGTTCTGGTGGCTCTGCATGTACTTCTGGGGCAAATACTGGCTCCCATGTCCTATTCGGACTGAAGGCTTTGTCTGACCGCCCGACAATACGTTTTTCATTTTCCAAAATGAATACCATTGGAGAAATCGATTTTGCGGTAGACAGTTTGGTGAAATTATATTCCTAATATATTATTTGGAAAACTTGATTATCAATTAGAACGTTTCCAAACTGTTGTTTTTCCAAACAGCGAAAACCTATAAATCCCCTTAATTTTAGAGTATTGGATTCTTCAGTTATTGCAAAAAGACTATAAGTGTCTTCTTCCCGACTGTCATATATTTGACCACAATTCCATTCTTTTTGATCATCATCCCATTTTAAGTTAAATAAAATTACCAGACCTGTTTTTTTTCTAAGTCTTAAGTTTTCGTTAGGATTTTTTGTGTCTAACTTCCAATTTCCATTTTCGTCTTTGTGCTCAGCCATCCAAACAATTTTCCCTTGGAAAATATTTTCTTTTTGGTAGATTTTAATTTTAGCATTTTGTTCTTAATTTAGCTAATAGCCAATAATTTATTTGGATTTTTGGGCATATAAAGACCCAGATAAAAAAACTAAAGTTATTGCGATAAAAGTAATTTTTTTCACAGTTGTTATTATTTAAATTAAAAGCTTCGATTTAAGCCAAATACAAAACGATTGAAATTAAAATAGTCTTCGCCTGCTGGAGGTTTATTCATAAACCAAGGAAGATCAATGCGAAATTGAATGAGTTTTTCATTAACTTCAAGAATACCGACAGAAAATCCAATACCTCCGTCCATTCGGAAAGATCCTAAATTTAATTTCTGGTTAAGTTTATTTATATTGATCCATCCCATGTCAATGAATCCGTAAGTTTTCATATTGAAATCTCTGAAAAAGTTTAAGTTGTCGTCAAATTCAAGTTCAGTAGAAAAAGATGCACCACTTGTTCCATTGAAGCTAAGTATCTGTTGTAGATTTTCACCTTCAGGCATAACATATCCGCTGTAAGCTCTCAAATTTAACCCGCCCCCCATATGAAAGTGGTTTAGTTCGGAATTATAGCTCAACCAATCTCTGGAAATTAGACCAGTGGATCTTGTAAATATATTTTCCATCATTTCTTCTTGGTTTGCCCCAGCGGCATATAGTTTGCTTTCGGGAGCTATATTTGTTCCTGTAGCATGTTGAGCAAATATTCTTGTTTTAAGTTGAAATCCTGCAAAATTAAAGTTGTTTAGTACTTTAAAACTTAATTGTGAATATTGATAGTCGCTAGCTATGGAAGAGGATCTAATAGATAAATCGATAATACCCTCACCAGTAAAATATTTGTATTGATGTTGAATACCAATGTTTATCGTGTTGTTCCACTGGCCAGTTTGCCAGAAGATTTCCTCTGGATTTAATAAATACGCAAAGTGATCTCTTTTAGGACGATTAATTGCTTTAAATTCTAAATACATTAGATCTGCTCCCGCACTTGCAATCTGTTTAAGTCCAATAGAATGCAGGTTAAGACCATCTAATTTTCGGCTGCTGGAATTAAGGCTAAGGCCACTGTTAACACTGTGAAGTCCTGTTTCATAGTTAAATTGGTAAGATAAGCGGTCGTATCCATTGATATTTTTCGATTCCTGAATCAAAGTGTTGGATCCAAGATCAAAAGGAACGTCTATGGAGGGTAGATGCTCTTCATTTTGGTTCAAACCTGTATTGATCCAAAAAGTTCCATCGAATTTGTGGTGATAATCCATGTAATCTCCCATCAACCGCATTCCAGTTTTTATTCCATCATATCCGTTATAGGCAAGTCTTGGCTGAAGAGTGAGTTGATATGTTTTCCAATCTGGTAAGGACCAAACAAAATCTTCTAACTCAATAGAGATATTTTTATAAAGACTATTGTCAATCATATATGCATCAGCTAAACGACTTGAGGGATCAATGATTATATCTTTAATACCCAACTTAGAGCGAATTATAACCTTATGTTGAGGATAAATTTTCCCAAATCCATACCACCTATTTAACACATTCGCATCAGTTTTTTTGATAAACCATGTGTTGGGAATATGATAATCCTTTGTATTCCCAGCCTTATCTAAAACTCGAAAATCAAGTGGCATTTGCATTTCTCCTTTTCTCTTGAAAGTGATTTCGAAGGAGTCTGGAGTGTCCTTTATTTTTTTTACTGATTTTATTGCATAATCAATATCTTTGGAACTTTCCAGCCATTGGTCGAAAAACCAATTTAAATCTACCTTGGTAAAGTCTATGATACTTTTTTTAAAATCTTCAAAGTAAGGGTGAGCAATTTTCCATGTGTTAAAATAGTTCTTAATAGCCTTTAAAAACAGCTCATCTCCGAGTGTATACTCTAGGTTGTATAACATAGCTGCGGTTTTATAGTAAACGTGGCCATATCCGCCTTTATAACCGTCATCTGCATGGAAATTATCAGAGCTATTATTTAGTCTAGGAGTGTTATTTTTAGTTGCATCTTTTATGTAAGGATAATAAATATTTTGGTCTTTTGGATGTATCGATTTGGTGTGTTTAGTAATGAACTTATTTTTTGGTTTTACTTCGACCACAGTTTCGCTATCTATTTTTTCCAAGCTCCAAGCGCTGAGAAATTGAGTGAACCCCTCATCTAAGGAAGCTCGGTATGTTTTATTATTTCCAATTTGTCCATAAAACCAATTGTGGCCAATTTCGTGAACCAGCAATGCTCGATAAGAAGAATCACTTCCTCGAACAAGGGTCAACATTGGATACTCCATTCTATCTTGAGCATCGGCGACAATCATTTTGTGATAGGTGTACATGCCAATATCTTGTGAAAAGATTTTAATTATATTTGCAGCATATTCTGCTGCATTTTGCCACTTAGAAGCATGTTTTTCTTGTGTTAGCGCAAAGCAGGTGATTCCATTCCAAGAAGCTTCACCTATTCTGTAGCTTGGGTCTGCTGTGAATGCAAAATCATGAACATTTTCTGCATGAAATTTCCAGGTTTTTCTCTCTTCAGAATTGTAGGGAGTAATTACAGATGCAAGTTCGTTCCAAGGCTTGTCTTTAAAGTTTTTTATGTCTAATTTTTTTCTTAGACTTTTAGGAAGAACTTCGTCCCTGTTTAATAAAAATCCAGTAGCCTCTGTAATATAATTTGATGCAAATGTAAGCTCTACATCAAAAGTCCCAAAATCTCCATAAAACTCATTTCCTAGATTTTGATCGGTAGTCCATCCAAATTTAGCATCATACACTGATATTCTAGGATACCAATTAGCTCCATTGTAATGGGTTTTGCCATTTGAGTTGAATTTTTTTATTCTTCGGCCCATATCTCCTTTTCCAAAATATGTAGTAAATTTTATTTCAAATACAATCGATTCTCCTGGCTTAATGGGTTTGTTTAAATATGCTTTTAAAATTGTGTTGTCTTGCTCAAGTAAAATACGTCTTCCAGCAGAAGTTAATTGATTGATTATTATTCCTTTTTTTTCTTTTTTATATGGGGCAAATGTGAATTCATTATTATTTTGACTATTTAATTCATGAAGACGAGATTCTGGTTGAAAGGCGTTTTGATACAAATGAAAGTAAATTTCATTTAGATCATCGGGTGAATTATTCCAGTATGTAAGAATCTCAGATCCTTCAATCCAATCTTTTTGTTCGTTTATATTGGCTTTAATTTGATAATACACATCTTGTTGCCAGTAGTCAGAATAAGGCTTTTTATTCGCCCAATAATTGGGGTTATCTAAATTTCTATAAGTGTTTGGTTTTTGAAGGGGATTATATCGAATCGGTTTTTCTTGAGATAATAACATGTTTGAAATACTAAGTAGACCAATATAAAAAATAGATTTCATTTTTTTATTTTGAAGATAATTTTGAACATTGACTTTCTTTAGCACTCAATATGCTAGCATTCAATTCAAATCCAATGAGCAGAATCATTGAGTTAAAATACATCCAAAGTAAAATAACTAATAATGTGCCAATGGATCCATATAACTGATTATATTGAGCAAAATTATTTACATAATAGCTGAAAGCGAAGGATGTAACTACATTTAATAAAGTACACAAAACAGATCCTGGTGATAAGAATTTCCAACGGCTTTTATCAGCAGGAGCATAATAATAAATACAGCTAATGCTCAGAAATAGCCCAATGACTAAAATGAATGGTTTAGATGAAAAAATCATTTCTGCTAAGCCTTGACCTATATGTTTCTGAGTGACTAGATAACTTAAAAAATCTTCCGAAGCAATTTGAAAGGCGATAGTCAAGACTAAGAAAATTGTTAAAATTACAGTGAGAGAAAAGGATAAAAGTTTTAACTGTAACCATGATCGATCATCCTTGTGATGGTAGGTGCTATTAAATCCGGTAATCATCGCATTGACTCCATTAGTACAAAAGTACAGAGCCAAAATAAAAGTAAACGAGAGTAAGCCTCCACGTTCGTTATTAATAATGTCGTCCACAATACTTTTTGTCGCACCAAACGTAGAGGGGGGAAGGACTTCCATGATAAGTATAAATAATTGTTCTTGAAATCCAGTGATAGGAACAAACGGGATGAGGGTGAAGATTACTATAATACTAGGAAAAAAAGCTAGAAAAAAGTTAAAGGCCAGAGAAGAAGCTCGAGTAGTAACTGCTCCTTTTGTAATTCCCTGATAAAAGAATAACGAAACTTCATGCAAACTAAGCCCCTCAAATCCAGGAATAATAATTTTTTTTAAAGGATTTTTTAATTTCAAATGGTTCAGATTTTTTTAAATATACTAAAAAGCTTTTAAGCTCAAGTCCATATTGATTGCTGAATGAGTTAAAGCCCCAACAGAAATAAAGTCTACTCCACATTGGGCATATGAACCAACGGTTTTCTCGGTAATACCTCCTGAAGATTCAGTTTTAATTTTTCCATTGATAAGTTTAACTGCCCTTCTAGTTTCTGCAATGCTAAAATTATCAAGCATTATACGATCTATACCATCTATCGCGATAGCCTGTTTTACCTCATTTAAATTTCTTGTTTCTACAACAATGGGTAATATTAATCTGTTTTTACTCAAATATTCTTTTGTTTTTTCCAAGGCTTTTGTAATGCCTCCCGCAAAATCTATATGATTATCTTTGAGCATTATCATATCAAATAAGCCAAAGCGATGATTCTCTCCACCACCGATTACAACGGCCCACTTCTCAAGCATTCGAATACCAGGAGTTGTTTTACGAGTATCCAGAATAATTGTTTTTGAGTTTTTAATTAATTTCACATATGTAGATGTCTTGGTTGCAATTGCACTCATCCTTTGCATACAATTTAATACCAGACGTTCTGCAGTAAGTAGTGATTGAGAGTTTCCTTCCACATGGAAGACTACATCGCCAGGGTAAACATAATCTCCGTCGTTCTTTAAGAGTAAAATCTTAATTTTAGGATTAATAGATTCGAAAATCCATACTGCCAATTGAGTTCCGGCGATTATTCCTTGGTCTTTTACCAATAATTGGACTCTACCTGTTTTATCCTGGGGAATGCATGCAAGAGAACTGTGATCACCATCTCTAACATCTTCATTAAAGGCCAAATGTATAAAAGGTAGCACATCTTCTTTTCTAACCATAGTTTCTTTTACTTTTGTAATTTTTACAAAAATAAGTAACTTTTTAAATAATAAGTATGAAGATTTTGCTTTTAGTTGTTGGTAAGACATCTGATAGTTATTTGTCAGAAGGAATTGCCAACTATGTTAAACGATTAAAACATTACATAGGCTTCAAAATAGAAGAAATTCCAGACATAAAAAATAGAAAATCGCTTTCTAAATCAGAGCAAAAGAAGCATGAAGCCAAACATATATTTGCAAGATTAAATAGTGGAGATCGGATTATTTTACTAGACGAAAAAGGCAAAGATTTTGATTCATTAGGTTTTTCTAATCACATTCAGAAGCAAATGAATGCAGGTATTAAAAGGCTTGTTTTTGTGGTGGGTGGTGCCTTTGGTTTTGATGATTCTATCCACGCAAATTGCCAAGGAAAAATTTCTTTTTCAAAGATGACTTTTTCTCATCAAATGATTCGACTATTTGTAGTTGAACAAATTTATCGCTCTATGACACTCATGAAAAACGAACCATATCATCATGAATAATTTCGCTTAGCAACTATTTATGAAATTATTTGGTTGATAAGTGAGTTTTAGTAGTGTAATATTTTCAATACTCAAGTAAATTTCTTAATTTCGCAGTCCATTTCGGAAAAAAACTAAATTTAATTTACAATGTTTAGAAACTACGAGACTGTTTTCATTCTAAATCCCGTTTTGTCTGATGATCAGACAAAGGAAGCAGTAAGCAAGTTTGCAGCCCATTTGAAATCCAACGGAGCTGAAATTGTAGCAGAGGAAAGTTGGGGCTTAAAAAAGCTAGCTTATCCGATCCAGAAAAAGAAAAGCGGATTCTATTTTTTACTAGAATTCAAAGGCGAAGCTGATTTAACCGCTAGCTTAGAAGTTCTTCTAAAGAGAGATGAGCGCGTAATGCGTTTTCTTACTGTTGCTCTGGATAAACATGCTCTAGCTTATGCTGGTCAAAGAAGAGAAAGATTAAACTCAAATTCAAAAAAGACTAAGTAATGGCAAGTAATTCAGAAATTAGATTCCTCACCCCGCTGTCTATTGATACAGGTCAGAAGAAAAAGTACTGTCGTTTTAAAAAGTTAGGTATCAAATATATTGACTATAAAGATGGTGACTTTTTAACTAAATTTTTAAATGAACAAGGTAAAATCTTGCCTCGCCGGATCACTGGTACTTCTTTGAAATTTCAGAGAAAGGTGTCACAAGCGGTAAAAAGAGCTCGTCATATTGCTGTGTTGCCATATGTAACTGATTTAATGAAGTAAAAACCAAGTATTATGGAAATTATTTTATCACAAGACGTAGCCAATCTAGGTTTTAAAGATGATCTCGTAAATGTCAAGAATGGTTATGGTAGGAACTTCCTTATTCCGAAAGGATATGGCCGATTGGCTACTAATTCTGCTAAGAAAGTTTTAGCAGAAAATTTAAAACAAAAAGCCTTTAAAGAAAAGAAATTAGTTTCTGACGCAAACATAATTGCCGAATCACTCAAGTCGATTGAGCTTAAGCTCACAGCTAAAGTCGCTGAAGGGGGGCACAAATTATTTGGATCAGTCACAAATATTGATATTGCCTCTTCTTTGGAAAAAGCTGGTCAGTCTATTGAAAAGAAGTTCATCTCTATCACTGGTGGAACAGTTAAAGCTTTAGGTAAGTATACTGCATCTATTCGTCTTCACAGAGATGTGGTAGTCGATTTAGAATTCGAGGTTATTGCTGCATAAGTTTAAAATTTATATATTTTTTAGAGGCCTCATTTTGAGGTCTTTTTTTTTTTCTATTATTAAGGGTCATTCAGATTGTTAATTAGTCCCAAAAATGTTGATAAAATTGACTGCATTAAGCCTCTTTAAAGTACTTCTAACTTGGCGAATTTATTATATTTGTTTTAAGTCGTTATGACTCTTAACAAATTAACACATTATGAGTAAAGAGGTGAAAGATCAAGATTATTCTGCAGGAAGCATACAAGTCTTGGAGGGTTTAGAAGCTGTTCGTAAGCGTCCTGCAATGTATATTGGGGATGTTGGTCAGAAAGGATTACATCACTTGGTATACGAGGTGGTAGACAATTCTATTGATGAAGCATTGGCAGGTCATTGTTCTAAGATTGATGTTATTATCAATACTGATAAATCTATCACTGTTAAAGATGACGGAAGAGGTATCCCCACTGCAATGCATGCTAAAGAAGGGAAGTCTGCCCTTGAGGTAGTTATGACAGTATTACACGCTGGGGGAAAATTCGATAAAGATTCTTATAAGGTCTCTGGAGGTTTACACGGTGTGGGTGTATCTTGTGTGAATGCCTTATCGATTTTTCTTAAAGCTGAAGTTCACAGAGATGGTAAAATATTTACCCAAGAATATTCAAAAGGTATTCCTCAAACGGAGGTTTTAGAGGTTGGTAAGACAGAAACTAGAGGAACTATAGTTACTTTTAAGCCTGATGATTCCATATTTAATACTACAGAATATGTCTATGATATTTTATCTTCTCGTATGCGTGAATTGTCTTTTTTGAACAAAGGCATTACATTAACTATAACCGACACGCGTGAAAAAGATGAAGAAGGGAATGATGTATCTGCTACATTTATTTCTGACGGTGGTTTAAGCGAGTTTGTTCAGTATCTAGATGCAACCCGAGACAGTCTTATATCGGATGTAATGTATATGGAAGGTGAGAAGAATGAAGTCCCCGTTGAGGTAGCAATGAGTTATAATACCACTTATACTGAAAATTTACATTCTTATGTAAATAACATTAATACGCATGAGGGAGGAACTCATCTGGCAGGTTTTCGTCGTGCATTGACGCGAACGCTAAAGTCATATGCCGAGAAGTCTGGAATGCTGGAGCGCGAAAAGGTTACTGTGGCTGGAGACGACTTCCGTGAAGGTCTGACTGCTGTGATTTCTGTAAAAGTCATGGAGCCTCAGTTTGAAGGCCAAACCAAAACAAAATTAGGGAATTCTGAAGTCTCTGGAGCAGTCGACCAATTGGTTGGAGAGATGTTAAATAATTATTTGGAAGAAAATCCTAAGGATGCCAAACAAATCATATTGAAGGTTATTTTGGCAGCCAAGGCTAGACAAGCAGCTAAAAAAGCTCGTGAAATGGTTCAGAGAAAGACTGTTATGTCATCTACTGGGCTTCCTGGTAAACTTTCTGATTGTTCAGAAAAAAATCCTGAAAAATGTGAAATATTTCTTGTCGAGGGAGATTCTGCTGGTGGAACAGCAAAACAAGGAAGAGACAGAGCTTTTCAAGCTATTTTACCGCTTAGAGGTAAAATTTTAAATGTTGAAAAAGCCATGCAGTATAAGGTTTTTGAAAATGAAGAAATCAAGAATATATTTACTGCTTTAGGAGTCTCTATTGGTACCGAAGAAGATAGTAAAGCACTAAATATTTCAAAGTTACGTTATCATAAAATTGTAATTATGTGTGATGCCGATGTTGACGGCTCACATATTTCTACTTTAATCTTGACCTTCTTTTTTAGATATATGAAAGACTTGGTGGAGAATGGATACATTTATATTGCCACTCCTCCTCTTTATTTGCTTAAAAAAGGAAAAGATCAACGCTATTGTTGGAATGACGAAGAGCGAGATAGTAATATAGCAGAAATGAGTAAAGGAAAAGACTCTTCTGTAGGAATTCAACGTTATAAAGGTTTGGGAGAAATGAATGCTTCTCAATTATGGGATACAACAATGCAACCCCAAAACAGAACCTTAAGACAAGTATCCATTGACAGTGCAGCAGAAGCAGATCGTGTTTTTTCTATGCTTATGGGAGATGATGTTCCTCCAAGAAGAGATTTTATTGAGAGAAACGCGAAGTATGCAAATATTGATGTTTAGTACTTTAAAAAAATGCACACACTTTTTTAGACAAATTATTCTTTTAGATTAAATTAAAAATTTCAAATACTACGCACTAATACTAAATATTGAAAATAAAATTATTGTGCGATGTTTAAGTATTTCACTTACTAGTCTTTCTACCTATTAACTCTTGATATTGATATCGAGGTTATTTAAATATTCGTAGCATACTGTTTATTATAATTAGCAAATCATTCTCATAGTTCTCCATGTTCATTTATTACTTTGGTAGAATTATAGTTGCATAAGTAATATTAACGGAATTTTTTCTTGATTATCATCCTCAGCTAAATCCAAATTACACTTATAATTTTAGGAAAAAATCAGTTTTAATTTGAATTTAAATAATTTTTCTTCTTGACTTATTGTGTTACCATAATTTAAGTTCTATTAGGAATATTTTTCAGATTTATTATACAATTATTACTTATTGGTACATTTATAAATAATACAAAAAGTTGGCACTAATTTAGCTTTAACAATTAATATCAAACCGGATTACATATTTCAGATATCTATTTTACTTATGAATCCGAAGGATTGGAATAGTTGCATTAGACTGTGTTTTATTTGGTGACTTGAGAATGAAATAATAATTCAGAAATAATGATCAATTTAATAGTAATATCACTCCAGTTTTTTCTTGTAATTTATTACGGTAAGTATTAAAACTGGCATAATATTTATAGGAAGATATGTCTGCTTTAATTCCATTGTCTTGTCTTGTACCATCCCACCCTATATTATTACCACTGGATTGAAATACCAGCTTCCCCCATCTGTCGTAAATAAATACTTGTAGTGTAGATTCAATAATATTATCGAATTTTATTATGAAAAAATCATTTATTCCGTCTCCATTTGGAGTAAAGGCCGAAGGAGCCCAAGCCCAATAATCTTCTACAACGACTACCGGGGATAGATATGTATCAGAGCAACCTCCATCATCTGTGATAGTTAGAGCAACAGGAAAATTACCAATTTGAACAAAATCGAACTCTGTTTGAACTCCTTCATCTCCAAGTCCATTACCAAATGTCCATTGATGATTTTCAAGACTTGCTCCAGATGCGGGGCTAGATAGACTTATGAACTCTACTAAACCATCCACGAAAGTAACCGTATCATGGCTTTGACTGAAATTCGCATTTGGACCTAAAATATTTTCTAGCTCGATGGTTTCTGATCCATCACAACCGAAGTCATCAGATATTTCAATATTGTACTCATCTTGATATAAGTTCTCGATTAAATTGGTGTTCGAGGGTACTCCGTTAGCTGAGAAAGTATAGGGTGAAGATCCATTTGATGGAACAATTTCAATAGAGCCTATACCTTGATCACACCTGTCGGATGTTACTATTAAGTCAAAAAGAAGTCCTAATTCACTATTTTGAATGACAACATTGTCTGTCTGCTCGCAACCCAGTTCGTCTTCAACTGTATAGCTGTAGGTTCCTTCGGTAAGATCAGTTAGTGTTGGACCCTGTGTTCCATTAGCCCATATAACAGAGTATTGAGGTGTTCCCCCAGAAAGATTAAGGGTAACTTCACCATCGTCTGCACCACAGTATTCGTTTGAAATATCTTCACTGATATTAATATAACTCGTGCCGGTCACCACTATCGGTTCCGAGAAAGTACATCCAAAATTGTCTACTACTTCATAATAGTAAGTATTTGGGCCTACATTAGGCTCAATAGAAATAGAGTTTCCGGAATTCGAGGTTATTGTGGGATTATCAATAAAATACTCTTCAGTAATGGAATTTTCAAAACTCCAAGATGATGGAATAATACTTTGGTTGATTTGGATTCCCCATGAAAATATCCAGCCGTTGTCAGAAAAGATATTATCGGTAACAGTTATAGTCCAAGTTCCATTTATAGGACATCCCAAAAAGTCGTTGAAATCGCCAATTGGAAAGTAGGAAGTTGGAGTTAAAATATTTGAAAATCCTCCAGCTGGGTCGGGAATTGTATTATTTGTAACTCCGTCTACCATTGTCCCATTATAATCAGGATTCATAGACCAACCGTAATCATATCCGACACCAGGGTTTGTTTCCGTTAAATCCCCGTCTGTAGCTTCTCCAAACCAAGTAGATCCACCAGCTTGTTGAAATAGAGTGACTTGAACTCCATTGGGTGATGTTAAATAAATATCTAAATCTCCTGAGTAAGAATGTTCCATATTGATGTCCACACTTATAATATCATTTGCGTCTGTAAGAATTTGACCATCTCCAAAACAGCCTAAATAAATATCTGTAGAATACGATGCACCACTTCCATCTGGAAGGTATGTTGCTTCAGAAAATTCATCTTCACAGTTGAGCGACTCCCATGCACCAGTAGTTATCTCTCCAGAAAAATCGAGATCAGAAGAAGTATCAGCACCAATGGAAGTAATAACTCCGGGACATACTACTGATGGATTAACTGACAAATCAATTGTCGGGATTGTAGATACACGGACATAAAAGTCGAGTGACTCTTCCATTTCGCAACCATCATTGTCCTCAATCATTAATGAGACAATATATCCTCCGGGACTATCGAAGGTTCGAGTAAAGGTTTGAAGGTTAGAGTAATCAGTTTCATCAATAAACCAACTGAAGGAAGGGGAGACAACAGGTCCATTATCATCTGATGCGATGGCTTGCATTGAGAGTGTTTCTCCCGGGCACAAATTAAAAAAAGTAATATTTTCTTCTACCACTTGGTCTTGGTTTACATTCGCTATTTCGGCAATAAAACATTGACCGAACAACGAATTAAATGAGAGTAAGGTGAAGATGAGAATGAAGTATTTATTCATTTTGCACTAATTGATAATTAATGATTTTTTCAAAAATAATGACATTATTTACTTTTGATCCTATATTTTTCAAATATACTTTTATATTTTTTTCTTGAGCTAGGAATAAGTCTTAAATTCGCACTAAATATTTAAAAACATTTAATTCCTTAATATAATGAAAATAAGTATTGTAGGTGCTGGAGCAGTTGGAGCTAGTTGTGCAGAATATATAGCGATCAAAGATTTTGCATCCGAAATAGTCCTTCTTGATATCAAAAATAATTATGCACAGGGCAAAGCAATGGATTTGATGCAAACTGCATCACTGAATAGTTTTGATACCCAAATTGTGGGGAGCACAAATGATTATTCGAAGACTACTGGAAGTCAGGTAGCCGTTATTACTAGTGGAATCCCTAGAAAACCTGGAATGACCCGTGAGGAATTAATTGGAATCAATGCAAGTATAGTAAAAACGGTTTCCACAAACTTAATCAAATATTCCCCAGATGTGATCTTGATTATCGTAAGTAATCCGATGGATACCATGACTTATTTGACTCATAAAGTAACTGGCCTAGCCAAAAATAGAATTATTGGAATGGGAGGAGCTTTGGACAGTGCTAGGTTCAAATATCGATTAAGTGAGGCACTTAGTTGTCCTTCATCTGATGTAAGTGGAATAGTGATTGGTGGCCACAGTGACAAGGGAATGGTTCCACTTACCCGACTAGCTTCAAGAAACAGTATTCTTGCTTCCGAATTCTTGTCTTATGAAAGATTAGCCCAAGTAATCGCTGACACTAAAGTAGGAGGAGCTACTTTAACAGGAATGTTGGGAACCTCTGCATGGTATGCACCAGGGGCTGCCGTATCTGCCTTGGTTCAATCGATTGCTTGTGATCAAAAGAAAATGTTTCCTTGCTCTGCCATGCTGGAAGGAGAATATGGATTAAATGACTTATCAATAGGAGTGCCTGTAATTTTGGGAGCCAAGGGTATCGAGAAGATTCTTGAAATTGATTTAGATTCAAAAGAAAAGAATTTGTTAATGGAGTCCGCTAAGGGAGTTCAGACAACTAATAGTTTATTGAAAGACTTGAATTTATTTTAGGCTTATTTTTATAAATTAAGTTAAATATAACTTTGAGAATACTCTCTAGGCTTTATTATTTTCAGAAAGGGCTTCCATTCGATCTTTCCATTCTTTTGGAGGAATAGGGCATTCATAATGTTTCCCAAACCATTTGTATCTGTTTTTGGCAATGAATTTATAAATTAGATCCCTGAGCCATTTTGGGATAATATAAAAGATGTATGCCATTCTATAAAATCCTCCTAGTAAGATTAGACATTTAATTGCAGCGCTTGAATATTTGTATGTAAAACCATTGTGAACGAGAATAATAGAGTCTTGATTTTTCGACTCCAAAGACTTTGTGTATCCAATTTTGAAGATGTATTTTTTGTCTCTTTTGATAAGAAATTTAATGGAATGATTGCACATGATACATTCTCCATCAAAATAGATGATAGTATCTTGCATATTAATTTAAATAAATTTTATTGTAAGATACTCCTCCTTTTTTTCTCTTTGCACGAATAAAATAAATACCGTCGCTTAGGTGAGATAAGTCAATATAATCTTGTGAAGGTCTTATGTGGCATAATTTCCCATCAATACTATAAATTTGAAATTCCGAGAACAAATCTGCTTGTCTAATATTGATAATTCCTTCACTTGGATTAGGGAAGATATCAATTGTAATATGGACTTGTTCTGATAATTGGAATGAAGGAACTTCACCTCCCCACATGAGATGGATTCCTCCGGTGTAAGTTCCCAGAAGCATGTCATTAAATCCATCATTATTTAGGTCGTAAACTGCCGGTGCAGTTCGAACTCCTTTTGAATATAATTGAATTGAATCATTCACTAGTTGAAATTCTCCAGTTAAATTATTATCAATATTTATGTAATGATAGACTGGCCCTTTTTCCGTTCCTACATATAATTCATACCCATTTTCTCCGTCAATGACTTTGGGAGTGGTGTAAGCGGTGCCATATATTGGATCAATAAGATCGATATTTCCCAACAATTCAGATGATAAAATAAAATTTGGTTCGGTTGAAGATCCTTGGTTATCATAATAAAAAATTTGTCCTTGTCTAGACCCAATGATTAAATCTAAATCGTTGTCTCTATCAAGATCAACTAAAAAAGGACTAGCAAAGGATCCTACATCAATATCAAAGTAATCTATCGTATTGATGAAGAAATTTGACTGGTTATCAATGAAAATATTAGTTAAAAGATGCAATTTTCCATTTGCATCTCCCACTAACATATCTAGGTCATTGTCTCCGTCAATATCTCCAAAAGTCGGGCTAATATTGTTATCAAAGTTTAGTAGTCCCAATTCTTCATAATCATCAGTTACCCATTCAAACTCGGGTACACTCTCTGAGCCAATATTTTTGTAAAGAGCTAGTTGAGAATTAAAATTTCCACCTTCAGTATAATATCCATAGTTCCCAATAATCAAATCCATTAAGCCATCGTTATTGTAATCAAAGAAGACAGGATTTGCTCCTGAACCTACCTCTATCATTTGATCAGAAAAGGCATCTTTTTTAATTAAATTAAAATTTAGTTCATCAGAAAGAGATTCATTTTTATAATACCACACATTTTTATGGTTGGTAGAAACATTATTTCCATTCGGGGTAACAATCAGGTCTTTGATATTATCGTTGTTCACATCGAAATAATATGCGGCTGGGAACTTTTGCAAATTAACACTTTCTGAGCTGCTTGGAAATTGTGTCTCTTGATCAATCATTAAAGCAGAAGATGCAGGAGCACTATTTTTTAGCATTACCAGATTATTGAATGTAACATCTCCTAGAAGAAGATCAAAATAGGAGTCTCCAGTTAAATCAATTGCAGTTACAGTAGATCCAGCATGTTTTAAGTTATTCTTTTCTGAATCTGTATATTTTTCTGTGGTTTGTTGAAGCGGTCTGAATGCATCGCAATTGTCTAGAGTAACTGAGTTATCTGAGAAGTTCTCACTAAAATCTCCCCAACAGTCGTCCTCAAGTATAAAGTTTAAGCTGTCGCAATTTTCAAACATTTCTATAGAATTATTCTTGTGCCACTCTACATTGCTTCCGACGACACCGAAAGTTAGAATATCTAGATCCCCGTCGGCGTCTAGATCCCCTATGTGAGGTATGTCTACAGTACTAACATATAAGTTGGTTTCCAACCCTCCTCTGTTTGTAAGTATTGTATCGACAAGCTGGAAGCTGAGATCATTTCCAGTAATCATATTTTTATACACATTTATAGCCCCCCCATTAGAGGTGAAAATATCAATATTGTCATCACAATTATAATCTCTCAATAAAACCCAGTCTTCTAATTCTGGAAACTTTATATTGTATTCTGGGGCATAGTGATAATCTAATAGTCCCTCAGTTCCATGATTAATATAACAATTGATTTGATCGCCATTTTTATCAAAAATAACTATGTCTAATATGTTGTCTCCGTTTAGATCTATGGGTGAAATTTGAGGGACATTTATACCTCCAGCCCATGGATTGACTAAACTCGTACCCTCTTTGATTACAGATAAATTTTGAGCTTGATAAAAATCAGTTTGAGAAAATCCTAACTGCCAAATGAATAAACTTCCTATGCAAATATTAAACAATAATCTCATAATTTTAACTTTTTAAATTTACAACTAAAATATAATTAATTTATTTATTGGGATAAATTTTTATTGTTTATCAATAAAAAATATTTGAAAACCAAATAAGTTAAAATGCTTTAATTTTTATTTAGTAGTTGGTTAAGTAATTTTTAATTTCATGCCAATTTACAAGAATTGTTCCAATAGTATTTTATAATAGCTTGAAATTAATTGTGTTTATTTTATTGAAAGTTTATATTTGTCCACCTTAAAAATAAAAGACTTTAAATAAATAGATATGCGCAACCAAGGATTTACAAAGTTACTAGCAGCAGCGTTTGCATTAATTTGCATCTACCAATTGGCATTTACCTGGAAGGTGAAAAGTGTTGAAACCTCAGCAAAAAATTATGCAAAAGGTGATTATCAAATGGAACAAGCTTACCTAGATTCTATTTCTTCAGAGGCGATATATTTTGGTTATACATATAAGGAATGCAAAGAGCAAGAGTTAAATTTAGGTCTTGATTTAAAAGGTGGGATGAATGTCACTTTAGAGGTCTCTGTAGGGGATATCCTTAAAATACTTTCTAATAATTCCGTTGATGCTACTTTCAATGAAGCTATTTTTATTGCCAACAAAAAGCAAAGTGATTCTCAAAAAGACTACATAGATGATTTTGTTAGTTCTTTTAACCAGGTGAACCAAAAAAATGGAACTAATGTTCTGTTGTCTTCTCCTCGAATTTTTGGTCATAGAAATATGGTTGATAAATTTGAAGTAAATGCGGCAGATGCAGATGTGATAAACGTAGTTCGTGCCGAATTGAAAGGCGCTATAGATCGTGCCTTTTCTGTTCTAAGAGCTAGAATTGATAAATTTGGTGTTGTACAGCCTAATATCCAGCAATTAGAGCAAGAGGGGCGTATTTTAGTTGAATTGCCAGGCGTAAAAGATCACGATCGCGTCAAACGCCTTCTTCAGAGTACTGCACAATTGGAGTTTTGGGAAACTACTAATGTTCAGACAATACAAAACTTTCTTATAAATGTCGATGCTCTTGTGCGCGCAGAGGAAGAATCGTTAGAAATGCAGCAATCATTTGATCTAGAAATCGATTCATTATTGATCGATTCGTTGAATATAAATTCAGGAAATCCTTTTCTTGATCTTGTCCAATTTAGTCAATATGCTTTTGGAGCAAGAGTAGGTGTAGTAACTGAGGATGATACTGCTAGAGTTAACAAAATTTTAAATCTACCAGAGGTTCGTACTCTTCTTTTTGGAGATCTTAAAAATATTAAATTTTTATGGTCCGCTAAGCCTTTGGTCGTTTCCGGTGAAGAAGTAGGTCTAGAATTAGTGGCTATAAAATCCAATAGAGACAATTTACCTCAGCTTGGTGGTGATGTTATTGTTGACGCTAACTCTCAAATTGATCCCACAGGTTCTGTTAATGTAAGTATGCAAATGAACGCAGAAGGAGCTAAAAAGTGGAAAAAAATTACACAAAACAATATTGACCGTCAAGTTGCAATAGTGCTCGATGGTTATGTATATTCTTTTCCGACTGTAAATGATGTTATCCCCAATGGGAGTTCAAGTATTTCAGGAAACTTTACCGTAGAAGAAGCCGAAGATTTATCTAATATTTTAAAAGCAGGAAAACTCCCTGCACCAGCTAAGATTATTCAATCTGAGATTGTGGGACCTTCATTGGGTAAGGAAGCTATTAATTCGGGAATGACATCTTTCGGAATTGCCCTTATGATTGTTTTGATTTACATGTTTTTATATTATCGTACAGCAGGCTTTGCTGCAGACATTGCATTAATACTAAATGTCTTATTCATTTTTGGTGTTCTAGCCTCTCTGGGAGCTGTTCTTTCTCTTCCGGGGATTGCTGGGATTGTTTTAACTATAGGTATGGCAGTAGATGCTAACGTGCTTATCTACGAACGTATTCGTGAAGAGTTACGAATGGGGAAAGGAATGAGCCTAGCGATCAAGGACGGTTATCAAAATGCATACGCTGCCATTATAGATGCGAACGTAACCACACTTTTAACAGGTGTTATTTTATATACTTTTGGTACAGGTCCTATCAAAGGTTTTGCGACCACTTTAATTATTGGTATCATCACATCTTTGTTTGCGGCAATATTCCTTACCCGTTTGGTATTTGAATCACGTATGGCCTCTAAAAAAACCATCAACTTTTCTTCCAAGATGACTGAAAATTGGTTTGCTAATTCAAGTATATCTTTTCTTTCAAAAAGAAAAGTTGCATATATAATTTCGTTACTACTGATTTGTCTGGGGATAAGCTCATTGGCGACTAGAGGATTAAATCAAGGGGTTGACTTTAAGGGAGGGAGAAATTTTGTAGTCCGTTTTGATCAAGACGTAGTGACTCAAGAAGTTAGATCTTCTTTGGCTACTCCATTTGAAACAGCTCCAGAGGTAAAAACTTTTGGAAAGGCCAATCAAGTAAAGATTACCACGAAATATATGATCGATGAAAAAGGTTCTGATGATTTAGTCTCAGCAAAGTTAGATCAAGGATTAAAAACTCTAGACAGAAAATACGAAGTAATGAGTTCTCAATTAGTTGGGCCCACGATTGCAGATGATATTAAGCAATCTGCATTTTTGGCAGTTATATTCTCATTGTTGGGGATTTTCTTTTACATTTTGGTGAGGTTTCGAAAAATTTCATATTCTATCGGTGCTGTTGCTGCAGTATTTCATGATGTATTGATTGTTTTGGCAGTATTTTCTATATTGTACGGTAGAATACCATTTTCTTTAGAAATTGATCAAGCATTTATCGCCGCAATACTTACTGTAATTGGATATTCACTAAATGATACAGTGGTCGTTTTTGATAGAATTAGAGAGTATCTTGGTACCAAGAAAGGAAGTCGAAAAGATATTGTAAATGCTGCATTAAACAGCACTTTAAGTAGAACAATAAATACATCTCTTACTACTTTCTTTGTATTATTGGTGATATTCTTGTTTGGTGGTGAAGTGATTAGAGGATTTATGTTTGCTCTAATGATAGGCGTAGTTGTTGGTACTTATTCCTCATTGTTCATTGCAACTCCGATCATGGTGGATACTCTCAGGGAAGATACTGAAGAATAAAATATAGGTTTAAAATAATAATTTAAGTCCCACATGTGTAGGACTTTTTTTATTTTTACCAAATGATACATTTTTTATTGTTTTTGAATTTTTTAGGAACTGGAGAGTTTTTATTGATTGCTTTGGTTGGAATTTTACTTTTTGGACCTGAAAAAATTCCTGGTCTAGCTCGTTCAATGGCTCAAACTATTCGTAAAGTAAAAGATGCGGGGGATGATATAAAGAAAGAAATTCATGCTACTGCCAAAGAAGCTAATGTGGTTGAAGAAGTCAATAAACAAGTAAAAGAAATTGAAGATTTGACACATTCTGTAAAGAGAAATCTAAATAAAAACATCAATATTAAATAGGTGGATTTATTCAAATTATTAGTGGGTTTAGTTATTCTCGTTGTTGGAGGTAATTTCTTAGTCAAAGGTTCCGTAGCTTTAGCTTATAGATTTAATATTTCCATGGTGGTTGTGGGCCTTACTGTGGTCTCTTTTTCCACCTCAGCTCCTGAGCTAATAGTGAGTGTTTATTCTGCAATCAGTGGGCATTCAGATATTGCTATAGGAAATGTAATTGGCTCAAATATTGCTAATTTATCTTTGGTTCTTGGCGCCACTGCATGTTTTTTTCCAATAAGCTTTGATAAGCGACTTTACTCTTTCGACATTCCTCTAATGTTTTTATCTTCTGTTTTGTTTGGTATTTTTCTTTATACCCAATCAAGAATTAGTTTCGTTGAAGGAACGATCTTTGTTTCGCTTATAATTCTGCTTACTATTTACTTGATTTTCCAGTCTCCAAAAGAATTGCAGTCTAATTCTTATATTTACATAAAACAGATATCTTTCGTATCACTTATATTTTATTTAATTTTCGGAGCAATAAGTTTGTATTTTGGTTCTCGATTTTTGGTAGAGGGAGCTGTAGGTATTGCCAGATACTATGGCTATACAGAAAGATTAATCTCCCTAACTGTCATTGCATTTGGAACCTCAGTTCCAGAATTGACCACTTCTATTATAGCCGCATATAAAAGAGAAAAGGGTCTTTCTATTGGGAATCTAATCGGCTCAAATATTTTTAATATTCTTGCTGTCATAGGTATGACTTCAATGATTCAGCCTATTGTGTGCAATCACCCTAGCCTTTTCAATGTTGATTTTTTATGGATGCTGGGATTGAGCACAATGCTCTTTTTAACAATACTTTTTGGAACTGAAAATAAAATTGGGAGATTAAAAGGATTGTTGTTGTTTGTTTCCTATTTTTTTTATTTGGCCTTTATTTTTTAATTTATTGAAAAGTAATTTTTTTTGTTGAAAAGTTTATCTTTATTATTTAGATACATTTTTGTTAAAATGTTTTTATTTGTAAAAGTATTTTAACAAAAATGTATCTATTTATATGAAATCTAAATTAGAGTATATATGGCTCGATGGTTATTCTCCCACTCAAAATATGAGAAGCAAGACAAAGGTTCTTGAAAACTTTAGTGGAAAAATAGATGACTGTCCAATTTGGTCTTTTGACGGAAGCTCTACCAAACAGGCCACAGGTGTTTCATCTGATTGTTTACTAAAACCTGTTGCTATTTTTCCAGATCCAGAGCGAATCAATGGTTTTTTAATAATGACTGAAGTTCTAAATGCAGATGGAAGTCCACATTCTACCAACGGACGATCACAGATTGACGATGACGATAATGATTTCTGGTTTGGTTTTGAGCAAGAATACTTTATTATGGACACTGATACCCAGTTGCCTTTGGGTTTTCCTGTGGGAGGTTATCCTGGGCCGCAAGGGATGTATTATTGTTCTGTGGGGGGAAGAAATACACATGGAAGAGATTTTGTCGAAGAACATGCAGATTTATGTATAGACGCTGGAATTAATTTTGAAGGAATTAATCAAGAGGTAGCTTCAGGTCAATGGGAATTTCAGTTGTTTGCTAAGGGAGCCAAACTCGCAGGAGATGAGCTCTGGGTCGCAAGATATCTACTTGATCGATTGACTGAAAAATATGGATATTACATTGAATACCATCCTAAACCCATTAAAGGTGATTGGAATGGCTCGGGAATGCACGCCAATTTTTCAAATACACTTTTGAGAACTTGCGGTTCAAAAAAAGTTTATGAGTCTGTATGTGAGTCTTTTAGATCCGTTGTGAATGAGCATATAGCTGTTTATGGTGCCTATAATAATCAGAGATTAACTGGCTTACACGAAACTGCTTCAATTCACGATTTTAGTTACGGAATCTCTGATCGTGGCGCTTCCATTAGAATTCCAATTATTACCGTAGAAAATGGTTGGAATGGTTGGTTGGAAGACAGAAGACCTGCCTCGAACGGAGATCCCTATAAGATTGCTGGAATCATTGTAAAAACAGTAAAGTCTGCAAATATTACCAAATAATTAAAAAGCATCTGAAAGGATGCTTTTGATCTTTTGATCATTATTTAATAGGATATCCATACGTTTAAGGTTTTTTATTTGCTAGATTTTTATCTACTTTAGCATTCCTTAGAAGAAATTTTAATAAAGGCATAATAAGAACTCATTAATCTGACCAAATGAGATTTACTAGAATAGCACTATTATTTATATTTAAACTATCGATTTCAATGAGCTCATTTGCTCAAGGTAAACAGTTGAAAAAGGCCCAATTAGCTTATGACCAGTATGAATTTCACAAGGCTATGGATTTTTATAAACGTGCCTACTCAAAATCCTCTGATAAGACTAAAAAAATTCAAATGAGTTTTCGTTTAGCTGAGTGCGCTCGTAGGATCGGAAACTATCGACAAGCCGAAAGTTATTACAAACGAACGATAAAAATGCGCTATGATGATCCCATCGCTATATTATATCTGGGAATGATGCAGAGAAACATAGGAAAGTACGAAGAGGCTATTAAGTCATTTGAATCATATATGGAAAAAGTTCCTGAAGATGAAAGAGCTTCAGAATCTATTCTAGCTTGTCAGATGGCAATTGACTGGGAGGCTAACCCATCTAGATATGCTGTTTCTAACATGAAATCTATCAACTCTAAACAGGACGATAGTATGCCATCTTATGGAAATAACGATTATACCGAAATTTTATTTACCACAGCACGTAAAGGAGTGAAAGGAAGGAGGTTAAGTGCTCAAACTGGCCAATACTTTACAGATATTTGGGTGACTAATATCAAAGAAGACAAAAAGAAAAGAGGTGCAAAGAAAAACGCTAAAGTTAAATGGAATGAACCCATGTCCCTAGGAGATTATCTAGATGATGATGATTTGATTAACACAAAATTTGATGAAGGTGCAGTAGCTCTGAATGAACGAGGCAATCTTATGTATTTTAACCGTTCCATCAAACAGAGAAATGAGTTTAATGCTCCCAAAATATATACTACCACAAAAAAAGGTGGCGCCTGGGAAGAACCCTCAGAAATTAGTATTCCTATAGATTCTAATTATATGATTATTTACCCTTGTCTATCTCCTGATGAAAAAGTATTGTATTTTGTCTCAGATATGCCGGGAGGTTTTGGTGAATTTGATGTTTGGATGTCAGAATATAATAAAAGAAATGATGCTTGGAGTGAGCCAGTTAATCTTGGTCCAGAAGTGAATTCTCCTGGGAAAGAAATTTCTCCCTTTGTTCACAAAGATGGAACCTTATTTTTTGCTTCTGATGGACATCTTGGAATGGGTGGTTTTGATATTTTTAGAGCTAGAAAAAGACCCAGTGGCCAATATGGTAAGGTTAAAAACATGAAATTTCCAATAAATTCTTCTTACGATGATTTTGGTATCATTTTTTCAGGTAAAGATGCTATAAACGGATTCTTTACCTCTAATAGAAAAGGAGGTCGTGGAGGTGATGATATTTATGATGTGAAACTTTCTGATCTGAAATTTGTGATGGAAGGTATCCTCCAAGATAAAGAAACTACCGATCTTTTACAGGGCGTTTCTATTCATCTTGAGGGATCGGATGGATCTACTTTTGATGCCCTGACCAACAAAAATGGTTTCTTCGATTTTGGTGAAGAAGCTATTAAACAAGGTGTAGAATACGAAGTAACTTTTATTAAAGACACCTATGTAACTGTCTACGATACTGTCACAACTCAAGATTTAACTATTAATGATTTTGAAACTACTGATGAAGGTTTCCTTTATAAAATTTCTGTTGATCTCTCCCTAGAATTATATAGACTTCCTATTGTTCTTCCTCAGATTGAATACGATCTAGGAAGTGCTGAATTACGCCCAATGGCCCAAAAAGATTTGGATTACTTGACTGAAGTACTAGAAACAAATATAGATTTAAGAATACAGCTTCGTTCTCATACTGATTTTCGAAGTGGAGAAGATTTTAATCAAGAGTTATCTCAGAAAAGAGCTGATGCATGTGTCGAATATCTTATATCAAAAGGTGTTGATGCCTCTAGAATGGAGGCTATCGGAATGGGAGAAACTGAGCCTATTGTTTTATTAGAAGATAAAAATGGATTAAATGCAGGTGATGTTTTGTCTGAAGAATTTATCTTGGGACTCAGATCTAAGAGACTACAAGAAAGAGCTCATCAGATGAACCGTAGGACAGATTTTAAACAAATTGAATCAGACCCCGAAGACGCAAAAAAATATGGGGCTTATTAATTAGTACTTTGAATTAAATAAAAGCATCCCAAAATGGGATGCTTTTTTATATAAATTATACCAATAGGATTAATAGCAACAAATTTTCATATTGAGTAATCAGAACCGATACATGATGAGAGGAGTGTCCGCTTCTAAGGAAGATGTTCACAATGCGATAAAAAAAGTAGACAAAGGTTTATTTCCCAAAGCCTTTTGTAAAATAGTTGAGGACCGTCTAACCGGAGATGATGACTATTGCATCGTAATGCATGCAGATGGGGCAGGAACAAAATCTTCTCTTGCCTACATGTATTGGAAAGAGACTGGAGATCTTTCTGTTTGGAGAGGTATAGCTCAAGACGCCATAGTCATGAATATTGACGATCTTCTTTGCGTGGGGGTAGTTGATAATATACTAATCTCTTCTACGATTGGTCGAAATAAAAACTTAATACCGGGTGAAGTTATTTCTGCTTTAATTAATGGGACGGAGGATTTATTGTCTGATCTTAGAGCTCAGGGAGTTGGAGTTTATTCTACGGGAGGTGAGACGGCAGATGTTGGTGATTTAGTTCGAACACTCATTGTCGACTCCACTGTCACTGCTAGAATGAAACGAAAAGAGGTTATATCAAACCATAATATTGTTGGTGGGGAAGTGATTGTAGGATTAGAGTCTTTTGGTCAAGCTACTTACGAAAATGAGTATAATGGAGGAATGGGATCCAATGGGCTAACTTCTGCTCGCCACGATGTATTCCATAAATATTTGTCTAAGAAATATCCTGAAAGTTACGATGCATCTGTTCCAGATGAACTCACATATTCGGGTGACTTGTCTTTAACTGATTTTGTTGAGGGAGTTCCTCTCGATGCTGGAAAACTTGTATTATCTCCTACCAGAACTTATGCTCCGATTATAAAAAGAATACTTGAGATGCACAGAGTTCATATTCACGGCTTAGTTCATTGCAGTGGTGGAGCACAAACCAAAGTACTTCATTTTGTTGAGCATGTTCATGTTATTAAAGATAATATGTTCCCGATTCCTCCTCTTTTTAAATTAATTCAACGAGAATCATCCACAGATTGGAAAGAAATGTACCAAGTGTTTAATATGGGACATAGAATGGAAATTTATCTCGAAGAAGAATTCGCTGAACAAATCATCAATATTTCAAAGTCTTTTGGAGTAGATGCGAAAATTATTGGTCGTGTAGAAGCTTTTAACGGTAAAAAATTGACAATTAAGAGCCCTCATGGCGAATTTACCTACTGATATGGCACTAATAGATAAATTAAAATTAATTAAACTTCGTTTTGATGATGTATCTCAGCAGATTATCGAGCCAGACGTGATTGCTGACATGAAACGTTATGTTAAGTTGAACAAGGAGTACAAAGATCTTATACCTATAGTTGAAGTTTATACCAAATATAAAATCATTTGTCAAAATATAGATGAATCAAATCAAATATTGAATTCTGATGATGAAGAAATGAAGGAAATGGCTCGAATTGAGTTAGACGAAGCGATTCCAAAAAAAAATGAATTAGAGGATCATATTAAAGTACTTCTTATTCCGAAAGATCCAGAGGATTCGAAAAATGCCGTGATAGAGATAAGGGCTGGTGCAGGGGGAGATGAAGCAAGTATTTTTGCAGGTGATTTATACAGAATGTACTCTCGTTATTGCGAGACTAAAAAATGGCGAACTGAACTTGTCGATGTGACACATGGAACTGCAGGAGGATATAAAGAAATTGTTATGAATGTGTCCGGAGATGATGTTTACGGAATAATGAAATATGAGTCCGGTGTTCATCGCGTTCAGAGAGTTCCTCAAACAGAAACCCAAGGTCGAGTTCACACTTCAGCTGCTTCTGTGGTAGTTTTGCCAGAAGCAGAAGAATTTGATGTTCAAATCAGTGATAAAGACATAAAAAAAGAAACTTATTGTTCATCAGGCCCCGGAGGACAATCAGTTAATACAACTTATTCAGCAGTTCGTTTGACTCATATCCCATCAGGGGTAGTCGCTCAATGTCAAGACCAAAAATCACAAATTAAAAATTATGCTAAAGCTCTTCAGGTTTTAAGATCTCGAATCTTTGAAATTGAATTGGCAAAAAGAAACGCTGAAATAGCTGGAAAAAGAAAAACAATGGTCTCTACAGGAGACCGTTCTGCAAAGATTCGTACATATAACTATCCCCAAGGAAGAGTTACAGATCATCGCATTGCTCTTACACTTTATTCATTAAGTGACATAATTAATGGAGATATTCATAAAATTATCGAAGAATTAACCCTTGCTGAAAATTCCGAAAGACTTAAAGAAGGAGCTGATGAATAGGCATCAGCTCATTGAACAAATTAAAGAGAAGAAATCTTTTTTGTGTGTGGGTTTAGATACAGACCTGAGTCGTATTCCCGTTCATCTTTTGGGATTAGAAGATCCTGTTTTTGAATTCAATAAGCAGATTATAGATGCTACAAAGGATTTATGTGTTGCTTACAAGCCAAATATCGCTTTTTATGAGTCATTGGGGGTGTCGGGTTTAATATCACTTCAGAAGACATTAGATTACATTCCTGAAAATATATTTACCATTGCCGATGCAAAACGAGGGGATGTCGGAAATACCTCAAAAATGTATGCAAAGGCATTTTTTGAGAATATGAATTTTCATTCAATTACTGTTTCACCTTATATGGGAAAAGACTCTGTGACGCCTTTTTTATCCTACAAAAATAAATGGGTAATTTTGTTGGCCTTGACCTCCAATGAGGGAGGGAAAGACTTTCAATTTCTTAAAACTAATAATAAATCACTTTATAAATATGTTATAGAGACTTCTTCTAAGTGGGCTAGTCCTGCTAATATGATGTATGTAGTGGGAGCTACCCAAGCTGAATCGCTTCTCAAGATTCGAAAGACTATTCCTGAACACTTTTTGTTGGTTCCAGGAGTTGGAGCTCAAGGAGGCAGTTTAGCAGAAGTAAGTAAATTTGGAATGAATAAAGATTGTGGCCTACTTGTAAATTCGTCTAGAGCTATTATATACGCATCCGAAGATAGAGATTTTGCCGAAATAGCTAGAAAAAGAGCTTTCGACTTACAGAATGAAATGTATATAGAACTTATGAAAGCTAATATTGTATGATTTTTTATCTCATTAGATGTGATTTATAGAGATAATAATTATCAGAACATTTGGCTTTATTATTAGTATTACTTTTTAATAGATTTATTAAATGATCAGAGTGAGTGAACTATTTCTCATGTATAATAACATTGCCTGATCCATTCTCCTAGAACTATTGTTAAGGCATGGCTAACATTCATTGACTTGTTTTTTCCTTTCATTGGAATAAAAATTGTGCGATCACATTTTTTTAAAATTTCTTTATCTATTCCTGTTTTTTCGTTCCCCAAAACTAGAACACACTTTTTAGGTAAGTCTTCTCGATACAAGTTAGCAGCATTGCTAGATGTCTCTATTGCGATAATTTGATAATTTTTCGGAATAAGTGCTAACCATTCGTTTGGTTTGCAAAATTCCCATTTCACTGCATCAAAGCTAGTTTGAGCAGTTTGTTTTATTCTTTGGTCTCTAAAATTGGGATTTTCATCTACAAATAAAACTTTTTCACAAGCTAAATTATCTGCGACTCGCAAAATACTTCCAATATTACTTGGTGTATTTAGCTTCCAACAAAGTACCCAAGGATGTTTTTTTTCTTTTTTTCCAGCATCGATTTTGTCAAAAAATTCTCTAGAATTAATATAATTTTCTTTCTTCATATTTTTAAGCATAAAAAAAGCCTATCCGAAGACAGGCTTTTAGGTAAGAATACTGAAAAATAAATTAAACTGTTTTAACATTAACTGCGTTAAGACCTTTTCTTCCTTCCTCAAGCTCGAATTCTACTGCGTCACCCTCGTTAATCTCATCAATTAAACCAGTTACGTGAACGAAATATTCAGTTTTTGACTCGTTGTCTACTACAAATCCAAATCCTTTGGACTCGTTGAAAAATTTTACTGTTCCTTTATTCATAACTTACTGATTTAAATAGTTTTAACATTTACTGCGTTGAGTCCTTTTCTTCCTTCCTCGAGCTCGAATTCTACTGCGTCACCTTCATTAATCTCATCAATTAAACCAGTTACGTGAACGAAATATTCTGTTTTTGACTCATCGTCTACTACAAATCCAAATCCCTTGGACTCATTGAAAAATTTTACTGTTCCTTTGTTCATAGCGCTAAGATTATACTGCTTTTACATTAACAGCATTTAGACCTTTACGGCCCTCTTGCAATTCGAACTCTACTTCATCACCTTCGTTAACCTCATCGATTAATCCCGTAACGTGGACGAAATATTCTGTTTTTGATTCGTTATCAACTATAAATCCAAATCCTTTGGATTCATTGAAGAATTTTACTGTTCCTTTGTTCATAGTGTTGTTATAATTTTTAAAGCGCAAAGATAATCATATATATTGAATATTCGTATTTTATCTATATTATTATTTGTTTTCAATCTTCTTAATCAAATGTCATATGAGATTGTTTCACAAGCTTATTTATTTCAATCATTTCATTTTCAGTGATGTACCTCCATTCTCCATAGGGAATATCTAGGTTGATATTCATTATCCGTATTCGTTTCAATTTATAAACTTCATAGCTTAAATAGTTGCACATTTTTCGTATTTGTCTATTTAATCCTTGGGTCAAAGTGATCTTAAAATAGAATTTATTTATTTGTACCACTTTGCATTTATTTGTTGTTGTTTGCATAATGGGTATTCCTTCGCTCATACGTCTAATGAATTCATTGGTAATAGGTTTGTTGACGCGAACTTCATACTCTTTTTCATGGTTATTCCTAGCCCGTAAAATTTTGTTAACTATATTACCATCACTAGTCAGGAAGATAAGTCCTTCACTCGCCTTGTCTAGTCTACCAATAGGGAATATTCGCTCAGGATGACCAATAAAATCTATGATATTGTCTTTTTCATTATTAACATCTGTTGTACAGACGATCCCTCTCGGTTTATTAAAAGCAATATAAATATGATCTTTTAATGCTCGCTTAATGAGCTCTCCATCAACATAAACTAGGTCTTCATTAGTTACTTTTGTTCCTTTTTCCGGAACTTTTCCGTTTATAGTAACTCTTCCTTCCTCAATCAATTTGTCGGCACCTCTACGAGAAGAGTATCCATACTCACTGAGAAACTTGTTAATTCTTTTAAGTTTTTTTTCTTTCAAGGACTTATATTTTAGTTACGCGAACTTTTTTCTTTTTGAGCTTAGTATTATTTAACTTGTGTATTAGTTCGTCAGCTTTTTCTTCCGGTACAGAAACAAAAGCGCAGTCGGATTTTAGTTCTATGGTTCCCAGTTCATTTCCTATTAACCCGCCCTTTTTAAAAAAGAATCCTGCAATATCTCCTTTTGATATTTTGTCTTTTCGACCCCCTGATATAAACATTGTGATCCTAAAGGTACTTTCTGGAGGTAGAACTCTACTAAGTTTTTCCTCGCTTAAGTTTTGGATGAAATGGGGGAGTTCTTCTTCTTTCCAGCATAATACATAAGCGTTCCCACCTTTATTCATTCTTGCTGTACGTCCATTTCTATGGGTGAATTCTTTCTCCCGTAATGGTAAGTGATAATGGAGGATGAACTTTATCTCAGGGATATCAATTCCTCTGGCAGCCAAATCAGTTGCAACCAATAGTTGGTAGGTTCCATTTCTAAATTTTATAAGTGCTCTTTCTCTTTGTTTCTGGTCCATTTCTCCATAAAAGCAGCCATGATTAATAGAATTTTCTGACAATCGCTGGCTTATTTGATGAATTGACTCTTTAAAATTACAAAAGATAATTCCTGGTTGATTTCCAAAATGATCTATTGATTTTATAAGGGTATCAAGTTTGTTTTTTTGCGGAGATATAATTGCCTTGATTTTAAGCTGGCTTACATTCTGCCCAAGAAAATTCACGTAGATTGGTGCTTCGAGTTTTAAAAATTTAGGAATCTGAACTTTGTGAGTCGCCGAGGTAAGAATTTTCTTTTTTACTTGGCTCAACGAAGTACATATAAAATTCATTTCAATTTCGAATCCAACTTCTAGAGATTTGTCAAATTCATCCAATACTAGACTTGAAATATGTTTAGTGCTAAAGGAGTTTCTTCGAATGTGGTCGCACAGTCTTCCGGGTGTCCCTACCAATATTGCAGGTAAATGTTTTAAGTCTATTTTGTCTTTAGAAAAGAGTCTTCCCCCATATACGACAGAAGTCTTAAAACCTGCACCCATCTCCCGGATTACTTGCTCAATTTGAATAGCTAACTCCCTAGATGGAGCAACAATTAGTGCCTGAATATATTCGCATTTTGGATCTAATTTAGCCACTAAAGGAAGAAGGAAAGCTAATGTTTTTCCTGTTCCAGTTGGGGACAATAGGACTACGTTTGCAGACGAGTCTAGTGCAGATGAGGCTGCTTTCTGCATGTCATTAAGTTCGCTGATTTGAAGCTTTTCTAGAATTTTCTTTTGATTTTTCACTTCCTGAGACATATATTAAATTTAATGAATTAAATAAAGGGCTTAAAAGAAAAATCACCTCAAATGTTTGAATGGATTTTGTGAGATTAGAAGTTTAGTATTCCTAACTTCCTGAACTTTGAACATGACCCTGTTTCAATTCTTCTAAGGTTGCTTCACGAACTTTTACAATTTTACCTGAAAAATGTAAGTCTTGGTCCGCGAGTGGGTGATTTACATCAACAGTAATAGTAGTCTCATTAATGGAAACTACTTTCGCAGGAACTACTTGTCCATTTTGATCTTGTAAAGGAATCATATTGTCTACGACAACTTCTTTCACGAATTTGTCTTCTTTCATAAACATGTCATGAGGAAGTTCAATAATAGCATCGTCTGTTTTTGTTCCATAGGCATTCTCTGACTTGATACTGAATGAAAAACTGTCACCTGCATTCAATTCTAGAACTTGAGCTTCGAATTCGGGAATCATTTGGTTCAATCCAGAAAGAAATACTAGGGGAGGGTTTCCCTCGGTTGATTCGATCATTTCTCCTTTAGCATCGTGTCTGTATAATTTATATTCGAGAGATATTACTTTATTTTTTGTTTCATTCATTTTCCAATTTTTTCACAAAAGTAAACTAATAAATGTAGCTAAAAAATTCACCGTTTACATATATCTAACTTATTCTGGATAATCTCATTTAATTTACTATCCATGCTCTTTTATGTACTTTTTCTTGATTGAGTAGTTCTTTTAGATTTTCAAAAGATTCTCTATTTTCTGTTTTGACTCCTCAAAATATGCTCAATCCAGAGGTCTTCCTTCACCTCTGAAGGGTTGAATGTGATTTTTAAGTTTCCATCGTAGAGTTTGGCTATTTTTTGCCATAATAGCGCATTAAGTCCACTTCTATATTCTTTTATTAGTTTGAAGCTGCTTTTTCCTGTCTCATAATGTATAAGTTTGCTTAATATTTGACCCTCTGATCGTGTCAGTTGTTTAAGATCATCCGTGAAGTGTTTTCTAAGCCAGCGATCGTGTAATTTGGATATTTTTCTTTTTTCTCTTTTAAACTTAATAAACAAAAAGTCTTCTTCAATTTCTTTAAATTGAATTTTGGCCCTTTTGGCATAAGGATAGACCTTTAGAACTTTTTTTTTTTAGGCGATAAAATTCCAAACGCTCTTTGGGAGATAACTTCAGAGGAGTAAGTATGATTTCATCGAGGAGTTTGCTGGAGATTATTTCTCCATTTACAGAGGTGACGCTTGGGATTTGAGCAAAACAGCAAATACCTGAAATATATAATAAGAAATGAATTATTAAGCGCATGATTCAAAGAAATATCTTTGTAGACAAGATCTTGTTTATTTAATTTTTTATTCCAAATAGTGATACTATAATGTCCAGTATTTATCAATCAAATAAATCAAAGAAGTCATCCCGGCTGCGCCTAGAACTAATTCTCTACGATTTACTTCTTCGAAAATATCATTGTCGGAATGATGGTGGTCAAAGTATCTTTGAGAGTCAGGAGATAAGCCAATTAAACAAATAGTTCCATCCTCTAGTGGATTTATATCTACACCTGCGAAACCCATTTGAAATTCCTGAATTCCATAAGGTTCAAAAAGATTTCTCCATTGTTGTATTTTCTGTAGCTGATCCTCTGTTCCATTTACAGAAAATCCTCTTGGAGAGAATCCCCCCCGGTCGCTTTCCATTGCCATCAGGTGCTTTTCATTTTTAGCGGCAGTCTTTTCGGCATATGTTTTCCCCCCGCGGTTCCCATTTTCTTCGTTCATAAACAAAACCACTCGAAGGCTATGTTTAGGTCTTATGTTCATTAAATTAAAAAGGTGTAACACTTCGATAGATTGAACAACACCAGCTCCATCATCGTGAGCACCTTCTCCTAGATCCCAGGAATCTAAATGTCCTCCCACAGTAATGAATTCGTTTGGATATTGGGAGCCTTTTATTTCTCCGATAACGTTATGAGATATTTTGTCTGGATAGCTTTTACAGGAAGACTTAAGATTGAGTTTTAAGGAACCATATTTGGTAATATTCGTACTCAGATAGTTGGCTCCATTAGTCGAAATAGCAAAAGCAGGAATGGAATCAGTATTTACTTCATATCCCACGCTACCCGTATGAGGAAAGTCATCTTGTCGAACATTCATCGAACGTACAATGACAGCAATGGCACCTTTTTTAGCTGCCTCAATTGCTCCAGAATATCGCTGGTCCACGCAGGATCCGTAGGCAGAAAAAGTACTTATTATTTTTGGATCCATTGGTCGATTGTAAAAGATGATTTTACCATTGACTAAACTATCTTCCATCAGGTTTACTTGCTCTATCGAATTGACTTCAATGACATCACCATTTATAAATTGATTCATATCTGTAGCTACAGATCCACCCAAGGCACAAACATCCAGCATATTCTTCCCTTTTTCGTTATAAAAATAAGCTCGCTCTTTGCGCCCTCGTTCCCAGTGAGGAACCATAATTTCTTGTAAATAAACGGTATCTAAGTTGAGCTTTTTCAATATCTTTTCTCCCCATATTACAGCAGAATCTGCCTGTTCAGACCCACTTAGCCTGTGGCCTATGTCCTTGCAAAGTTCCCGAAGATTTTCGTAAGCTTCACTTTCTGACAGTGCAAGGTCGTAGATGGTTCTTAAGGTTTTTGTATCTTGGGCTATCGCACAGAAGGAGAAAAAGCTAAGCAGAAAAAGAGCAAGTTGATTCATGACATTTTTTTTCAAATGTAAGCATTCGACGTATAGATTGCAATGCTATATTATTCTGCCTGATTTATATTAATTAGCTGTTCATCTGTGTATATTTACATCAAAGATGATCTTATGAAAGTAATATCTATAGATACAGGAAATTTTAAGCTTGATGGTGGGGCCATGTTTGGGGTTGTTCCCAAGAGTCTCTGGCAGAAAACCAATCCCGCAGATGAACATAATTTGTGTCCCTGGGCTATGCGGAGTATGTTGATTGATTATGGGTCTCGAAAAGTACTGATTGATAATGGCATTGGTGAAAAACAGAATAATAAATTTTTCGGTCATTTTCATTTGCATGGTGAAGATAGCTTATTGAGTTCTTTGTCCAAAAATGGCTATCACCCCGATGATATTACCGATGTATTTATGACTCATTTGCATTTTGATCATTGTGGCGGTGGAATTAAATACGATGAAAAAGGGGCCTTAGTAACCGTTTTTAAAAATGCCACTTATTGGTCAAATGAGAAACATTGGAACCTGGCCATGCATCCGAATGGAAGAGAAAAAGCTTCATTTTTAAAAGAGAATCTGATTCCCATTAAAGAGAGTGGACAATTAGATTTTTTGAAGGTAAATGGAATATTTCTTCCTGGTTTTGATGTTTTGTTCGTCGATGGGCATACGGAGGCTCAGATGATTCCTCATATTCAATACCAAGGAAAAACTCTGGTTTTTGCTGCAGATCTGTTGCCATCTGTTGGCCATATTCCCCTTCCTTATGTTATGGGTTATGATACGCAACCCCTAGTAACATTGCAAGAGAAAAAAGTATTTCTAGAATCAGCAGCCCAAAAAGAATACCATCTTTTTCTTCAGCACGATTATTATCAATCTTGTTGTACATTATATAATACAGAGAGAGGTGTTCGATTGAAAGATGCCTTTTTGTTTGAAGATCGATTTTCAATTTAATTATGTTCCCCATTAACTTTCTACAATACTAATATGTTACAATATATTTTTTCTTTTAATCACGCTCACCGACACTTTTTAGATATTGAATTTCATGTCGATAACCACCGTTCCTCTAATTTGGTTTTGCAATTGCCCTCCTGGCGACCAGGTCGATATGAGTTGGGAGATTTCGCCAAAAACATACAATACTTTAAGGTACATGATATGCAAGGAAACCCCTTAGTACACAAAAAAATTAGTAAGGACACCTGGTGGGTTTCTACTCTAGAGGTATCGAAATTGGTCGTTTCGTATAATTATTATTCAAACGAACTAAATGCAGGTTCAACCTACTTGGATGAAAAACAATTATACGTCAATCCCGTAAATTGTTGTTTGTATATACCTAATAGAATAACTGAACCCTGCACAGTAGATATACAAGTCCCCGAAGACTATAAAATTGCCTGCGCCCTAAGTAAGAAATCACAGTTTGTAACTGAGAATTTTGATCAGCTCGCAGAGAGTCCATGGATTGCCTCCGCAAGTCTTCAATATCAGAGTTATACTGTTTTTGGAGTTCAATTTTATATATGGTTTCAGGGAGACTGTTTACCTGATTGGAATCGCATACTCAAAGATTTCAAAGCATTTACTAAAGCTCAAATGAAAGATTTCACTTCTTTTCCTGGAAAGGAATATCATTTTATTAATCAAATTGTTCCCTACAAGGGCTACCACGGGGTTGAACATACATCTAGTTCAATAATTTATTTGGGCCCTGGGGCTGAGCTTATGAGCAATAATTTATATGCTTCTCTTTTGGGGGTTTCTTCTCATGAATTATATCACACATGGAACATCAAACAGATCCGCCCCCAAGCACTTCTTCCTTATGACTATTCCAAAGAAAATTATTCTCGAATGGGCTATTTGTATGAGGGAGTAACTACTTATATGGGTGATTTGTATTTGATGCGATCCAAGGTATTTTCTATTTCAGAATTTTACAAAACACAAGAGGAGAATCTTGATCGGCATTTTCATAATTCTGGTCGATTTAATATGTCCGTTGCAGAGTCTAGTTTTGATACTTGGTTGGACGGTTATCAAATGGGTATTCCTCACCGAAAAGTTTCCATTTACAAGGAGGGGGCACTTTGTGCTTTTATGTTGGATGTTGTTCTACTAGAATACAGTCAGGGAGAACTTTCTTTGAGAGATTTAATGGATCGCTTATATGTTAATTATGCTCTCAAAGGAAAAGGAGTAACAGAAGAAGATTATTTTAATGAACTAGTTTCCATGGGCGGAGGAAAAGCACAGGGTATTATATCCAATTATATGTATGGCACTAAAGATTTTACGCCAGGACTCAAGGAAGCATTTTCTCTGTTGGGACTTCGAATGGATATCCAAGAAAATATTAATTTTTTTGCTTCAAAACTCGGCATGAAAGGAACACAGATTAAAGATGGATTACTAATCAATCAAGTTTTACAAAACTCTATCTCAGACAAGAAAAAAATAGCCGAGGGTGATTTGATCCTAAAGATAAATGGAGAAAAGTTATGCGATGAAGTTTTGCAGTCAGCAAAACTGGGTAGTTCTGTTTTAATTAGCTTGAAACGTAGATTTGAAACCATAGATATTCGTCTAGCGATTGACAAACAATCGTACTTTCAGCGAAGAAAAATCTATGAGGTAGAGCAAAAGAGTAAATCTCAAGCGTTATTGTATGACAAGTGGATTTCCTAAAATCTCACTTTATTTCTCAGCGATCATGGAAATTTCTATATTTACATCCATGGGAAGTCTTGCTACCTCAATGGTCTCACGAGCAGGGAATTTGGTTTGAAAGTAGTTTTCGTAGACCGAATTTATTACAGTAAAATCATCCATGTTTGAAATAAAAATACTTGTTTTTATGACATTCTCAAAACCCATGTCTGCTTCTTCCAATATTGCTTGTAGATTTTTCATCACTTGAAGTGTTTCCACTTGAATATTTTCCAAGACCAATTTTTTGCTTTGTGGATCTATTGCAATTTGTCCGGATGTATACAAAGTGTTCCCAGAGAGCACTCCTTGAGAATAAGGACCGATAGGATTGTTTGCGTTTTTAGTTTCTATAATTTTCTTCATAATAATGATTAAATTTGTCTTATTACTATGCTAAGATATGAAAGTACTAATTATTGACAATTTTGATTCATTTACATACAACCTAGTTCATCTAATAGTTCCTTTATGTGAGAAGTTTGAGGTGTGGCGCAACGATGAGATTGATTTTTCTAGGGTATCTGATTTTGATAAAGTATTAATTTCACCTGGTCCGGGAATTCCTTCGGAATCTAATCAGTTGATGGATTTTATTGGACTTTTTGCTCAGGAAACAGATATTTTAGGCATTTGTTTAGGTTGTCAGGCTCTAGGTGAATATTTTGGTGCAGAATTGTATAATTTAGAGGAGGTGCATCACGGGGTTCAGACGTCGATTTATATTGTAGATCATTCTGTTCTTTTTGCGGGTTTGCCATATTCTATAGAGGTGGGTAGGTACCATTCATGGGCTTTGAATATAAAAACTGCCAAATATTTGCTCACCACCTCCTCAGATGCTTCAGGAGTATTAATGTCTTTTCGGCACAAGCATCTTCCAATTTTTGGTATTCAATTTCATCCCGAGTCCATCATGACTAGTCAAGGAGTCGCCCTCATTGAAAATTGGATTAACAATAAATAAGAAATATTTATCACTTAGTTCCATAAAAAAAATCGTTTTCCTCATGGTCTTTACTATCTTTGGTAAGAATTAAATACGTCCATGAAACGAGTTATCTTTCACATATCTCTAGGTTTGTCTGTTTTTTATGCTTTGATTTACTTATCACTTCAAAGTTTAGATTCTATTACCCTTCACGGACAAGATATTATAGTACCAGATTTAAAAAGCTTTTCGATTTACGAAGTAGAAGATACTTTGGCTAGTCTACAATTACGATTCTCCGTAGTAGATTCTGGAGCCTACAATGCCGATTATCATCGGGGAGCAGTCATTGAACAATTACCAAGAGCTGGTTCTAAAGTGAAGAACAACCGCGAACTTAAATTGACTGTAAATCCAAAAAATATAAGTTTAATCTCGTTGCCCGACTATAAGGATAGATCTTGCAGACAATATATTTCTGAGTTAAAAGCCAAAGGATTTAGAATTGGAAAGTTTATTTACAAAAAAGACGAACATGCGAATGTAGTACTTGGTGTAAGATATCAAGGAAATCGGCTCAATGTTGATGAGAAATTAAAGAAATCAACAAAGTTGGATTTATTGCTCGGAAACGGACAGGGAATTCAATTTAATATGCCCAAACTCGTTGGTCTTACTCACGTAAATATTGCTGTTGGACTTCAGAATTTATCTCTCAATAAAGGAGAATTCAGATATGATAATACCGTAATTGACACCTTGAAATCTTTTGTATACAAACAGGTTCCGAAAGAAAAAAAAGAAATTGATTTGGGAACTTTTGTGTCATTATGGTTTACACAAGATAGTTCTAATATACTTTGCGACAGCTCTGATTTAATTCTTCAGGATAGCTTGAAAGCAAGATTAGATAGCATTTTAAATGATTGATATGGATCAAGACAACACCTTTTTTCATGACGGCAAGGAACAATACACTTTTGAACATTATAAATTGGTTGTAGATGAAAATCAAGTTCCTGTTCGTATAGATAAGTTCTTGACTAACCAGATGGCCAATATGTCACGAAACAAAGTAAAGAAACTGGCAGAATCAAATTACGTGAAGGTCAACGAAATTTCTGTAAAGTCTAGTTATAATATAAAGCCTAACGACGTAATTCAAATTGTCAAAGATTTCCCAAAGCGAGATACCAGACTGATTGCAGAAGATATACACGTTGAGATTCTTTACCAAGACGACTATCTTTTGATCGTAAATAAAGCACCTGGCATGGTTGTGCATCCAAGTTATGGACATTACACAGGAACTCTTCTTAATGCATTAAAATTCCATATAAAGAACTTAGCTGCATGCGAAGATAAAGGACGCCCAGGACTTGTACACAGAATTGATAAAAACACTTCGGGTATTCTGGTAGTGGCTAAGACAGAAACTGCTCTGGTTCACCTTCAAAAACAATTTTTCGATCGCACAACATATAGGAGGTATAGAGCATTGGTTTGGGGTGATTTTGAAGATGATCTAGGTACTATTACCGGAAATATCGGTCGCAATTTTAAGAATAGAAAGGTCATGGATGTATTTCCAGAAGGACAAGAGTATGGCAAGTACGCAGTAACACATTATAGAGTCTTGGAGCGTTTTGGTTATGTGACTCTAGTAGAGTGCCGTTTAGAAACCGGAAGAACTCATCAGATTAGAGCTCATTTTAAGCACATAGGCCATCCTTTATTTAACGACAACGAATACGGAGGTGATAGAGTCTTAAGAGGTACTACTTTCTCAAAATACAAGCAGTTTGTTCAGAATTGTTTTAAAGTAATGCCTAGACAAGCTCTGCATGCAAAATCCCTTGGCTTTAATCATCCCAAAGATGAAGAATGGGTACAATTTGATTCTGAAATGCCCGAAGATTTTAGCAATGTACTCGACCGTTGGCGAAATTACACCAAACAACGCATCCAAAAAGAGGGAGAATAATGATATACCCATAAATAATGTATCACAAGATATAGTCTAAAGTGAACTTTTTTTTGTTAATCGAAGCTTAAATATCATTAATTTAAAATGCTCTCTTAATTTATGGCTCTCCAGAATATAAAAGCATTTAAGGCCATATAAAAAAAAGCTGGAAAGCAAACTAAAATATTATCTTTTAATCTAATTCTTACTATAAGCCCAGAGATCATAAGTAAGCAAAGACCCACAGAGGATAGCACTAAAACAGAATTATACAAAACTCCTATAAGTAATCCTGTAGCTCCCAAAAACTGTAGAAAGATGATAAATAACCCAAATTGTTCTAAATCAAATCGTTTGAACTCACTTTTCATGTGTGGTAAGGCGAAGTATGAGATACAGTAAGCGAAAAAAGATAAACTAGATGTTAAAATGCATATTTTATCAATATCCATATTTGTTCATTTAACGGATAAATATGCAATAAAAGCACATAAAATTAATAGCAGAAGAGAGGGTAAGTGTTTAATAAATGGATTCTTTACTTTGAAGTGAAAGAATTGAGCACCTAACATAAAACCTCCCATTAGCAAAGATGGAATTAGAATTAATGAGGGGAACCATATACCTACAATTAGCAATGTGGCTATTGATATTTTTGATACGCCAACAAAATTTCGGACCACATCACTTAATTGAAATAACTCAAATTCTTTAAGGACATTATGAAATCTAAAAATCCATACATAAGCGACAGATGATGCAACAATTATTTGTAGTAAGTATAATATTTTTTCCATTTTGTTCTATTTATTATTTTTATGAATAGAGAAAGTTTCCATTAAATACTTGTGCTATTTTTTTGATGTAATACTAGAATTAAGCTTTTAGTAATAGATTTAAAGGTACGTATTTTATTTAAAATTTAGCTAGTAGGTTTAATTTTGCTTATCATTTTTTGACTGATCAAATTTTAAAATCAAAATACTAATAATACTTCGGTGAAGGTTTGGGCAGAATTGAGGTAATTTATTTTTTATCTTGAATATTTAGATAAAAGAAATCCATTAAAATTCATTTTTTTTTAATTAAAAAACAGATAATATTTGTAGGAAGAGAATTAAATTTTTCATGATGTGCATCAAAAAAAACCTACACAATGAAGCTTATGTAGGTTTTAATTTGTCTGCAGTAATTTTATAGCAAAAGTGGAGATGCAGGGAATCGAACCCTGGTCCAAACAAGGAACATGAAAGCTTTCTACATGTTTATTGATCAATTTATTTTCGAGTTTGACCTGGAAGACCACATTCCCAAAACCAAACCTTATCCTCTTAATTTCGCCGTTAAGTCAAGGCATACTTATTGACTAGTTAATCCTTTTTATGATGCTCGGTGGGAAAAAAGCGATTAACTCTCTTCTATCCGCAGAGCAAAAGCTGACTAATCTTAGATTAGGCAGCTAAAGCGTAGTTAGACTCGCCGTTTAAAAAATGTGAATTGGATATTTACGAGCCATCTCACCATGCTCGACATGCTTACAGACCTATCCATCTCGTTGTCAAAGCCAGTCATCCCCATAATTTCAATGAACTTTTTCAAAGATAGTCTATCGAATTGCATTATGCAATGTGACATAAGAACTATTTGGGTATAATAGTCTTATATATTAATTATTCCTTTTCAAATTTGTATTTTTGATGAACAAATCTAATATAAATGAAAATAGGAATACTAAGAGAAGGAAAGATCCCTCCAGATAAAAGAGTGGTATTGAGTCCAGCACAATGCGATTTTATTCAAAGCAAATATCCTCAAATAGAATTGGTGATTCAGCCCAGTAAAGTGCGCAAATTTATCGATCATGAATATAGTGATTTAGGGCTGAAATTACAAGAAAATTTGAGTGATTGTGATATTTTATGTGGAATTAAGGAAGTTAGAAAAACGGATTTAATTCCTAATAAAACTTATCTATTTTTTTCTCATACAATTAAAGAACAATCCTACAATAGAGATTTACTCAAAAAGATATTGGCACTTAATATTCGTATGGTGGATTACGAATCCTTAACCAATAAAAAAGGTAATCGCGTAATTGGCTTTGGAAGATATGCCGGAATAGTTGGATGTTACAATGCTTTTCTGGCATATGGAAAACGAACTAGTAGATTCTACTTGAAGCCTGCTAATCTTTGCAAAGATAGAATTGAGTTGGAGCAAGAATTAAAAAAAATTAATCTCCCACCTATAAAGATTGTTGTTACTGGAACTGGAAGAGTAGGCAGAGGCATAATAGAACTCCTTGATATTATCGGTTTGAAGAAAGTTTCCAAACAAGAATTTTTTACAAATAAATTTAACGAAGCGGTGTTTGTTCAGCTTGATACACTTGACTACAATACTCGAATTAATGGTGAGCCTTCTGATTTTTCTCATTTCTGTAAGTATCCTTTGGAATACCGTTCAGATTTTATGAAATATGCCAAAGTCTCAGACTTATTTATTGCAGGACATTTTTATGGATCAGATTCCCCTTATCTTTTTACTAGGAGCGATGCTAAATCTCCAGATTTTAAGATCAGAACTATAGCTGATATTTCTTGTGATATAAATGGACCAATAGCTAGCACGCTAAGAGCTTCAACTATTTCAGATCCTTTATATGGTTATAATCCACAAACAGAAGCCGAAGACGTTTTTAATAAACAAGAAGTTATCACTGTGATGGCTGTAGATAATTTACCTTGTGAACTTCCCAAAGATGCCTCATCCGATTTTGGTCAAGAGTTTATCTTGCATGTACTACCTTCTCTAATCGGAGAAGATCAAGATGATATTATTCACAGAGCGACCATTTGTGCAAATGGAAAACTTACCGATGGCTTTCAGTATTTGAGCTCCTATGTGAACGATTCTAATTGATATTAATTCTATTGAATCATTAAAATGATTGATGTTATATATTGAAGTTCAAGACTCCTTGGATTTAATAATTGTTTAGACAAATATTATATTGATATTCTGTTAGCAGAATCACCACCTTCAGAAATCCAATAGTAGTATTAACTTTAAAGGATGTATTAAGATTTTGAATTTGACTTTGAAGATGCTTTTTTCAAAACTTAATTTTTAGTCAATGAGATTATAGCTATGATGACTCTTTAGGATATAATGGAATATATAGAATTTATTTATACTAACGATTTATTTATTCCAATAATGCCCCGTATTCTTTCCCTCAATTTTATTAAGTTTGAGTTGTTGATGAGTAATAAGTTCAACTTAATTTCCTATAATGAGGGGGTAAAGAAATTTTAGAATACACATATAACATAACATATATCTTTAATTCTAGAGATTAGAGTTTATTTTTTGTGTAAACTGATTAAAAATCATGTAAAGGTTTTTTTTAGAAATTGGGTTTTAGTAAGTAGCTAGAATAAAATTCTTCAATAATCTTGATGACTTCATCTGGAGAATCCACAATAGAAATTAATTCTAAATCCTTTAAGCTTATAGTTTTCTCAACTATAAGTGTTTTTTTAATCCATTCAATCAGTCCACTCCAAAATTCGCTACCGACTAGAATTATAGGAAATTTATCTATCTTTTGTGTCTGAATTAATGTGATTGCCTCAAATAATTCATCTAATGTGCCCATTCCTCCGGGCATAACTACAAATGCTTGAGAGTATTTTACAAACATAACTTTTCGAATAAAAAAGTAATCAAAGTTGATGTTTTTATCTAAGTCTATATAGGGATTACTTGAGCTTTCAAAGGGCAGATCAATATTGAGTCCAACTGAGGGTGCACCTCCATTTTTTGCGCCTTTGTTTCCGGCCTCCATAATCCCCGGGCCACCTCCTGTAATAACTCCGTAGCCATTGACTGACAGAATCTCTCCAATGTCAGAAGCCAATCCATAGTATTTGTTTTCATTAGTCATTCTCGCAGATCCAAAAATAGTGACACAAGGACCTATTTGGCCCATTTTTTCAAATCCGTTAACAAATTCAGATATAATTTTGAATAGCTGCCATGAGTCTTTTGTTTTTATTTCATTCCAAGTTTTATTGTTAAAATTTTGTTTTAATTTATCTTTTTCCATGGGCTTGTTTTTAACAATTTATGAATATTAATTTTATTGCAATATTTATAGATTTTATTAAAAAAGTGTAATATGCAAAAAAAAAACTAAGATTAAATAGGTCTTTTTGGTTTGTACTTGTTAGTAATTCATTGGTCTTCTGACATTAGAAATATACTTAGCCAAGCGCATTACTTGTCTTGAATATCCATATTCATTGTCATACCAAACATATAAAACAATATTTTTCCCATCTTTAGATACAATGGTGGCAGGACTATCAAAAATAGCTGCTGCATTATTTCCAACAATATCCATAGAGACCAATTCACGAGATATAGAGTAGTTAATTTGTTCAACTAAAGGACCATTTAATGCTGCTTTTTTTATAATATTGTTAAGATCAGCTATACATGTTTTTGAATTCACACTAAGGTTAAGAATAGCTAAAGAACCATTGGGTGTTGGAACCCGAACTGCATTGGCAGTGAGTTTTCCTTCTAGGCTTGGGATTACTTTAACAACTGCATTTCCTGCACCTGTACTGGTGATAACCATGTTGATTGCTGCAGCTCGACCTCTTCTTTCTTTCTTGTGCATATTATCAACTAAGTTTTGATCGTTGGTATAGGCATGCACAGTTTCGATATGACCCTTGTCTATTCCTAGTTCATTATTCACAATTTTTAGGATAGGCGTAATTGCATTTGTAGTACATGAGGCAGCTGAGAATTTATCGTAGGAATCTATTGCGTAGTCAAGATGATTAGCTCCAAAAACTATATTAGGGATTCCTTGTCCAGGAGCAGTGAGCAGGACTTTTGAGGTTCCTTTTGCTTGAAGGTGCCATGACAAGGATTCATTATCTCTATAAGCTCCAGTGTTGTCAATCACCAATGCCTTTTTAATTCCATATGAAGTATAATCAATTTCTTCAGGACATGATGCTTTAATTAGTTGAACAGATTGTCCATTTATTACGAGAGCTTTGTTTTCTAAATCTTCCACCACTGTTCCGGGAAATTTTCCATGAATGGAATCTGAACGAAGCAATGAAGCGCGTTTTATTATATTTTGATCGTCATTTTTTCTGAGTACAATAGCTCTTAACCGAAGCTGCTCACCTTTTCCTTCTTGAGCCATCAACTCACGTGCCAAAAGTCTACCTATTCTTCCAAAACCATAAAGAACGACATCTTTAGCTTGAATGTTTGTACTTTCCTTATTAATGAAGTGGAGTTTATTGTTGACAAAGGAAGTGATATTATTATATTTTTCTTTTTCATTTATCCACTCAAAAGTCAATTTTCCAATGTCAATTTTTGAAGGAGAAAACGTAGATGATTTTATCTCATTTGCAATGGATAAAGTTTCAAATATATTTATGGGTTTTAATACAAAATTGGTGGCATATTCATGAAGGTTTAGAATTTCACTTGATCTTTTATCGATCAACTGATGTCGAAATATCGTTAGCTCTATAGAGCTTTCAAAAGATAAATCACTTGTGATTTTAATGAGTTCTACGGCTGCTCTTTCTTCTGAAATTCTTGCAGATAATTCAGCTTGATATGATTTCATAATTTAATGTAATTTTCAACTATTTATAATCCTATAAACTTACTATTTTTTAGTCAAAATAATATATTTATCAATTCGATTATTCAATACTAAAATAAAACATCGTTATTCTGCACAATTAATATTATTTTAGTAAAATAAAAGCACTGTATGGATTTAATTTTTTCTAAATACCAGGGTGCCGGAAATGATTTTATCCTAGTAGATAATCGTTCTGGCTTTTTCGCTTTAAATGCCGATCAAATTGCTGATTTGTGTCATCGAAATATCGGTATCGGTGCTGATGGATTAATTTTGATAGAAAAATCTGATCAGACCGATTTTAAAATGAATTATTTTAATTCAAATGGTATGATAGGAAGTTTTTGTGGAAATGGAGGTCGATGCGCGGTAGCTTTTGCAAAACATTTGAATCTTTTTAGTGAAAATTGTCTTTTTGATTCATTTGATGGTCTTCACTCTGCTCGGATAGATATTACTGGTCTAGTACAATTGGAGATGAAAGAGTTAAGTCTAATTTCCAAAAGAGATTCTTTCTGGATGTTGGATACAGGTTCTCCCCATTTGGTCACTTTTTCTTATGATATTAATACATTAGATGTGAAGACAGAAGGAGCAAAGGTGAGGAATTCTCCTGCCTATATTTCTCAGGGGATCAATGTAAATTTTGTAAATATTAGGAAAGATGAAATCTATATTCGAACCTACGAAAGGGGTGTAGAAGACGAAACTTTGGCTTGTGGGACTGGAGCAGTTGCCTGTGCAATTGCTTCTTTTGAATCCGGTTTTATTACCAAGGAACAAATTAGTGTTCATACCTTGGGTGGACTATTAAAAGTTCAGTTTGAGAAAAAAAATAATATATATTGTAATGTAACATTAACCGGAGAATCTACATTTGTTTATGAAGGACAAATCAAGATATAAAATATCATATCGTGCATTAGAACCCGATGATATTTCCCAAATTTATCTTTGGGAAAATGACCTTGAAATCAGCCAAGTAAGTCTTTCTAAGGTTCCTTTTTCTAAGTATGTTTTGGAACAGTATATCTCTCAAGCTCATTTGACTATTCAGCAGACAGGGCAATTTAGATTTATGCTTTTGGATTTAAATAAACATCCGGTAGGTTGTGTTGATCTTTTCGATTATGATGCTATTCATCGAAGAGCTGCAATCGGGATTTTGATTGATCCTAATTCCCGTTCTCTGGGCTATGCTAGCGAAGCTATCCAATTAATGAAAACTTATGCTTTTAATCAATTGGGACTTCTCCAACTTTATTGTACTGTAGGGTCTGAAAATATTTCTAGTATAAGATTATTCACTTCTCAGGGATTTACACAAATTGGTTTGAGAAAGAATTGGATTTTCAAAAATGGGATATTTACTGATGTATTTGATTTTCAGTATGTTAATTCGTCTAATTGAACAGTATTGTATGCCATGATAAATTCAAATTATTACTTTTGATTAAATGACTATCTATGAGGCTTACTTTGATTATATTTTTTGTTTTACTTTTTTTTAATTCTTGTTATCAAAATGATTATCTATCGAAGGTTTTTATTGAAAATAGTGACAAAGTGTTATTTTTTATTGTTCCTGAATGTCCTTTATGCCAAAGTTACACAAGAGAAATAAAACAGCTATATTTTAAATATAAGGACCGACTTGATTTTTATTTTGTAATACCAGGGACATCATATTCTAGTCAAGAAATGGATTCATTCTTAAATAAATATGATCTACCCATAGATGTTATCTATGATAAAGGTTATCTTTTAGTAAATAAATTAAGTGCAACTATAACTCCTGAAGTCTATTTGATTGATGAAAATAATAGTATTCAGTATCAGGGTTTGATAGATAACTGGTTAGGAGAGTTGGGACGTAAAAGGCAAAATGTATCAGAGTATTATCTTAATGACGCTATCGAATCTTTTTTAGGTGGAAAGGAAGTTAAAATTAAAAAAACTAATGCTATTGGGTGCTTCATTGAATAAATTATTTATCGGATCACTTTTTTTGGTGATTATTCTCTCTTGCTCTGAAAAAAAAATTTATTATAATTTTTCGGATCATGTTGCTCCTATTATTTTTAGCAATTGTTCATCATGTCACTACAAAAAAGGACCAGCTCCTTTTTCCATGATGAAATATTCTGATGTAGCCAAGCGTGCTAAGATGGTTGCTTACGTCACTAAATCTGGATATATGCCTCCTTGGCCAGCTGATGCTAACTATAGTCATTTTATAGGTGAAAAGATTCTTTCTGAAGACGAAAAAATGATTTTACAAGAATGGTATAATCAAGGTTGTGTAGCTGGTGATACCTCTAAACTTACATCTCCACTAGTGCTTTCGAAAACAAAAAGAAATATTGGAAACCCAGATCTAGTTCTTAAAATGAACAATGCATTTATTATCCCCGGGAATAATAAGGATCTTTTTATGGTCACAAAGTTACCTTTTGAATTAGACTCTGATACTAATATTCGTTTAATTGAATTTGTTCCTGATAACAAGCAGTTGGTTCATCATTTAAATGCGCACTTGATTACTTACGATAATGAAAAAAATAGTCATTTACTAGATGTAAAACCCATTGTTAATGGAGATATACACAATGATTCCACTGCTTTTCATCAACTTAATATTCCATATGAAGATGGAACATTTCCTAAATTACAGCCCTCAGTATCAAATTATCTTCCTGGAGTTGAGGCACTTTTATATCCTGACGGTATAGGTGGATTAAGAGTTAATAAACAATCAGCTTTACTCATTAAAGATATTCATTACGGCCCAACACCAATAATTCAAACAGATCATTCATATTTTAATATATATTTTGATAAAAATCCACCCACAAGACAGATTGGAGAATTTATTTTAGGAACACAGGGTATTTCCCCAGTCATTCCTCCCTTAGTCATTCCTCCAAACCAAGTCAAGAAGTTTGAAACTGAAACAATAATTCCAGAGGATATTTCTGTACTTACAATAAATCCACACATGCATCTAATTGGAAAAGAATTCAAAGCTTACGCGATTAGTCCAATTGGGGATTCAATTCCTTTAATAAAAATTGATAATTGGAATTTTAGATGGCAATATTTTTATACCTTCCCAAAGATGTTACATTTACCTGCAGGATCATTAATAAAAGTCGAAGCAATATTTGACAATACGCTTAATAATTTAGATAATCCTCATAATCCCCCAGAGTTTGTTTCGGGTAAAACTGGAAGTATGAAAACTACAGATGAAATGTTACAATTTGTAGTCATGTTCTTACCTTATCAAGAGGGTGATGAAAAAATAAGTTTAGAATAAAAATATAGTCATTGTAAGCTTAAATGAAGTGACACGAATTGAACTACATAATGGGTGAGTAGATCATTCTTTTAATTAGTTATAATGAGAAAAATAATATTTAGAGCTGCCTTTTTTTTAAGTCTGATAGCCAGCGTGGGAATATTTCTCTCTTATCAATTTATTTTCCGCCCTATTACGGAAACAAAAACAACAATACTTGTGCCTCGAGAGACAACTTTTGATGCACTAAAAGAAATCCTAAGGTCTCATAGGCTTGTTCATTATGATTGGGCTTTTGATGTTTTTTGCAATAGGAAGAACTTTTATAAAGTGCATCCTGGACGATACCTAATTGATTCTTGCATGAATTTAAATTCAATGGTGAACATGCTTCGTGCAGGAATCCAAAGCCCATTATCCATAATCTTCAATAATTCATCTAATCTCTTCGACCTTGCTTCTCAATTGTCAGCCCAAGTGGAGGCTGATTCTTCAGAATTTGTTTCTGCCTTTATAGATTCCAATTTTCTCGAAGATGAGAATTTCGATATTGCTTCTGTTCGAAAGTTCTTTATTCCAAATACCTATGAAGTGTATTGGACTATTACACCAAAGGAGTTTTTAGAACGAATGCAAAAAGAATACAATTATTTTTGGTCTAAAAAAAGAATATTACAAGCTAAAAAAATTGGTTTATCTGCTAATGAAGTTTCAGTTTTAGCGTCTATTGTTCAGAGAGAAACTTCCAAAGTAGATGAGCAATCTATTGTGGCTGGATTATATCTAAATAGATTAAATCAAGGAATGAAGTTACAATCTGATCCTACTGTTATTTATGCAATCAAAGAAAGGTATGGGTTTCAGTTTGAAGTTAAGCGAGTTCTTAAAAAAGATTTAAAGATCAAGTCAGCTTACAATACTTATTTAAATAAAGGCCTTCCACCTAATCCTATATGTATTCCTGAAATGGCTGCTTTATTATCTGTACTCAATGCCAAAAAACACCCGTATATTTATATGTGTGCGAAAGAAGATTTTTCGGGTTATCATAATTTTACTGATAGCTGGGCTACTCATAAACGCAATGCAAAAAAGTTTCAAAATGCATTGTCAAATAAAGGAGTTTTGAGGTAATGTATTTTGATCGTGGCGATAAAGTATCATTTATAAACGAAGTCCTTCAAGGGATAGTCATAGATCATCTTGGCGAGGGGCTTGTGATAGTCGAATGTCAGGGTATTGAAATGAAAGTCTCTACCAATGAAATTATAAAAATTAATCATATTCCTAAGTTAAGGGGGAAAAATATTTTCCCTATCAAGAAATCCATTAAAAAAATAGATCAGCTTCCATATTTGGAGGTTGATTCGATTAAGTCTACATTATTTATTGAAGGTGATCTTGTTAGTTTTATGAGTGACAACAGCAAGGGGAAAATTATTGCTAAACTCAATGATTTTATGTATAATGTAGAAATTGAGCCTGGACTTAGTATTCCTGTTAATCGTTTAGAAATTGAAAAAATCTGGCAGACAGATTCCAACTTTAATAAAAAAGAAATTGAAAGAAAGATTAAAAATGATCTTTATAAAGCTAAGCCCATATTATCCAAAAAGAAGAAAGTAGAAGATATTTATTTTAATCACTATGAAATTGATTTACATATCGAAAATTTAGTGGACTCATGGTCTCACTTAAGTAATTTTGAAATTGTGCTTGTTCAGGTATCGGCTTTCAAAAAAAGACTTTATCAAGCTTTTAATGATAACGAAAATCAATTGATTGTTATTCATGGAGTAGGTAAGGGAGTTTTGAAAGATAAGATAGCAGAGGTGGTTAACATACTTCCTAATGTAAGCATGCATACTGCAGATATGAAGATTTATGGAATGGGAGCAAGTCAAATTAAAATTCATTAGATTTTTTGAGAATACAAATTAAGTCTCTTTTTTCTATTATTTAATCTTTGTATTTTAGCATTAAGAAAAGCTCCTGACTCTATCGCTTCTTTTGAAGAGGAAAGTCCGGACAACACAGAGCATCATACTAGTTAACGGCTAGGCATTTTTATAATGATAGCTAGTGCAACAGAAAAAAACCGCCTTCGGGTAAGGGTGAAAAGGTGAGGTAAAAGCTCACCAGTATTTCGAGTAATCGAGATAGCTGTGCAAACCTTATGAGGTGAAAGGTCATGTATACCAGGATTTCTTTAGAGAATTAGAGTTGCTCGCTCGAACCTGGAGGGTAGACCGCTAAAGATGCTTAGTGATAAGTATCGTAGATAAATGATGGAGATTCCTTTAGGGATGACAGAATCCGGCTTATGACGGAGCTTTTCTTTTTTTACTTTAATTTGGATTCTTTTCTTTTGTATTCGTAGATGATTTCTGTATCAGATTCTATTTTATCGTTTCCTCTTACTAGCTGGAAATCAACTTCTATTCCATCGAGACTATTTAAGATTTCTTCTTCTATTTCCCAAGAATATTTTTTCCTTTGTGGCCCATCTTTCCTGTAGTATATTGCCCATAAAATTCCATTAATAGCGCCAAATAAATGCCCTTCCCATGAGATATTTTCATTTGCTGGGAAAACTCCCCAAACTAGACCACCATAGAGAAATACTACGGTCATGGAGAGTGCCATTAAATTGTTGTGTTTTCTTATAAATCCACTTAGAAACAGAAAGCAAGCCAAAGAGTATACCAGTCCACTTGCACCTATATGAAAGGATGGTCTTCCTCCTAGCCAAAGCAAGATTCCTGTGAATATGATAGAATATATACAGACTCTTAGCGCAAGTTTTTTATAGAAATAAAAAAGCGCAGTTCCCAAAACTAATAAGGGAATAGAATTGTTAGCTAAGTGTTTCCAGCTTCCATGAATAAATACCGAGCTTAATACACCCAAAAGTCCATTTTTTTCTCTTGGATAAATTCCCCATGAAGTCAATTTAATATCATTAATGGCCGCGAATGAATAAATAATTAAAAGAATAAAGACAAAAATACATGGTCCAACCATTGCATTAATAAGTTTTTTTTTTTGAATTCAATAGCCTAATTTTTTTTTAAATAATTTATCGCTTGTTATTACATTGATTCCTAACTCTTTGGCAATTTTGTCGTGTAATTGTTTTTCATCTTCGTTGAAACGACCATTTGCTATGGCAATGTCTCTAATGTCGGATAAAAAAGATTTCAAATCTTCTAGGTGCAACCCTTTCAGTTCTCGAATTGATCTTGTTACATCTAAGATATTATTTAGTTTTTCTTCCTGCTTAAGCTGATTATACCATTCTGAAGATTGGTGAAGAATTAAATTGAATTCGACCACATTACTAGGTTTAATATTCATGTATTTAGCTACTTTACGTTGAATTTCATTCATATCTTCCTCCTCTAGTTTTTGGTTGCTCAAATGAGCAAAACCAATGTATACAAAGCAAAATAAATGGAATGGACTGGCTTGATTGATCTTCATTTTATAACTAATTTGATTCAAAACAAATGTAGCAAAAGATTTTTTTTATATTTAATCGAAATAAAATGATTTAAAATGAGTGAAACTTCAGTGATCTCCTTCCTAAGCGAAGAATGGATTTTGTATAATACTATAACCTTAATATTTGTCATTTTTTTTGTTTTTGTCCCTCACTTTTTTCAAAAGAAAAATAAGCAAATATTTACTTCGTTATTATCCTTAGTGATTTTGATTGAAATAGTATTTATCCAAGTGTACTATGTTTACAATGGGATATGGACTTTAGAGGAATCTATGCCATTTCACATGTGCAGGTTGATGTGGATAGGATCGTTTATTTTATTAATAACCAGATCTCAGATTGCTTTTGAATTTTTATTATTTGTAGGGATGATTGGTGGGATACACTCTCTTCTAACTCCTCAATTAACTCATGGCTCTAATCCTATATTGTTATTTGATTATTTCTTTGTTCATGGGGGTTTAATTGTTGCACCCCTTTTGTGTATTTTTTCTCTTGGTATGCGTCCAAGAAAAAACGCTTGGTATATGACCTTTTTTTATTTACAAATACCCATATTGTGTGTAGCCGTGATTGATCTTTTCTCTGGAGGTAATTATATGTATTTGGCAGTAAAACCTATTGTAGATAATCCTTTTTTAGTTGGAGATTGGCCTTATTATATTATTGGTTTAGAGTTGGCAACTCTTATGCATGCTGCACTTGTGAATATTCCATTTTATTTTAAAAATCATTTTTTAAGACCATAAATGAAACTCGTAGTTGACAGTGGTTCTAGTAAGGCAGATTGGGCTATCATTAGTCAAGGCAAAGTATTATCTTGTTTTCAGACGAAAGGATTCAATCCTCTTTTTTTTTCTGAAAGAGAAATGAAGCAATTTTTACTTGAGCAAAAGCAGATTCAAATTATTATTGGGCATGTCCGTCAAGTGTATTTTTATTCACCTGGATTCTCTCATGTAGATTCAAGAAATCGTTTGCACGATACTTTAGAGAGTGTTTTTAAGGAATCAAGTATTTTTTTAGAAAGTGATCTATTAGGCGCATGCCGGTCGGTATATCATTCTCAACCTTTGTTTGTTTCTATTCTTGGGACAGGATCCAATACCACCTTTTATGATGGCCAGTCAATGCAGAAAATTTCACCATCTCTAGGCTTTATTTTAGGAGATGAAGGAAGTGGCGCATCACTTGGAAGAAAATTGATTAAAGATTATCTCCGAAAGCAACTTCCCGAGGATATTTATATACATTTTTCAAAAGCACATTCTATTTCATTAGAACGGGTACTGAGTTCGGTTTATCAAGAGGAATACCCCAATAGATTCTTGGCCTCATATGTTCCTTTTTTAAGTAAGTATATTGCCCATGATTATACTCAATGTATGTTGAGAAAGGAATTTCAAAAATATTTTGAATTGAATCTTTTATTGCATCCTATGCACGCAGATTTTCCAATTTCTTTTATAGGATCAGTCGCTTTTTTCTTTCAAGATGTACTTAGACAAATTGCTTTAGAAAATGGTTTGAAAGTTTCTGAAATAATTCAATCACCAATAAATACTTTGCTGGAATTCCACATGAGAGATTAATTTATACTCCTTATTAAATTTAGGCACAATAATTGACGGTTATAAATATATTAAGTATTTGTATCTTGCACAAATAAACAACATGTAGGCATGAAAAAGTTAATATTTTCTGCACTTATAATTCCTTTAATTACTCTGGCACAGTCTAGTCATGTAGTTAATGTGGGTGCTTATTATTATACCCCTGAAACTCTTGATATCCTTGTTGGTGATACCGTTTTCTGGTTCAATGACGGTGGTATCCATGATGTTAATTTTCAAGTTAACAGTGTGACTAATGAAGATTTTGGGAACCCAGAAGAGATTGCTTCTGCATCTCTAACTACTGAATCTAGCATTGGTGAAATTGGTTTTATTGTTTTTAATCAGTCAGGAATATTTAGTTATGATTGTTCTGTCGGACAACATGCTGCTAATGGTATGGTAGGTCAAATCGTTGTTAATGCTGTTAATCCAAATACAGTTATTGATGTTATAATTAATTCACCAGTGCACAATACATTAGAAGATGCTGTATTTACTGCCAACTTGGTTGGTACACTAAGTGGTAATGGACCATTTACTGTATTTGCTCCTACTGACGATGCTTTTGCAATAATTCCTGAAGATATTCTGGCATCTTTATTGGGAGATCCTTCCGGACAATTAACAGAAATTCTTCTTTCTCATGTTGCTTCAGGAAATATTCTATCTACAGATCTTTCTAATGAAATGGTAATTTCTACTTTATCTACTTCTGAGGTATCAGTAAGTATTGATGATGGAGTTGTAATGATCAATAATGCTATAGTAACTGTTGCAGATATTATAACTGACAATGGAGTCGTTCATGTTGTTGATGCTGTTATAAATTTTGAGTACGATAGTTCAGATATTTTAGGATGTACAAATTCTGAGGCGAGTAATTATTCTACAGAGGCTAATATTGATGATAGTAGTTGTATCTATAATATTGCCGTAAACAACGAAATTATAGCTTGTGGGGGAGTTTTATACGATTCAGGTGGTCAAGATGAACCATATACCAATTATGAGAATCATTCGATTACTATTTATCCCGAAAATGATGATGAGTATGTATCTCTTTATTTTAGTTTATTTGATCTTGAATCTTGTTGTGATTATGTTACAATTTATGATGGTGAGAGTAATACATCTCCGGTTTTACAAGAACCTTCAAATGGAAGTTCTCTTCAAGATTTAACTTTTTATGCTAGTCCATTAAACGTGTCTGGAGCTTTAACGTTAACCTTTACTTCTGATGTATCTGTAACGCCAAGTGGATGGACTGCAGAAATTGGATGCACTACTTATGGTCCATGTTTTGGATTTGCAGCCAATGTAATTGCAAGTTTTGAGTCAGAAGAAGGAACCAGCGATGCTTCTGCTTCTTTAGATATTGTATTAGGGAATTCTCCATTTGATATTCTTTGGTCTACAGAAGAATCATCTGAATCCATTGATAATTTGACTGCAGGAAGTTATTCAGTTTTACTTACTGATTCTTTAGGTTGTACTGCAGAAACTTTTTTTGATGTTGTAGTTGACCCAGAGGAATATCTTATGGGAAGTATTATTGATATATCTACATGTAATGGTGTTTTTTATGATTCTGGAGGTCCTGATAATAATTTTGGTATTGGTGAAAATTCAATTATTAGAATTTGTCCAGAAGAGGATGGAACTGTTTCTCAATTAGTTTTCAATCAGTTTGATATTTATGCGGGTACTATGACAATTTATGATGGAATGGGTACTGCAAACCCTATTTTAGCTATTGGTTCATACACCGATTTTATTGGGGATACTATTACAGCTAGCGTTACTAATTCAACAGGCTGTTTAACTATTTCTTTTACTTCTAGTACATGGTTATCTACTTCCGGATGGGACGCTTCGATAATTTGCTACGATTATGTAGTTTATGGATGTATGATAGATAGTGCATTTAACTTTAATCCTGATGCGGAAGAGGATGATGCTTCTTGTTATTATGCTCCGGGTTGTACTGATATTAACTATGCTGAATATTACAATCAGGGATTTGACGCAGATTTTGATAATGGAGATTGTACTACTTTTATAATAGACGACTGTTTTTCTGAATCAGCCTTAAATTATAATCCACTTGCAACTTATAATTTGGAAGATGATCCATGTGTATACCAGTTAGATGAGTGGCTTTGTGGGATGAATTTCAGAGATGATCGAGATGGATATTCTTATTCAACTATTTTAATTGCTGATCAATGTTGGATGGCGGAGAATGCCAGATTCCAAATACCAGATGCATCTGAACTCTTCATCGATGCCGGCGGAACAGTGAGTCAATTAAATGGGGGGTTTACCTATGCTGGAATAAATGATTACAATATTACTGAGAACGGTCGATACTACGATTGGAATGCTGCTCAGTCTGCAGTTCCCTTTGGATGGCATTTACCCAATCTTCAGGAGCTGAATATCTTATCAAGTGAATTTAATGGTATAGAATTACAAGCAGACGGAGTATCTGGCTTTGCTGCACAAATGTCTGGAGGTGTTTTTAATACTTCTGGTGAAGTAGAATATATTAGCGCTACAAATACAAATTCTCTATGGTCCTCTAACGAAGAAGATGAATCAAATGCTTACTCATTAACAATTATTTTAGATAATCCAGATGTAAATTCTGATATAATTCCCAAAGAGTATGCTATAAGTGTTCGGGGAATTTTCGGTTTTCCAGAATGGGCTATTTTAGGATGCACAGATGAAGATTATATCGAATATAACGCTGAAGCAAATTACGATAACGGAACTTGTTCAATTATTACTATTGAGGGTTGTACAGATTCTACTGCAATAAATTTTCTATCTACAGCTACTTTTGATGACGGCACTTGCATACCAAAAATTGAGGGGTGTATGGATAATGGATTCGCTGAGTTTGATCTTACCGCTACACTAGATGATGGCTCATGTGAGACTATTGCAGTAACCGGTTGTACTGACATTAATGCACAGAATTTTACTAATCTCGCTAATGTAGATGATGGTAGCTGTATTCCGAATATTTTGGGTTGTACAGATTCATTTTTTGTAGAATACAATGAAGACGCCACTTTAGACGATGGTTCTTGTTCTATTCAAGCTACATATGGATGTACAGATTCTCAGGCAGCCAATTACAATAGTGCAGCAAATGTTGACGATCAATCTTGTATTGACTTTGTTTCCGGTTGTACTGATCCTAATTACATTGAATTTAATGCTCTTGCTAATTCAGATGATGGCACATGTTCGGCATTAGTGATAATGGGTTGTACGATAGATAACGCTCTTAACTATGATTCAAATGCAAATACTGATGATGGGTCCTGTCAAGTAGAGGGTTGTACAAATAGTGACTTTGTAGAATTTGATTTTAACGCAAATATTGACAATGGGACTTGCGCAATTATTGCTATTTTTGGTTGCTCTGATGCTGATTATTTAGAGTATTTCCCTCCTGCTAATTTAGATGACGGCTCTTGCCTAAATTTGATTGTTATGGGTTGTATGAATCCCATTTATTTGGAATTTTTATTTGAAGCCAATCAAGATGACGGTTCCTGTCTAAATATTGCTCAAATTGGTTGTATGGACCCCAATTTTATTGAGTTTGACCCTCAAGCTACAGTTGATATTAATACCTGTTTAACTCCCGTAATTACGGGTTGTATGGATGAGTTGTTTATAGAGTTTGATGAATTAGCTAATGTAGAAAACGAATCTTGTGAAACATTGATTGTTCAGGGGTGTACAGATATGGAATTCCTAGAGTACAATTCTTTGGCAAATATTGATGATGGTTCTTGTATCTCGATTATTTTAGAAGGTTGTACCGATCAGAATTACATAGAATATAATATTATGTCAAATCTTGATAACGGTTCATGTCACATTCTTGTTGAATTGGGCTGCACTAATCCCTTAGCATTTAACTATAATATCTTAGCTAATACAGATGATAATTCCTGTGAAGAGATAGTTGTTGGTTGTTCAGATTCAGAGTTCCTGGAATATAATCCCGAAGTCAATACAGAGGACTTATCAATGTGTTTGACTCCTATTATTTTGGGTTGTAATGATACAGAAGCATATAATTATTCATCCGTGGCTAATACAGACGACGGATCTTGTATTTTTTATTTTGCTGAGATAACTTTTGTTGTTTACAGTAATGGACTCTACCAATTTTATTCCAATGTGGAAGGTTTAGGAAATGATTTCCAAGAATTTTGGTCTTTTGGTGATGAAATGTATTCTAGTGAATTTAATCCATTACACACCTATTCAGAAAATGGTATTATGGAAGTAGTTTTATCTGTAAATAATGGTTTGGTAGAGATTATTGCATCAACTTCTATTGAGGTAGTGAACGCTACTTTGGCTTTAGATAGTAATGATAGGAACAAATTGATTTCTGAATCTCGTTATTTTGATTTATTAGGGCAAAGAATTTACCGTCAAAAGATTGGTCCCAATCAATTATATATTGAGCAGGAGATCTATATTGATGGGAGTCACAATTTTTTTAAACGTTTATCATATTAAAAAATATCATCAATAAAGATGACTATTATTAGTGTTTTTTAATATTTATAATTTATAAAACTCCGACTTCTTTCATGCATTTCTTCATCATTTGGAAGGTTCTATCTATATCATTGTCTATTCCAATTGATAGACGAATCATTCCCTCCGAAATTCCCATTTGGTCTTGTTCTTCTTCGGAGATTTCAGATGAAGTACTAGATCCTGGTGCCGAGAAAAGTGTTTTGTAAAAACCAAGACTTACGGCCAAATATCCAATATTATCTTTTTGCATAGCTTCCATAAGAGCATATGCATTTTCTTTCGTTTTTACATCGATAACCAACATGCCACCAAAACCGAATTCTGCATTATATGTAAGTTTAGTCAGAGAATGTTGTGGATGTTGATTTGCTCCAGGATAAAAAACATCAATACCTTCCTTAGAGAAATATTCAGCAAGATAGCCTGCATTTTTACTATGTTGCTTCATTCTAATGTGGAGAGTTTTCAAGTTTTTCAGAATACTAGAAGCTCTAAAACTATCCATTACTGGTCCTAAAAGCATACCCGCCCCATCATTTACATCTAGCATTGAACCGATGAATTCGGCATCTCCACAAACCGCTCCACCTACAGCATCAGATGCACCATTGATAAATTTTGTTAATGAGTGAATAACAACGTCTGCTCCTAATTGTACTGGAGAAAAAATAAGGGGTGTAAAGGTATTATCAACGACCAGTTGAATATCTGTATCTTTTGTTAGACAGGCAATACTAGGAATGTCAGCCACTTCTAAAAGTGGATTACTGATTGTTTCACAGTATACCATTTTGGTTTTTTTATTAATATGAGCCTTGATTTCTTTAATTTTAGTTATGTCAACAAAGTGAACTTTGATTCCTAATTTAGGAAGGAAGTTTTTAAAAAAGGCATAGGTTCCGCCATACACTGTTCGGCTAGAGATTATCTCGTCTCCACTTTGACATATTTGAAGAGAACAGGCTGTAATTGCACCCATTCCAGAAGAGGCTACAAAAGCGGCCTCTGTATTCTCCATGGCAGCAAGTGCATTTCCAAGGTAATTTGTGCTTGGGTTAGTATGACGAGAATATAAATGACAACCTTTTTGTTCTCCCTCAAAAACCGCCTGCATAGTTGAGGCTTCAAGGTATGTAAAAGTAGATGAATCAGCAATCGAGGGATTTACTCCTCCGAATTCACCAAAGTTTTTTATATCTTGAATACTATTTGCTGGATTGTGAGACATATTTATTATTTTAGGGTACAAATAATTTAAGTATTTTAATAGAATGTTTTAAATAGAAACTAATTAAGGTACGGACCAATTAGAAAATTGTAAAACCAAAGTTTAAAATGAATTCTCATTTTTCACCTTCCAAATGAATGTTAAGTGTAAAATCATTATATATCATTCTATCTCCTAATTCTTCGAAGAATGATCCTGATCCATACTTTATGTCGTGTTTAGTACGGTCGATTTTTAGAGTAGCATCTGCATGAAACACATCACCATGGTTATGAAAACTCGCAGGAAAGGAGATTTCTTGAGGAATATCTCTAATAATTATAACTCCGGATATCATGTAGGTATTGCTATCAAAAATTACATTGGTTATTTTAAAATTTGCAACAGGATATTTATCCACTGCAAAAAAATCATCATCCTTTAAATGATTTTCAAGTTTTAAGGCGTATGTTGGGTTTTCAATATCTGTACACTTGATGCTTTGCATGTCAATGTCAAATTCTCCTCCAACTAATTTGTTGTTATCAATTACTAGAAATGCACTTTGAACGTTGATATTGCCAGAATGCTGTCCAGTCACTTTTTCACCAATCCAACCTAAAGTACTAGAATCCATAGATATGGATAAGGTATCTTGGGCACAAATATGATTTAAATAAAATAAACTGAAAAATAAAATGCTTGTGATTCTTTTCATCTGATAAGTTTTTTAAATTTCAACAAAATTAACTAAAATAAAGTCACTTACAATTTAAATATTATGAAAAAGCAAATTGCACATGTAGCTCATTTTCATGAGATATTCAATATTGGAAATGAAAATTCACCCATCGGACAGATAGGTCAAGATACTTTCAAGCTAAGATACAACCTAATGAAAGAGGAGAATGAGGAGTATTTAGATGCATGCAAAGATGGAGATTTAATTGAAATTGCCGATGCTCTTGGAGACCAACTTTATATTTTGTGTGGAACAATCTTAAAGCATGGCTTGCAAAATAAAATAGAAGAGGTTTTTGAGGAGATTCAAAGATCAAATCTATCTAAGCTGGACTCAAATGGGAATCCAATTTTTAGAGATGATGGTAAAGTTTTGAAAGGAGAAAATTACTTTAAGCCCAATATCAGAAAAATCATAGAGGACTAAAACTTGTTAAGAATAATTTTATTTCGCCATTGAAATGGATCGGGACATCTACCATATTGTATGTCTTGTAGTTTAGTTTTTAATTTTTCAAGAAAACTATTTTTTGTTGTTTGGAATTCAATTTTTTTATTTAAATAACTTATGGAGTTAATTTTGGATAAAGAGACTGCAGTTCCTACCCCAAAGACTTCCAAAATTTTTCCTTGAATTCCATCTTGCATCATTTCTTCTATATCAACTCGCTTTTCAATACAATCAATACCTTCATGATTTGCTAGTTTTATTATACTATCACGCGTAATCCCGGGTAAAATAGAATCGCTTAGTTGGGGTGTAATCAATTTGTTCCCTTTACGGAAAAAAATATTCATTGTTCCTGCTTCTTCTATAAATTTGTGTTGGTAACTATCTGTCCATATTAATTGATCAAACCCTTTTTCTTTTGCTAATCTTGCTGGGTAAAATGAAGCACCATAATTTCCTGCAGCCTTTGCCGCACCAGTTCCTCCTCTTGAAGCACGAGTATAATCGAGTTCTATTTTTAAATTAAGTTCTCCTTTGTAATAAGATTTAACAGGAGAAGTAATAATTGCAAAGGTATATTCTTCTGATGGGGCCGCTTTTATTAGTTCTGAAGACCCAAACATAAAAGGTCGAATATATAAAGCAGAATCTAACTCACTAGGAATCCATTTATGGTCTAGCTTCAAAAGTTTTTGAATGGCCTCTAAAAATAATTCTTCTTTTACCTCAGGCATACACATGCGAATGGCAGATTGATTAAATCGTTGGGCATTTTTCTCAGGCCTAAAAAGAAACACTTCATTTTGTTCGCTTTTGAAGGCTTTCATTCCTTCGAAAATAGATTGTCCATAATGAAGTGAATGAAGTGAGGGTGAAAGACTTAAATTTCCATAGGGTAATATTTCTGGGGTCTCCCATTTACCATTACTGAATTTCTGAAGGAACATATGGTCAGAAAAGGTTCTCCCAAAATCACTATCATTTGTAAATTCTTTCGACCAACGACTATCTTTTATTTTAGTAACCTTCATAGTTATTACATATATCTAAAATCTTGATTATTTTCAATTTTTAATAGTGTTTGATAAATCAATTCTATGACATGTTTAACATCATTCATATGAACGCTTTCAACGGTTGTATGCATGTATCTTAAGGGAAGAGAAATAAGGGCAGAAGCTACCCCTCCGGTTGAAAAGGCAAATGCATCTGTATCTGTTCCGGTAGCTCTGGATGCAGCTAATCTTTGAAATGGAATTTTGGATTTATCAGCTGTGTTAATGATTAAGTTTAAGAGATTGTTTTGAACTGCTGGCCCATATGAAAGTACAGGACCAAGACCACATTTGAGATCACCTTGTTTAATTTTGTTGATCATAGGGGTGTTAGTGTCATGGCAAACATCAGTAACGATGGCCACATCAGGACGAATGGATTCAGCAATCATTTTTGCACCATGAAGTCCCACTTCTTCTTGGACAGAATTTATGATATATAGTCCAAATGGAAGTTTCTTTTTATTTTTTTGAGCAAGCGTGCAACTTCGGCAATAATAAAGCCCCCCATTCTATTATCTAGAGCTCTTCCTATAAAGTACCGATTATTTAAAGTTGTGAATTCGTCTTCATAGGTTACCACACAACCTACGTGAATCCCCATTTTTTCAACCTCTTTTTTGGAGTCTGCACCACAGTCTAAAAATATATTATCAAGCTGTGGGTTTTTTTCGTTTTTGGCAGTTCGAGTATGGATAGCAGGCCAACCAAATACAGCCTTTATCATTCCTTTTTTAGTATGAATATTAACTCTTTTCGAGGGAGCAATTTGATGATCTGAACCACCATTTCTTCTAAGGTAAATAAATCCATTAGTTGAAATATAATGTACGAACCAGGATATTTCATCTGCATGTGCCTCAATTACTACTTTGTATTTTGCATCAGGGTTAATAATTCCAACAACTGTCCCATAGGTGTCAATTGAATAAATATCAATGAAAGGTTTTAGATAGCTTAGCCATAGTTTTTGCCCTTCCGTCTCAAATCCTGTTGGTGACGGATTATTGATATATTTTTCAAGAAATTCTAGAGATTTTTTTGGAAATTTTTTTTTTTTCAAGGCCATTAGTTCATATAGTTTTTAACTTTTCAAATATACGATATTGGTTTGTTATATTTGTATAAAATCATATCGCTTGAAGAAAGAAATTATAATTACATCAGACGGCTCTAACACCTTATTTGTTCCTGAATTAAATGAGACTTACCATTCTAGGCATGGCGCTATTCGTGAATCTGCTCATGTATTTGTCAAGGAAGGCTTTGAGTTTATTTCTTCTAAGAATGAGCTTTCAATACTAGAGGTTGGCTTTGGTACAGGCTTAAATGCATGGATGACACTTTTGGCTGCTAGTAATGTTAAAAGAAAAGTAAAATTCACATCATTGGAAATTCATCCTCTAGATTGGGAACTTGTTTCACAACTTAATTATTTATCACATAAATCAGATTATTTGGAGGCTGAAATGTATGCTAAAATGCATACATGTTCTTGGGGAAATTATTGCCAGATTAGTTCTTTTTTTAGGCTCAAGAAATTGAAGTTAAAACTTCAAGAAACTCATTTTGAAAATGCATTTGATCTCATTTATTTTGATGCTTTTGCACCACAAATTCAACCGGAATTATGGACACAAGAGATTTTTGAATCCATGTTTGAATCTTTAATTTTAGGGGGCATTTTGGTTACATATTGTGCAAAAGGTTCTGTGAAGCGTACTTTGAAATCTGTAGGTTTTGATCTTCAAAGTATTCCAGGCCCTCCAGGGAAGAGAGAGATGACCCGAGCTATAAAGTGGTAGTTGAAAAAGTAAATTATTTCATCTTATCAACTATTCTAGAAACCGCTGGACATATTTCGATATTCTTTATAGTTAATGAAAGTATTTGATTCATTTTTTTTCGATTTGTATGGGGGTATTCCTTACATGCTCGAGGTCTAACATCGTAAATTGAACAGGTATTATTGATAGTCAAAAATTCGCAAGGCGTCTTTTGAAGTACAATATCGAATTCTTCGTCTCGCATTAGATACTTATCATAGAATGAGTGGGTTTTCATGTTAAGATGTTTGGCAATCCGATCTAAATCTTTTTGAATAAATATTGGACTACTTGTCTTGCAACAGTTTGCACATTCCATACAGTTAATATCGCGAAAGGTTTCTTCATGTAATGAATGGAATTTTTGGTCAAGAATAGTACCTTTCATTTTTTTTAGCTTGATAAAAAGTCTTTTGTTTGCCTTTTTGTCTGTTTGAGCTTTAACTTTTAATCTATCAATTTCTTCTTGCAACTGGCTTTTATTTTTAAAAATACAAATTATAATAGAGAATAATTGGTTTAAGCTCCATGCTAATTTTATTACTTTTGCCTCAAATATACGCAGTATTATGCTAAGGATAGAAAATGACCCGATGGGGCAAGCCATATCAAACTTTTTTTTTCACAAAGATGAAAGCCCTATTTTTGTGAATACTAACATTACAGAGGGTGAGGAACTTCCTGTTTCTCATCTTTTCAGAAAATTTAACTCTATGCCTTATCTTGAGAAGACTGCCCTTGAAATGGTGAAAGGTAGTGTTTTAGACGTTGGGGCTGGGGCAGGAGCACACAGCTTATTTTTACAGAATAATGGTTTTGACGTCACAGCTATTGATTTGTCTATGGCTTCCTGTGAAGTTATGCGACATCGAGGTATTAATAAAGTTATATGTAAAGATATATGGACCTTTGAGTCCAGTAGATTTGACACAATATTATTTATGATGAACGGCATAGGTTTGGCTAAAACTCTCGATGGTTTAGAGCCACTATTAAATCTGCTTAAGAAAATGATTAAAACTAATGGTCAAGTACTTCTAGATTCTTCAGATATTAAATATATGTTCGAAGATCATGATGGTGGCTTATGGGTGGATCTCCAAAAAAACTATTATGGTGATTTAGACTATTCTTTGGTTTATAAGAATGTAATTGCAGATAAATTTCCATGGTTGTTTGTGGGTTTCGATGTTTTGGAGGAGATCGCAATTAGGTCGGGATGGAATATAGATCATATTTATCAAGACGATCATCACCAGTATTTGGCAAGATTGACATTAAATTTATGAAATTTTCATTCGTACAGTAACAAATTGTAAATTTGATCAAATATTTTAACTAGCTAATCAAATGAATTATATTAAGAATCTTATTCTCGTTTCTTTACTGTTGATCTTTAATTCATGTTTGGATGAAGACTTAACAAATCTAAGTACTGATTTGAATCTCGAGACCCAAATGGCGATTCCTGTCATACACTCCACCACTGCTTTAATTGATCTCCTTCCAGAGAATGAAAATATGACTTTTGATCCAGATGGAGCTATCAAAATCATGTACATGGAGGAAGATATTGCTAAAGTTTATAGTGATGAGTTCTTAAGCCTAAATGACCAAGCTCCCTCCATAAAATCATTTGAAATAGGTACTATTGATCTTCCAGAAGTTAGCGACAGTCAGATTATTACTCTTGAAGAGCTTTCTCAAAAGCTAACTGATCCTGTTCTATCATCAAATATTTCAAATGCCTTTAGTTTTTCCGAACTAAACGGAGGTTTAGCTTGGTTTCCGCCAATTAATTCTCAGTATGGAGGAGTATACGATCAAAATATTTCGGATCAGTTTATTAGTATCGATATAGTTTCTGGATCTTTGTCTTTGAATGTAATAAACAATTTAGGAGTGCCGATTGATTTTCTCAGACTTCAATTAAAAAATCAATTTGCAAACGATTTTATAGGAGATGTCAGTTATTCAAATATCATGCCCGGAGAATCCTATATCCAGTCTATTGTTTTGGACAACCAAACTTTGTATAGTGACATTTCCTTTGAAGTAGTAGAGATTTTTGTCGCGGGTAGCGGTGTAGATTCAAGTCCTTTTGATTCTAACGTTTATCAACCTATTTCAATTGGAGATAATATTACCATAGATATTCAGGGAGATGCATTTGAGATAAATCATGGAATCGTTATTATGCCAGAGATTGATGATGGTCCTTCTGACTCTTTTTCTTTTGATTTTGAATTGGATGATGATATTGAGTTAATTGAAGTACAACTTTCTTCTGGAATTATTCAATACGAATACGAATCTTCAATTAATGCAAATTTAGATTTAATTTTAAGTATCCCTCAATTAATTGATCCCCAGGGACATTCTTATAGCAAAGATATTTCTATTGAAAACACAGGCTTTTCTTCTACGATTATCCTAGATGATTTATCAGAATACAAGTTTGATTTTCCTTCCAGTTCTAACGTTATATCTGTAAGCTATGAAACTCAAATCAATTCCGCTTCCAATTTTACCACTTACGACTTTACAGATTCTGTTCGACTTTCAATTGGGATAGTAGATCTAGATTTTAATTCCGTTACAGGCCACTTTGGTCAGCAAACTGAGTATATCGAACAAGATGTCTTAAATATTGATGTGAGTGTTTTAGAAGATATTACTTCTGGAATCCAACTAGAAAGTCCAAGTTTAAGATTTTTTGTGGACAATTCCATAGGGATTCCCTTTGAAATTGATTTGGATCTACTTGGGACCAATGCAGGGGAACAGGTTAGTCTGAATGGACCCCTAATAAATATTCCAGCTAATGAATTTACTTCAGAAGAGTTTAATAATTCAAATTCTCAGCTTTCCCAATTAATCGCTTTATCCCCATCCGTTATATCCTACAGCGGCTCAGTAACAACCAATCCTGATAATGATGAATCTGTTTTGAATACTCTTTCGCCCGGAACAGAAATCTCCATCGGATTTGAAATGGATTTACCTCTTCATTTAAGAATTGAGGACGCAGTGTCTAGGGATACTTTAGATCTTACTTTTTCTGAAAATAACCCTAAAGATCAGGGGCTTGACATAGAGCGTGTGAAATTTAAACTTCGCACAGAAAATGATTTTCCCTTAGATGTGAATTTAACTATTTTGTTTTCTGATTCTTTAACAGGATTCGTTTTGGATAGTATAAAATTAGATTTACTAGAAGCGGCAGCTGTCGACGAAATAGGACGAACTATAACTCCCAATATTTATGAGAGTTTGATAGAAATGGATGACGGGCAGATCGATGCAATTTTTAATGCCAATCAGGTATTACTCAATATTCAAATGAATTCTTTTGAAAATCAAAATTTGGCCATTCGCTTTTATACTGATTATGAATTTGTGATTGATGCTGGTGTAATAATCGAACTTAAAATAGAGCAATAATGAAGAAGTATATTCTTATAATGGTTGTAGTTTTATCTTTTGAAAATTTGATGGCTCAAAACATTCATACCGGTTATCATTCTCAAGCTTTTATTTTAAATTCTAGTTCGAATGCCTCCGCTTTTCCTGAGTCTAATGTGGTTATAGGCTTTCCAGCTTTGTCTAATTTGAATCTTGGATTTCAATCTCCTTTTTCATTAAACGAAGTCTTGAAAAAAGGATCCGATGACAGTCTAAGAATTGACCTACCATCTCTTGTTAACCGTCTAGAGGACGGCAGAGGAATATATATGCAAGCTCGAGAGCAGATCTTTTTTATGGGCTTAAAGTTGGGCTACAAGAAAAATATTTTCGCCTATATGGGTGATGAAATAGTTGCTAATTTTGGTGTTGTTGTTTCTGGAGAATTTTTAGATTATTTTTCTCGTGGGAATGCATATTTCTTAAACGAAGAAATGAATTTTAATTCCGAAAAATTTCAATCCTCGCTTTACAATAGCTTTTATTTTGGAGCTTCTATTAAGCCAATTGATAAACTGAGTCTTGGCACCAGATTTAAGATTTTACATGGTCTAGCGAATGTTAATAGCGAAAGAATGAATTTATCTTTGTATACCGATTCTACATCTATTCCTGTCTATTTGACGAGTATAAACGCAAATGTTATGATTCAAACCTCTGGTCAGGGTATTGCAGTGGATTCATTGTCTTTTGATCCTCTGCTAAATAACGGATTTGCACTTGATTTTGGGATGACTTACCAAGCTACAGATAAATTAGAAGTAAGTTTGGCAATTAATGATTTAGGAAAAATTAATTGGGCTAAGGGGAACAATGTAAATTATTCCACCGATGGACAAGTAGATTATATCATTGACGGTCTTGAGATTTCTAGTTCTGGCGATAATAATTTTGAGGCTCAAATTGAAGAAATAGTCGATTCTTTAAGCAATGTTTTTTCTCTTACTGAGAGTTCTACTTCTTACAGTACAAAGTTAAAATCAAATTTATTTTTTGGGGCTAAATATGAATTGAATGAACAGCATAGTTTTTCATTTTTATTTCATTCTAGAGATCAAATTTCAAGTCGGTTTAATGTAGTTAGTTTGGGTTATCAGCTTCAAGTATCGGAATCTTTAGAGCTTCTTGCTTCTTATCAAAATTTAAATGGCACAACTAATATAGCTGCTGGTTTTGTGCTTTCGCCCGGTCCATTTCAAATGCATCTAATTATCGACAACACTTTAGCTGCTGATGTCTTTGATGCCAAAAATATTGCATTACAACTTGGCGTTAATTTTTGTTTTGGTAACAAGAAATAATCTGATTTAGTTCTGTGCATTTACTTTTCCAAAAGATAGATTTCGAAATTTTCACTCAATTTCAAATGTCCATTTTTCTTTTTCCCATCTATAATAAATCCCTTAATGAATCTAGTTTTTCCTTTCCAAAGTAATTCGTTTAGTTGGCTCTTTGTTATTTTTTTTTCATGAATTTTAAATGGAATACGAGTTTTACATCCTTCCATATACCGATTACATCCAAAGGCATTTTTTCCAGTAATGATTTTACCAGTTTTGCATTGAGGACATCGAAGAATCTGTTTATTACTTACGTCTAGTACTATCTCAAATTCCTCATTGAGTAATAGTCTTGCATCTACTTCCACATTATTGTGCTTAAAACCTTTTAGCAATTTGGTTTTTTTAAAATTAATTAATTTTATTATTTGTTTTGATTTTAGAATTTTTTCAAATTGATTAAAATATATAACAAAATCACATGTTTTATTAAAGTTACTACAACCACATCCTTTTTTCCCTGTCAAAATATATCCGGTCTTACATTTAGGGCATACTATGTTCGTTATTTTTTTACTTGGCATTAATCCTATTTTCTTTAACGCTGGTTCAGTAGATTTTGTTTTTACGTTCTGAACTAATTTATTAACCAATGCTTCCATTTCCTTTATAAATACGGAAGATTTATAATTTCCTAATTCAATATTTCTAAGTTTCTTCTCCCATTGACCCGTTAGTTTTGGTGATTTTAGTAGATCATTTTCTATCGTGTCAATTAATTGAATACCTATAAGTGTGGCGACCAACTTCCTTTTTTTTTTGATAATGTATTTTCTTCTTATTAGGGTTTCAATCACGGCTGCTCTTGTAGAGGGGCGCCCAATTCCATTTTCTTTCATGAGGTCTCGCATTTCTTCGTCTTCAACTTGTTTACCTGCAGTCTCCATCGATCTTAGAAGAGATCCCTCGGTATGCCATGCCGGTGATTTTGTGGATTTTTCTATTAAATTAGGTTGGTGCTCTCCTTTTTCTCCTAGTATAAAGTTGGGCAATATAGTCTCAGAAATTTCCTTTTTTTTGTCTTTTTCAAAGACTTTTCTCCATCCTGGATCTAATATTTGTTTCCCACTTGTGCGAAATAAAATATCTTTAATTTTTCCTTTTACTATGGTATTAGATATTAGGCAGTCCGGATAAAACGCTGCAATAAATCTTTTTGCAATCAAGTCGAACACAATTTTTTCCTGGTAATTTAGTGTGTAAACTGGATTCTGGCCAGTAGGTATAATTGCGTGATGATCAGTTACTTTCTTGTCGTTAAATATATTTTTTGATTTTCTTATTGTTTTCCCAAGTAAAGGTTGAATAATATCGTTATAAACCCTCAACCCCTCAAGTATTCTTTTAATTTTTGGATAGACATCGTTTGGCAAAAAAGTAGTATCAACTCTCGGATAAGAACATAGCTTTTTTTCATACAAGTTTTGAATAGTTTTTAATGTATCCTCTGCAGACATGCTAAAACGATTGTTACATGTAACTTGAAGTGAGGTAAGATCGAATAGTCTAGCAGCACCTTCTTTAGCTTCTTTTGTCTCATTAGTAGTGATTTCCATGTCGATAGAAGAAGTTTTTTTTAGTAATTCAAGCCCTATTTCTTTATCGGATATTTTGCCTAATTCGGATTGAAATAGGGTGTTTTTGAATTTAGTTTCTAGCGTCCAGAATTTTTGACTTTTGAAGTTTTCAATTTCTTTTTGACGAGAAACTATCATCGCCAAAGTAGGGGTTTGAACTCGTCCAATCGAGAGAACTTGTTTACCATTTCCAAAGCGAAGTGTATAAAGTCGAGTCGCATTAAACCCAAGGATCCAATCTCCAATTGCTCTGGATTTTCCCGCTTCAAACAATGGGTCGTAATTGCGTCCATCTTTCAAGTTTGAAAAGCCTTCCCTAATGGCTTCTTTGGTAAGAGATGAAATCCATAATCGTTCTATGGGTTTTATGTTTTTTGCTTTCTCTAAAACCCATCTTTGTATCAATTCTCCCTCTTGTCCTGCATCCCCACAGTTGATAATTGAGCTTGCATTTTTGACTAAATATTTAATTATATTAAATTGTTCTTGAACTCCTTTATTCTTTATTAATTTTATTTCGTAAGCTGGTGGCAGTATGGGAAGATGACTTAAATTCCAAGGTTTCCAAGAAGGATTATATTCATGTGGCTCTTTCAGTGTACAAAAATGACCAAAAGTCCAAGTTACTTGGTATCCATTGCCTTGGTAAAAGCCCAATTTTTTTTCATCTGCTCCCAGTATCTTAGCTATTTCTTTTGCCACACTTGGCTTTTCTGCAATGCAAAGTTTCATAGTCCAAACTTTTAATTTCGAAAATATAAAAATATAGCTCAAATTGACCATTTTTTGACCAAGTTGTTTTATGAATAAATTGTTAATAAAAAATATTATTTTAAAACTTCTAAATCTTCTTTTTGATACATTTCTCTGTATTTTTAATCGAGAATTATAAATTGAATTTTAATATGTTTTTCCGTTTTTTTACTCTCCTATTTATTTTTGGTTTCTGGAGTTTTTGGGGAGGTGGGAAATTCCCTGATTCCAATCCTCCAAAAGACCCGCCCTATCTCAATATCTCAACACCATGGGCTGATTCACTCATGAATGTTATGACTTTAGAAGAAAAAATTGGCCAACTATTTATGGTAGCAGCCAATGGAAGAAATACCGATGAAAATAACTATTTAATGGTTGATAAACTGATTGCAGATTATGGAATTGGAGGGCTTATTTATTTTCAGTCTAGTCCATTGAGTACTGTGTCTCTTGTTAATCGTTTTCAAAGTAAATCGCCTATTCCGCTTATGAATGGAATTGATGGAGAGTGGGGTTTAGCCATGCGTATTGATAGTTTAGAACCCTACCCCTGGAACATGACATTAGGTGCCATTACTAACGATTCTCTTATTTATAATATGGGTAGAGCTATAGCAAAAGAATGTCATGCTATGGGAATTCATTTTAATTTCGCTCCTGTAGTCGATGTTAACTCTAATCCTCAGAATCCTATAATAAGTGCAAGATCTTATGGAGAAAGTGTCTCTGATGTGACAAAAAAAGGGTTAGCTTTAATGAATGGGATGCAAGATGCTGGAGTTTTAGCTTGCGCTAAACATTTTCCTGGCCATGGTGACACTAAATCTGATTCTCATAAAACACTGCCACTAATTTCGCACGACAGAGCTAGCATAGACTCGTTAGATCTTCCCCCTTTCAAACAATTAATAGATAGAGGGGTTGCTTCGGTTATGGTCGCACATTTAAATATTCCTTCCTTGGATACTACAAAAAACAGAGCTTGTTCACTTTCGCCCGTCATCGTCGATTCGTTATTAGTTCAAGAGCTGAATTTTAAGGGACTTATATTTACTGATGCATTAAATATGAAAGGAGTGAGTTCTTTTTATGAGTCCGGAAGACTTGAGGTTGAAGCATTAAAAGCGGGGAACGATGTTTTGCTCTTTCCTGAGGATATCCCTGCTGCATTCGAAGCAATTCTGATGGCAATTAATGATAGTACATTAGCAGTCGATAGAATTAATTCGTCTTGTCATAAAATTTTGAAGGCAAAAGAATGGCTAAGTCTCTCTAATTTCACCCCAATTGATTCGCTATATGTTCGAGAAAAAACTCTAAATAGTCAGAATGAACTCTTAAGGGATAAAATGAACGAGAATGCATTGACGTTGATTAAAAATCAAGAAGATTTGTTGCCCATTGTCGGTCTGAAAAATAAGAAGATTGGTTGGCTTGGAATAGGTGAGCCTCCGGGACAAATATTTTTCAACCAATTAAAAAAATATGCCTCTGTAAGTGCATTTGATGAGAAAAATGAAAATCCAGAGCTCTACGATCAACTAATTATATCCCTTCACAAGTCCAATTTATCGCCATGGAAATCTTACGAAATTTCCAGCAAAGACAAAGAGTTGATTAAGCGACTTTCCTATAAAACCAATGTCTCTTTAATTGTTTTTGCTAATCCTTATAGTTTGCTTGATGCCGATTATTTAGATGAGGTAAAATCTATTCTCATTGCTTATCAAAATTCAGAGAAAATGCAATCTGCTGCTGGACAAGCTATTTTTGGTGCAAGTAAAATAAAGGGGAGATTACCTGTGACTCTAAGTAATAAATTTCCTTTAGGGACGAGTATTGTTCGTGAATCACTCGGTAGATTAAAGTATGCTCTTCCTAGCTCTGTTGGCATTGATTCCGATACCTTATCTTTAATAGATAGTATTGTCCATCAAGCTATTCAAATGAAAGCAACACCAGGATGCCAGGTTTTGGTGGCTAAATCAGGGACTGTGGTTTACAATAAAAGTTTTGGTTTCCATACCTATGATGAAATTACTCGAGTCAAAGATTCTGATCTTTACGATCTTGCTTCTGTAACTAAAATTGCATCGATATTACCATTGATCATGCAAAAAATAGATGCGGGAACTTTTGACTTAGATGAGTCAATGATTTCCTATATGAATATGGAAGATACATGCTCAAAAGCTTTACTGACCCCTAGAGAAATATTAGCTCATAATGCGCAGCTTTGGCCCTGGATTCCTTTCTACAAAAAAACCTTGAATGAGGACGGAAGTAAAATTGATTCTCTTTATTCTACATCATATGAAGGTCTATTTACTATTCAGGTTGCAAAAGATTTATTCATGCATTCCTCATATTCAGATTCTATTTTGGATAGGGTTCTTCATTCTAAGATGCGAGACGAAGAAGGCTATAAATACAGTGATCTTCCTTATTATCTTCTGAAGTCAGTCATTGAATTTCAAGAAAATAAGTCTCTTAAAATATTGGTCCAAGAAAGAATATTTGAAGAATTAGGTGCGAATTATACCACCTATCATCCATTAGATAAATTTGATGTTGGTTTTATTGTACCTACGGAAGATGACAACTATTTCAGACATCAACTTCTTCGAGGCTATGTGCACGACCCAGGAGCTGCAATGCAAGACGGAGTGGGAGGGCATGCTGGACTTTTTTCCAACTCGAATGATATTGCAAAGTTAATGCAGATGTATTTAAATGGGGGTCTATATGGAGGGAAACGTTTTGTTCAGGAGAGGACATTAATTGAATTTACTTCATGTCAATATTGTGAAACAGATAATCGAAGAGGTATAGGGTTTGACAAACCTCTTGTTAACGAAGAGGGAGGCCCTAGCTGTGAGCAAGCTTCTGGTTCTAGTTATGGGCATTCCGGATTTACAGGGACATTAACTTGGGCCGATCCAGAATATGATTTGATTTATGTATTTTTGTCTAATAGAATTCATCCTTCTGCTGAAAATAATCTTTTAGTAAAAGAAAACATTAGAACAAGAATTCAAGAAGTGATCTATAAGTCTATATTATAGCATATGAAAATAGGAATTGTTTGTTATCCTACCTTTGGAGGAAGCGGAATTGTAGCTACCGAATTAGGTAAAGCACTAGCCGATAAGGGGCACGAAATACACTTTATTTCTTACCGTCAACCTGTGAGACTTAATGATAATTTAAATAATGTTATATTTCATGAGGTTAGAGTAGCGGATTATCCTTTGTTTGAATACCCACCATATGAACTCAGTCTCGCATGTAAATTATTAGATGTCGTCCGATACGAGAAGTTAGATTTACTTCATGTTCATTATGCAATTCCGCATGCTTATGTAGCATATCTGACTCGTCAGATGTTGAAAGAACAGGGCTTGTCTATACCCCTTGTTACTACTCTTCATGGTACAGACATTACTTTGGTTGGTAAGAGCCCTATACTTTCGCCTGCAGTGAGTTTTTCTATTAATCATTCCGATGTTATTACTTGTGTATCAGATAGTCTAAAGAAAGATACCTTGTCCAATTTTAATATAAATAAAGAGATAGAGGTTATCCCAAATTTCATTGATTTTAGTCTTCATGATTTTTCTTTTGATAAAAAGCTTAGAGAAAATTATGCGCGAGAAAATGAAAAAATAATGATACACGTTTCTAATTTTCGTCCGGTAAAAAGAATCTTGGATGTTATCCGCGTTTTTGAGAAGATCAGATCCCAAAAATCTCTTAAATTATTTATGGTAGGTGATGGTCCTGAGCGGGATGAAGCAGAGCGAATGTGTCGACAAATGGGGTTAGCAAAAGATGTGCAATTTTTTGGAAAGAGTTTAGATGTTTCTCGTCTTTTAGCTATATCTGACATATTTATTCTTCCGTCAGAGAAAGAAAGTTTTGGGCTTGTAGCTCTAGAAGCTATGTCAGCAGGACTTCCTGTTATATCAAGTGATACCGGAGGACTTTCACATTTGAATATTGATCATGAGACTGGTTTCACCTCCTCCGTAGGTGATATCAATAAGATGTGTTCTGATGCAATAAAACTATTGACTCATGAAGATTTGTATACTCGATTTTCCTTGAATGCCAAAAAGGTATCTAGAGCCTATGATATCAATATAATAATGCCTCTTTATGAATCGGTATACACAAAGGCAATTGCTATCAATGACAAATAAATACCAAATAAATAACCCGTTAATATCTCGATATGTGGAACGAAATAGAAGGTAAATTAATTAGAGAGTACAAGTTTGATGATTTTATTTCAGCGATGAAGTTTATCAATCAAGTCGCAGAAATATGTGATAATGAGAATCATCATCCTGAAATTTTTAATCTGTATTCAAGGGTGAAACTTTCATTTTGTACACACGATTTACAGAATAAGATTACTGAAAAAGATCGCTTGCTTTGTAAGTTAATTGATGCTCTTTGATTACGGTTAAACACATAGAGATAATAGGCTGTAAGGAAAAGCTCATAAGTATTGATTTTAGATATATTCCTTTTGATATTCCTCTAGTACCCGTTATTTATATTCATGGCTATAAAGGTTTTAAAGATTGGGGTGCCAATAATTTAATTGCCGATGCTTTTGCCAGAAAAAGATTTTTTTTCTTGAAATTTAATTTTTCACACAATGGAGTTTCTTCAGAGAACCCTCTAGATTTTGTCGATCTAGTGGCTTTTGGAAATAATAATTACATGATAGAACTCAAAGAGTTATTGATAGTAATAGATTGGCTAGAAAATGCTGATTTGCCAATCGACTTTTCTCAACTATCTATAATTGGTCATAGTAGAGGTGGAGGAATAGCTCTTCTGGGATCCGTACAGGATCCTCGAATTAAAAAGACTGTTACTTGGGCATCTGTTAGCGATTTTTCAACTAGGTTTCCTCTCGAAAAATTACAATGGAAATCTTTAGGGGTTTCTCATGTATACAATGGTCGAACTAAGCAAATGATGCCTTTATATTATCAATTCTATGAATCTTTTATCGAGAATATAGAGATATTAGATCTTCCTAGTCAATGCAAAAAGATAAAACAAGCAGTTTTGATCGTTCACGGAGAGGATGATCAATCTGTTTCCTTTTCAGAGGCAGAATTTCTTAATCATATAATTCCGTTTTCTATTTTGCAGCCCATTCAAAATACAGGCCATACTTTTGGTGCAATTCACCCTTACAAATCTTCGGATATACCTTTGGGTTTAAATATGGCTATAGAAGCTTCTGTAAAATTTATACGTGGATAAGTATTTTGTAGGAATCTTTTGTAGTTTTGTCAAGTAAAAATAATAATAAACATAATCATAACAAACATGGCAGTTTTAGTTGGAAGAAAAGCACCACATTTTACAGCAAAAGCAATTGTAGATGGTGGAACCGAAGAAGCAAAGTTTTCTTTAGATCAATTCTTAGGAAAAAAGAAAGTACTTTTTTTCTTCTACCCGAAAGATTTTACTTTTGTTTGCCCTACAGAACTTCACGCATTTCAGGAGAATTTGGCTGAATTTGAGTCAAGAGATACTGTGGTGGTAGCTTGCTCTACAGATACAGAAAAATCTCACTGGGGATGGTTGCAAATGGATAAAGAAGATGGAGGAATTAAGGGAATCACTTATCCCATTGTAGCAGATACAAATAAAACTATTTCAAAGAATTTTGATGTTTTAAAGGGAGACTATTATGTCAATGAAGATGATGAGTTGGAAGCAGATAATGAAATGATTGCATATCGAGGCTTATTTTTGATAGATAAAGAAGGAATTGTTCAGCATCAGCTAGTAAATAATTTACCCTTGGGGAGAAATGTTGATGAAGCCCTTCGAATGGTGGATGCATTAAATTTCGTTGAAGAAAATGGCCAAGTCTGTCCAGCAAACTGGGAAAAAGGAAAAGTAGCTATGGATGAGAGTCACGATGGTGCTGCAGATTATTTTTCTAAACACTAATTAAAGATTTTTAAAAGTCCCTTTTTGGGGCTTTTTTTGCTTTTATTGCAAAAAAAATACATTAGTTTATATTTAGTTAGTAGATTTATTTATGCTTCATTTTAAAACTTTTTATAAATGCGATGATACTTCGTGGGTAACATTTATTCATGGAGTTGGGGGGAGTAGCTCTATTTGGTACAAACAACTTAGAGATTTTAAAAAAAGTCATAATGTCTTGTTAATTGACCTCAGAGGACATGGTAAATCTAAAAGTCAGGTGTACGAAAAGTTAAGATCTTATACTTTTGATGTTATTGGGAACGAGGTAATTGAGGTTTTAAATCATTTACAGATTCAAAAGAGCCACTTTGTCGGCATTTCACTCGGCACCATTATTATTCGAGAAATTGCCGAGCGATTTCCTGAAAGGATTCAAAGTATGGTCCTTGCTGGAGCAGTCATGAAATTGAACATAAGAGGTCAGTTTTTAATGTATTTGGGACTCTTTTTAAAATCAGTTGTTCCCTATATTTTGCTCTACAAGTTCTTTGCTTTTATTATTATGCCCAGAAAAAATCACAGTGAGTCCCGAAGTTTATTCACCAATGAAGCTAAAAAGTTGTACCAGAAAGAATTTATCAGATGGTATTCTATGGTCTCTCAGGTAAATCCTTTACTTTCTTTATTTAGAATGAAAGACCTTGGGATTCCCACGATATATTTAATGGGAGAACAGGATTATATGTTTCTGCCTTCAATAAGCAAACTTGTTGAAAATCACAAGTCTTCTCAATTAATTATAATAGCAAATTGTGGTCATGTTGTCAATGTAGATCAACCTGAAGAGTTTAACAAGAAAGCTCTGAGTTTTTTAAAAAGGATTTAGCTTATTTTTTTCTAATCGAATAATTTCTAAGTCTTCATAGGTGATAATTTGAACGAATTGGTTTCGAGAGCCATTTTTTCTATTTCTATTGTAATTGAAATCAAAGTTAAGACCTAGCATGTCGCGGGTCTTCATATACATGTCAGGCGATATTCCACCTTGTTCATAAAGAACTGACAGAAAATAATAGGTTATATCGAATCCTGAAAATGCAAATCTTCGGCTAGGATCTTCAGAATTAGATTTTTGGTATTTTTTTACAAAATAGTTGGTGAGAGAATCTTCATATGATATGAAACCAGTATTTGGAAGATGTACATTTAAATCCATTAGATAGTTCAGATCTAACTCTTTAAAAGAAAACCATTCAGGCATGCCAAAAACAATAAAATTACTATCTCTAGTGGCATTCAATTTAGTGAGCATGTCTGTAACAAAATCTTTTTCGTTGGATGGAATTAATATAATATTTGTTTCAGCCATAGAATCCAATTCGTGGTGGATAGAATCTATTACTGCACCCTCAACTATGATTTCTTTGAAGTAAAGTATCGAATCGTGATTTAAAAAGCTAGTCATCCACTGAGCATATTTTTGTTCGTCTTTATTATTCCTTCGAACAAGAGTAATGTTCTTATCAGAATAATTTTGGGCAATAAAATTCGATAAATAAGTGATTTGTTTTTTTAGAGAGGGAATTACTTGAAATGCGTTTGGAATATTTTCTAAAAGATTTCCTTTTGTCGAAAGTGGAGCTATTGTAGGAATATTTCTTCTACTTAAAATCTCAGATGCAATTTTAAAGTTTTTGGAATAAAAAGGTCCAATCACTAAATCCATTTGATCAAATTCTTTTCCACTAACTAAATCAAAGGTTTCTTTAATATCATTTTGTGTATCATATACATGAACGTTGAGATTCATTCCTTCATTGTGAACAAAATCAATTGCAATTTTTGCTCCGGAATAAAAATCGAGACCATATGTAGATTTTTTATAGATGTGGATGTCCTCTTGTAGTTCACTATAAGTATCAATTGTATCGTTTTTGTCTAGGTAAAGAGGGAGCATGAAGGCGATGTTGTATTCACTCTTGAGTTTAAATTTTTTATCTTTTATTTTTTTATTGTTTTCTGATTCGTTGCTAGATAATGAACCTAGTTCTTCGGTAACATATAGTTCTTCATTTTGGGGTACCTTAATGAAGGTTCCTGACCTAAATCCCTCTGCTAATTTTGGGTTGAAGACTAGTAATTCTTCCTGGCTGACGCCAAATTTATTTTTAATGGAATAGAAGGATTCCAAAGGTTTTAGTTTATACATCTGATAAATTACTGTGTCAATACTTTCGTGAAGCAAAGGAATGACTAGATTCATGCCTTTTCGAAGTCCTTTGCTCGCAATAGGGTTTGCTTTGACTAGGTCGGAAATAGATACTCCATATTTTTCCGATACTCCATAAAGAGTTTCTCCTCTTTTTACGTCATGAGTTTCTTGGGCGTTAATGGTCTGTGAGAGACAAATAAAAAGAAGAAGTGCAATGAAAATATTTTTGTACATAACTTGAAATCTTATTCACAAAAATAGACAAATTAAGTGATGAGAAAAATATTAGATTTTAATTCTTGGTTTTGCAGTGATTCCCATGTCAGAAAAGTCTTTATTTTTGAATTTATAGAAGCCTTCAATTGCAATCATTGCAGCATTATCTGTGCAGTATTCAAATTTTGGTATGAATACATTCCATCCGTGACTTTTTTCACGTTCCTTGAGGGCTTTCCTCAATCCCGAGTTTGCCGACACTCCTCCGGCAATTGCAATTTGTGTAATTTTTTCTTTTTGAACTGCATTGTCTATTTTTTCTAATAGGATTGATATTATTGTATGTTGAATAGAAGCGCATAAGTCATTAAGATTTTTAGAAATAAAATCTGAATCATTTTTCACTTCTTTTTGAATACGTTGAAGAATATTCGATTTTAATCCACTAAAACTGAAATCTAAATTACCTACTCGCGGTTTTGTAAACAGAAAAGCATCGGTTTTTCCAAGTTTTGCATATTTGTCTATCATTGGACCCCCTGGGTATGTAAGTCCTAAAATTTTCGCGCTTTTATCAAAGGCTTCCCCTGCGGCATCATCGATGGTTTCGCCTAAGACTTTCATTTCAAAATATTTGTTAATTCTGATAATTTGTGTGTGTCCACCAGAAACGTTGAGACAGATAAAAGGGAATTGGGGAGATTTCTGTCCATCATTAATAAAGTGAGCCATAATATGACCTCTCATGTGGTTAACAGCAATCAAAGGAATGTTTAAGGCCATTGATAATGATTTAGCAAACGAGGTGCCTACTAAAAGAGATCCCATAAGCCCGGGGCCTTTAGTAAAAGCGATGGCATCCAATTGCTCTTTATTAATATTTGCTACCTTTAATGCCTCATCTATAACAGGAACAATATTCTGTTGGTGTGCCCTTGAAGCTAATTCCGGGACGACCCCCCCAAAGGATTGATGAACTTTTTGATTGGCTACAATATTTGATCGTACTTTTGCATCAACTATAACTGCTGCAGAGGTGTCATCGCAGGAAGATTCTATTGCTAGAATAATGATACTTTTTTTATCCATCTGACAAAAATAAACAATTGCCTTATTAATACATACAAAAACATAATCAACCGGATTTTATTTTTATTGACCTTCCTGTTTTTTGCTCTGACCTTGTCTGTGAATGTTCCTTTCACACAAAAGAAAATGGCACAATATTTAGATGTTTTGGTAATGGCGAAGTCCGATCTGATTGTTTCTTCAAAAAAATTGAAAATATCAATTATTGGTGGATTTCATTGGTATGATGTGTTGCTCTTAGACGCCAATTATGATACTGTTGCATATATTCCTGAAGTCCATTTTAAGCCCTCTTTCACAAAATTTAAAAATTTAAAAAGTATCGATTTGAAATCACCAGTATACTACCTTCGTTCAGAGGGAGTTGGTTTTAGTCTTTCCAATTTTAATTTCGATTTGTCTTCATCGTTTTTAACTTTTTTTTCGGAAGCTATTTTAATTCACAAAATCTCTGTACATGATGGAGAATTGTTACTTGTAAATGAGGGGGAAACAAAATCTTTTCGATCTATAGAGATCATTGCCGATAACATCCGTTTGGGTCATCAATACAATTTTTTTCTAAGGTCCCTATCTTGGGTGAATTGTGAAAATAAAAAGCAACTGATTAAATCCACATTCTTTGAGCTAAAAAAAGATTCATTTTTTGCTTCTGAGTTCCAATGGGAATATATGAATTCTTCCATTCATTTAGATTTATTTATGGAGAGAGATTCTTCAGTTTTTAAAATTAAAAATTTAGTTTTTAATGCACGAGATATGCAAGACTTTATATTATCTTGGCCATCTCATTCATTAATTAATTTGTCTTCAGATATCTATTTTAAAGGAGATTCTATATTTGTAGACAAAATTGTTTTAAATACACAAAATAATACTTTCTTTTCAGGTTTTTTATCTCTAAATAATTGGCGAAATCCAAGTGATCAATATGGCCATATTGTATGCGATTCTTTGTACATAGCTGCTAAAGAATGGGAATGGATAGAGACTTGTTTTCAAAGTTCACATGAATGGTCTTCTTTAGGGGGAATTCAATCCAGTTTTATTGCAAAAGGAACTTTTTCAGACTTCGATATTGACCTTTCTTTACACTCTAATATTGGAGATTTAAAGTCGTCGCTAAATTTTACTGGTTTTGATTCAAAAACTATTCCGGAGTATAATGGAAGTCTCATTTTATCTGATTTTAATCTTGGATCTTTATTTAGAAGTGTGGATGTAAAATCTTTGACTGGCAAATTTTATTTAAATGGAAAAGGTTTTCGTTCTAGTTCTTTTTTATCTGATATAAACGCATCGATTTCAATGCTAGAATTTAGAGACTATAGGTACCGAGATATTTTGTTTAATGGGAGATTAGAACCTAATTTTTTTAAGGGAAAATCAGAAATACGGGATGATAATTTACAGGTTGATTTTTTTGGTGAGATTGATTTTTCCAAAGCTCTCCCTAAAATGGATTTTACCGCTGATATTTTTCAAGCTAATCTAGTTAAATTAAATTTTCCTGTTCGAGATTCCATTGCAAAATTGTCTGGACTTTTAGAGATGAATTTTGAGGGTAGTGATTGGTCTAGTTTTCAGGGAACAGTCGGCGCCTATTATACAAACTTACAAACTCGTAAAAAAGATTATCATTTTGATGAAATATTTTTTAATTCCCAAATTTTTGGGAATCAGAAACAGCTGAGTTTTGTCTCAAATTTTATGAATATTAATATTCAAGGAGAAATTGATATACCTCATTTATTTAGTTCTGTAGAAACGTGTTTAGCCCCCCATTTCCCTATTTTTAATTCCTATAAATCCGTTGATCAAAATTTTAGCTTTAATATTGACCTATATAACTCCTCAGTTGTAAAAGAATTTATGTCCTCCGATTTTGATGTCGCAGACGGATCTTTTTTTTCAGGGAATTTTAATAGAAACGAGGGAGTTTTGGATATAAATTTTGAGATGCCAAATTTACGATGGAAAGAATGGTTTTGGACAGATGTTAAATTAAATTCACTTGTAACATCAAAATATTGGGATTTAAATTGTCAAGGTTCAAATTTTTATTTTGAAGACAAACTTTTGGCTGAAAATATTGAATATGATCAAGTAGGAAGTTTTGGAGATTTACGAAATTCATTGGCATGGTATAGTTCTGATTCACTCAAATCGAATGGAATGTTAAAAGCGCACACTCGCATCAATGATCGTCAATTAAATTTACAATTTGAACCCAGTTATTTTTATTTTTCAGATTCCTTATGGTCTATTCAAGATATATCGTCTGTAAAGTTTGAAATGGATGATTTTCAGGCTCAAGTAATCATGAATACAATGGAGCAGGATATTGAGTTTAATTGGCAAGGTAATTCTGAGAATTACTTTTCTTCTGTATTATTGAATAATTTAAATTTGTCAGGTTTTTCTCCATGGTATTTAGCTTCAAATTCTATCATTGATGGTGAAATCAGTGGTTTTTTTGAGGTACAACATCAGTTTGGTGAGGATAAATTTCACTCTCAACTTCAAACGGATTCTATTCATTTAAATAATGAGCTATTTGGGGTTATTGAATTAGATCTTGATTACGATAAGCTTCGTGAAAAGCATACATTATCTGGAGATGTTCAGAGCAATGGAGAAGTTAATATTTCCTTCGAGGGTTTATATCCGTTGAATAAAGACTCTAACTTGATCGACCTGGATTTAGAAGTTTTTGATTTTAATATGGCTCATATTAATCAGTATCTTCCATTTATTGATAATATGAAGGGGAGAGGAATAGGTTTCTTCCACTTTTATGGACCTCTTAGTCATCCTAAATTTGATGGTGATTTTATTGTGGATAATTTGGGACTTTCTGTCCCTTTTTTGAATGCAGATTTCTCTGCTTTAGGTTACTCCTCATGCCGTTTGAGTGATGAAGAAATTGAATTTAAAGAGATCGATTTTTATGCTATTGACAATAAAAATTTTATTGGTGAAGGACTTTTTGATGGAGTGATTTCCCATTCTTATTTTACAGATTTTGGGTTGGATATAAATTTGGGCTTGGATAGTGTTCTTGCTTTGAATTCGAATATTTCTTCGGAAGAGGGTTATTACGGTCGAGCAATAGCTACAGGAGATATTGCAATCTCTGGTTTTACAGGTGATATTCAGATTGGTATTGATGCTATTTTTGAAAAAGGAAGTACACTTTTTATTCCTTTAGATAATGGAGAAGATCTAGAAGATTTGACATGTGTTCACTTTATTCAGAAGGATGATAATCAAAAAAAATCTTCTACCGTTGATTCTTCATTTGAAGAGCCCAATTCAGGAGTATCTATTGATATGAACTTAGAATTAAATGAAGACACGGAGATTCATATTATTTTTGACGAAACATTAGGCGATAAATTAACAACTAACGGTGCTGGATTTATTAACTTAGGGGTCAATAAGGCTAATGAAGTTTTTATGTTTGGAGATTATATATTAAGTGGTGGAGAATATTTGTTTACACTTCAAAATTTTGTGAATAAAAAATTTGAAATCGAGCAAGGATCAAAATTTATTTGGGAGGGAGAGCCTAGTAATGCTCAGATGAATTTAAGCGCACTTTATAGAATTACTCCTAGTATCGAACCTTTATCTCCAGGCGATACTCGGAACTCAGAAGTTGAGTGTGGCATATTAATGACTGGGAATCTTTTGTACCCCGACATAGAATTTGATATTCAGATTCCAAATGCCGATGACGAAGTCAGACGAGTTCTTGCCGATCAAATTAATACTGAGGAGAGAAGAACACAGCAATTTTTATCGCTTTTAGTATTAAACTGTTTTATGAGTTCACAAGACATAGAAAGTACAGATATTGATTACTTAAGTTCGACAGTTTCCACTGGAGCAGAGGTTTTGAATAATCAATTGTTTAATTGGTCTTCTCAATTTTCAGAAAGATTTGATTTGGGATTTAAGTATTATCCTAATTTAGATAATTCCATAAATAATAAAGAATTTGAGCTTCTTTTGACTAACATGAAAGTAAACGATCGAATTACATTTAATGGTAATATTGGAACACAAGCGGGTCAGAACACGACCAAAATAATTGGAGATTTTAAAGTTGAGTATCAAATTAGTAAGGATAGAAAGCTTCGAATGATTGCATTTAGAAGTTTAGAAGAAAGTCCTCTTTTAGATTCATACGAAAATAGTTATACTAAAGGTTTGGGGCTTTTCTACAGAGACGAATTTGAGGATGCAAGAGATTTATGGACGAAATTCAAGTTGATTTTTAAATCCAAAAATCGGATAAGAGAATCTTCTTGATTTTTAAGTTCAACTTGAAAATAAGTTTAGTTACATTTAAAATAATTAATTTTGATGATTAAACAGGCAATTTATAAGTTCAATCAATTATTTTTGTCAGGATCAAACAGAAGCGTTTTTATAGTTTGCTTTTTGATCTCTAGTTTATTCTGGTATCTAATTAAATTTTCCAAAGAATATACGCATTACATTGACTATACCGTTGAGCTTGTAAATATTCCGATTGACAAGTATGTAAAAGAGACTTCAGGAAATGTTTTAAAGATTAAGGTCAATGGTTTTGGCTTTTCTTTTCTCAGACAGATTTTGAAAAGTAGAAATTTAAAGGTTGATTTTTCCAAGTTACAAAGTCATGGGACTCCTAATTCTTCTTATTTTTGGGTTTCTCAGTCTGAAAATGCAAATTTTGCACAAGAGCTCAATACATTTTCCATTCTCGATATTGAGCCCGATACTTTGTTTGTAAAGTTCAGTTCTAAGACTAAGAAAAGTCTACAGATAAAAGTCTTGAGCGATTTTAAATACAAAGAAAGTTATGCTGCTTATGGTTCATTTAAAGTTTTACCCTCTTTTGTTGATGTATATGGCCCTTCTCATATATTAGATACACTATCCTTTATTTATACGGATAATTTTATTCAGACTGAGGTTTTTGAAGATATTCAAAAAGTTCTTCCTTTGCATTTTCCAAGCGATTTGATCTCTTCTAAAATTAAGGAGGTTGAAATAATACAAGGAGTTGCTAGATATACTCAAATGAATTTATCAATTCCAATTGATTTAAAAAACATACCTAAGGGTAAAAAGTTGAAGATAAAGCCTGCTAAAGTGGATCTGACTTTTTGGGTGGCACTAAAAGACATAGAAAAAGTGACTTCCTCAGATTTCAAACTCTACTGTGACTATAATGAATCAGATATGACAAAAAGTGCGGTTCTAAATGTGTTTTTGGATCGTAAAAATATACCCAGTATTGTTCAGAGGGTGAAATTTCATCCGTCTACCATTGAATTTATTAAAATGAATTAATTATGAAAAGAGTAGGATTGACTGGTGGTATTGGTTCTGGTAAAACGACTGCAGCTTCAATTTTTAGGCAATTGGGAGTACCCATTTATCACGCTGATTTTAGAGCTAAAGTCATGATGAGTGAGAATTTGTGTCTAAGAGATTCTATATTTGCTCTTTTTGGTTCTAAGTCTTTTGATGGATTAAAGTTAAATAGATCATACGTTGCTTCAAAAGTCTTTTCGGACCAATCTTTACTTCTTCAATTGAATGATTTGGTTCATCCTATTATTCAAGATGACTTTGAAAAATGGTTTTTACTTCAAGATGCAATTTACGTAATCAAAGAAGCAGCAATTATATATGAGAGTGGATCTTTCGAAAGTTTAGATTGTACAATATTGGTTCAAGCACCTGAAGATTTAAAAATTAAACGTGTCATGTTAAGAGATTCAATGTCTGAATTATCTGTTAAGTCCAGAATGAAAACGCAGTGGACAGATGAAAAAAAAAAATCTTATGCTGATTTCATCATAGTTAATGACGAAAAACAATCTCTTTTGACTCAAGTCTTGCAGATTCATAAATCTATTTTAAAAGATGTTCATTTTTAATAGATTCCATCAATACTTCCCCTTCCTTCTCTTTCTATAATATAATTGTTGTCATCCACACAATTTATAACTGTGGATGGTAATGTCATCCCAATGCCTCCATCAATGACCATGTCTACATGTTGATTGTGTTTTTCGAACATAAGTTCTGCATTTGTGGTGTACTCCACTTCTTCATCATTTATAGACGTTGATGCAATTGGATTATCTAAATGTTTTACTATTTCGCGAATAATTTTATTATCAGGAATTCTTATTCCAATAGTTTTCTTTTTTTTGGTAAATAATTTAGGGATTTTATTGGTAGCATTTAGAATAACTGTATATGGTCCTGGCATTATTCGCTTTAAAAGTTTATATGTATGTGTACTTACTTGTTTTGCATATTCGGATAAGTGGCTAAGGTCATATACAATGATGGAAAAATGTGTATCCTTGAGTTTGACTTTTTTCATGCTTGCAATTCGCTCTAGACTTTTTTTGCAAGTTAAATCACATCCAATTGCGTATAAGGTATCTGTTGGATATATAACAATCCCCCCCTTTTGAATACATTCGACTGCTTGTTGAATTTTTTTTTCACTTGGATTATTCTCATTTATCTTACAGTACATTTCTTAAACTTTTATTATATTTAATTGCAATATATAATTTTTATAATTTTTCTAAAGATTTGAAGCGTCTTCATATACATTATTTAAAAGTTGACTAAAAAAAAGTTAAATATTGTTAGATATATTGTTTTTTTTTTTTAGATTTGGGAATAAGAAATACGAACTTTAATCATTTTTAATTTAAAACCCCCCGAGTATGAAGAAGTTATCTTTATTATTTTTAGGATTTTTTGCTTTTGCTTCTTTAGCAATTGCACAAGATATTACCTCAGATCTTTTCACAGACCCACAAAATACTGGTGCAAATATGACTGTTGGTATTAATTCAACTGTTTTCGATCAATTTGCTGGTTCTGAAATTGCTGCTTTTCATGAT
>PAMD01000021.1 GCA_002707145.1 Flavobacteriales bacterium | reverse complement strand
TAGACAACCATAATGGCGCACCCATTTCTTCCGAAATTGTTTTTGCTAATTCTTCTGAACGTTTTTCATATTCAGAAATAATATTTTCAAGCAGCTCAATTCGTTTTTCTTTGGAAAAAAAACCAAAAGTTTTAAATGCTTCTTTTGCTGCAATAACTGCTACATCAATATCTTCTTTGGCTCCGGCAGATATAGAGCCGATAACAGATTCATCAGAGGGATTAATAACTTCTATAGTCTCTGATCCTGATGGATTGACCCATTCTCCATTAATATAAAACTTAAGATGATCAGCCATATTTATACCTCACTAAAAATGAATTTAATTATAACGGATGTTTGGAAATTATCTCTAGTATTGATTCTGTAATGCAATAATCTAGATATTGGTATTCTCTCTGGCATCTTTGAACGCCTGAATCGCTCTAACGCGAGATTCTTTCAAATCAAGCATAGGTGCAGGATAGTTAGTGGATGAAAAAAGATCGAATTGTGGCTGATGAATTTGTGCAACAGGAACATCTTTTAATTCAGGGATAAATTTTTTAATAAATTCTCCGTCAGGGTCGAAATTTTGCGACTGAGTTATAGGGTTAAAAATTCTAAAGTAAGGGGCTGCATCTGTACCAGTTGAGGAGCTCCACTGCCATCCTCCATTGTTAGAACAGAAATCTCCATCAATCAAGTGTTGCATAAAAAACTTTTCTCCCAGCCTCCAATCGTGGAGCATATTTTTTGTGAAAAACATTGCAACTACCATCCTTAATCGATTGTGCATCCAACCTTCTGAAAGCATCTGCCTTATACCAGCATCAACAATAGGAAAGCCTGTTTTGCCTGCATAAAAGGCTTCAAGCTCCTTATCTGAATGTCGCCACTTGATAGATTTTGTATAGTCTTGAAAAGGTTGGTTCTGACTTACTTTTGGAAAGGAATACATAATATTTCTATAAAACTCCCTCCAAACAATTTCGTCAATCCATTTACATATACCCTTGTTACCTGATGTAAATTCAAAATTATTAAGCTTTAAACCCTCCAAGATGCATCTTTTAGGAGAAAGGATACCAAGAGCTAGATATGGTGAAAGTCTGCTTGTGCCGTCAAGAATTGGAGAATTCCTTGATTCGTTGTAAGAATTAGCTTTTGAATGAAGGAAATTAACAAGCGCGTCTTGGGCAGCACTTTCTCCTGCAGGCCAAAGATCAATATTGGCTGAATGAGTTTTAACAAATTTTAAAACAGATAAATCGCTTTGAATTGAAGGAGCTTTTTTTTGCTTTAGTGGCTTAGCTAATTCTAGAAAATTCATATCAAAGTTTTCAACCCATCTTCTTTTAAAAGGTGTAAAGACTGAAAAAGGCTTACCTTGACCTGTCTTGAGAAAACCTGGCTTATAAATGACCTGATCATCAAATGACGAAAGCTGAATATTATATTTTTTTAAGCAATCTATTGAATCTTTATCTCTTACTGCCTCATTAACTCCAAATTCATTATTGCAAAATACACATCCTATTTTCTGCTGAGCTGCAAATAAAGATAAGTCATTAGGCAATGTTTTATATGAATCGGTATTAATTACTATTAAAGGAATATTTAATGTTGCAAGCGATTTCTGTAATTGAGTTAAATTTTTGAGCAAGAATTCATATTTGATATTTGATTCATTATGGAGATTCCATTGCATTTCTGAAAAAATATATATTGCTATTACTTCTTCACATTGATTGAGTGCAGATGATAGTGCGGGATTATCGTCAGCTCTTAGATCGCTTCTAAACCAGATTATTCCCTTCATTATTTAAGTATCCGTAATAAATTCATAGGTCATGTAAATTATTAAATAGCCAAATTAAATTTTTATAATTCTTTATTTCTCTAGATTTTTATTAGTAAAGCTTGCATCGACGCGAAAGTCTGGCTGAAAATTACTTATAGAAACCCTGCCACCTGCTGCCTCTACAATTGCTGCTCCAGCAGAAATATCCCATAAAAATATTCCATTTTCTTTATAGGCATCTGCTTTTCCTGAAGCAACATATACAGACGCCATCGCAGCTGATCCAATCATTCTAATTTTTTTCCACGATTGAAAATCAGAAATCATACTTCTAAACTCTTCATCGGAATAATTATCTTTAGCAGGGATCCCAGTTACCAAGGTAGACTCTCTTTTGAGGCTTAAAGAAGAGACAGATAGCTCCTTGTCATTGATATAAGCCTTGGACTCTTTGTGGGCATAATATAAATCAGAATTATTAAAATCAAATATTGCTCCAAGAACAGGAGTCAATCCCTTCATTAGAGATATAGAAACACATGAAATTGGAATATTTCTTAAAAAATTTGCCGTACCGTCCAAAGGATCTATTACCCAGAAAAAATCATCAAGCTCACCACTCACACCAGATTCTTCGGCTAAAATTGGCAAAGAGCTTTTCTTAGTAATGTGTTCTTTAATAATTTCTTCGGCATCAATATCAATCTGAAGCTTAAGATCTCTTTCCTCATTTAAAAGAATTTTTAAATTCTTAGTTTGCTGTTTTTTGAGATACTCTCCAGCAAGTACTGAAGCAGATTTAGCTATTTTTAGGCAAAAATCTAAATCTAGCATTTATAGTTCATAAGTAATTCTATAAATAACATTAGCTTTATCATCTGATAAAAGCATGCTGCCATCACTTAAAATAAATGGTGCGGAAGGCCTTCCGAAAACACTTTCATTATGAAGCCACCCAGAAATAAAATCATTTGACTCCTCTACATTTCCATTTTTATCAAAACTCACCCTGATGACTTTATACCCCACCTTGCTAGATCTATTCCAAGAACCATGGAGTGCTATAAATAAGTTATGTTTCATCTGAGAAGGAAACATTGATCCTGTATAAAATGCTACCCCAGTTGGTGCGACATGAGCACCAAGTTCTAAAATTGGATCGACATAATCAAAACCCGAATTAAGATTTCCAAACTCTGGATCCATTATATTAACAGCATGTTTAAATGGATAACCAAAAAATTGGCCATCTTGGTCTACTCTATTTAATTCGCAAGAAGGAGAGTCATCACCAAGCCAATCTCTTCCATTATCTGTAAAAAAAAGTTTTTGAGTGACAGGGTGAAAGTCAAATCCGACACTATTTCTAACTCCTCTTGCAACGTGCTCCCATCGACCATTCTTTATTTTTAAAATAGATGCATATTGAGAATTTTCTGATAAACAAATATTACATGGAGCTCCTACATTCAAATACAAACTTCCCTCCTCATCATGCTTCAACCACTTCCAACCGTGCGATTTATCACTCGGCAATTGATCTGTAACAATAATTTTTTTTGGAAGATCTAGGCTTGAGATATTTTCATTTAGCCATCTTTCAATATTTTCAATTTTCCATATTTTGCTAATTTCTGAGAAATAGAGATCTCCGTTAAATATACTTATACCGGTTGAATACTCCAAATCTTTTGCTATTACTCTTTTATAATCTGCTTGCCCATTTTGATCAGTATCAATTAAAGCAATGATTTGCCCTGTTCGTTCACCAACAAAAATTGTGCCATTTTTGCCTTCAGTAATTTGACGAGGAGAGCTCAAATTTTCAGCAAATATAGAAATTTTAAATCCTGGCTCAAGAATTAAATTCTCTAAATTTTGTCCAGACAAGGCAGGATGTAAAAGAGCGATAAAGGAAATTAATTTCAAAAATTTATATTTGTTCATCGTTCAAAACCCTCAACATTCTCTGTTAGCATTTTTAAAATTTCAGCATTATCATTATTCCTAATACACTCTTCCATCTGTATGAGGATTGGTTTCAAACTATCTAGCTTAATATACGATTCATTTGCTTTAAAAATCTTTGGATTATCTGTTTTGAGTTCAGATCCAGAAATCAATAATTCTTCATACATTTTTTCGCCTGGTCGCAGGCCAACCTCAAGAACTTGAATACCATCTCCACCCTCGTCTTTATCTTCCATGTAGTTTCTTCCTGATAAATGAATCAGTTTTTTTGCCAGATCATAAATTTTAATTTGTTCACCCATATCTAGAATAAATACTTCACCTCCCTCTGACATTTCACCTGCCTGCAAAACTAAGCTTGAAGCCTCAGGGATAGTCATGAAATATCTCTTAACATTTTTATCAGTAACAGTTACAGGACCGCCTGATGATATTTGTTCTAAGAACAATGGGATGACTGAACCGGATGAATTAATAACATTGCCAAATCTGACCATGCTAAACCTTGTAGAATCTGTAGTAGCATTTATTGACTGAATTATTATCTCTGCAAATCTTTTGGTGGCGCCCATAATGTTGGTAGGTCTAACGGCTTTATCAGTTGAAATCATTACAAAAGAATCTACTTTATAGTTTCGTGCAACTTCAGCTAAGTTATATGTACCAAGAATATTGTTTTCAGCCGCAATAGCAAGATTATTTTCATCTTCTACAAGCGGAACATGTTTATATGCGGCAGCATGATATACATGATCTATTTGATACCGTTTAAATAAATTATTTAAATGGTTGCTGTCTCTTATATCACCAAGTATTGGAATTATTAATGTGTTTAATTCTTTGGAATGCTTAATGGCCAAACATTCTCTCTCAATCTTAAAAAGATTGTATTCCGAAAACTCATATAAAATAATTTTTCTTGGATGAACTGAAAGTAATTGCCTTGTAATTTCTGCACCAATTGAGCCGCCAGCTCCTGAAATGAAAAAAGTTTTAGAATGTGCCTCAAAAATATCTGTATGAGATATTCTTGCACCTGGCAAAATATCATCAATTGATAGCTCCTGAATATCACTTAGTTTCTTTTGATCGGAAATTAATTCTGTCAATGATGGCACTGTTCTTACAGCAACTTTGATAGACTCTAAATCAGAGATAATTTTCCTTCTTTGTTCAGTTTTAATATTTGGAATAGCAAGATACACTTGGAGATTGTTATGCTTAGATTTAAGTGAAATGAGATTTTTAAAGCTAGAGATTATTGGAATATTATTTATTTGTAGATTTTTAAAGACTGCTGAATCGTCAAATATTGCAACTAGATGCTTAGTCGAGTCATTTTGAAGAGCATTAATCAAATTTTGAGCAGAATTGCCAGATCCATATATAACAACAGGAATTGCATTCTTATCTTTCTCAATAGGATACAAAAAAAATTTTGCAATATCTCGTGAAATATTTATGAAAGCATAAAGCACTGCTGAAAGAAGAAGTCCTTGAAGAAGAATTATAGATAAAAAATCAGTTTGTATAATATCAAATTGCAGAGTGTAGATTCCTGACCATGAAAATCCAAATAATAAAGAGCCGGAAACACAAAGAAAAATTGAGTCTCTTGAATCAAAAAAACGAATAAGGGATCGGTAATATCCAAAGAAATAAAAATAAAAGAGAAATAGCAGTGCCGGGAAAAGAAATGAGTATATCTGGGAATATATAACCTCTATTAAATTAATTTTATTTTGACCGGAAATTATTGTTGCCATTGGTGGCCCAAAAACCAACCAGCATATAAAAGCTAAAAATAAGTCGTTTGATAAAACTAAAATAGTTTTAATGCGTCTATTAAGTGAGTTTAATTTTGTTCCAACCAGGTTCATATATTTAAATCCAGACTATTAAAAATGTTTTGGTATCTTAAATTTTTCTTTAAGTTTTGCATTAGACAAAGAAAAATTTCCAAATAACCTACATAAAATCAATTGTAATCGATTTATCTTTATCATGGCTTTAAAAAGAAAGTTAGGTAGATAGATAATTCTAGTTTTTTTATTAATACTGTTACCAAACCTTCTTAAGAGATCATTTGTAGAAATAGGCAAACTATCAGCTATATTAAAAATTTTGCTTGAAGAAATTATTCCTTCGTTTATAGCTTCGACTAAAACATGGACTAATAGATCATAGTGCAAAAAACTCCTTTGATTAGAGTCTCCAACTTGAAATGATGGAATTGGAAGCCCTTTCTCAACCAGCTGGTATAGCTTTCCAAGATTAGATTTTGGATGATTGATTAAGATAGGGGGCAATCTAAAAATAAGATAATTAAAATTTTTTTCATGAGAAAGTTGAATCAATAGTTTCTCACATCGTTCTTTGGCTATGCCATATGGGCACTTTGGGTTTGTAGGAAAACTCTCTTCAATATTAATTAAATCATAATTAAACAAATTTTCTCCGTAAACCTTTATTGAGCTAAAAAAAATAATATCTTTGCAATTTAAATTTTCCATGCAATTTATCACTTTATTAAGTAACTCGATTTCAAGTACTATTTCTGATTCATCTAAATTAGAGTTTAATGAGGCCATGTGAATAATAAAATCAGCTTTAAAAGTAATTTTTTTTGATTCCAATTCTGGGTATAGAAAAATATTATTTTTATGAGATGAATGTGATGAAGATATACACAACACTTTATGGCCCAAATTTTTAAGGTCCTTCACAAGGCGTGATCCTATTAGGCCTGAGGATCCAGTTAAAGCAATATTCATATTAATGATTTAAAATATAGTTTTATTTTACCTTAGAAAATGTTGCACAAAAAAATTATCAGAATTTTGAGGGATTTTATCTGCATAGTTGGTCTGCTTTCAGTTTCACCTTTTCTTCTTTTTGCTGCAATTGCTATTATAATTGAGGATGGTATGCCGGTTTTTTTTATTCAGGAGCGTGTTGGCAAAAATAAATCTATCTTCAAAATTATCAAAATAAGAACTCTTAAAATAGAAGCGCCTAATACTGGTACTCATCAACTTGAGCATAAACATCATCTTATTTGCGGTAAGATAATTAGAAAGTTGAAGCTTGATGAGTTCCCACAACTTATTAACGTTCTAAAAGGGGATATCAATCTAATTGGTCCAAGACCTGGGCTTGTCTCTCAAGTCCATCTTACAAAAAGCAGGAATGTAAAAGGTATATATGAAATAAAACCAGGCATTACTGGGCTTTCTCAGGTTTTAGGGTTTGATATGAGCGATCCTGTAAAATTAGCAGAGATTGATAAAATTTATATTTTAAAAAAATCTTTTTTTATTGATTTTTTGATACTAATCAGTACTTTTATACCATATTCCAAACACCTCCTAACCAATCTAATAAAATAGTCAAAATGCTAAAAAACTTATTTAAAAAAAAACAACCACTTGAGGTTATCAATACACATGGAGCAGATGTAGCGCTAAGGTTGATGATTGAAATAGCAATTAGTGATGGCAATCTTGACAAGTCGGAATTAAATCTAATAAAAAAAAGAGCAGATGAAATTGCAACTGAAGATATAAAGGCAAGCACTATCGTTAGAAAGATTATTGAGGAGACGGAAGAATCAGCTTCTTTCTACCCGTCAATAAAAAAAATTAATGATTCTTATTCTAATAAAGAAAAAATTGAATTATTAAATACTCTTTGGGAACTGGTTAATGCCGATTCAGTGGTTGATGCCTATGAGGAAAGTCTATATTTGAGGATTGCTGAATTAATTAAAATAAAACGCTCAACTGCAAATCAAATTAAGCATCAAGCTATTTAAGGCTTATCTACATAAATAGGAGAAGACCAAGCTCTCTCATGAGTGGTGCTTAAACAATCTGCATCTAAATCAGTCCTAAAGCTTCCTTTGCAAAGTTCAAAGCCGTCTCTCTGAGATAAGGGTGATCCATTAATTGCAGGTGTAGGGTTCTGTATTGCTCTTACATAATAAACGCTGTCTCTAGAAAAATCTTGATCTTCAAATTCCACAATACACTCACTTGTTCCTTGACAAGGAATGGACTTCCATGGATCCTGAATAAGCGGACTCACAGCTTCGCCAGCGTATATTTGCGGCGTAATCTTAATAACTTCTATTCTCTCAATAACCTCTCTTTCATTGCTTGGATTATTGCACTCACCTGCGCAAAGATACTCTAGCCTATCTGCTGAAAGAGAATCTATTGATTCTTTTGAGCAGCCAGGTTTTTGCTTAAAGCTACCTGCAGCTCTCACAATAAATCTTGGATTTTGACTCATTGTAATTTCGGAGCCCATTGGAACTTTTCCTAAAGGAGAATTCATTAAATCAAACCACAGCAAAATCCTAGGGCCGCTTGTGCCATATACATTTTTATTTTTTAAAGCTGTCCAAATCTCATCCTTGCCTCTGCCGTTTGCATGTACAGCCAATATCCCGCCTGGATAAACAAAACTTGAAACTCTTTCACTGTCAGGCTTGCTTTCCCCAGGATTAATTTTTGGAATTTCAGGAAAATTTGGATCCTCCGCCTTATATTGGTATTCCCAAATATTTGATTTAACACCAGTTGCAAAAGTCATCTTCCTTCTTTCATATTGCTTATATCCTGTTCCTGGTCTAGCAGTATGATCGTCTGTTGAGGCTATAAATCCAAAATTGTATCTTTGAGGAGATTCATCAGAGTCTTCGAAATTTGAAATGGCTAAAGCATATTGAGCAGATTGTTTTGGCCTATAGTTAAATGCTGGTTTAAAGCAATCTGTACATTGATCACAATTTAACCATTCTTCAGGCTTAGCTTCAGGGAAAACCATACTAGTATAAGGTCCGCCTGCTATGGCATATTTTTTTGCAAGCTCAACTCTCGCATCGCACTCATCTTTTGAAAGACCATCACAACGTCTCTTCTGCATTTCACCTGCTTGCCAACAACATGGAAGAAAATCATCGGTCGGTTCAGGACAACTCATGGTGCTATCTTGAAGAAAATTTACGGATGCAATGTCCCTATACTCTTCGCTGTTGCCATGACCAGACATAATTTCTAAAAGAATTTGTTTACTTGGATCATGACCTAAAAAATCAAGACGTCTATCCCAAGAACTTCCTATAGGAACATGGAAACCCCATGATTGACCATGAGGTATTACAATGCTGTCTAGATTCCATTCATCTAACTTAGAAAATAAATCTCTAGGAGTTTCTGCATATTCATAACAATCAAGCGGAAGATCTTGAGAAGCAGCGCTCTCCTCACAATAAGGTATGTTTCTTACCTCATTTAGAAGCCATTTTAAATCTGAGTAGCGCTTAAAATTAAATACATCTAACCATCTTGCGCTTACAGCTTGTTCGGTGGTGTCAAAGACTCCCAATCCTGAATCTGGAGTTCTAGCGCCAATTGGCCTAGCAGGAAGGTTTTGAATATCTTTAAAGATTACATTTCTATGGCCCCAATGATTTTCTTTCGTAGTACCAATTTGAGTCCACTCCCAACCAGGGAACACTACCAAATCATTGGTTGCTGAATCACTATTTGAAATATTACATTGTTGGATAATCTTTTTTTGCTCACGCCAATGATTTGGAGTTAAGCTTTCGGCATGATCATTAAAACTAAAAAAATCTAAATTTGCACAATACCTAGCAAAATCGCAAGCCATAGAACTATCGTGCGCACCTTGAAGACCCATCATTGGCAACTCAAGAGTAAATGCATCTATAGAATAGGTTGTATGAACATGCAAATCCCCAAAAAGAATTTGGGATGTATCACCTGAATCAGCTCCCAATAATCTTTGCTTAGTCTGGAAAAATTTTAAATCTTGCTGATATATTGCTTCACTAGAACGAGGAGCTCCCTCTATTTTTCCAGGATCTACATCAGACCCGCAGCTTGACATAAGAATTACAACTAAACCTACTAAGAAAAATATCTTTACAATTGAGCTCATTAGTAAATAGTTGCTGAACCGTATACTTCAATTAAATCAGTTTCTATTTTTTTTCTCTCAAAATCCATATCAAATTGTTTGCAGGCACCCTGGTTCCATTTATTGAATTCATCTTTAAGAGGATCGCCAATATTAAAAAAAGTTTCTTGTGCTAATAAGCATTTTTCTAACAATGTTCCTTCTGACGATAATCTTAGATTCTCTAAGATAAATTCAAGAGACAGCATTTCCTTGTCTAAAGATAAATGCTTATCAGAATCAAGTTTCATGAATGTTCTATCTTTTGAATTAAATTTTTCCCATTGCAGATCTTTGCCAGTATTTGGAATGCCTGTTTTTGCGAATGAAGCCCATGCATTCATCATAGTATTCTGCATTTGATTTCTTAAATCTCCTTTTGGATAAACATAACGCCCAATTGGTCCAAATCTAAAGTCTCCAGTAATAAAAGAAATCTCAAAGCCGTGAGCTGCTCCAATTAAATTGGGAAAATCTGCAAAGTATGTAGATGCTTGATCATCCCAATCAAATCTATATGCATATAATGAATCAAACCCAGCTTTTTCAAGCTCCATTAACGGCTCATCCACGCCTCTTAGCTTCCAGCCCTGCGAGCGAGTTTTAACCCATAGTTTATATAAACCCTCTTTTTTAAATTCAATTTTTGGAATAGGTACAAGTTTTGTAAAGGGATATGATGCGTTGACAAAATATCTATTAGATCCAAGCCAAAGCGACAGTTCATCCTTATTTGATCCTGCAATAACTGGAATGCTATTTTTCTTTTGAGAGGAAGCCAGTCCTGAGCTGACTCCATTAATATGAGTAACTATTCCGTCTCTAGTAAGAAGTGGCAGCCGATCATAGGTGTCTTTAGAAATATTTTCATAGGTCTCTAAAAGAGCCCTCCCATCAAGAGATCTCAAATAACGCTGATATTCTTCTCCGTATTTCAAAGGATTTGAATTGAATAAGTTTTTTATACTGCCATATCCAGATAAGTCGTGTTTTAATAAAACTGAATCAGATCCAAGTTCATTAACAACAATTCCTTTTTTATTTACTCCTATAGCTTCTTCTTTTGTGAAACTGGTTGTATAACCTGATTGAGAGATAGCTTTATGAAAAAGATTGCTTCCCATGGGTGAGGCTAGAAGAGATAACACATTATTTCCCCCAGCAGACTCTCCAAAAATTGTAATATTATTAGGATCTCCCCCAAAATTTTGAATATTATTTTTTACCCATTTTAGTGCTTCCATAATATCTAGAGTGCCAAAATTAGAGCTTTTATCCATTCCGCTTTGAAGTCCTTGTATTGCAGGATGCGTAAACCAACCCATAGGACCTAAACGATAATTGATTGTGACAACAAGTACCTGATGCTCGCGAATTAGTTCCGAAAAATCATAGTAATCTTTAACTCCGGATGTATTTCCGCCTCCATGGATCCAAAACATAACTGGAAGCCTTCTATTTGAATTATTTACAGGAGCTTTAATGTCCAAGTATAAACAATCCTCTTGCCCTACAATTCCTTCACCCTGAATACCTGCATAAATGCTAGCTCGCTGCAAACAACCATTCCCTTCTTGAGGTTTAATATTTAATTCAGGAGAATATAATGCTCTAGGCGACTTCCAACGAAGATCTCCCTCTGGAGGGATTGCATATGGAATGTCCTCCCAGGTTATGACATTTTTATTTAATATTCCTTGAGATACTCCAGATGTTGTAGCAATCCTCAAAGAGTCTATTTGCTGAATGGGATTCATGCATGAACCCAAAATAGATAAACATATAATAGTTATTAAAATATTCTTAGTAGTTTTTCTTTGATTCATAAAGCAATTTAATCCTTTCTTTATTTTTAATAGTTTTAATTTTAGGGGCAGAATTTATAAACGCAATTGATTGATTGATTTTGTAGGTATCCCAATCAATTAAGTCTGAGGAAGGCGAGCCTGTTTTTGCAAACTGAGTCCAAGATACTTGAAAAAAATTAGAAATCTTTTTAGCCTCTGGGGAGCAAAAATCTTTAAAAATATCTTTCATTGCTGAGCCAAAAACATATGGCAGCTCACTTGCATGATAAGCACCCAATCTACCATCTAAAATCGGGCTAGGCTCATTAAAAAAATAACCATATGCATTATCTTTATGCTGTTCTAACAATGCCAGCGCATGTATTCCAAATGTCCAATCGGTCATGATATTGGACAATGCATCCTTAAATTCATCCTGAGAAGGGTTCTTAGATAAATAATTTTTTGAAATTGTATTTACAGCATCTATTTGAAAAATTTTATTTAATCTCTTGTAAAAATCATTTTCACTAAGATTTTTAAAATACGGCTCAAACTCAGACCAAAGCCTATATTCATCAGCGGTTGTTCCAATTATTAATCTGATTGGCGAATCTTGAAAATTTTTCATGGGATCAAGAGGTAAAAAATTACCATCTGCAATTGGAGCAAATCCTACTTCTGGTGAAAGCCATTTTCCATCAGCAATCATCGTATGTTTCATCTTAGAGGCAAGTGAAGTTATCTGTTTATAATCTACAGACAATAAATCCTTAATTTTCAATCCACTGTCATTAGCAGTTTTTAAGAATAACTCGCCCCATTGATTTCCTCTTTCTTTATCAAAATATGCGTTCATCCCTCCACTTTGGCAAATCGCTTTTGAGAATAAATTTCCATTTGGGCTTATTGAAGATTGCAATGCAACACTCCAAGCTCCAGCAGATTCTCCAAAGAGAGTTATATTGTCGGGATCGCCACCAAACTCTGCAATATTCTCTTGCACCCACTCTATTGCTAATTTCTGATCCATGAGACCTTCATTACCAGTAGATTGAATTTCACCATTTGATATCTCGTCAAGTTTAAGAAATCCGAATGGACCTAAACGATAGTTAACTGTGACTAATACAATTTCATGCAGAGGAAGTGAATTAAGATCATATACAGCTGAATTAGACGAACCGGTGATATATGCTCCACCATG
>PAMD01000020.1 GCA_002707145.1 Flavobacteriales bacterium | reverse complement strand
TTGCAGAGAGGAAGGGATTCGAACCCCCGATACATTGCTGTATACACGCTTTCCAAGCGTGCGCCTTAAGCCACTCGGCCACCTCTCTAAATCCTTGACCAAATTAGTTATTTTTTTCTTAATTTCGAGCTTTTTAAAAAGTACCTGCCTTTTTTAAATTGTGTACCTTTAATGCATGATATTTACCGATACACACAGTCACCTCTACGACCACAAGTTTATAGAAGACAGGACAGAAATGATTGCCCGAGCTTTGGAAGAAAATGTGCAGCGTATTTTTTTGCCCAATGTGGATACTCATTCTGTAAAAGGGATGATGGAAGTCGTGGCAGCATATCCAGAAAAATGTTTTCCTATGATGGGATTACATCCTTGTCATGTGCAAGAAAATTATATAGAAGAACTTAGATTGCTTAAAGAACACCTAGATCGAGGAAGCTTTTTTGCAGTCGGAGAGATAGGTATGGATCTATATTGGGACCGAACTTTTTTGGAGTTACAGAAAGAAGCTTTCCGAATCCAAATTCATTGGGCCAAGGAAAATGAACTACCTGTAGTTATTCATTGTCGAGATGCTTTCGAAGAAGTTTTTGATATTTTAGAATCAGAAAAAGGACCACTTTTGCGAGGAGTTTTTCATTGTTTCACTGGTTCCTTAGAGCAGGCTCAAAAAGCTATTGATTTAAATTTCTTTTTAGGCATAGGAGGCGTGGTGACATTTAAAAAAGCCGGATTGGATGCTACGGTTCAACAAATCGATTTAAAACACTTGGTTCTAGAAACAGATAGTCCCTATTTGTCGCCAAGCCCTAACCGAGGGAAACGCAACGAAAGTGCTTACCTAATTCATATCGCACAAAAGGTGGCAGATTTGCACAAAGTATCCTTGGACGAGATTGCAAAAATCACTACCAATAATTCTATACAACTTTTTGGACACTAACATTAAAATATTACTAATATACACAGGAGGAACCATTGGTATGGTTCATAGCAATAAGAAAGATGCTTATGTACCTTTTGATTTTGATAACCTACAAAATCAAATTCCCGAACTCAAACATTTAGATTGTTCTTTAGAAGTTTTGTCATACGATCCGAGTATCGACTCTTCCAACATGCAAACCGAAATATGGGTACAGTTGGCTAATACTATTTCTTCTTCTTACCAAGATTACGAGGGGTTTGTCATTCTTCATGGTTCCGATACAATGGCTTTCACTGCATCAGCATTGAGTTTTATGTTGGAAGGACTAAATAAGCCTGTTGTTCTTACAGGATCCCAACTTCCTTCTGGAGTTCCCCGAACTGATGCCAAAGAAAATTTAATTACTGCGATTGAAATTGCTGCTTCAAAAAGAAATGGACTCCCTGAAGTACCTGAAGTATCTATCTATTTTGAATATCAGCTTTATCGTGGGAACCGAACGCACAAGTCTAATGCAGATAATTTTGAAGCTTTTGAATCGGTCAATTATCCTCCTTTGGCTAAGGCGGGAGTTCATCTAAAGTTTAATCGACGCTACGTCCAAAAAAATACCGATGAATCCCTAACAGTTCATACTAAATTGAATACTCGTATTGGGGTCTTAAAGTTATTCCCCGGCATGACCCCAGATTATGTTAAGCACCTTATTGAAAATCCGCATATTGAAGCATTTATTCTAGAAACTTTTGGTGCTGGAAATGCTCCCACATATCCTTGGTTCCTTAAACTTATTAAAAATGCAGTTGATTCGGGTAAACTGATTTTTAACGTCTCTCAATGCAATGGAGGTTCTGTAGATCTAGGTTGTTATGAAACTAGTAAAAGCCTAAAAGAATTGGGCATACTTTCGGCTTATGACATGACTTTTGAGGCGGCTATCACTAAATTAATGTTTGTGATGGGCTACACTGATAAAGATGAGAAAAGAAAAGCTCTTCTAGAAACTAATCTGCAAGGTGAGTGCTCTATCTAGTCAAGTAGTCACAATTTCATTTATTTTTTTTGTCCTTGACAGGTATTCCCTATTTTAGCCTGAAATATATCTACATTGAAGAAGATTCTCATTATTCGTTTTAGTTCTATTGGTGATATCATTTTGACGACGCCTGTTCTTAGGATACTAAAGAAACAGAAACATGCTGAACTTCATTTTCTTACCAAGACGCCCTATGCTTGTTTATTAGAAAATAATCCATACCTGTATAAAATACATTTGATAGACAAATATTTAGACGATGATTTATTGACTTCTTTAGCTCGAGAGAATTTTGATCTGTTGATAGATCTTCAAAAAAACCTTCGCTCTTTTCGACTAAAGCGTTTACTTAAATTATCATCGGTTTCTTTTTGTAAATCGAATTTTAAAAAGTGGCTACTTATTAAATTGAACTTCCGTCCGTATGGAATCTCTCATGTGGTCAATCGTTATATTGATAGCCTATCATCCATGGGAGTTAAGGACGATGGACAAGGCTTAGATTATTTTATTCCTGCTCAAATACAAGTCGATTTCCCCATGGAAGAAAGTTTTTTGGCTTGGAGTATAGGTGGTTCATTTGAGCAAAAAAAACTTTCATTAAATCAAGTTGTCGAGGTGCTATCTCAATGTAAACAAAGTGTAGTCTTGTTAGGAGGAAAAGATGAAATTAAGCAGGGAGAAGACATTATTCGTCTTTGTAAAAATCCGACAGTCTATAATTTTTGTGGTCGTTTGTCTCTGAATCAAACTGCTCTAATGATTCAAAGAAGTCAATTGCTTTTGAGTAATGATACTGGATTAATGCACATGGGTGCGGCATTTAAAAAGCCAATCATTTCTTTTTGGGGTTGTACCCAACCCTCATTGGGTTTTGCTCCTTATAGGACATCACCTAATTCTATAGAAATATCTGCTAGACCTTTGGGACGGCCTTGTTCCAAACATGGTAAATATTGTAGAACTAGCGCTGAAGGATGTATTAAAAACATTTCTTCAAAACAGATATATTTAGCTTTAGAGCAATGTCAAAAGTAATTTTTCTATTTTAGTGAAGTTCAATAAAATCCGTAATATTGTTGAATCTCGAATTAGATTGAATTTATTGTCTAAGAAGCCATGTAGCTTTGCCAGATTTTTTAAGCCTTTCCAGGGCACTAATAGCAAATTTTTTTTCTGTGTATGTAGCATATACAACTCGATAAAGGCCTTGCTCATTTTGGCCAATTATCTCTGAGTCAAAACCTTCCATGCTTAGTTTTATAGATAAATTTATAGCATTTTTTTTTGAAGAAAAACACCCTGCGACTAAATGAAATTTCGTAAATGTCTTTGTGATATTTACTTTTATCCTACTGGGGTTTTGTATTGAAGTTTCTTTCTTTTTTTCTTTTGTCAATGGCAAGACCGTGTTAACCTGTACTTTTGCTTTTTTTTTAGGTTCAACGTGCTCTGCTATTTTGTTACGCTGAGTAATTAGCTCTAAGTTATTTGTGATTCTTGGAGTGTATGTTGCTAAAGGTTTAATTTTAAAAGGATTCAGAAAAGCATAGTTAGCATAAGTTTCTTTTAATATGTCATTCTGTGTTGAAATTATGCTACTAATAGCAATTAATGGAAGGAGAACAGCTGCTACTTTCCAATTTGTAGACCTAATATTTTTCAGAAGATGATTAGCTTTTTTAGCGATTTTATTTTGTAAAGCTTCTGATTTTTTTTTGCGTAATATTGGTGGAGATTGGATAGGTTCTAATCCAAATGAATCTAGTAAATAGTTTTCTTGTTGATTTGCTTCAAAAGAAATAAAGCTTTTTGAATCAATAGTGAGAAGACCAATTTTCGAGATTTTAGCTTCTTTTTTGTGTTCTAAATTATTTTTGATACCAAGAACATAACTATCAATAATTGCATTTGCAGCCTGTATAGAAATAGATTCACAATCGCCTATATAGTGAGCGAGAAGACCATCGTTTTTATTAATTTGTGTATTGAATCTAATAATCTTACTTGGGGAAATAAGGCGATGACTAACCGGATGGATTTTCGCTGAGCGATAATGGGAAATAAACCCACCTAAGTTAGGTAGTACAACACAGTCGTGTTTTAACAACAATTGGTGTATGTAATTTTCTACTAACATTAATCAAAAATAGTTAAAGCATTTCGTTTAGAAAAATTTAAGAGGATAATTCAATACAAAATCTGAATCAATCTTTAAGTTGTGGATGCTAGAAAATCATTCGAAGTAAAACGGAGTATGTTCTAGGTGCTGATAGAGAAGCTGGACGAAGAGATTGTTCGGAATTAAAAACATTATCTACATTTAGTAATATTCTGGTATCTTCAGTAATATCATAACCTACCCTAAAATCTAAAAGCATTAAATCTCTATTTAGATTTTCCCATGCTGTGGCAGTTCCAAGATAAATATTGAATAAAGGCTCTATAAATGCAATATCAATATTTTCCATTTGGCTATTGAAACGCATAGATAATCCAGAACTAAAACGATTTCTTTCAAGGTTAATATCAAATTTAAATAAATGCCTATATCTGTATTTTAAGACACCTGAAGTATCGGAACTGGTTGTTAAATATGATATGGGATTATATTCTGGGATAGAGTCTTCATCATATCCTTTTAAATATTCATCGTAAACATAATTAATATCATCAATTTGTGGGTTTGTATACGTATAACCTCCAAGGATCTGAATCTTTGTTTTTCCAATATTACCCTCTCCAGCAATAGAAAATTCTAGACCTTCTATATAAGTATTTCCAATGTTAACAGATTTAAATCCGAATCCACCAAGTTGCCCGTCATCAATAGTCCCCCATTTTCCGAAACTAAATTCCATCATATTCTCGTATGACATTTTAAATGCCGCAAGATCAACAAAACCTTTCCATTCACCAATTTTGATTCCTTGTTTGATTCCAAATTCTCCACTCCATCCGGTTTCAGGCTTTAAATCTTCGTTTGGAAAAATAGTCATAGGACCAGTTTCGTAATTTACATATCTCTCTAGCATGGATGGAAATCGAATTCCTTCTCCATATGATGCTCTAAAAAATGTTGCTTGACCAAAACGGTAATTTATACCTCCTCTAAAAATAGGTTTTGATAAGGTTTCTCCAGAGCCAATAAAGTGCTCGTATCTGCCACCCATAGAAGCATTTAATCGATTTTTATTGAAGTTAACTTGAGAGTATAATGAGTTGTTTAGAAAGATATGATTTCCAAAAACCTTAGAGTCAGATCCTCTTTGAAGATTAAATGTATACCCTGAAGTAAGTGATAGGTTTTCATTGATGTTTTTTTGTATTTGTGCATCCAAATAATTTACCATTGAGTACGTTGATGAATCTATATTCGTATAATTTCCGATAGGACCATCAAATGGACCATAAAATTTATGAAAATACCTTCCATTTAAAGAATATTTTATGTTTTTATCAACATTATTAAATGTTAGAAATGGGTCGATTGTTATGTATGCGTTGTTATAATTTCCTGGATCATTGTTTAATGGAGTGTAGGCCTCTGTGTTGTTTTGCCACATTATTGGATCTTTTATTTCGCTTCGCATTAGATTTGCTTTAATTCCATATAAGAGGCCGTTCACCCTATTAGAATAATAGGTTTTGTTTATATTAATTCTAGCTCTTTTACTCGTTACACCTTCATAAAATCCGGCATCATAAAAAAGATTCATTCCTAACACAAAGTCTGAATTATTTTTTTTGTGTGAATGCAAAAATGAGTAATTACTTCTTCGTTGAATTTTCCCCTGATACCAGTGATTATAATTTGATTTAGGTTTTCCATAAACTGTTTCAGTGATCAAAATTTTATTTAACGGAACATCTGTTGGATAAGCTGTTCTTATATTTATAGTTCCGTTTAATGCTGCAGATCCAAACAATACTGAAGAAGCTCCTTTGATAATTTCAATTTGAGAAATATTTTCCATGGGTACCAATTGCCATTCGACCGCCCCTTGATCTCCATTCATAAGTGGTATCCCATCCACCATCACCATCACCCTAGAACCCGCCCCATAGCTCCAACCACTCCCACTTCTAATATTTGCTTGGCCATCGACTATATGAACTGAAGGAGACTGATTCATAGTTTTATCGAGAGAGCTGGCACTTTTATTTTCTATGAGACTTGGTTTTATAACGTCCATCGATACGGTAATTTCCTCGATTTTTTGCTCAAATTTTCCGGCGGAGATAACTACGGTTTCGAGAAGTTCGAAAGATTCTTCGAGCTCGATATTTAAGACAAGAGTTTTGCCTTTGATTGGGCAAGCCTCTTGGGTAATATCACGGTATCCTATAAATTGAAAAAGCAACTGATGACAACCCTTAGGTAATGTAATCTGATAGTTTCCATTTACATCTGAACTCGATCCGAGTCCCGAGATTTTTTTAACTGAAATATTCACACCAATAATCTCTTCTTTATCTTGGTCTGTGATTTTTCCAGAAACTATATTTTGTCCTAAAACAACTGTGTTTAATATGCAAAAAAGTAAGGGGAGTAGTAATTTCTTCATCTAAGCGAATTAAAATTGAGAGATTATTTTAAAAGAATACAATCTAGGACTCCCAATGGAGGCTGGTCTTATTTGGTATTCTCTATTAAAAAGGTTTTCCACTAAAAATTGAAAAGTTACAGTTTTTTTAAAATCGTAAGAAATACGTATGTCAGTCATGAAATCTCCTGAGCTAAGTTTTTTTCTGGAATTTTTAATTCCCATATCAAATATATTTGCATCTGCCAATGTAAATATATCGATAACTTCCGCATTAAATGCACCACTTTCAAAAAGGTTGTCAACATTTTCCATAAATGAATTATAGTGAAGATGGGTACCAATAGTAAATTGATTTCTTGTAAGTTGAAAATCTAATTTAGCAATATGATTATATCTATATTTTAGCATTTCACTGTCTGGATTTGAGCTAGTCGAATTAAAAGAAAGTTCGCTTTGCTGGGCTGCAATTTGTTCAATAATTGGAATTAAAGTTTCATCAATTTCCCCTTGGTCAACAAAGCTTTGCACCAAAGCTTCAAGTTGGTCATTGTAATTGTCATATATCTCATTAGGGCGTGTAGCACTTGGCGACATGTATGTATAGCTTAGTCGCGAGCTAAAGTTCCATAGACCAAACTTCCCTTCTGTAAGAAAAGATCCTTCAATTCCAGAAATCTTTGTCTGGCCCACATTAATTGGTTTAAAGCCGATTCCAAGTGGATTAAGTCTGGTTGAATCTCCCCAGAGCCCATAGCTATATTCGACCATGTCATTATATTTCATATGGAATACTGCGATGTCTAAATATGTTTTAAGTTGTTTCTTGTGAATCCATTTGTGTTTGAAACCAATTTCTGTGGAGTATCCTGTTTCAGGCTTAAGTGAGGGGTTAGAATAAATTGACACTTCTCCTGCATCTTTGTATAGAAAAAGTTCATACATTGATGGAAATCGATATCCCTGCCCAATTGAAGCTCTAAAAAAGTTTCTTTCGTCAAATTCATAATTAAACCCCGCCCGAAGTACTGGTTTACCTTCTTTTTTATTTCTAATATTGTATTGTTCATATCTGATTCCAAGCGAAAATCTCAGTGGACCTAGAGTATTGTCATATTGAGAGAAAAAAGCATAATTGATGCCTGTTTTGTCATTATCGAAAAAATCAGAAAGACCTAGGTAATGATTAAAGTTAGCCCCTGAAGTAAAAGTTCCGTGAAGATAAAATTTTTGAAAAAGATATTCAGAATAAAAGGCAACATAGTTGTTTGTAACTTGACTGCCGTCAGGATCAAAATTGGTTTGAAGCAATCGACCAATTAGTTGATGTTGGTAATTTTTATCGAGGTTACGGAATTTTATGTGGGGAGAAATAGCTGTTTGAGCACTTTTAAATCGCGAAAAAGAAGCTTCGCTAAAAGATGTGTATCCTAATGAATCACTCAAATATAAAAATCCGTCTTGTTCGTCAAAACGAAGGTAGGAACTGTTAACTCCGTATGATAATCCATTTATTTTATTTGACTGAATTTCAGTATTAAAATATATTCTGACGCGTTCCTCTCCGATATGTAGAGCTCTTTTCATAGAATCTGTTTCTACTACGACCCCTTGGTATCCTTCGTTTTTGTGCGACTGAATTCCAAAATCATAATTATAGTTGTTTTTTTTTAGCGCATGATTAAAGTTAAAGCCATATTGTTCAAGTTCCACATTTGCTGGATTCCACCAGTTTAGAGATTTTCGTTTTGCTTGATCGTATCTTCCATAATAAGTAGCAAAAATGGTTCGGGGTTCTGATTTAGCTTTTTTGCTAGAGATATTTATGACTCCGTTAAGCGCTGAAGATCCAAATAAAACAGATGAGGCTCCTTTGATAATTTCAATACGATCAATATTTTCTGCTGGGATTAGCTCCCATTGAACAGCTCCAGTTGCTGCATTGGTTATCGGGAGTCCATCCAAAAGAACAAGGACTCTCGATCCAGCTCCATAACTCCAGCCACTTCCCCCACGAATGTTAATTTGACCGTCAATGATATGAATTCCTGGAGCTTGAGCAATACTACTTTCTAAATTATAATTAGAAAGATTTTCAACGTAATCGCCTTCAAATACGTCAAGTGACACACTAATTTCTTCTAATTTTTGCTCAAATTTACCCGAACTTAACACGACTGTCTCAAGTTGTTCAATATTTTCATTCAGATTAATTTTTAATTCCAGTGTATCATTTGATTTGCAATTTATGTTTGTGTAAAAAGTATGATAGACAATATGTTTAAAGGTTAAACGATGTTTTCCTTCCTGTAGGCTTAGTTCAAAAAATCCATTTTTATCACTCAAAGCATTATTATCAGAAGATAATATATGTACAAATGAAATAGGATCTTTGGATTCATTGTTTAATATATAACCGCTTACTTTACATTGAGCACTAATATTGGAAGATGTAATTGTTATAAACAAGGCGAGAGATAGTATAAAACGCATAAATTAGTTTGTGATTATTTTTCAAAAATAAGGTTTCTAATTGACATCGAGAAAAAGCAATCAATTGAGATGAAAGGGAATTAGGAATTAATTTAATGGGATCATAAAAAATTCTTTGTTGTGTTGTAGTGGAAGAAAAAATGTTTTAGGTTTGTAACATAAAAATGAAATTATGGAGGCAAAAATTAAAGCTTTTGTAGAAAGTGTAAAACTAAGAAATGGTCATGAACCGGAATTTATTCAAGCCGTTACTGAAGTAGCTGAGGCAGTTATTCCATTTATTGAAGAACATCCAAAGTTTAATAACGTCATGCTCCTTGAGCGAATTGTTGAACCTGAAAGAGTTATAATGTTTCGTGTACCTTGGATAGATGACGAAGGGGAAATTCAGGTAAATAGAGGCTTTCGTATAGAAATGAACAGTGCGATTGGCCCTTATAAAGGTGGGCTTCGTTTTCATCCTTCGGTGAATTTGGGAATTCTAAAGTTTTTAGCATTTGAACAAGTATTTAAAAATAGTCTTACTACACTGCCTATGGGGGGCGGTAAAGGTGGTGCTGATTTTAATCCAAAAGGAAAATCCGACAATGAGGTAATGCGTTTTTGTCAGAGTTTTATGTCAGAATTATTTAGACATATTGGACCAAACACTGATGTCCCGGCAGGAGATATTGGAGTTGGAGGTCGAGAAATAGGCTATATGTTTGGTCAATACAAACGTTTGAGAAATGAGTTTACTGGAGTCCTTACTGGAAAAGGGGCAAGCTGGGGCGGTTCACTAATCCGCCCTGAAGCTACTGGATATGGAAACGTATATTTTGCTGAACAAATGCTCAAGACAAAGAACGATAGTTTTCAAGGGAAAACTGTCGTAATTTCTGGTTCTGGAAATGTTGCTCAATATTCATGCGAAAAAGTCACAGAACTAGGTGGTAAAGTTATTTCCGTGTCGGATTCTTCAGGTTTTATTCATGATCCTGAAGGAATAAGTTCAGAAAAGCTAGCATTCTTAATGCAATTGAAAAATGTCAAAAGAGGCCGAGTTAAAGAATATGCAAATCACTTTGGATGCGAATTTTATGAAGGTCAAAGACCATGGTTACTTCCCTGCGACATAGCATTACCTTGTGCCACTCAAAATGAGTTGAATTCTGATGAAGCCAAATTACTTGTCGCCCAGGGTTGTATTTGTGTAAGTGAAGGAGCTAATATGCCAACCACCCCAGAAGCAATCGAGGTTTTTATGGAAAATAAAATTTTATTTGCTCCTGGAAAAGCATCTAATGCTGGAGGAGTTGCAGTTTCTGGTCTTGAAATGTCCCAAAATTCCCTTCGTTATAATTGGACTAGAGAAGAGGTTGACACCAGATTACAGGCAATCATGGTTGATATTCATCTAGCCTGCGTATCTTATGGTTCTGACGGTAAGGGTTATGTAGACTATGTAAAAGGAGCAAATATTGCTGGTTTTGTAAAAGTGGCAGATGCGATGCTTGACCAAGGAGTTGTATAGTACATCCTTTAATAAAATTTTAATAAAATAAAGCTTCCTTTAGGGAGCTTTTTTAATTTCATTCCACAAATTTAATCATTCAAAATAGTATGTATATATTTGACATAATATCATATTTACCGACTTATTTAACTTCAAATTTTTAGTATGAACGTAAACTATATAGATTATTTAAAGTCTCAGCTGGATGATATTAAGTCTTCAGGGCTTTACAAGCAAGAACGTCTTATTCTAACTCCACAGGGAGGAAATATCTGTGTGAGTGAAGGTGATAATGTTGTTAACTTTTGTGCAAATAATTATCTAGGATTGTCCTCTCATCCAGATGTTATTCAGGCTTCAAAAAAAACCCTAGATACTCATGGATTTGGAATGTCTTCAGTTCGATTTATATGCGGAACACAAGATATTCATAAAGAATTAGAGAATAAAATTTCTTCTTTTTTAGGGATGGAAGATACCATTTTATATGCGGCTGCGTTTGATGCCAATGGAGGATTGTTTGAACCTCTTTTTACTGCCGAGGATGCCATTATTTCTGATGAACTTAATCATGCCTCAATCATTGATGGAGTTCGTTTGTGTAAGGCACAACGTTTTCGCTATAAGAACAGTGATATGAATGATTTAGAAGTACAATTAAATAATGCCCAATCCGCCCGATACCGTATTATTGTAACCGACGGAGTCTTTTCTATGGACGGGTATATCGCCAAACTTGACGCTATTTGTGATTTGGCAGATAAATATAATGCGCTAGTTATGGTCGATGATTGCCATGCGACAGGTTTTGTGGGTAAAACAGGTCGAGGAACTCATGAGCACTGTGGAGTTATGGGTCGTGTTGATATTATTACAGGAACTTTAGGTAAAGCTCTAGGGGGAGCTATGGGTGGGTTTACCTCGGCTAAAAAAGAGGTGATCGAGATTCTTAGACAGCGCTCGAGGCCTTATTTGTTTTCTAATTCATTGGCCCCCTCCATAGTAGGTTCATCTAATAAAGTTTTAGATTTACTGTCTAAATCTACTAGCTTAAGAGATAAATTAGAGTTAAATGCCAAACAATTCAGGACTGGAATGGAAGCAGTTGGATTTGATTTACGTCCGGGCGAGCATGCAATTATTCCTGTAATGTTGTATGATGCAGAATTGTCCCAGAAATTTTCCGAACTCTTATTGGAAGAAGGAATTTATGTGATTGGATTTTTCTATCCTGTAGTTCCAAAGAATTTAGCTCGTATTCGTGTACAGATTTCTGCTGCACATGAATCTAAGCAAATAGAGAAAGCAATTAGGGCTTTTACTAAAGTTGGACGAGAATTAGGCGTTTTAAAGTATTGAAAATTTTAATTTTATATGTTTTTTATGAAAGCTAAAAAAGCAGTTTATAGTTCCTGTATTATACAAGTATATCATTTCATCTTCTTTTTAAGTATTTCAATGGTAAAAGAAATTACTTATAGGTTTCTATTTGTCAAAAAAATATCTAACTTTGCCCTCCCTTTTTAAAGGCATATTTGACTTATAATTAATAAAAAAATTAACCTAAACAAGTAACAAGGTGAACACATTAAGCTACAAAACTGTTTCAGCAAACGCTCAGACCGTTAAGAAAGATTGGTTGATGGTTGACGCCGAAGGCGAGTCCTTGGGGCGTTTGGCATCCAAAGTTGCCTTTCTAATTCGTGGAAAACACAAGCCTAGTTTTACTCCACATGTAGATTGTGGAGATAACGTAATTGTAATCAACTGCGAAAAAGTTCAACTCACCGGTAATAAGTGGGAAACCAAAGAATACATTCGCCACACAGGCTATCCTGGTGGTCAACGTAGCGCTACAGCAAGAGAAGTTTTTGAAAAAGATCCTACTCGTTTGCTAACTAAGGCGGTATATGGAATGCTTCCTAAAAATAAATTAGGGGCTCAATTGAATCGTAATTTACGTGTCTTTGTAGGTAATGAACATCGAATGGACGCACAAAAGCCAATACATATCAATTTAAAAGATATTAAATAAGATGGAAGTTGTTCACACAATCGGTAGAAGAAAAAAGGCAGTCGCACGCGTTTATCTCTCAGATGGAAAAGGCCTAGTTACAGTTAACGGCATAGATGTAAAAGATTATTTCTCTACTGCGACGCTACAATACAAACTTGAGCAAGCTCAGGTATTGGCAGGCGTTGAGGGTATTTATGACATCAACGTAAATGTTGATGGCGGTGGTATTACTGGGCAAGCAGAAGCAATCCGATTAGGAATTTCTCGTGCCCTTATTAAAATAGATCCTGATCATCGATTGGCACTCAAACCGCACGGACTACTTACTCGTGATCCTAGAATGGTTGAGCGTAAAAAGCCAGGACAGAAGAAAGCTCGTAAGAAATTTCAGTTTTCTAAACGTTAATAATGTTTTAGTATCTAAATTGCTGAGACTGCTAAGGCATTACTTAGTGATTGCGAAAAAAAAAACGTAAAAAGAAAGTAAACAAAAAGACCCATGACAAAAGTTACAGAACTTTTAGATGCAGGAGTTCACTTCGGACACCTTACACGAAAATGGAATCCCAATATGGCTCCTTACATTTTTATGGAGAGAAACGGAATCCATATCATTGACCTAAACAAAACAAAAGTAAAACTAGATGAGGCTTCAGAGGCCATGAAAAAGATTGCCCGTTCAGGAAGAAAAATCATGTATGTAGCGACAAAAAAACAAGCAAAAGAAATTGTTGCTAAAGCTGCGCAAGATGTAAATATGCCATATATTACAGAAAGGTGGCCTGGTGGTATGTTGACTAATTTTGTTACTATTAGAAAGGCAGTGAAAAAAATGTCCTCTATTGACAAAATGAAAGCCGATGGCACATTTTTAGTTCTTTCCAAGAGAGAACGCCTTCAAATTGATCGTCAGCGAGCAAAGTTAGAAAAAAATTTAGGTTCCATTTCAGATATGTCTCGTTTGCCTGCGGCTCTTTTTGTTGTAGATGTAAAACGCGAAGCTATTGCCATTGCTGAAGCAAGAAAGTTAAGTATTCCAACTTTTGCTATTGTTGACACCAATTCTGATCCAGAATTAGTTGATTTCGCAATACCTGCAAATGATGATGCCTCTAAATCGATTACCATAATCATTAATGCTTTAAATGCTGGAGTAATCGAAGGTCTGTCGGATAGAAAAAAGGAAAAAGATTTTCAAGCTGCTGCTAAAAAAGATATAGAAGATACTGATACAATTAAGAAAGAAACTGACGTAAAATTTAATGAAGTAGGTGAATTTGATGAGAAACTCAAATTAAAGTCAGAGTTAAAAGTCAACAAGAAAACTGAACTAAATTCAGAAGTAAAAGTCAATAAGAAAACTGAACAAAAGTCAGAAGAAAAGATTAAAGCCATAACGAAAGCAAAGCCCAGACTTAAAACAAAAGTAAAGACCAAAGTCATTGCTGAGAAAATAACAAATAAAAAAGTTGCTAAAAAAGCACCTAATGATGCTAAACCTATTAAAGAAGTCAAATCGAAAAAATCCAAATAATTATATAAGAACAATTTTATATAGTTCAGTTACTAATGTTTATGTTTTGTAATTATGAAAATTACCGCATCAGAAGTAAATAATCTTAGAAAGCAAACGGGTGCCGGAATGATGGACTGCAAGAAAGCTCTTGTAGAATCTGAAGGGAACTTTGATGCTGCTGTTGATATACTTAGAAAAAAAGGCCAGAAAATAGCTGCAAATCGAGCAGATCGAGATGCCTCTGAAGGAGTAGCATTGACTAAGATTAATGAAGACAACACGATCGGTGTTGCAATTGTAGTTGCTTGTGAAACAGATTTTGTTGCAATTAATGAATCGTTTAAATCTCTTGCATCCGATTTTGCTGATATTGCACTTTCTCATGATAGCAAAGAAGCTTTTCTTGCAGCTGATTTTGGTGGAATGACAGTTTCCCAAAAGCTAACAGAACAATCTGGTGTTATAGGTGAGAAAATTGAAATTAAAGGATTTGAGCGAGTAGAAGCTCAATATGTAGGTTCTTACACTCATGGATCTAAGATTGCAGTTTTGGTGGGGATGGACAAAGTCGTAGATAATGTTGCTGAGCTTGCAAAGGACTTGTCTATGCAAGTTGCCTCCATGGGAGCATCAACTTTATCTTTTAAGGATTTTGATTCAGGCTTCGTTGCCTCAGAAACTGAAGCCAGAATTGCTGTTATTCAAAAAGAAAACGTCGAATTAGCTCGTTTAGGAAAAGTATTGAAGAATGTACCAAAGTACATTTCTATGTCTCAATTAACTGAGGAGGTATTAGCCAAAGCAAAATCTGATATTGAATCGCAACTTTCTTTTGAAGGTAAACCAGAGAAAATATGGGACAAAATTGTTCCAGGAAAAATTTCTCGTTTTGTTGCAGACAATACTACTTTAGATCAAGAAATGTGTTTACTTGATCAAGATTTTATCAAAGATGAAAGTAAAAATGTAGCACAATATATTTCCACTTATGGGGATCTTTCTGTATCTAGTTTTAAAAGAGTAGCTTTAGGCTAGTTAAGAATTCCTTTTTTTGCTTAATAAAAAACACCCCGAGGGTGTTTTTTTGTGTTCATAAATTATCAAGATCTACATTTTTTCTTAGACTGATTTATTTATCTTTGATGTATATATAAAGACTATGAAATACAGAAGAATACTTCTAAAGTTAAGTGGTGAGGCTCTTATGGGGGAGGCTGAATATGGTATTTCCCCTGATAAAATTTCCGAATATGCTAAAGAAATTCAAAAAGTAGTGGAGCAAGGTTGCCAGATAGCTGTAGTTATTGGGGGTGGGAATATTTTTCGTGGAGTGCAAGCTGCGAATAGTGGAATGGATAGAGTCCAAGGAGATTATATGGGCATGTTGGCAACAGTAATTAATGGCTTAGCCTTACAGTCAGCCTTGGAGCATATTCATGTGAAAACACGTTTAATGTCTGCATTAAAAATGGATGAGGTAGCTGAGCCTTTTATTCGAAGAAGGGCAATTCGTCACATAGATAAAGGCCGTGTGGTAATTTTCTCAGCAGGGACCGGAAATCCATATTTTACAACTGATACTGCAGCCACATTGCGTGCTATAGAAATTGAAGCTGATGTGATTTTAAAAGGAACTCGAGTAGATGGTATTTTTACTGCTGATCCAGAGAAAGATCCAAAAGCAAAAAAATATGATACTATTTCATTTGATGAGGTGTACAGAAAAGGTTTGAATGTAATGGATATGACTGCTTTTACTTTATGCAATGAAAACAAATTACCAATCTTGGTTTTTAATATGAATATTTCAGGAAATCTTATTAATGTGGTCAATGGAAACAAAGTGGGAACCTTAGTGAACTTTAAAAAATAATAATGAACGAAGATGTACAATTTACACTAGATTCTGCAAATGAGAGTATGGGAAAATCGATCAGCCATTTTGAAGCAGAACTATTAAAGATTCGTGCTGGAAGAGCTAATACCCAAATGCTTTCTGGAGTAATTGTTGACTACTACGGGACTATGACTCCTTTGCCTCAGGTTGCTAATGTAGGTACGCCAGATGCCAGGACATTAACTGTTCAGCCATGGGAGAAAGCTATGTTGACGGAATTAAACAAGGCTATTATTAACTCCAATTTAGGTTTTAGTCCTATGGACAATGGAGAGATGTTAATCATTAATATTCCTCCTTTAACCGAAGAACGTCGAGTTGATTTGGTGAAGCGTTCCAAAGCTGAAGCCGAAAATTGTAAAGTCTCTATTCGAAGTGCCCGAAAAGATGCCAATGATGAGATCAAAAATCTAGGTAAAGAAGGTTTAGCGGAAGATTTAGGAAAAGACGCTGAAGTTTCTATTCAAAAATTAACCGACAATTTTATTTCCAAGGTCGAAGAGATTTTAAAAGAGAAAGAAATTGAAATTATGAAAGTTTAGTTTAATGATTGTTAAATTATTCATTTTATAATCTAGATTTCAGTACCAAACATTTATGTGGATATTCATTTCCCGTTTTATACTCAGAAATAAAATATTTTTACTAATAGCTTTAGCTATAGGAACATTTTTTATGTCCCAAAAAGCAAAGGAAGTACTATACTCTTATGAGTTTATGCCTTTGCTGCCCAACGATGATCCAATATTTTTAGAGTATCAGGACTTTTTGACTCATTTTGGAGAAGAAGGAAATGTGATGGTGATTGGTTTTCAATGCGACTCTTTATTTACCTTAAATAAGTTTAATATTTTTCATGACCTTTCCGAGGACTTGAGAGAAGTATCGGGAGTTGAAGAAGTTGTTTCTATTCTTCAGGCACAAAATATATATAAAAATGAAACGACAAAATCCTTTGATTTTAAACGAGTAAATACAGATCGACTAAATTCAGATCTTGAGGTTATTCGTGTAGAAAAGGAACTGAAGTCTTTGCCCTTTTATCGAAAAATATTTTACAATGAGTATAAGCAGACTTACTTAATGGCATTAACACTTAATAAGCCATTATTAGATTCTGAGGCACGAATTGGATTGATTCAATCTATAGAGAAGGTGGTTGAGCCCTTTTCAATTTCGATGAACGTTAAAGTTCATTATTCTGGCTTGCCCTATATTCGAACAAAGAGCACCATTAAAACGAAATCTGAGGTACACTTATTTATATTCCTAGCATTAGGTATCACCGCGTTCATTATGTTGTTGTTTTTTCGATCCTTTACTGCCATGTTTTATTCCATGCTAGTAGTAGGTATTGGAGTGGTGTGGGCTTTAGGAACAATTGCACTATTGGGCTTCAAGATTACAATACTGACAGCACTCATCCCCCCTCTTATTATTGTCATTGGAATACCAAATTGTATTTTTTTGCTAAACAAGTATCACAATGAATTTAGACTTCATAGAAATAAAGTAAAAGCATTAAGTCGTGTTATTCAAAAAGTAGGGAATGCTACATTTATGACTAACGCTACCACAGCAGCTGGTTTTGCTACTTTTATTATCACACAAACTCAGATGTTAGTGGAGTTTGGCATAGTAGCCTCCATCAATATTTTGTTAGTATTTTTAATTTCATTGCTTGTAATTCCCTCAGTCTGTAGTTTTATGCCTGCTCCCAAGGCTAGGCATCTTTCTCATCTAGAGCGAAACTGGATTAATAAATTAACAGCATGGATGGAAAGAATCGTCTTGCACCATAGACCCAAAGTTTATGCCACTACATTGTGTTTATTACTTATAGCATTCTTTGGCTTGTCAAAAATTCAGACTTCGGGAAATATTGTAGATGATATTCCAAAGGATGATCCTTTGATTATTGATTTGCTTTTTTTTGAAGACAATTTTTCTGGGGTAATGCCATTTGAAATTGTAATTGATACGCAAAAGAAGAATGGTGTTAGTAAATCGTCTACTCTTAAAAGAATTCAAAAATTAGAAGAATTATTGTCAGCCTATCCAGAAATATCAAGCACTACTTCAATACTAGATTTGGCTAAGTTTTCTAAACAAGCATATTACAATGGGAACCCAAACTATTATAGTTTACCTAACTCTCAAGAGAAAAACTTTATTATGAAGTATGCTAAAAATACTCTTGGAGGTGGGGATGATTTATTTTCGTCATTTGTTGATTCGACTAAAAGTATTGCCAGGGTATCTGCTTTGATGAAAGATATTGGAACCAAGCAAATGAAGACACTCAAAGATTCTATAAGGCCGAAGATCGATACGATATTTAATCCAAGCAAATATAATGTCTCTATTACAGGAACTAGTGTTTTGTTTCTGGAAGGAACACGATACCTCGTAACTAATTTATTTAGTAGCCTGATGTTAGCTATTGCTCTAATTGCAATATTAATGGCTTGGATGTTTTCTTCTTCAAGAATGGTCGTAGTATCTCTCTTGCCTAATTTAATTCCTCTAGTATTTACAGGAGCTCTTATGGGCTATTTTGGAATACCAATTAAACCCTCTACCATTTTGGTATTTAGTATTGCTTTTGGTATTTCAATTGACGATACCATTCACTTTCTGGCTAAGTATAGGCAAGAATTAAAAGCTAATCATTGGAATATTCGCATTGCAGTCATCAAGGCACTAAATGAGACAGGGATAAGTATGTTTTACACTTCTATTGTTTTATTTTTCGGTTTTTCTATATTTATTGCCTCGGATTTTGGAGGAACAGTTGCTCTTGGATTATTAGTTTCTGTAACCCTCTTGTTTGCGATGACTGCGAACCTTCTTTTACTTCCTTCTTTACTTTTGTCCTTAGAGCGAATGATTACCACAAGTTCTTTTAGAGAACCTCTAATAGATATACTCGATGAAGAAAACGATATTGAAATTGATGCATTAATTCTTCCTAAAAGAGAGGTTTTAGAAGAATAATTTATTTTTTCTAGATGTGCCAAAATATAGCTGACAAAAAATATGGACAAACCAAAATCAATAGTCGAATTACAGAGACTTTTTCAGCAAGAAATTATTGCCACTTCCTTCGCTAATGATCCGAAAGAATTGTACGCCCCTATCGATTACTTTCTGAATTTAGGTGGCAAGCGATTGCGTCCTATTCTAGTTCTTTTGTCAGCCGATATTTATGGGTTTGATTTACAAAGAGCTATGCCTCAAGCTTTGGCCATTGAGTTGTTTCATAACTTTACTCTCGTTCATGATGACATCATGGACGAAGCTCCTCTTAGAAGAGGATTACAGACTGTTCATGAAAAGTGGGATTCAAATATCGGAATTCTATCAGGAGATGCTCTTTTTGTGAAAGCTTACGAAGCTATCGTTAAGGTTGACTCCGCATATTTGCCCTCTTTGATGAAAGTTTTTAATACCACAGCACTTCAGGTTTGTGAAGGTCAGCAATACGACATGAATTTTCAAAATAAGGAAGATGTTTCTATGGCTTCATACATCAAGATGATAAAATACAAAACAGGAGTTTTACTTGCATGTTCTTTGCAGATTGGGGCATTAATTTCGGGAGCATCAAAGCAAGATCAAGCTCATTTGTATGCCTTTGGTTTACATTTGGGGATTGCTTTTCAACTTATGGATGATATCTTAGATGTATACGCCCGTCAAAAAGATTTTGGAAAGCAGATAGCAGGCGACATATTGAGTAATAAAAAAACATGTTTATATATAAAAGCAAGAGAACTGGCAAAAGCCAATCATAGAGTCGTTTTAGACATATATTTTTCGAGTAAAAATTTTGACCCAAAAGAAAAAATAGATAAGGTCATGGAAGTTTATGATGTTCTTCAGGTTAAAAAATATTGCCTTGAAATGATGGATTACCATCACCAGATTGCATTAAATCATATAGGTCTACTTCAAGTCTCTGAGGAGCGAAAGTCTAGTCTAAAAGAGTTTTCAGAATTACTCATGATTAGACAGAATTAATCGATTTCTAACTTGAATATTACAAAGATTACACAAGAGATTTATTTTGGTTACAGAAAATCACGATACTGTTAGAAAAAGAGTTGTTATATTATAATTGGTGTTCTTCTCTTTTGAATAGTACTAAAAAACAATGGCGGAACTCAATGATCAATTGGCTCTTTAATTAGCCTTTTGGCTCGTAATTGCATCGGTAAATATTTAGATTAAGTGCCTTATACAGTTGATTTTCTGAGAATAAACTCTCTAAAGTTATTTTTCAGAATAGTTCTGATAATCTATACTTTTCTATGCGAAAACTGATTGTTTTGATTTGTCTTCAGAAAGTATTGATAAAAAACTATTACAAAAACAAGGAAAAAGAAATCACAACAAAGGGCTTGGAAGAATAAAATGTTTATTTTTATCATAAATATTTTTGTTTAAGAAAACAATGGATAATTATTCATTTTTAGGAGCAGCAAACTCAGCTTTTTTTGAAGAGATATACGAACAATATCTAAAGAATCCAGATTCAGTAGAGCAAACTTGGAGAAGCTTTTTCCAGGGCTATGATTTTGCCAATGAATCTTATACCCGTGATGAGATTGAATCTCAGTTTCCAAAATCCTTTAGAAAAGAGTTTGATGTAATTAACTTAATCGATGCTTACAGGCAGAGGGGCCACTTATTTACAAAAACAAATCCTGTAAGAGAGCGACGAGACTATCAGCCAAAATTAAATATTGAGTTTTTTAACCTGCAAAATTCAGATTTAGAAACTGTATTTCAAGCAGGGACACAATGCGGTATTGGTCCTTCCACTTTGTCTGATATTGTTATTCATTTGAACAAGGTTTATTGTCAGTCGATTGGGGTAGAGTATATGTATATTCGTAATTCAAGTGAGAGGAACTGGATTAAGAATTATATTCATAAAAATGATAATCAACCATTATTTACCCTTAATCAGAAAAAGCAAATGCTCAAAAAACTAAATGAAGCGGTTGCTTTTGAAAGTTTTATCCATACTAAATATGTCGGGCAAAAGCGTTTTTCACTCGAAGGTGGAGAAGCCCTGATTCCTGCTCTAGACGCCTTGGTTGAATATGGTTCGATTATGAATATTAAGGAGTTTGTAATTGGAATGGCTCACAGAGGAAGATTAAATGTACTAGCCAACATTTTTAAAAAACCTTATAAACAAGTATTTAAAGAGTTTGAAGGTTTAGGTTATGAAGACAAAGAATTTGATGGAGATGTCAAATATCATTTGGGATACTCTTATGATGTGACTACAGATTCTGGCAAAGATGTTCGTATGTGTTTGGTTCCAAATCCATCTCATCTTGAAGCAGTGGGATCTGTTATGCAGGGAATATCTCGTGCAAAAATTGAGCACAGCTACGCAGGTGATGATGCTAAATTATTACCTATTATTATTCACGGAGATGCTGCTATTGCTGGACAGGGATTAGTTTTTGAAATTTTACAGATGGCTCAGCTACCTGCATATAAGACAGGTGGAAGTGTACATATTGTCATCAATAACCAGGTAGGCTTTACAACCAATTATCTTGACGGTCGCTCTAGTATTTATTGTACTGATGTGGCAAAAACAACATTGAGCCCCGTGCTTCATGTCAATGGTGATGATGTAGAGGCTGTTGTCCATTCCATAAATTTTGCTGCCGCCTACCGGCAAGAGTTCAGAAAAGATGTGTTCATTGACCTCTTGTGTTATCGTCGTTATGGACACAACGAAGGAGATGAGCCTAGATTTACTCAGCCCAATTTATATGAAGCTATTTCCAAACATTCCAATCCTAGAGAAATCTATCATCAAAAATTAATTTCTCAAGGGATAGTAGAAGCTAATATGGTCAAGGAGATGGCCATTCAATTTAAAGAATTATTAGAAGTTGATCTTTCGGAGGCCAGAAAAGAGAACACAACCAGCATTACAAGATTCATGGAGAAAGAATGGGCTCACATTCGAAAAGCTCAAGAAGTCGACTTTAATTTTTCACCAGAAACAGGAATTTCTGAGGAACAACTATCCATTATTTCACGCGCTCTATACACTCCTCCAGAAGGCCATACTTTTTTTAAGAAATCATTAAAGTTACTTAAAGATAGAGAACGAATGGTTGAAGAGACTCAAATTGTAGATTGGGGTATGGCTGAGCTTATGGCTTACGGATCTCTATTGACCGAAGGGAAAGAAGTTAGAATGACAGGGCAAGATGTAGAACGAGGTACTTTCTCTCATAGACATGCAATTTTAAGAGATATCATCACTGAAGAAAGAGTTAATCCATTAAATCATATGGAAGGGCTAGAGGCGAAATTTCAAATTTATAATTCCCTATTGTCCGAATATGGTGTTTTAGGCTTTGATTATGGTTTTGCTATGGCTGCCCCAGATGGATTGACTATTTGGGAAGCTCAATTTGGAGATTTTTCTAATGGGGCACAGATACTAATTGATCAATATCTCTCAGCTGCCGAGGATAAATGGGAAATATACAATAGCTTGGTTCTCTTGTTGCCGCATGGTTACGAGGGGCAGGGAGCTGAACATTCTAGTGCACGTTTAGAACGCTATCTCCAGTTGTGTGGGCAGCTCAATATGCAAATAGCTAATGCGACGACTCCTGCCAATTTTTTTCACTTACTGAGAAGACAGTTACACAGAGACTTTAGAAAGCCACTTGTGGTCATGAGTCCTAAAAGTTTATTACGCCATCCGAAATGCCTTTCTCCCATTCAAGACTTTTTAAAAGGATCTTTTCAAGAAGTGATTGATGATACTTCTGCTGAGGTTGAAAAAGTAACTAAGTTAGTTTTTTGTTCCGGTAAGCTTTATTACGAATTATTAGCACACAAAGAGCAAACCAAATCTTCTGACATAGCTTTGGTTAGAGTAGAGCAGTTATATCCTTTTCCTATAATAAAATTACAATCCCTTGTAGCCAAGTATTCAAAAGTAAAGACTTATATATGGGCACAAGAAGAACCAGAAAATATGGGAGCTTGGGGATTTTTGTTAAGAAGTTGGAGAGAACTGCCCCTTCAGTTAGTTGCTCGAAGCGTAAGTGCTACTCCCGCTTCAGGTTCTTCAAAACGTTCTGCAAGAAGACAGCAGGATGTGATAGAAAGAGTTTTTAAATTATAAAATAAATTAAGAAGTCAAAATATACTGCTATGATCATTGAAATGACTATTCCATCTCCCGGCGAATCTATCTCTGAAGTTGAGATTGCAACTTGGCTAGTGGCCGAAGGAGAATATGTTGAGAAAGATCAAGAGATCTGTGAAATAGACTCTGACAAAGCTACTTTAACGATAGCCGCCGAAGAAAGTGGAGCAATTTCCATAAAGGTAGATGAGGGGGAAGCTATTGAAGTGGGGGGTCTAGTATGTACTATTGATACTTCAGTTTCTGGTGATTCATCTGCTAGTATAAAAGTAGCTTCAATTAAACCACATACAGATATTCCTACTAATAAGCCAGTTTCTACCAATGAAAATTCCTATGCTGCAGGAACTCCATCTCCTGCTGCAAAAAAAATGATGGATGAAAATAGAATAGATGATATTTTTGGGTCAGGTAAGGGGGGAAGAATACTCAAAGAAGATGTAATAAGAGCCAAAGCTTCTATGGGCTTAGGAGTTGGATCCAGAGGGTCAGAAAATAAAAAAATGTCTGTACTTCGTAGAAAGGTTGCAGAACGATTAGTTGCAGTAAAAAATGAGACTGCTATGTTGACTACCTTCAATGAGATAGATATGAAGCCTATTATGGATTTACGAAAAATTTATAAGGAAGCATTTAAGGAAACCCATGGTGTTGGCCTTGGTTTTATGTCTTTTTTCACTAAAGCAGTAACTAAAGCTCTTAAATTATTTCCCGATGTAAATGCGATGATTGATGGCAAAGAAGTCGTTTATTTTGACTACGCGGATATTTCGATAGCCGTAAGTTCACCGAAAGGATTGATGGTTCCTGTTGTTCGAAATGCAGAATTATTAGATTTTGCTGGAGTCGAGTCTGAAATTAAACGGCTTGCTATTAAAGCTAGAGACGGTAAAATTAGTATGGATGACATGTTGGGTGGGACCTTTACCATAACAAACGGGGGTGTGTTTGGGTCCATGTTGTCAACTCCTATCATCAATCCACCGCAATCTGCCATTCTCGGCATGCACAATATTGTTGAGCGTGCTGTTGTGGTGCATGGAGAAATTGTGGTTCGTCCTATCATGTTTGTGGCTCTTTCTTATGATCACAGAATTATAGATGGGAAAGAATCTGTGGGCTTTCTTTGTACTCTGAAAGAAGCATTAGAGAATCCGATTGAATTTCTTTTAGATGGAGAGGTTAATGTTAAGAAAAATTTAGGAATTTAACTTTTCTTTATTTAGTCTTAAATTTTAAGTTAGGTAAGAGCTTCTTGTTTTGTTATCTAGAATCGTCTATTTAACATTAGTTTAACAACTAAATAAAAAGTGCATGATTAAATTAAGCTTAATTTTGCAAATTATAAACAAAATACATTATGATTCGAAAAATAAAGTTTCAGAATAAAGATCAAGCTACTTTTGTCAGAGATTTAAGAAAACGCGTCAACCGTTATTTTAAAGAAAATAATATTTCTAAAACTGCAAATGTGCATATGGTGATTAAAACTATTTCGATGTTTTTTATTTATCTTGTTCCTTATGGATTTGTTTATTCAGGTTTAATAACAGGTGTTTCAGGACTGCTTATTGCGATTGTTATGGGTATTGGTATGTCAGGTATCGGAATGTCGGTGATGCACGATGCAAACCATGGAGCTTATTCATCTAATCCAAAAGTAAATAAGTGGGTTGGAATATGTATTTATTTAATTGGTGGAGACGTCTACAACTGGAAAGTTCAGCACAACATTCTTCATCATACATACACCAATATTGAAGGTCTCGATGGTGACATCGAACAAGATCCATTTTTGAGACTTTCGCACCGTCAAAAATGGCATCAGGGTCACAAGTATCAACATATTTATGGGTTTTTTCTGTATACTTTGGGGACTATTACCTGGGCATTTATGGATTTTATTCAATTTAAAAGATTTACTAATTTGGGTTTGAGTCCAGAGGGTCTTCTAGATAAACAGCAACAATTCAGGAAATTAATTTTTTATAAATTAGTTTATTGGCTGTTTATTTTTATTCTACCTACGATTTTTTCGTCTTTTTTTTGGTGGCAGGTTCTATTGGGCTGGGTAATAATGAACATGGTTGCTGGATTTATATTAACTGTTACTTTTCAGTTAGCTCATGTAGTAGAAGGTGTCTCTTTTCCGGCTCCAAACGACCACGGTAATATAGAAAACGAATGGATGATTCACCAGTTCAAAACCACTGCAAACTTTGCAAAAAACTCACCGCTAGTTAATTGGTTTGCCGGAGGCTTAAATTTTCAAATCGAGCATCACTTGTTTCCTAATATTTGTCACGTACATTATAAACAAATTTCGACCATTGTGAAAGCCACTGCACTTGAGTATGGCATTTTATACAACGAGAATAAGACCTATGTGGAGGCAGTTATTTCCCACTATAAAATGTTAAAAATGTTTGGTTTAAAGCCGAGAACTATATCCTAATATTTGCCTAGTTACTTAATGTTGTAGAATCTAAACTAGATTGAATCTCTTTTAGTACACATATGGCAGTATGAATCTTCCTTATACCCTGAAAGACCATGCTAAGTTTGTTATTTCTTTCTTTCATTTTGCATGTTTTCGGATTTTTTTGAATATAGTCAAGTACTCCAGAAAATTGGCTAGATTCGAAAAATATAGACTGTGGATTGGCGATAAAATAGGCAATCATTTTTTGGTTCTTCAAAATAATTTTTTCAAATCCCAATTCTTTGGCAATCCATCTAAGTCGAATTGAATCAGATAATCTTTTGACTGTCTCAGGAATAGGTCCAAATCGGTCTGTGATTTTTTCTTCAAATAGATGTAGATCTATTTCATTCTGAAGTGCGTTTAAATCTTTGTAAAGCTGAAGTCTTTCAGATATTGAATTGACATAATGGTCTGGAATTAAAATTTCCATATCTGTATCGATCTGAGAATCTTCCATATAAAATGAGTCTGATTCATCATTGATATAAGTGCCTTTGAATTCAGTTTCTTTAAGCTCTTGGACGGCTTCGTTTAAAATTTTTTGATACATTTCGAAGCCAATATCCGAGATAAATCCAGATTGTTCAGCACCTAAAATATCCCCTGCACCCCTTATTTCAAGGTCTCGCATAGCAATATTAAACCCGGAGCCCAAATCCGCATGCTGTTCTAATGCCTGAATTCGTTTTCTACCTTCTTCACTCATACTGATTCTGGGTGGAGTTATTAGATAACAGAATGCTTTTTTGTTTGAACGTCCCACTCGACCTCTCATTTGGTGTAAATCACTGAGACCAAAATTCTGGGCATCATTAATAAGTATTGTGTTAGCATTAGGAATGTCTAAACCACTTTCAATGATCGTAGTTGATACTAAAAGATCAAATTCACCTTCTATAAAATCTAGCATCAATAGTTCTAACTTTTGCCCGTCCATTTGTCCATGTCCAATGCCAACCTTAATATCTGGGCATAGACGCTGTATCATTACCGCTACTTCTTTGATATTTTCGATTCGATTGTGAATGAAAAATACTTGTCCTCCTCTAGATATTTCGTATTGAATAGCATCTCTCAAAGTTTCTTCATTGAATCCTATATTTTGAGTTTGGACTGGCAATCGGTTGGGTGGTGCTGTTTTAATAGTTGATAAATCTCTAGCTGCCATTAGGGAGAACTGTAGAGTTCTAGGAATTGGAGTTGCAGTCAGTGTCAATGTGTCTAAGTTGGTTTTGAGAGTCTTAAGTTTGTCTTTTACTCCAACACCAAATTTTTGTTCTTCATCAATAATCAGTAATCCTAAATCCAGGAAATGGACATCTTTTCCCACTAATCTGTGTGTTCCTATAATTATATCAATTTTCCCATCTGCTAATTTTTTTAAAGTTTCTTTTTGTTGTTTGGCTGTTTTGAATCGGTTGATATAATCTATCGCGCATGGAAAGTCCTTAAGTCTTTTTCGAAGGGTTTTGTAATGTTGAAGGGCAAGAATGGTAGTTGGAACAAGAATGGCTACTTGCTTGTTGTCGCATACAGCTTTAAAAGCAGCTCTAATAGCTATTTCAGTTTTTCCAAAACCCACATCACCGCATATCAATCTGTCCATGGGGCTTTCAGATTCCATATCTTTTTTAACTGCTTGTGTGGTTTTTAGTTGATCCGGTGTATCCTCGTAGATAAAGCTTGCTTCTAATTCATATTGTAAGTAATTATCTGGACTAAATGAAAAGCCTCGCACATTTTTTCTTTTTGCATAAAGTTTAATCAAATCATATGCAATAGTTTTTATTTTTGTTTTGGTTTTATTTTTTGTTTTTGCCCAAGAAGGCGAGCCTAATTGATGAATTTTCGGTACGGTACCTTCTTTGCTGTTGAACTTGCTAATTTTGTGAAGGGAGTGAATGCTTAGGTACAGTAGATCATTATTTTTGTAAATTATTTTTATAGCTTCTTGTTTTTTACCCTGTACATCTATTTTTTGTAAACCTCCAAATTTTCCAATACCATGATCAATGTGAGTAACGAAATCTCCAATTTCTAAGTTAGTAATTTCATTGAGTGTAATTATTTTTTTGTACTGCTGAGCTGATTTTAATTTAAATTTATGATATCGCTCAAATAACTGATGGTCAGTGTAACAAAGTATTTTATTGTCATGATCAATAAATCCCTCGTGAATTGGAAGCAATAGCGTAGAGAAATTAAAGTTGGAATCAATGTTCTCAAAAATATTCAGAAAGCGTTCCTCTTGTTTCATTGATCCACAAACAATGAGATTTTTATAGCCTTGCTCACTTTGATTATTTAAATGTTGCGTGAGCAGATCAAATTGCTTGTTAAAACTTGGCTGAAAAGAGGTGTTAAAATCAATTTCTGTAGCCGCATTATCATGCTTTGCTCCGAAGGAACTGACAGAAAATTTAATTAGGGATTCTTGAAGAATTTTGGCATTAATAAAAAGCTCTTCAGGGTTGATTTGCTTAATTGTTTTTCCAAGGTTTTCGAATTTATCACAAGCCTTTAGATATAGTTTGTCTAACTGCCCTTTAGAGAGTTCAAGGTCTTTTACCCAAACTGATGAATCATCCCTAAAATAGTCAGTAAAAGGCACTCTTTTTTCTCCTGTTTCTTTTTTTTCTAGGTTGGGAATGATATCTAGTCTTTTCACTTCTTTGATGGAGAGTTGGCTATTGATATTAAAGCTGCGAATACTCTCTACTTCATCTCCAAAAAATTCAATCCGATATGGATGCTCATTCGAAAAGGAGAAAACATCCACAAGTCCTCCTCGAATCGAAAATTGCCCGGGTTCTGTGACAAAATCACTATAGCTAAATCCGTATTCAAAAAGAGTTTCGTTTAGAAAATCAATTCCTATTTCTTCTCCGACAGATAGTTTTAAGGTACTTTTGTTAAGTTCCTTTTTAGTGATTACTTTTTCAAAGATAGCATCAGAGTAAGTGACTATAAATGAGGGCTTTTTCCGGGAGATGAGCCGATGTAAAACTTCTGCTCTCATCAATACATTTGCGTTGTCTGTTTCTTGAATCTGATAAGGTCTTCGATATGATTCAGGGTAAAATAATAAGTCTTTTTCAGGGATAAATTGCTCTAGATCATTTAGAAAATAGGCCGCTTGTTCTTTATTGTTGAGTATAAAAATGAATGTTTTTTCAATAGATTTAAAGCAAGAAATAGCAACCAAAGAAGCTACTGATCCAGTTAGATTTTTAAGGAATATAGGTTTTTTTTTATTGATGTATTCTACCACATTCTTTTTTTGAATGCTCTCAACATATCCATTTATGAGATCTATTTTTTTCATTTTTATCAATACGATCACCCCAATCAGTTAAATGATCAGGGTTCGGGGGAAAATTATTTATTTTCTCTTAAAAGCAACAGGATATATTTCGTGTTATAATAGCTCTATTGCTTTGTTCATCATCTTTTTTGACCCTGTAAAAAATGCTGTTCTTTGATGAATACTTGAAATTTTAGTATTTAAAAGTCTAGTTTTTCCATTTGTGGCAATTCCCCCTGCCTGTTCGCAGATCATTGCAATGGGGTTGCATTCGTAAAGAAGCCTAAGCCGCCCCTCTGGTGCATCTGCTGTAGCTGGATAAATAAAGATACCTCCCTTAAGCATATTTCTATGGAAGTCTGCGACCAGAGAGCCCATAAATCTAGCTGTATGGGTTCTTTTACCATCTGAATTTAGTTCTTTACAAAATGCAATATAATTTTTAACTCCTTTTTCTAATGTGTGATAATTCCCTTCATTGATTGAGAAGATAGTACCGTTCTCTGGGGAGATGATAGAGGGGTTTGTGAGTTTGAATATACCTGGAACGGGGTCAAGAGTAAATGAATGAACTCCATTACCACAGGTATATACTAAAACCGACGAGGATCCGTATAGTACGTATCCAGCCATGATTTGTTCATGTCCGAACCGATAAAATTCTTCTTTTTTTACGGCTCCCTTTTTCGTTCGTTTAAAGATAGAGAAGATAGTTCCTACGGAGATATTGACGTCAATATTGGAGGACCCATCAAGGGGATCAGTTGCAAATAGATATTCTCCTTTATCATTTAAGGAGATAATCTCTTCATTTTCTTCACTTGCAATCGCAGCAATATATCCGCAAGATTCTAGTTCTTCAATAAAATGTTGATTAGCGATCAGATCTAGCTTTTGAACTTTTTCTCCTTGAATATTTTCACTCCCTTCAGCTCCCAATATATCTAATAGACCGGCCATATTTATTTTTTGGTAAATACCGATGGAAGCTTTTTCTACTGCTTTTAAAATGTTGAGTGTGGCTTGGGGATCCTCTCCATGAACTTCTGGTTTTTCATTTATAAATTCGTTTAGAAGCATTGTTTTCTTTTAGAAGCATTAATTAATTTGACGACGAAATTAATAATCGAATTGAGTACCCAAAATAGTTCTTTTAATTTAAAATCTTATTTAAATTTAAAGCAAAAGCCCAAATTCAATATCAATTGATGATCAAGGCCATTGCTAGAATCTTCGTATAAGTCAATATTATCTCGTCCAAACATTTGGTCGGTAAAACTTAGAATAACTCCCCAATCTTCTTTGATGTAATAACTCATTTCGAGCCCAATGGGGAAAACAATTGACCAAATATTAGCCGGAGTTTTGGAAGTAACTTCTCCGAATTCGCTGGTAAATTCAATCTCTCCATAATGGTATCCTACACCACTGATTAAGTGAATTTGAATATTTTTTAAGCTAGGAGCAGTTAAGGCTTTTCTGTAAGCGATGTATGCCTGGGTGAATTGACTCCTAAATTTAAAAAATGGTGTGTTTAGATTTGGTGTGTTTTCGCCACTATTTCTCCCTGTAATTAGACCAAATTGAAGGCTATTTTTTGTACTAAATTCTTTATTTAATTTTAAAGATAAAGCTATGTTTGGAAGAAATTTTCTCTGGGTATTTATATTCAAATCACCAATAAAATTTGTATTTCCATAACTGATATTTCCGTTCCATCTTACTTGCGTTATTTTTGAATTTTTATCCACAGTTTTAAATTTAGATTTTTTTTGTGCTCTAAGTTCGGCACTAAAAACTAAAATCAATAAAATAAAAATTGTATTTCTCATTTCTGTAAAATTTTCCTTTACAAAGATAAGTTTTATGCTCATTTGACAAAATGTTGCCCATCATTTCATTGCTTATTTTACTCAATTTATAATTGTTCATTGAAGATATTTACCGTCTGATTAACAAATTAGTATTTAACATGTGAAAAAAAATATCAATGCTATTTTTAAAGATTTAATATGCGTATATTCGTTCCCCAAATTTTTAGAGTTTAAAAAATTTAAAACTTATTTTCAGACATTACTACTTTAACTAATTATAGATGAATATTTACAAAGAGAACGTAGATTCTTTAAATGCTATTTTGAAAATAAATATTTTAGCAGCGGATTACCAAGGTCGTATAGATTCAGTTTTGTCCGACTACAGAAAAAAAGCTGATATGCCTGGATTTCGTAAGGGAAAAATACCCATGGGAGTAATCATAAAGAAGTATGGTTTATCTGTGAAGGTAGAAGAAATAAATAAATTGCTATCCGAATCAATTTCTAAATTTATTGCTAATGAAAATCTAGACATACTCGGAAATCCACTCCCAAAAGAGCTTACTCAATTAGACTGGAATCAGCAAAAAGATTTTAATTTTGAGTATGAATTAGGTTTGTCACCGGTATTTGATCTCGAGTTATCCAAAAAAAATAAATTAGATTATTACCATATAAAAGCTGACAAAGCAACGGTGGAAAAGTATGCAGACGATATTGCCAAACGTTATGGGAAAATGACTAGCCCCGATAAAGTAGAAGCCAAAGATTTGGTTTATGGAACATTTAAGGAATTAGAAGAGGATGGTTCAGAAAAAGTAGACGGAATTTCAAACCAAGCCTCTGTTTCATTAGATTTTTTGTCAAATAAGAAAAAGAAAGCTGCATTTATTGGTGCAGAGAAAGGATCTGTAATAGTTCTTGACCTAAAAAAAGATTTTGATAATGATACCGATGCTGCAGCGATGATTAATGTTGATAAAGATGTTTATGCCAATTTAACCACAAATTTTAACTTTACAATTGATAATATTAGCCGAATGGTTTCCGCGGAATTTAATTTAGAATTATTTGATAAGGTCTATGGAGAAGGTATTGTTAAAAATGAAAAAGAATTCAGAGCTAAAGTAACTGAAGAGGTAGAAAAAATGTTTGTAGCTGACTCAGACCGAAAATTTCAGAACGATGCTGTTGATTTTTTAATTCAAAAAACTTCTTTTGATTTACCAGAAGATTTTTTGAAAAGATGGATGCAGTCAATTTCTGAAAAACCCGTCACTATAGAAGAGATAGAAAAGGATTTCGAAGGTTACAAGAAGTCCTTGAAATGGCAGATCATCGAGAATAAGATTGCCACAGAAAATAAACTCAGTGTTAGCAAAGAAGAGGCACTTCTGGAAACCAAAAAACTCATTAAATCACAAATGGCTCAATACGGTCAAATTGTTCCTGAAGAAGTTATGATAGATCAATATGCCCAAAAAGTGCTTGCGAATAAAGACGAGGAAAAAAATATTTACGACCGAGTTTTTGCCTCCAAACTAACAGTTTTCTTTAAAGAAAACTTCAAGATGAATTTAAAAGAGATATCCCATAAAGATTTTGTTAAACAAAATCAACGCTAAAATTTTTATAATATCTTTGAGAATAGAAATAAAGTTTGTTGCTTTTTTCTAAATTACCTAAACAACAATTGATTAAGACCATAGATCTATGTATTCTAAAGATGAGTTTCGAAAATATGCCATTCACCAAAAAGGGATTAGTAGCACGACCGTAGATTCTTTTTCGTCCATGATGGGTAATTATATTTCGCCTACAATTATTGAAGAACGCCAAATGAATGTTGCATCTATGGATGTTTTCTCCAGATTGATGATGGATCGAATCATATTTTTAGGTGTTCCAATCAATGATTATGTCGCCAACATTATTCAAGCGCAATTGTTATTTTTGGAATCTGTAGATGCTAAGAAAGATATTCAGATTTATCTTAATTCACCAGGTGGTGGGGTATATGCTGGTTTAGGTATTTATGATACGATGCAGTATATTAGTCCAGATGTAGCAACAATTTGTACCGGAATGGCGGCAAGTATGGGCGCAGTTTTATTGTGTGCAGGGGCTGAAGGTAAGAGAACCGCATTGAAGCATTCTCGAATCATGATTCACCAACCTCTAGGGGGGGCACAAGGGCAGGCTTCTGACATAGAAATCACTGCCAGAGAAATTCAAAAGCTTAAAAAAGAATTGTACACGATTATTTCTGATCATTCAGGTAAATCCTACGAAGATGTATGGAAAGATAGCGACAGAGACTATTGGATGACTTCAAATGAGGCCAAGGAATATGGCATGATTGATGAAGTGTTGACAAGAACTAAATAATAATATCAGTCGTAAAAATTCCAAATTAAACTGACTCTAAATGTGGGTTTGGCCATAGGGTAGGGTTTTAGGAGATATTGCGTTCCTTGCCATAATCCATTGAAATGCTCGTAAGAAAGGAAAACTTTAAGGGATTGAATTTGAAAGTTGATAAATAAGTCTGACCTCAAACTATGGTTTGTTGCATTTAACTGATTGATATAAAAATCTCCAAGTAGTGGGGCATATGAGACCCCTGGATGGGCAGATTTAAATAGTAATCTAATTCCTATCTGACTTATACTAGCTTCTTCAAAGAGAGCTCCTTGCCAGTACATTTTTTGACAAAACATAAGTTTAGGTACAGGTATCGCTATGTTGGAAGCAAACTGATATCCAAGAGTTCCGTCCCAGTGCCAAGTATCTCTTTCAAAATGGTGATCAACTCTACATTGAAAAATATCAATTTTTTCTTCGGAGATAGAGGATCTTCCCGATTTATTAAAGTAATTATAACCTTCGATATTGTGGTAGGTATTTTGTAATTTGGTTTTATCTGTAATATTTATTTCCCAGTGGACATATTTATCAATAATAACCTGAGGATAAGAGGTTGGGTAAATCTCTTCTTCGCCTATAGGAACAAAATTCGTATTCAAGTTCATCCAACTTGGTAAATTTCTTTCGTAGGCAATTTTAAATTTATTAGAGTATCCTAAAATACTTATTTTTTGTCGATAGTCTAAGTTTAGGCTAATAAGTGATAAATCTCCCTTTCCCAAGGCGAAGTAGAATTGGTTTTTGAGCCTTTCTGAGGTTAGACTTCCAAATATATTACATTGCCTGTTTTTTTGGTTAAAGTATTTTAGATTTTGATATTCCATCCCCAGAGACATTAGCTTATCAGAATTGATTTTGTGTTTCCACTTAAGTAGGTGATTACTATTGTTAAAAGCTCTTGTAATTTGGCTTGTGGAGTCGGTTCTGGAGGGATAAAAAAGAGAATCATCTTGTAAGTCATCATAGAGCATTGAATCTCTAGAGAGGTTTATTTGATAGACTAGTGACATATTGTCACTAATTTCATATTCATTATGGCCATTAATTTCTATATGTTTACTAATGCTCTTTAATTGATTCCAGTGGGTAGGAAGGAGTTCCCAATTACTCTCAGTACCCGATAAGAATAGAGAATCATTCGATATTCCACCATTCCATTCAGATACATTTTTAAATGTCCTTATTCTCCATTTAGATGAAAACGGGATTTCAGGATGATAGAAATTTCCTTCGATTTTAAATCTTGTATTTATAACTTTTTCGGAGGATAAATAACCTTCAGATACCAGCCTATTATAATCTATAGCTACAGAACCGTAATTATACCTTCTTCGGTGCATGAAATTTAGTTTTTGGCCATCTGAATAAGTCTGTGAGTAGATAATTTTAGTCTGAGGAAAACTATGGCTATAAGACAGTCCAAAATTATTTCTATGAACATTATTTTGTACTAAGAGATCTCCTATTTGAAGATGTATATTTTGTTTGGGTTTCCACCATAGTGGCAGAAGGGGAGATCCAAAATTACTTAGTGTGCTAGACTCAAATAAATCAAATCCGAGGAGAGTTAAATTGTCATCTTCTTGAAAGCTATTTTCTTGGTTTTGAAATGCAAGTGAATCCAGCGCGATACTGTCAGAAAAGGAAAATGTTTCCGTTTTGTCTTGACCAATTAGAAAAATGGAATGTAAAAAGAGAAACCATCTTAGTATTCTCATAGATTCTTACTTATTGAGTCTTATATTTTTTTTGGCAGTGCCATTTTCAAAAATATCGATGGTAAACCCAGTTGCTTCGCAATTGACCTCTCTACCAAGTAGATCAATACTAAATTTTATTTCAGAGGTATTTATATTTTTTTCCGATATGTCAAGATTGCTTTCATCGATGCAAAATTGAAAAAACTTCCAAATCTCATCAGCAGAATCTATGTCCATATTTCCATCGGATCCAGGCCAATCGTGACCTCCTCCTTCAACTTTATAGAACCAAACATGGGTGTTGGTACTTGAACTTGAATATTTTTCAACAAATACTTCACTTCCATCATTTTGGACATTATTAGGTAAGTATCCAGATTGTACCATTTGGCAATCATTATTTTGAACCCAGAAGTCTATGACTTCTTCTTGACCCGGATATGGTCCCCAAAAGGTGTCATTTGAATCGCCATTATAATAAGTAACATTATCCTGAGTTCCATGTATTTCCATGATAGATACATTTTGGGTAGCTGAACAATTGTTAATTATACCATTGAACATTGTTCCTGCTACCCCTGCAATCGCAGCAAAAGTCTCTGAGGCTTCACATGCTAGAAGATAGCTTACTTCTGCCCCGTTCGACATACCTGATGAAAAAGTTTTTTCGGGTGATAGATCATAGGTTTCTTGAAGGTGGGCGGCTAATTCTACAAAAAATTTAACATCATCTGCGGCATTATTTGGCGTAAAGTTGTAGCCGACATTCCAGTATGCAGTGTTTCCATCATATTGCCCTTGAGGAAAGCAGACCGCAAAGCCTTGCTCCTCTGCCAATTCAATAAAACCACTATAATTCATGATTCCATTAGCTGAGCCTGTATATCCGTGTGAGACAAAAACAAGTGGGGCTTTTGAACTGGCGCTTTCAGGTTTATAAAAAATATACTCTCTAGGGTTCTTTTCTCCAGAAACATAAAACTCTAAGGATATAACGCAGCTTCCGTTGTCAATCGTTGCAAATTCGTTGTAATTACTGGCATTGATATCAGTACAACCATAAATTGTAATCTCACAGGTACCAGTATTTTGCCCTAATTCAAATTCTTCATATCCAATAAATAAATTTCCAGTAAGAGAAAAGGTCGAAGTGGTATTTCCAAAAGATAATGTGATTTCTCCATCGTTCCAGCCATCTCCCCATGAGTCAAGAGCTTCTATAAAATAACAGCCTGGTTCTAGGCAAAAGCTGTTAGAGTATTCATTATAGTCTGATCCATCTATTCCTTGAAATGAACCCATTAGAGTATTAGTTTCATTGTAAAGGTTCCAAGCCATTTCTTCAGCCCATTCCCCGGTTTCAGTTTCAATTATTAATTCAGTATAATCACATTTTGCATGAATGTATTCAATAAATCCAAAACATAATACTACGTAAAAAAGTGGAAGCGTGATTTTCATTTTGTTTTTTAACGAATGTAAGATAATTATATTAGTTGCTTTTTAATATTTAAGCTTCTCTATGAATCTTTCTTGAGTTCTGTGAAATTTTTGTAAAAATATGGAATTGTTTCAATTCCTTTTAAATAGTTAAATACACCATAGTGTTCGTTTGGAGAGTGAATTGCATCTGAATCCAAGCCAAAACCTAAAAGAATTGACTTGACTTTTAATTCTTGTTCAAATAAGGCTACAATAGGTATACTTCCTCCGCTTCTTACCGGAACAGGTTTTTTCCCAAAAGTTGTTTTCATTGCCATACTGGCTGCTTTAAAACCTATATTATCAGTTGGAGATAGATACGGCATTCCTCCGTGATGGGGCTTAATTTTTACTTTTACAGACTTAGGAGCAATACTCATAAAGTGATCGCAGAATAATTTTGTGATTTTTTCTGGATCCTGACCTGGGACTAATCGCATAGAAATTTTCGCATAAGCTTTGGAGGGAATTACTGTTTTTGCTCCCTTTCCCATGTATCCTCCCCAGATTCCGTTAACATCTAGGGTGGGGCGTATGGAGTTTCTTTCCATAGTTAGGTATCCTTCTTCACCGTGAATGTCTCCTAGGTTTAGGGCATTTTTGTATTCTTCTAAACTAAAAGGCGCCTTGGCCATTTCGGCTCTTTCTTCTTTGCTTAGAACTTTCACATCGTCATAAAACCCGGGAATAGCGATTTTATTTTTATCGTCTTGAAGAGAAGCAATCATCTGTGCTAAGACATTGATAGGGTTGGCTACCGCTCCGCCATATAATCCAGAGTGTAAGTCTCTATTGGGTCCTGTTACCTCAACTTCCACATAACTAAGACCTCTTAAGCCAGTTGTAATTGAGGGAGTATCATTAGCTAACATGCCCGTGTCAGAAATTAAAATTACATCACAAGCCAGTTTTTCTCGTTGGTTTTTCACAAAAGCATCTAGTGAGTCTGAGCCTACTTCTTCCTCTCCTTCGATCATAAATTTCACATTACAGGGAAGGGAATTGGTCTTCACCATCAATTCGAAAGCTTTTATGTGCATATACATTTGTCCTTTGTCATCACAAGCCCCTCTGGCAAATATAGCTCCCTCTGGATGTAATTTGGTTTTTTTAATTATTGGTTCAAAGGGACCGCTGGTCCATAATTCTATAGGATCAGCAGGCTGAACATCGTAGTGCCCATAAACCAATATTGTAGGTAAGGAAGGGTTGATCATTTTTTCTGCATAGACAATAGGGTAGCCGGGTGTTTTACAAATCTCAACATAATCTGCCCCAGCTTCTTCCAATCTTTTTTTTACGATTTCTGAAGTTCTTAGAACATCTTGTTTGAATGATGGGTCAGCCGAGATAGATGGGATTTTTAGTAAATCAATCAGTTCATCTAAAAATCGATCTTTATTTTCTTGAATATATCCTTGAATTTTGTTCATCTGTTAAATTTTTACCAAAAATAAGGATTTGATATCACATTTAATATGAATTGGTGGGGTATCTGATTACTTGTTTAATACAAAATTTTATTCATCATTTATTATTATCCACCCCATTAATTAACCTTCTTTATATTAAATAATTTTTTTTTCAGTAATTGGTTTATTTACATTGATAAAAGATCTATTTATTTATCTCGTCTTTTAGCAACAAATTATTTTTAATTTAGCAAAATAGTAATGCCTATGAAAGTAATGTGTTTTTTATGTTCATTAATGCTTATTCCTTGCATCTTATTTGCTCAGGCGAATGTCAGTGAAAGCGAGGTCGCTATTCCTATGATTAATATTCATGCTGGGTTTCATTTACCTGGGGGAGATATGTTAGATCGCTTTGGACCAAGTTCCTCTTTAGGGATTGGGTTTCAGATGAAAAAACCTTCAAATTTTTATTGGGGATTTGATATTATGGCAATTTCTGGTTCCGATGTTAAAGAGGATAATATACTTGATATCATTACTGCGGATTCTATTGATATTATTGATTCTGATGGCCATACTGCATCTATCCGATTTTGGGAAAGAGGAGTACAAACTCAGATATTTGTTGGAAACATATTTTCGCTATTTGGACCAAATCCTAACTCTGGTGTATTTATTCAAGGTGGTTTGGGCTTCTTATACCACCAAATTAGAATAGAGGACATTGGTAATAATTCCCCTCAGATCAATAATGAAATGTTAAAAGGCTATGACCGATTGTGTATGGGTGTTTCTACTAGTCAGTTTATTGGATATCGTCATTTTTCCGACAACCAAAAGATTAATTTTTTTCTGGGTATTGAATTCATTCAAGCCTATACTGAAGACGTTAGATTATATGATTATAATACCCAATCTAATTATAAAGACAAACGTATAGATTTATTGACTGGTATAAAATTTGGATGGACATTTCCTTTGTACAAAAAATCCGATAACAAATATTACTATTATTGATTCTTAAACTCTACACACTAGCTCAATATTTGTATGGTTTTGCCATTTGGATTGCAGCCTCGAGGAACACTAAAGCAAGGTTGTGGATTCATGGCCGCAGGCATGTTTATGGCCATCTTCAAAACAACTTTTACAAAGGGGACGAAGTAATTTGGATTCACGTATCTTCAGTTGGAGAGTTTGAGCAGGCAAGGCCTTTAATTCATCAAATTAAAAGTCAGTTTCCTCAATTTAAATTATTACTTACTTTTTATTCTCCCTCAGGATATAAGTTGCGAAAAGATTATCCAGAGTTAGATTGTGTTTCTTATCTCCCTATAGATACTCCAAAAAATGCTATTAGATTTGTAGAACTCATAAATCCTAAATATACTTTTTTTGTAAAATATGACTTTTGGCCTAATTATTTAAACGAATTACAGAAAAGAGGTCATGCACATTTTGTTATTTCAGCGATTTTCCGGCCCAATCAGTATTTCTTTAAATTTTATGGTGCTTGGATGTTAGATTTGTTGTCTAAAGTAGATCATTTTTTTGTTCAAAACCAGGAGTCTAAAACTCTTTTAAATAGTCGTGGAATAGATCAAGTTAGCAGTGTAGGAGATACTCGGTTTGATCAGGTAATTCATAATTCAAAATCTATAGAAGAACTTCCATTAGTCAAAGCTTTTAAAGGAGATTCTTTGTTGTTTTTGGCAGGCAGCACTTGGTCTGCTGGGGAGTGGTTATTAAAAGATTTTATATCATGCTCCAATTTAAATTTTAAATATGTGATTGCACCCCATGAAATTCATCAATCACATATTCTCCAGCTTCAATCTATTATTTCTGGAAATGTAGTTCTTTATAGTGAATGTAATCTTGAGAATGTTCTGCATGCAGATGTGCTAATCATAGATAATATAGGTTTGTTAAGTTCTATGTATGCCTATGCAGATATTGCCTATGTTGGAGGTGGATTTGGTAAGGGTATTCATAATATTCTTGAACCAGCTTCTTTTGGAATACCTATTTTTATTGGTCCCAATAATGTCAAGTTTAATGAAGCTAAAGAATTAAAAGATCTTGGAGTTGCCATAGAGATAAAGGCTGCAAAAGAAATGGTCACTAGAACTAATCAAATGATTAATCATGATTTACTTGGAGAAATTAAGAGCCATTCAAGAAGTTATATATACAATAATTCGGGCGCTACAAAGAAGTTGGTGTCTAAAGTGTTTAAAGGTATAGATGATTGATTAAGCTTTTAATATGCATTATTATCTCAGCAAGACTATACTTTTTTGGTCCTTCACAAATGTTCCATCGAAACTAACTAACTCATATCGGTATATATAGTTTCCTTGAGGACAATCTTGCCCACTAGACTGATTTGTACCATCCCATTCAAAGTCCCTCTCCTGACTAGTAAAAACTAGATTTCCCCACCGGTTATAGATTTCAATATTTAAAGATAAAATATGGTTGTCTTCAATCTTAAAAGTCTCATTTATACCATCACCATTTGGTGAAAATGCATTTGCTGTAAAATCGAGAGAATTTGCTAGGAAACATCGTTGGTTAGAGTAACTCTTTAAGTTAGGATTGTTATAATTTATAGCGGTTACACGATAACAATAGCTTGAGTCAACTCCGTGAGAACCCGGATCGATATTATTAAGTTCATAAGTAGTAGCATTAACACTTTCCATAAACTGATATGACTCTGTGTTCTCATTGAAAAAATGAATATCATATCGTTCGACACCATTTTCCCACTGGTCATATCGATTCCATTTGAGATTAATTTGGCTAGGATATAATTTTTCACCCTCAAGTAAGATGTTTTGACCATACTTACTTATAGGTCCTAAATTTCCACACAAATCGCTATATTGAATTCGATATCTATAATTATTGGATTGAACACTAGCATTAAAGTCAACATATGGAGGCTCTAGATAAACAGTATCCGATTCTAACCAACCAAAGTATTCGTCCCATCGGTCTACATAATAATAACTTAATGAACTTGGAATAGCAGTTGGCCAGGAGGTAACTATCACATCTACTCCTTCGACTGTTTTATAAACAGTTGTATAGTCTACATAAAATTGGTTTTTGAAATCAATAAATAAAGGCTCGATACTCACTTTATTTGATCGAGAAGTAAACTCTTGCTCAGGATTAATGGCTAACACGAAGTAACGGTAATTTACATTACATAAGCTAGAGTCACTGTAAGATAGGGAGTCTCCTGGAACTTGATCTAAATATTGGAAGTCATTATTTTCTACAGCTCTATAAATATCATAATTTTTGATCGAATCCCAGCCCTTATATGCTGACCATGTTAAGTTTACAATTTCATATTCGATACTTTCCGCTTGAAGTAGAATTGGAGAGTGGGCCTGAGTACTATCGGAAAAGTATCCACAAGAGTCTTGTTGTACAAGTGTGTAATAATTGTCTTGGTATGGATTTGAACTATCGTCGAAGAATTCAGTTATTAAAGGATCATAGGTCTCATAAATATTTTCCCAATATGAAAAATTAGTTTCTCTATAAAGGTTAAGATTATCAAAATTATCGTCAATGGAATCTGCCCAAATGATTTCAATTCCATTGTCATCAATGGTAACATAATTCATCAAAGGTAGTGCTACAATGGTATCAAGAACTTCAATAAATATTGATTTTTGAATACTATCTTTACAACCATTTGCGTCTAATATATGTAAATATATGTCATAGAATGCAGTAGAATCATATGTAATGCTCAGGTTAGTATTATTAATGGTTCCATCCTCATAAATCCATGAGTTTATTAGACTATCAGAATCATGAGTTGAATTATTTTGGTAAATAGCGTTTCCCATACCGAAACAATATTTATTTGAAAGTACTTCAAATTCTGCAACGGGATCATCAAATAGCTCAATCAGATTTTCCCATATATCTTCAGAATAGCAACCATAGGAAGTAGTAGCAGAGTGAAATACACTGTATTCTTTTTTAATGCTATAAGTGTGGCTAGGGTTTGGATCAGATGAAATACTTAATTCAACCTGAGAAGGTCCAAAATCAAAATTCCAAAGGAATTGGGAATTTTCTTCAGGTGCATACATATCAAGATTTTCGAATTCTACCTCTAGGGGATTACATCCTTTAATTTTGTCTGTTTGGATAACTAATATAGGATTTGGATATACCCTAACTTCTCCTTTGAAAGTATCTATGCAAGAATGATAATCTGCGGCTAAATTTATATTATAAAAATAACAAGAGTCTCCTTCAGGTAATTCAGTAGGATAAGGAAAGGTGTATGCAACGAAATGGGTATCATTTAGGGCATAGTTTAAAGTATCATTATTTCCATAATCAATAGAAAAAGAATCTATCATATTTGAGTCAGAAAGGTCAATGATTTTTGTAGAAATCGAATCACATCCATCTTCGTTTTCTAAAATAAATTTAGGTAATGGACCTACAATATCAATCATGTTATACAACTTTATGGACTTGCTGCAACCGTGAATGGAAGTAATGCTGAGTTCGAAGTCAACATCAAAAGCAACCTCGTCAGAAGTAAAGTAATTGAATGGTGCTGATATAGTGGGAAAGGGAGTGAAGATAGAATCATTATCAACATAATTTTCTTGAGAGACCTCCCAATTAAATTGATCTATGAAATAATTATTTTCACTATCGAGTCTCACAGGTTCTCCTACACAAACTTCTGGAATATTTGGAGAGCTAAAAGCTGGGTGCAGGTCATATATTTCTATTGTTTTTGTGACTGTATCCATACATAACGAGTCATTAATAACCGACAAACTTATATCAAAAAAACCTTCATTATAACCTGTAAAGGTAGTTTCGCCACTTAAAATATCACCTATGCTAAAAGCACTGTCAGAAGTCCATTCAAATGTAGATACAGATCCTATTCCAGGAGAACAATTTTGATTAATAGGAAATTCTTTTCCTAGACAAATAGAGTTCTCTCCATTGTCTCCTTGTAGACTAAAAAATCCTGGATTGATATCCTGAATATTTGCGCTAACTCCAACATTGAAGGGAATACCTTCGGTATACTGACAGTTGCCATCATCGAGAGTCTTTGTGTAGAAAGCAGTGTATTCTCCTGGTTCGTAAAGTACAAATTTTGCTGAGTCAATCGTTTCAGTATAAGGTTGTATGATATTAGTTGAAGATTGAATAAACCAATTGAAGCTTATTTCTGTCATAGGATAGTTCTGTTCTGCTTCAAAGCTTTCAAAGTAAAAATACTTATCTAAAGAATCTACATGTAGATCTATACTATTAAAGCAACTATTATTGTCAATTTTCCCGATGACTAAGTCATATCTATCCATTAAAACGAAATTCGGAATACTAATTTCATCACTGCAATTGTTTTCATCAAAGATTTTAAGACTAAAGTCATAAGGTCCGGATTCATTTAAAAGAAAATTTCCTTCAAATAAATTTGATGTATCAATATCAACTCCATTTGGATAGGTGAGTGTCCATTCATAGTTAAAAATAGTGTCTTCAGGTAAAAGGTTAATTTCTGCTGCTGAAAAGGAGTGAGGAAGGCAATTACTTGTAATATGAGTAAATGTGTCCAATTTTGCTACATTGTAACCTACACCTATACTATCTATTAAAATTTTTGAATTTGTGCAACCATCAGCCAAAAGAGTTAGTGAAGCATTAATTATTTCGGACGAATCTAATTCTATACTTGGGAATTCTAAAAATGAACTACTTAATGTATCTCCACTTGAATGAGTAAATGTCCAATTATAAATTGGACTTAATGACTCGTCTATTTCAGAGTTACTAAATATTTCCAAAGTCGTAGGAAGAATTGCACAATCATTTATATTAGAAACGATAGATGCATCTAAAATTTTTATTGTAATATATTCTTGTAATGTCTCTTCATAAAGACATCCATTGTCACTAACTTGTATAGAAAGATCAAAAACACCATCATAATTCATGTTCCATGTGTCATCAAATACTGTAAGGTTATTATAAGGCGTATCTCCAGATACTTCCGTTAGGCTCCATAGAAATGACACGTCAGATTCCAAAGGATCTGAAGAAAGGTATTCTGATGGGGCTATTATATCAAGATAACACTCAACTCTTGGAGTAATATTTTCAAAAGTAAGAGAGACCTCATGTACGGAAATACTAATTTCATCTGAAGAAGTACATTCGTTAACACCCGTACTAGTTAAGCTTAATGAATATAATCCAACTTCATTAAAAGCATGTTCGAAAGTTGGCTCAAATGAAGATTCTATCTGTGAAAGACCTCTTGTTAGAGTCCATTCTAGACTTTGAATTTCAGAAGTAGAAGCTAAATAGGAGTTATCAATTATGTTAATCGTAGAGAGAGTGTCACACAAAATTGTGTCTCCTGAAGAAAGAATCAAATCGGGTACTGCTTTTATCGTAATGGCATCTTCAATTAAATTAGTGAAAGTGCAGTCGCTGTTTTCTATTGCAGAAGTAATATTTAAATATAGATCAAATACCCCGGGTGTGTTCATGAGGAAGGCAGGAGACTCGGATGATGAAACAAACAATAATGAGCCTAAGTCATCCCTAATTTCCCATTGATAAATTACATCAGTATCAATTTCATCTGAGGTGAAGTTCATGGGTAAAAAAATAAATCCGCTACACTTATCCAGAGAAGAAAAATCAAAATTTAGACTTAAATCCTCTACAATAAATGAAGTAGAGTCATTTGTTATACATGTATTAGCTTCATTACTGGCCTGAACTAAAACTTGGAATAGTCCATTATTTTCATCCAAAAAATTTAATGAGGATTCCATAGATTCTTGGATTATATCACCATAATACTCTAATGACCATTGGTAATTAAGTTCGCCAAGGGTAGGGTTGTTGAGTGCTGTATTTGTTATAATTGGGTCAACTGATGTCCCGCAATAAGTCGAGTTCATGACAGTGATTGCAACATTTGGGCTTTCTAGTATTTCAATTTCATTTTGGATATCCCAATCTAAAGTACATTCTTGTTCAAGATGGGTTACGCTTAGTCCAAGATCGATTGAACCATAGCCAGGAAAATGCGCATAATAATTGGATGGGAGGGTGTCAATAATGCCATTGTTAGATATAATCCAATTATAATCGTAATTCGTGTTTTCTATTGATGATATAAAGTCTGAAGGTTTGTATTCTCCTGGACAAAAGGGGTTGCTGATTGGCAGATTAGTAGAAATAGAGTCTAAATGAAGACCATTACCTATATTAAAATTAATAAATTTTGATGAGGCGCAGCCATTAATGTCTATTGAAGAAATAATAATTTCAACGCTTTCATTTGCATAAGCTTCGAATGAAAAGTTATATCCATAAACCACATCAGTGTTTAAATTATTCACCCAAACACAATTTTCTTCAATGAAAGAATCTACATTTAAAATAGAAATAACAGTTTTTAGCGTATCGTTACAAAGTTCGTAACTGTTTCTTTCATTTGTCTCTATTAAAATGGAATCACAATTATCTTGTGCAAATGTGATTAAATAAGGAGTAAAACAACACAATACAAGTAAAAAACGATTCATATACTAGGAGTTTCTTTAATTACTTAAAATATCCATGAAATTAAGTAATTTATTTATAAGTTGATGAATTTTTTTTTGCAGTGTTGTGATTTTTTTTATTCAATTTATTTTCTTTAAAAATACTGTTATCCAGTTGTTTACAAATTTATTAGGAGTTTGATCCATTATTATTTATAATTATTTGTAATATCATTAAACTAGTAAAACTGATTTTTGAACTATATTTTGATTTTTTTAGTTGAAATCATCGCGAACTTATTTTCGTCACAAAGAATAAACATAATATTAATAAATTAACTTTGGTATTAAATAAAAAATCAGAAAAAATAGGTGATGAGTGATTATTTAACACACTTAAACAGCTCACAACGTCAAGCTGTTGAGCAAACTGAAGGACCTTTAATGGTTATTGCTGGAGCGGGTTCTGGAAAAACAAGAGTCTTGACATGCCGTATTGCCCATCTAATTAATCAAGGGATAGATCCATTTCATATTCTTTCATTAACCTTTACTAATAAGGCTGCCAAGGAAATGAAAGATCGAATTCAAGACATTGTAGGTGCAGAAGCTAAAAATATATGGATGGGAACATTTCACTCTGTTTTTGCAAAGATATTAAGATTTGAATCAGATAAAATAGGTTATCCCTCTAACTTCACTATATATGATACAGACGACTCCAAAGCCTTGCTTAGAAGGTTAATTAAGGAAATGTCTTTGGATACGGACATTTATAAAGTCAATGTAGTGCAGTCAAGAATATCCTCATTTAAGAATAATTTGGTAACGGTCAAGGCCTATAACTCAAATACAGAGCTTAAAACTCAAGATGATGCTGCTCACAGGTCTCAAATGGGTCTTTTATATGATAAATACGTTCATGAGTGTTTTAAGTCCGGAGCCATGGATTTTGACGATCTTTTGTTGAAGACCAATGAGTTGATGTTTCGTCATCCCAAAGTACTTCATAAGTACCAACACCGATTCAATTATATTTTGGTTGATGAGTATCAAGATACTAATCATTCTCAGTATTTAATTGTTAAAGCTTTAGCTTCTTTAAATGAAAATATTTGTGTAGTTGGAGATGATGCTCAAAGTATTTATTCTTTTCGAGGAGCTAACATTCGAAATATACTCAATTTCAAAAAAGATTATTCTGATGCCAGAATTATTAAGTTAGAGCAGAATTATCGTTCTACTCAAAATATTGTCAAGGCAGCCAATAGCATTATAAGCAATAATAAAGATCAATTAGATAAAAAAGTCTGGACTTCCAATGATTTAGGAGAAAAAGTGAAAGTTAATCGTACAATGACCGACAATGAGGAAGCTTCTCTTGTTGCTTCTAGTATCTTTGAAACCAAACAACAAGATCACGCGTTAAATAATCATTTCGCAATTTTATACCGAACTAATGCTCAATCAAGGAGCATGGAAGAGGCTTTGCGAAAGCGAGCTATTCCTTATCGAATATACGGTGGACTTTCTTTCTACCAAAGAAGAGAAATTAAGGATATATTGGCCTACTTTAAATTGGTCTCGAACTCTAAAGATGAGGAAGCCCTAAGGAGAATTATCAATTACCCTAAGAGAGGTATTGGAAACAACTCTATTGACCGAATGACAGTTTGCGCTCAACAAGATGGGAAATCATTATGGGGAGTAGTAGACAATATCAAGAATGAAATCACAGGTATGAATTCAGGGAGTATTGCTAAAGTGGATAATTTTTCTATTTTGATAAATAGTTTCAAGGGGATGTTTGCCCAAAAAGATGCTTATGCGGTGGCTATGTATATTGCCAAACATTCTGGTATCTTAAGAGAGCACCAGACAGACAAAACTCCTGAGGGGATTAGTCGGTATGAAAATGTTCAAGAGTTGCTAAATGGAATTCAAAATTTCGTTAAAGAAGAAAATGAAAAACCTGAAGAAGAACGAAATATTTCTTTGGCTTATTATCTTGAAGAAATTGCGCTAATTACCGATGCAGATAAAAAGAATGGTCATGATGAAGATCATGTTTCCTTGATGACAATTCACCAATCAAAAGGACTTGAATATCCCTTCGTTTATATTGTGGGTTTAGAAGAGAATTTATTTCCCTCTCAAATGTCCATGAGCTCTAGGGAAGATCTAGAAGAGGAAAGACGGTTGTTTTATGTTGCCCTCACTCGAGCAGAAAAAAGAGCTACTCTTAGCTTTGCTCTAACTCGATATCGGTGGGGAAATTTAATTGATTGTGAACCAAGTCGATTTATAGAAGAAATAAACGAGGCCTGCTTGGATTTAACCTTTAATCATATGTCCAAAAATCCTTCCTCTAGATTGGGGTTTATTGCGGGAACTAATTATAAAACAAAAGTACCTTCAAGATTTAATAAGTTCGGAAGAAAAAGTGGGGCGCCCAAATCCAAAAGTTCCCCTGTTTTTGTGCCCAACAATCTCAGGAGAATTCAACCTATTTCTTCAACAGGATCTTATTCTGATCAAAAATATGAGACCGGAATGAAGGTGTCTCATGATCGTTTTGGATTAGGTATTATTTCAAAGCTGGAGGGATACGGAGCTAATAAAAAAATTAGCGTTAACTTTACGGAAATTGGAGAAAAAACTTTACTAGCAAAATTTGCCAAACTGAATATTCTCAAATAAATTTTTTTGAATGGAATACAATACCTCATTACCTAAACTAATTATTCCTGAATACGGAAGAAATGTTCAAAAGATGGTTCATTCTATCATAGAAATCGAGGATTCTGAAAAGCGAAATCACCAAGCCAAATCTATCATTGAAGTGATGGGGAATTTAAACCCTCACCTAAGAGATGTTCCAGATTTTAAACACAAGCTTTGGGACCATCTTTTTATTATGTCCGATTTTAATCTTGATGTAGATTCCCCTTATGAAAAGCCATCCAAGCAGTCTTTTGAAAAGAAGCCTGAAAGACTTCCTTATTCGGAGAACAAAATAAAACTTCGCCATTATGGCAAAATATTGCCTCTCATCATCGAAAGAGCCATCAGTATAGAAGAAGGAGAATACAAAGATATGTTAGTTCATGCCTTAGCAAACCACATGAAAAAATGCTACTTAACATGGAATAAAGCGACCGTTGAGGATGAAGTAATATTTAAGCATTTAAGCCAAATGTCTGACAACAAATTAGAAGTAAAGCAAACATTTAAACTATCCTCATTTGCAGGTGTTAAGCCCCAGCGAAACTACAAAAAGCAAAATAACAGAGGCCGGTCAAATCACGTCAGAAGAAAATAATTCATGGCTTCATTCAAAATAAAGGGAGGGAAAAAACTTTCTGGAGAAATCACTCCTCAAGGAGCAAAAAATGAAGCTCTTCAGATTATCAGTGCGGTTCTTTTGACTCCTGAAAAGGTAATAGTTCACAATATACCCGATATTATTGATGTGAATAAGTTGATAGAAATTTTGATTGATTTGGGCGTGAAGGTAGAGAAATTAACCAAAGGCTCATATACTTTTCAGGCAGATGAAATTGATCTAAATTATCTTTTAAGTGAAAGCTTTAAAGAAAAAGGAGGCAAGTTAAGAGGATCTATAATGATCGTTGGTCCATTGCTTGCTAGATTTGGTCAAGCAGCTATCCCTAGGCCTGGAGGAGATAAAATTGGACGCCGAAGATTGGATACTCATTTTATTGGTTTTGAAAAACTGGGTGCAACTTTTCACTATGATGACCTTAATGGATTTTTTGAAATAAAAGCTGAAGAACTCAAAGGAGCTCATATGCTTTTAGAGGAAGCTTCTGTTACTGGAACCGCAAATATTGTAATGGCAGCATCCTTGGCTCAAGGGAAAACACAAATATACAATGCTGCCTGTGAGCCATATATTCAACAGCTTTGTGAGATGATTAATCAAATGGGTGGTCGGATTTCCGGATTGGGTTCCAATCTTCTTGTTATAGATGGAGTTCAATCTTTAGGTTCTTGTGTTCATCGCGTATTGCCCGATATGATTGAAATTGGTTCTTGGATTGGTCTAGCTGCAATGACTCAGTCTGAATTGACTATTAAAGACGTTTCATACGATAAGCTTGGGATAATTCCTGCCACTTTTAGAAAATTGGGTATAAGGCTTCAGAGAAAAGGAGACGATATTTATGTGCCTGCTCAGAAATCTTACGAGATAGAAAGTTTTATTGATGGTTCAATTATGAATATTTCTGATGCCCCTTGGCCCGGATTCACTCCAGACTTATTGAGTATCATTTTAGTAGTTGCGACCCAAGCCCGAGGCTCAGTATTGATTCATCAAAAAATGTTTGAGAGCAGATTATTTTTTACAGATAAATTAATTGATATGGGAGCCCAAATTATTTTATGTGATCCTCATCGTGCGACTGTTATAGGCTTGGATAGAAAAAGTTCCCTTAAACCTACAATCATGACTTCTCCAGACATTCGAGCTGGAATTTCACTTCTTATCGCTGCCCTATCCGCCGAGGGTGAGAGTACCATTCATAATATCGAACAAATTGATCGAGGATATGAAGATATTGAAGCTAGGTTAATTGCCATTGGGGCGGATATTTCTCGAATGAATTAATATTATAAATTTAAATTATCATGAAACCTATTTTAATTGCTTCGTCCTTTATACTTTTTTGCTTTGGCTTTAGTTCCTTCACAAATAATGATTCCTTCTTTAATCTTCAAGTAAAAGGAATAAACGTGGGAGATTTAGCTCCGGATTTTTCTATTGAAAGTCCTTCTGGAGATTCCTTTAAACTGTCAGATTATAAAGGAAAAATTGTACTTCTTGATTTTTGGGCATCTTGGTGCGGACCTTGTCGAAGAGACAACCCCAATATAGTATCAACCTACAACACATTTAGTTCCGCTAATTTCAAAACAGCAAATGGTTTTGATGTAATCAGTATCTCATTAGACGGTTTAATGGATCGCTCTGGTAATTCAAAACAAGAACATGCTAAAGCAGATTGGCTCAATGCGATTAATCAGGATGGTTTAATATGGAGTAGCCATGGAAGTGACCTTCAAGGTTGGAGTTCTCCTACTGCGAAAAAGTACCATATTAATAGTATACCATCGAACTTTTTGATCGATGAAAATGGTTTCGTATTGGCAAAAAATTTAGAAGGCCCGTCTTTATATGCCGTAATAAAAAGGCTGACACAGTAATTACTGGATTTATTTTCTCTTCATATTTCTAATTTTTTGCATCTATTTGTCCCCCCAAAGAGTTTAAAAAACGCTGTCAAATTCTTTGAATTTTTACTATTTTTACGTCATTATGTCATAGAAGTTTAAATGGCAGAATAATTGCCATTATAGATAATAAAACAATAATAAAGCAAAATGCAAAATAAAAAAAATAATAAAGATTCTGAGCTAGTAGAAGACCTACAGGAATCCAATGAATCCAATGAATCCAATGAATCCAATGAACCTAATAACCAAGAAACTGATGAAATTTCAGAAAAAGAGCAAACCATTGAATTAAGTAAGGAGGAACAATTAGAGAAGGAAATCACTGAATTAAAAGATAAACAACTTCGAATTTTTGCGGAATTTGAAAATTTCAAGAAACGAACTGCTAAGGAAAGAATAGATCTATTCAGAAATGCTGGAGTCGAATTTTTTGAGTCCATGTTGACTATTTTAGATGATTTTGATCGTGCTTCTAAGCATCATGAAACGACTAAAGATCCCGAAGAAATTAAAAAAGGGATCGATCTTATTCACTCTAAACTACTTGGAATCCTAAATCAAAAAGGACTCAGTGTAATGGATTCCTCAGTAGGTTCTTTGTTCGATACTGACTTTCATGAGGCAATTACCCAGATACCCTCTCCTAACAAAGATATGAAGGGAAAAGTTATTGATGAAACCGAAAAAGGTTACCTATTAAACGACAAAGTAATCCGTTACGCAAAAGTAGTGGTGGGTCAATAAAACAGAAAAATGGCTAAAAGAGATTATTACGATATATTAGGTGTAGGAAAAAGTGCTACAGAAAAAGAATTAAAAAAAGCATACCGTAAGTTAGCTATTAAGTATCATCCTGATAAAAATCCGGATGATAAATCTGCCGAGACGAAATTTAAAGAAGCGGCAGAAGCTTATGAGGTACTAAATAACGCGGACAAAAAAGCACGTTACGACCAGTATGGGCATGCAGGGCTCGAAGGAGGTGGTTTTGGCTCCGGTTCCGGTGGCATGAATATGGATGATATATTTAGTCAGTTTGGAGATATTTTTGGTTCAGCTTTTGGAGGTGGAGGATTTGGAAGTTCTCGAGGTGGTAGACGCCGTAGCAGAGGTTCTAACCTTCGAGTTCGAGTTAGTCTCACCCTTGAGGAAATTGAAAGTGGTGTTGAAAAGAAAATAAAAGTTAGGAGGTTGGTTATTGCCGACAATGTATCCTACAAAACCTGTACAAATTGTAATGGTTCTGGTCAAACTGTTCAGATTGTTAATACGCCCCTAGGAAGAATGCAAACTTCAACTACATGTTCTGTGTGCAATGGGCTTGGGAAAATTATAGAAGATAAGCCTTCTGGTTCTGATAGAAATGGAATGATTAGTAAAGAAGACACTATTAGTATCAATATTCCAGCTGGAGTGGATGACGGAATGCAATTATCTGTCTCAGGTAAAGGTAATTATGCTCCATTTGATGGAGTAGCTGGTGACCTAATTGTTTTGATTGAAGAACAAGCTCACGATGTATTGAAGAGGGACGGTAAAAATCTTCATTTTGAATTATTCATAAGTTATTCCGATGCTGTTCTCGGAAGTAATCCAGAAATTCAAACGTTGTCATCTAAAGTGAAAATAAAACTTGAGCAAGGAATTCAATCTGGAAAGATACTTCGTCTTCGCGGAAAAGGGCTTCCAAGTGTTGATCAATACGGAAATGGAGATTTACTAATTCATGTTAATGTATGGACACCTCAAGACTTAAGTGAGAAGCAAAAAAAGTTTTTTGAAACTTCTCGTGATGATGCTAATTTTCATCCTAAGCCCGATGCTAATAACAAATCCTTTTTCGATAAGGTCAAAGAAATGTTTCAATAATAAAAAAACGGCTCGATAGAGGTTTTTCTTACCTTAACGAGTCTATGATAATTCAAATCTGTTTTAATTTTAATTCATTTAATAATGAATTATCTTTACAAAAACATTTTTTTAATGGGTTATAAGAGTTTAGAGTCAACCATCTTAGATCTTGAAAAAAATGGCCAACTTATTCGCATACATGAAGAGGTTGATCCATTTTTGGAAATGTCTTCTATTCAGCTACGCGCATTTAAGTTGGGGGCACCAGCAATTCTATTTGAAAAAGTAAAAGGATCTGAGTTTCGTTCATTATCTAATCTTTTTGGTGATGTAAATCGGTCTAAATTTTTGTTTAGAGACACCCTTTCTATGGTTCAAAATATTGCTTTGTTAAAGAAAGATCCATTGTTGGCACTCAAGAATCCATTGAAATATCTCTCAGCCCCCAAGCATCTGTATAATGCGCTGCCTAAAAAAATATCTAGGTCTAAAGCCGCAATGCTTGAGACTACTTTAGACAAGGTTCCACAAATTACTTGTTGGAAAGACGATGGAGGTCCTTTTGTTACCCTTCCTATTGTGTACACGGAAGATATAGATCAGCCTGGGTGGATGAAATCGAATATGGGTATGTACCGAATTCAACTTGCGGGTAATGAATATACTCAAAATCAAGAAATTGGCCTTCATTATCAAATTCATCGCGGTATCGGTGTACATCAATCCAAAGCAAATGTCAAAGGGCAACCATTGAAAGTTAGTGTTTTTGTTGGTGGTCCTCCCGCACTAAGTTTCTCCGCTGTGATGCCCTTGCCTGAAGGTTTGCCAGAATTTGCTTTTTCGGGAATGTTAGGTGGCAAGCGAATGCGTTATTTTTTGGAAGATGGTTATACGGTTTGTGCTGATGCTGATTTTGTTATTACGGGGGAAGTTCATCCTCATTCTGTAAAGCCAGAAGGTCCATTTGGAGACCATTTAGGATATTATAGCTTAAAACATGATTTTCCCTTTATGAAAGTCCATAAAGTTTATCACAAGAAAAATGCTATATGGCCCTTCACTGTGGTTGGAAGACCTCCTCAGGAGGATACAAGTTTTGGAGCTTTGATCCACGAACTTGCTGGAGATACTATAAAGATGGAACTGCCTGGAGTGAAATCTGTTCATGCGGTAGATGCCTCGGGGGTTCATCCTCTTCTTTTTGCAATAGGTTCAGAACGTTATACTCCTTATGTAAAAGAACGAACTCCTGCCGAAATACTAACACAAGCCAACCACATTCTTGGTTTTGGACAAATGTCTTTGGCAAAGTTTTTGTTTATTGCTGCAGAAGAAGATGATCGGGATCTAAAAGTCAATCACGAACAATCCTTCCTCCATCATATTCTAGAAAGAGTACAGTGGAGTAGAGATCTCCATTTCCATACTAAGACTAGCATAGATACACTTGATTATTCAAGCGAAGTTTTAAATTCGGGCTCTAAAGTTGTGGTTGCCGTAGCTGGAAATAAGTATCGTTCCTTACAAACTGAGTTTTCCTCACCAGAAAAATTGCCTAATGGTCTCTTTAAAATAAGCATTGTAGCTCCAGGAATTTTAGCTATCTCTTGTAATTCTTTTGATACATATGCGCAAGCTAAAGAAGAAGTCTATGATTGGGGTATTGCTATAAAAGAAATCCTTTCTGATGCAATGAATTCATTTCCTTTAATACTTCTTACGGATGATGCCGATTTTGTTGCTGAGAATTATCACAATTTCTTGTGGACTACATTTACTCGTGCAAATCCATCTCATGACATTTATGGAATAGATTCCTTTACTGAATTTAAGCATTGGGGATGCAATGGGAGTCTTATGATTGATACTCGCATAAAACCACATCATGCACCTCTTTTAGTTCTTGACGATAAAGTAGAGAAGCGAGTGGATGCCCTTTTTGCTAATCATCCAGATTTGTCAAAATTGTAGTCTGATATTAATACTTCTCGAAAAAAAATCAATAATTGTATTATTAAATAAGAATGGAAGATTTATCGATAATGCAAAAAGCTAGAGACTATCTAGAGTTATGCTATAGAGAATTAGAACGGAATAATGAATTCCATACACGCATGATAGAGGTTGAGGCTTCTATCAAATCTACAGGAACCTATTCCTTGTTAAACTTTGAGCTAGTTTATGGAACTAAAGTAGCGTGGCGTAATTCCAATAAATGTATTGGTAGACTTTTTTGGCAGAGTATGGAGGTTTTTGATTGCCGCGAATTAGATACCTCAAATTGTGTTTTTGATGCCTTATTTGAGCACATTAAATTCGCCACAAATAATGGAAATATTAGGCCTACTATCTCTGTTTTTCATGCCAACAAAGATATACGTATATGGAATCCACAACTTATAGGTTTTGCAGGATACACACTTGCAGATGGAACAATAGTAGGTGATTCAAAAAATATAGCCTTTACTCAACAGTGTCTTCTTTTGGGTTGGGAATCTAAAATGACTGCTTTTGATGTATTGCCTTTGGTTATTAAAATAGGCAACACTCCACTAGAAATAAGGGAAATCCCTGAAGAGATAGTTTCTCTTGTCAAAATAGAGCATCCAAATATACCTTCTTTAAATGAGCTAAAACTTAAATGGTATTCTACACCTATTATTTCTAATATGAAATTAGAAATAGGCGGTATTGAATTTAAAGCTGCTCCCTTTAATGGATGGTACATGGGTACGGAGATCGGAGCAAGAAACCTATCTGATGAAGACAGATATAATATGCTTCCTCAAGTAGCGAAAGCAATGGGATTAGATATCCGTGACAAAAATAGCTTATGGAAAGATAGGGCTTTGGTTGAATTAAATCAGGCTGTTTTGTATTCTTTTCGAAAGGCTGGAGTCAAGATTATTGACCACCATTCTGCATCTAAGCAATTTATGCAATTTATGCGCCAAGAAGCAAAAGAGAATAGAAGTGTCACAGCTGATTGGTCGTGGATTGTGCCACCGATATCGGCCTCTACAATGGAAGTTTTTCACACTGAGATGAATAATGAAATTGTTACTCCAAACTATTTTTATCAGGAACCGCCTTGGGCTTAAATTTTGATGTTTCTCTGTCTAACAGCTTCATACAGAATAACAGCAGAAGCTACCGAGACATTCAGAGATTCGGTTTTTCCGAACATGGGGATTGAGTTCTTGATGTCAGCAAGTTCAATAATTTCATCCGAAATACCATTTTCTTCTGAGCCCATAACAATAACCATTGGGTCAATGAAAGAAGAATCGTAGATACTAGCTTTAGATTTTTCCGTACAAACAACTATATTTAATCCGCTCTTTTTTAGGTATTTAATGCTATGAGCAAGATTTTGTTCTCTGCAGATTGGTATGTGCATTAAAGCACCAGTAGAAGTTCTCATAGCATCAGAATTTAACTGAGCTCCACCAATTTTAGGTAAAATTATGGCATTCACACCACAAGCCTCAGCTGTTCTGGTTATTGCGCCAAAGTTTCGAATATCGGTTACTCTGTCAAGCATCAGGAATAAAGGAGACTTCCCCTCCTCAAAAGTACGCATTAAAATTTCTCCAAGGGGGTAGAAGTTTACGGGAGATACGAAAGCAAAAACTCCCTGATGATCTTTAGAAGTAAGTCGATTAAGTTTTTCGACAGGAACTGCTTTAAACATAATATGGTATTCCTTGAGGAGTATTCGTAAGTCCATGGCTAAACCAGTATTGGCGCCTTTCTCCATAAATATTTTGTCGAATTCTTTCCCTTCTTTAACAGCATCCATTACGGCCTGCAATCCAAATATCTCCAAACTTTTTTGTAGTCGATCTTTTTTCATTTGGTAAAAGTACAATTATTCGCTATTAGGTAAGCTCTCAATAATTGATTTGTCCTGAAGTTCCTTTGAAATACTTTTATTTGTTTTTGCACCTAATATTTTTATTTTTTCAACACTTGTAATCAAATTTCCTCTTCCTTTGCTCAATTTATTTTCTGCTGCATCATATTTTTTTTGAGCCACTTCTATAGCTTTTCCAACTCCCTCAAGGTCACTAATGAAACCGCAAAATTTATCATAAAGTGCTCCAGATTGTCGTGCAATTTCAAGAACATTTTTCTTTTGATTTTCTTGTTGCCAAATAAATGAAACTGTTCTCATTGTGGCCAAAAGAGTTGATGTACTCACTAAAATAATATTTTTGTTTAGTGCTAAATTAAATATATCAGAATCTTCTTGAAGAGCCAATGTCATTGCAGGTTCCATAGGAATAAACATGAGCACATAGTCGGGCGCATTTATATTGTATAGATTCGGATAGTCTTTTCCTGCTAGATCTTTGATGTGCTTCTTTATACTATCTATATGTTGCTTTAAAAAGCTTAGTTTTTGAATTTCATCTCCGGCATGTGAGAATTTTTCGTAAGCAGTGAGAGAAACCTTAGAGTCGATGATTAAATTTTTATGATCAGGAAGATCTATAATACAGTCTGGTCTTTTGTCATTTCCGTCTTTATCTTTCATTGAGTTTTGAGTCTGAAAATGGATGCCCTTGTGCAAGCCTGCATTCTCAAGAAGTACTTCTAACTGTAATTCACCCCAATCTCCTTGAACTTTAGAATCTCCTTTGAGCGCTTTGGTTAGGTTTACAGCATCTTGACTAATTTTTTGATTTGCAGCTTGAAGCATTTTTATTTCAGTGGATAAAACTGCCCTACTCATTTGATCTTTTTGATGTTTGTCGTTTACGCTTTGTTCAAAGCTTTTAATTTTATCTCCTAAAGGTTTTAGGATCAGATTAATATTTTTTTGATTTTGTTCGGCAAATTTTTCAGATCTTTTTTCTAAGATTTCATTGGCCATATTTTCGAATTTCAATTGCAGTTTTTTTTGTTGTTCTAAAAGTCTTACTCCTTCTTCTTCAATTCTATTATTTAGTGTTTGAATTAGTGTTTTGGAAGAAGATACTTCGGCTTTCAATTCACCAATTTGATGTGCTTTTGTTTGAATTTCATTTTCTGATTTTTCAAGTTGGTCCTTCTGAACATGATAAAGATCCTTGGAGATATATTGTTCTAAATTTATTTCAGAAGCATTCTGTTTGGTTTGATTTTTTTGAAATAACAATCCAATGTACCCTCCAGAAACCAAACCAATAAGTAGAAAAATTAGTTCCATCTTATTTATTTTTAAGTAAACATCTAATTTGTTAATGACAATTGCTTACTCTAGTTAGGCAAAGTCCAAACAATCTTTTTTTTGTTCACCGAAGTTAAGTAATCATTGCATTTAGAAAAAGGTTTAGACCCAAAGAATCCTTTTCTTGCAGAAAAAGGAGAAGGATGAGGGGATCTAAGGATCAAATGCTTATTCTTATCAATATGATTTTCTTTTTTTATGGCATAAGCCCCCCACAGAATAAAAACAAGATCCTTAAAATTGGTTGAAATTAGTTCGATGACTTGGTTGGTGAATAATTCCCATCCTTGTTTTTTGTGGGATCCAGGCTGGTGAGCTCTAACAGTAAGACAGCTATTTAAAAGAAATACACCTTGGTCTGCCCAGTGTTCTAAATTTCCATGTGCTGGAATTGTGCAACCTATGTCTTGATTTAATTCTTTGTATATATTTCTCAAGGAAGGAGGGATTTTTGTGTTTTCGCCCACAGAAAAACTTAAGCCATTTGCTTGATCTAAATTGTGATATGGATCTTGCCCTAGGATTACTACTTTTATTTGTTTTGGCGAAGTTTTTTGAAACGCAGAAAAAGTTAGTTCTCGGCATGGATATATTTGTTGCTCTGCTCTTTCTTTTTTTACAAAAAATTGAAGAGATTTAAAATATGACTTTTGAAATTCAGGATTCAATAATTTTTGCCACTCAGCAGATAAATACTCTTTCATTGTTAAAAAATAAGTTATTTGTTGATCTTATATTTCTTTTCCCTTTTGACAATATAAAAATTTATTTTGAGGTATTTTATCTAAAATCAGTGATTGACTATTTATTAAAAAAACCTTACTTTAGCGCCTACTTATATAAAACCACATGAGAAATATTTTTATAATCGCGGCTCTTTTTCTTACCACCTTGGTGTTTCAATCCTGCTGTGCTACAGCTAATTGCCCAGGTGTTGCTCAGTCTGATCTCATAGAACAAAATTCTTGATGACTTGGATTCCTCTTGAAGATTTTGTTCAAATAGATGAATATCTCAAGAGTAAAGTCTCCTTTATAATATTCAAACATAGTACTCGTTGCTCAATTTCATCAATGGCTATGCAAAAATTTGAAAAAAAATTTGATATTCAGTCAATTCCGGTATTGTATTTAGATATTCTGTCTTTTCGATCTATTTCCGATAAATTAGCCGAGAGATTTGATGTATTGCATCAGTCCCCACAACTCTTATTTATCAAAGATGAAATTTGTCTTTATCATGCTTCTCACAATGGAATTAATTTACAAGATATTAAAGCCGTGCTTTAGGTATAAACTTATGAATATTTCTTAATTTTGTTCTGTAATTATTAATCATGGAAACAGAGGTACTTCCCAAGAAAGAAGAAAAAAGAATTTCTAAGCCCAAATGGCTAAGAGTTAAGCTCCCTACAGGACAAAATTACAAAAGAGTTCGTAAGTTAGTCTCAAACCATAATCTTCACACCATATGTGAAAGTGGTAATTGTCCCAATATGGGAGAGTGCTGGGGCGCAGGTACGGCTACTTTCATGATTTTAGGTAATATCTGTACTCGATCTTGCGGGTTTTGTGCCGTTTCTACGGGAAGGCCCTTGGCAGTTGACTGGGCAGAGCCAGAGAGAGTTGCCCGTTCTGTGAAGTTAATGGAGGTGAAGCATGCCGTTATAACTTCTGTAGATCGTGATGATTTAAAGGACGGTGGTTCTATTATTTGGTCTGAAACAGTCAAAGCAATTCGTAGAGTGAGTCAGGGTACCACCATGGAAACTTTAATTCCAGATTTTAAAGGAAATATGGACCAAGTCCAAAGAATCATTGATGTTGCCCCTGAAGTAGTATCACATAACATGGAGACTGTTAGACGTTTGACAAAATCTGTACGTATTCAAGCTAGATACGAACGCTCCTTAGACGTATTACGCTATTTAAAAGATGGTGGAATGCGTTCAAAAACTGGAATAATGTTAGGTTTGGGTGAAACTGAAGAAGAAGTGGTTGAATCGATGAAAGATCTTGTTAATGTAGGTATAGATGTATTGACATTAGGACAGTACCTTCAACCAACCCCAAAGCATTTGTCTGTAAAAGAGTTTGTTGCCCCTGAACAATTTATTAAATACAAAGAAATAGGTTTGAGTTTAGGTATAAAATATGTGGAAAGCGGTCCCTTGGTTCGCTCATCCTATAAAGCAGAAAAACATTTATTATAATTAAAGAGGCTTATGCCTCTTTTTTAGTTTTAGTTTATGAAGAAGCTTCGCGTGGGAATCAATGGTTTTGGGAGAATTGGAAGAACTTTATTTCGAGTTTTACATGAACGAATAGGTATTGATGTTGTGGCGGTAAACGATGTAGCAGATCTTCGTTCCCTGGCTCATCTACTAAAATACGATTCTATTCATCGAATGTTTGCTCCAGAAATTAGCTTTTCAGAATCTACATTGAAAGTAGATGGGAGAGAAGTTCATTTTTCAAATGAAAGTAAAATTGAAAATATTTTATGGAACGATTGTGACTTTGTCGTTGAGGCTACTGGTTCTTTTTTATCTGTCTCTGATCTTAAATCACATCTTAGATCTGGGGCAAAAAAAGTTATTTTAGCTTCTCCTCCCTCATCAGATGAGACTAAAATGATTGTTTTAGGTGTTAATGATCATTTACTTTCTTTTGATGATAATATTGTTTCCAATGCCTCATGTACCTCTAATTCAGCTGCTCCAATGGTACAATTGATCGATGATAATTTTGGAGTCGAACAGGCTTATATTACAACTATCCATTCTTACACAAAAGACCAAAGTCTCCACGACAGCCCTCATAGAGATTTGCGAAGAGCAAGGGCGGGAGCTATGTCTATTATTCCAACAACAACTGGAGCAGCCAAAGCATTATCTAAAATTTTCCCCCACCTTGAAATAGGGGGTTGCGGCATGCGTGTTCCTGTTCCTAACGGATCACTTACTGATATTACTTTTACAGTAAAGACTACGTGCTCTATTAAAGAAGTGAATGAGTTATTTTATAAAGCATCAAAGGGAAGTCATATAGGAATCATAGCTTACACAGATGAACCGATTGTCTCTTCGGATGTTATAGGAAATCCAGTTTCATGTTTATTTGATTCTCAATTGACTTCAGTATTAGGTAAAATGGTGAAAATAGTATCTTGGTATGATAATGAGATGGGCTATTCTAATCGATTAGCAGATTTGATGAAAAAGATGTCTTTAAAAGATTAAATCTATTCTAGAGATTTTTATTGTTCATTAACAGGTTTAGAGAATTTGGATTTGTAAAATTTAATTTCGAAGTGCCCATTTTCTAAGACCCCGTATGAATAATATTTAATCCATTCTCCCAAGTTGGCATACTGACTTTGTTCATTCAATTGAATCTTAAGTGGTAAGTGTCGATGACCAAAGACAAATAGATCTATAGGTTTTTTTAGAAGAATTGACCTGGCGTAAGGAACAAGCCATTCTTTTTCTTCCCCTTTAAATTTTTTTTTTTCTTTCTCAAAGTTCGAAATCCTACTCTTAGTAGAAAAATAATTAGCCAAAGAAAAAGATAAGTTAGGATGTAATCGAGAGAATAACCACTGGCAAATGGGACTTATAAATAGTTTCTTAAGGAATTTATATCCTTTGTCTCCCTGACCCAATCCATCTCCATGGCCAATAAAACAATTTTTTCCTTGCAAAGTTATTTCAATTGGATCGTGGTGAACAATAAGCCCAATTTCTTTTTCCAAATAGCCAAATGTCCACTTGTCATGATTTCCTGTAAAAAAATGAATTGGAGTTCCTTTATCGCATATTTCAGCTAATTTCCCAAGAATACGAACATGACCTCTAGGTACGGCATGTTTCCATTCGTACCAGAAATCAAATACATCTCCGACCAGGTAAATTTCTTTGGCATCAGTTTGGATATCGTTGAGCCAAGTAATAATTTTTTTTTCTCTCTCTGGACTTGAGAGAGAACCAGGCGCTCCCAAATGAAAGTCTGAGGCAAAGTATATTTTTGATCTTTCAGACATTTACAAGTTTAAAAGGGTTACAATCGTTTCTTCTAATTCTTCCGGCTCAAGGTTCTGTCCAATTATTCTTCCATTTTTATTTATCAGAAGTGTATGTGGAATACTTGTCACGTTGTAGGTATTTCTAATTTGAGATTCCCATCCTTTGAGCTCACTCGTTTGTGGCCATATTTTTTGATCTTTTTCAATGGCTTTTTTCCAATCATCCTCAGGATTTTTCTGCTGAGGAGTTCCATCAAAAGAAACACTCACTATTTCGAGACCTCTGGAATGATATTTTGAATATAAGTTTCTCAGTAGTGGGCTTTTTTCACGGCAAGGTTTACACCAAGATGCCCAAAAATCAACGATTGTAATTTGTTCTTTGAAATTACTCAAAGAAAAGTTTTCACCTTTATTGTCTATCATTTCAAATTCAGGGGCATATGCCATTTTTATAATTTCACTGAGCAGAGCTGAATGAGAAGATTCTGGCCATTTTTCTGAAAATGATTCGTATACTTTGATATATACATCAAAATCCTTAATTAGATTGAGAATATTTTCTTTTTTGATCGCTTGAAAAAGTGCCAAGATGCATACCTTTGAATCAATGTTTTGTTTTATAAAATTTTTGAGGTACTCCCTATGCGAAGAGAAAGTAGTAATAAACTTATCTTCAATATCAATATAATCCTCTTTTTTAGCTGTTTTTGCTTCCTCGTAAATTTGATCTAAAGAGTATTCGAACTGCTCTAGTTTGTTGTTGAGTTCTTGTATTTTTAAAGAGCCTTCTGATCCACTAACTGAGTAATTACTCTTCCAATTTGTTTTTTCTCCACTAACCTCAATTTGTTCATCTTTTTTTATCAAAAGATTGATTCCCTCACCTTGAGGAGTTCGAAGTAAAAAGAAAGAAGACTTATCTATGCTATTTGCTAGGATAAATTCACCGTCTACAGCAAATACAGTATCCACTAAAATTAATTTATCTGCTTCAATTATTTCAAAGATGAGTGTATCAACGTCTTTGACCTGGCCATGAATAGAAAAGTCTCCTGTAGGCACTTTCATTTTCTCCTGACAAGAAGATGCAAAGATAATAATGCACAGAGAGAGAACGATTTTTTTCATTTTTCTAGTTCTTGTCTGATTAATTGGTTGGCAACTTTCGGATCGGCTTTCCCTTTTGATAGTCTCATGACTTCTCCCATAAATAGACCAAGTAATTTTTTTTCCCCATTTTTATAAGCTTTTGCTTTTTCAGGAAATTTTTTGATTGCTAAATGAATAATTCCTAATAAAGCATCTGAATCTGAGTCTTGTATTAAGTTGTTCATTTCTGCAAGTGATAAAGCGGATATTTCAGGGTATTGGATAAGTAGAGGGAAAAGTTCTTGTCCAGCTTTAGAAGGAGCGATTTTATCCTTTTTAATGAGATCAATCATTTCTGCAATACGATCTGCTTCAAGAGCAAGTTCATCAATTGAGATAGCTTTCTCATTTAAGTAAGACTTTAGTGGACCCATGAGAATATTTACTGCCATTTTATATTCTTTTGTACATGATGCAATTTCATTATAATATAGTGCTATAGCTTTGGTATCAGTCAGATTTTTGGCATCGTAATCTGAAAGCCCAAATTCACAGGTATATTTTTGGTAAAGTTCGTCAGGCAGTGCTGGTAAACTATCCTTAATATTTTCGATATAATCTTTTTTTACCACTACGGGTGATAAGTCTGGTTCAGGAAAATATCTATAATCGTGAGCATCTTCTTTTGATCTAAGTATAGAAGTTTCATTTTTCGCAGCTAGATAATTTCGAGTTTCTTGATCGACATGTCCCCCATTTTCATAGACTTCAATTTGCCTCTTTGACTCTAGCTCAATTGCTTTTTGAACATTTCGAATGGAATTCATATTCTTTACTTCTACTCTGTTTCTCAATTCGGACTCACCCTTTAATCGAACAGAAATATTAGCATCACATCTCATTGAACCTTCCTCCATATTTCCATCACAAATATCTAAATAGCGAACTAATTTTCGAACCTTGGTGACAAAATTGTAAGCTTCATCTCCAGATCGTAAGACTGGTTCCGAAACTATTTCTAGAAGGGGTACTCCAGCTCGATTTAAGTCAATCAAGGTTTCGAATGGGTCGATATCGTGAATACTCTTTCCTGCGTCTTCTTCCATATGAATTCGTGTCAGTTCTATTTTCTTGACTTTTCCCTCTTTGTCCATGATATTTATAAACCCCCCATTACAGATTGGTGTTTTATCTTGAGTAATCTGATATCCCTTAGGGAGATCTGCATAAAAGTAATTTTTTCTAGCATATTCATTCATTTCTCGAATGTCACAATGCATTGCTATTCCTAGGCGTACTGCATATTCAATTACTTTTTTGTTAGAGACTGGTAATGTTCCAGGATGTCCCAGTGATATGGCGCTTACATGAGAATTTGGTGTAGAACCATATGTAGTAGAGTCAGAACAATAGGCTTTGCTTAGTGTGCTTAATTGGACGTGAATTTCAAGACCAATGACTGTTTCATATTTGTTGTAATCAATCGACATGCGGTTTTTTTAAAGTAAATTATAAGCCAAGAGTAATTATTTAATAATGATTTTTTGGTGGAAAACAATGTTATTTCCCATTGCTTTTAGAAGATATAGTCCCTTTCCAAGGTAACCTAAATCCATCGTTTGGATAGGTTCATTAAATTGTTTTTGATATACTTGCTCTCCTTTCATATTATAAATACAAACCTCTGACAAAGTTTCATTTGAAGGGGTTTCAATTTTAACAAGTCCACTGCTGGGATTTGGATGAATACTTATTTTACTCAATTTTAGCTCTGATTGGTCAACTGTTTCGAAGCCTATTCCTTTTAGAACATACAAACCATATTGCATGTCGGAAACTAGAATATTACCCGAGGGTAAAAAAGGATAAACTCCCCATGCTCCTCGATAAGAATCATGGTCATCTAGCAGGTAAGTACTGAAAGAAGCAACTTTAAACGGGTTTTCCGGATCGATGATGTTATATACTTGAAGACCATCATGATAGGAAGATACATACAAGTAATTTCCTTTTATTAGTGGGTTATGCGCAATGGAATTTTCATGGATTTCAGAGCTTAATGTACTTTGTACATTAATGTCTGAAAGAGAAGAAATATCCAAAACTTTTAAGTCATATCCCCAATTTTCATCTGCCAAGACATAGCTATTCATGTCAGAGGTTGGCCATCCAGAGTGGTTGTATCCTTTGTCGGGGTAATCTGTAAGAGAACCTAATATCTGTGGAGATTCTAAATTACTAAAATCAACTACGTATAAACCATCGCCTCCATTATTTAAGAATGCGGTGTCATTTTTCACCCACATATCATGAACTCCAGAACTTGTCCCAGGAACTTCAAAATCCAAAAGATGAACTGGATTCAGAGGATTTTCAATATTAAAAATGGCTAGCGAAGTTGAATTCCAGCTCGAAGTAGCTGTTCTAACATTACAGGCATACATGATATCGATTTTTTCATCAATAAATATATTATGACAAGTTTTTATTAGTTCATTGCTGTCATAGACAATTGTTGCTTCCTCTGGAAGATTTTTTATGTCAATAATTTGAAGGCTACTATTTCCTTCATCGCTAACTGCATAAAGAAAGCCATTGCGGTCGTGATAATCTCTATGGATAATTGAGACACCTACTGCTCCCCCGGGAATAAATTGCACCTGTATGCTGTTCTGAGCATCTGTAACATCAAAAATATGTGTTCCTGCTGTAGATCCTATTACTGCAAATTCTCTTTCGTTTATCACTAAACCCCAAATTTCATTGTAGGCATTGTTATATGCTGTAGTTCCTGCAATTGTTTCGTCATTCCAGTGAAAGAGTAGTTCTAAGGTTTCGGTATTTTGAGAAAAAATAGTCATGCTGCAAAAGCATAGAAGTGTTAGGAATATTTTTTTCATGATTTATACTTGATTTAGTTGTTTTATAAATATATCATAAGAGTGCATTAATTTAACTTCTATCTGCAGACGATAGATCTCTGTTTTAGTTTTTTGATGTAAATTATTGTCTCGCAGTCGCATCCAATCTTTTTCAGTAGTTATTATTCCATCAAATTTACAGCTTTTTTTTGCTATTTCTTTGATTTCTTTTTCACTGAAGTTATGGTGATCATCATAACATAGGTGCTCGAAATAGAATTCATTAGAACTCATGAATTCTTCAATTCTTTCAGGGAAAGCTATGCCCGTTATTAAGAGATATTTTCCTGTTGGAGCTAGTTTAATAGATTTATTTTTAATGTTTTTTAGGCCAAGATATTTTACATAAGAAAAATAAACTGGAGCTGTGCTATAAGTTTTAATTTCGCTTTTAATGAGAGTCTGTTCCTCTGAAGAAAGATTTGATTTACATTTTGTAACAATTATTAGGTCAGCTCGATCTGCTCCTTTTTTACTTTCTCTTAGATTACCTGCTGGAAAGACTGAATCTAAATAAAAGGGCGCCCGGAAATCCGTCAGGAGAATGTTTAGGTCTCTTTGCACATATCTGTGTTGAAATCCATCATCTAATAAAGCTACATCTGGAGGCTTATCTTGTTTTTCCAGATAATTTAGAGCCTCTTTTCTATTAGCATTTATAATTATTTTAAATTTTTCACTCTCGAATTTATCAAGAAGTTCAGAAGGTTCATCTCCTATGTCTTTAGTTGAATGCTTTTTAGAATTAGCGTCAATTAAATCTTTTCTTTTTCGCCCATATCCTCTTGATAGAACAGCTTTTTTATTGTGTTTTAATATATTGATTAGAAATGCTATGTGAGGAGTTTTACCTGTGCCTCCCATTGATAAATTGCCTATGCTGATCACCGGGATAGTTGACTTATATTGTTTGAGCAGTCCGAATTCAAAAAACCTATTTCGAATACTCGTGAAGGCCGCGTAAATCAATCCTAGCGGAACTAATATGCTTTTTAACAACTTCATTTCTCTAAAATACACATTCTACAGGTTATGACGATTGAAAAAAAACCATTATTTTGCTTAAAAATTTAAGCCAATGAATGTTCAAGAACTTTGCAGTGCAATAGAAGAGTGGGTTCCTTTGTCCTATCAAGAGTCTTATGATAATTGTGGGTTGATTGTTGGAAATCCTAATCAAGAGTTAAGTGGAGTGCTAGTTAGTTTAGACTCCTTAGAGATTGTAATCGACGAGGCAATTCATAAACATTGTAACATGATTGTTTCCCATCATCCGATTATTTTTAAGGGTTTAAAAAGCCTAACCGGAAAAAATTACGTGGAACGAACAGTACTAAAAGCAATCAAAAATGATATAGCTATTTATGCGATTCATACCAATCTTGACAATTTAAATCAAGGCGTATGCCGTCGGATGTCAGAGCAATTAGGCTTGATAAATAGTCGAGTATTATCTCCTAAAAACGGACTATTAAAAAAATTAGTTACTTATGTACCCAAAGAAAGTGCAGAAACATTACGATCTAGTCTTTTTGATATCGGTGAAGATTCTATCGCAAACTATAGTGAATGTAATTTTTCATTCACTGGCCATAGTACATTTAATGGATCACAAGAACCAAATACTTTGATTGGGAAATCATCACATCGAGAAAAGGTCAATGAGGAGTGTATAGAACTGGTCTTTTCTTCTCATTTAGAACATGACATAATTGCTGCTCTCAAGCAAAATCATCCCTATGAAGAAGTTGCTTACCAGATCATTTCCATTAATAATGATCATAAATATGTGGGGGCGGGTAGAATAGGAGAACTCCCTAATCCTCAAAGTGCATTTGACTTTTTAACCTGCTTGAAGAAAAACTTCAAAACAGACTGTGTTCGACATAGTCTTATTCTTGATAAACAAATAAAAACAGTTGCTTTGTGTGGAGGAGCAGGAAGTTTTCTTCTCTCTAATGCAATGCATCAAGGGGCGGATGTTTTTGTCTCAGCAGATTTTAAATATCATGAATTTTTTGATGCAGAAAATAAGATTATCATTGCAGATATTGGCCATTATGAATCTGAGCAATACACTATAGATCTGATTGGTGATTTTCTTCGCAAAAAATTCCCTAGATTTGCAGTTCATTTGTCTGAAATTAACACCAATCCAATCAATTATTTGTAGAGATGGCCAAAACAAAACAAGTTACAACAGAAGAAAAGTTAATTGCCTTGTACAAACTTCAGTACATAGACACCGAAATCGATAAGATTAAGATTCTTCGTGGTGAGTTACCTATCGAGGTTCAAGATCTAGAAGATCAAATTCAAGGTCTGCAAACTCGTGTTTCAAATATCAATGATGAAATATCTTCTTTTGACTCCTCTATTAAGGAGAAGGAGTCTATGATTACTGATTCAAAAGCCTTGATTATTAAGTATGAAGAACAGCTTAAAAATATCAGAAATAACAGAGAATTCGATTCTTTAAATAAAGAAATTGAATTTCAAAATTTAGAGATCGAATTAGCTGAGAAAAGAATGCGGGAGACCAAAGCAAATATTGTCTCTAAAATGGACGTTATTTCTGTAGCAAAAGCGAAACTTGAGGATCGTACAAGTGACCTAAACCTTAAGAATTCTGAATTGGAAGATATAATTGCAGGAACAAAAAAAGAAGAAGAAAAGCTTTCTAAAGAGTCTGTTCGAGCAGAAAAAGTTATCGATGATCGATTGCTAAATGCATACAAGAGGTTGAGAGGTAATGTCCGAAATGGTTTAGCCGTTGTTCCTGTCTTAAGAGATGCTTGTGGAGGATGTTTTAATTCTGTTCCTCCTCAAAGACAAATGGATATTGCTTCTAGGAAAAAAGTAATAGTTTGTGAGCATTGTGGACGAATTTTGGTTGATAAAGCAATGGCAGGAATTGAGTAAATCCTCCATTTATCGAAAAAAAAGGCTTTCTGTGAGGAAAGCTTTTTTTCGTATTATGATTTTATTTTTTAAAATTTAAACCCAGTAGAAAATAATAAGCTTCCTCTTGAACTAGATATATTCGCAGAATTAGAGCCCTGATAAATATATAAACTTTCTTTGCTTGTCGAGTTTAATAGCGCAAGATCAAAGAAGTATTGATTAACTTTCAATCCCATACCCATTGTTAAATATTCTTGGCTTGAATCATTTAATTCTCCTGTAAAAGGACTGCCATAATATGCATATCCTCCTCTGAGGCTTAATTGGGGGTGAATTTTCAATTCTGCTCCTATTTTAAGATTAGAACTACTAGTATAGTAACTTTCTATATCGTTATTAACAGAATTAAAGTTATAGAAGTCGGAACTGATATTGGCCATAGAATAATCTAGATACTCAAAGTCTAAACTAATAATTGCAGTCTTTCTTATAACACAGGAAAGACTATTAATTACTTTGAAAGGAGTGTTTAAACGGTAATCAAAAACACCCAGAGATGACTCAGAATAATAAGATTCTCCTGCAGTAAATTCAGTATTTATACTCGACCAGTATTCTTCATGTATTTCGTAATATGTAGGCGTATGAAGTGCAAATCCATATCGAATCTGATTATCTAATTGATAGATTAAACCCAATTTTAGATTAATTCCAGATCCAGAAACATATAAATTGGTGTTGTAGTCAAAATATTCAAGATCTATAATTTCGTCATCATTACCGCTAAAATTGTCTTCACGTATACTCGAGTATTGAGTGTAATCAATACTAGGAAAACCAATAGTTGCTCCTATAAAAAGTCTGTTTTGGTAAGCGGTACCGAAACTTATATAAAATTCGTTCTTGCTACCTGATTCTTGAGAACTAAAAGTCTGAACTTTATTCATATCTCCTCTAACAGAGGACAGATAGGAGGAAGTTCCGCCTATTGTATCAATAAGGTAGGTGTTAAATCCAAGAAGTGCATCAAATGTATTGAGTTCATCAAATGAATTTCCCTCAGCTGAGTTGAAAATTATATCGCTAAAGGATTGTTCATTTTGTTCGGCACTAATAGTTGTATTTTTGTTATAGTCATCTAATTTATTATATCCAATTCCAAAGTTAAATCGGCTCCAGTCTCCTATATCTTCTGGGTCAAATACATTTGCATTTATGTAGTTTAAGTTTGGTATAGAGACCTTACTCCTGCTATCAAAAGAATTGTTTGTGAAGTATTTTGATTCTTTTTCGAGACTTAAAAAATCAAGACTACCAGAAAATTCATTGGTAGTATATGTAGCTATTCCAGCGGGGTTATGACTAGAGCTATTCGCATTAGCTCCCAAAGATCCAAAGGCACCACCCATGGAAATATGTCTAGCAGATCCCCAAAGAGATTCTTTAGAATATCGCAGAGCATCTATATGATTTTGAGCACTGCTGTTTATGCCAATTATACTGCATGAAAAAATGAATATTTTTTTTAACATAGTTCTTGTTTATCTTGGTCTTCCCCCTGATCTCCCTGACCTCCCTGATCTCCCTGAGCTTCTTGAGATGGAGTTTCTTTGTGAATTGAAATTAAGGTTACTTCTAGCGCTCCTGTTTTTTTTAACCGAGGAAGATTTTTTCCTTTTAGTAGTAGGCGTAGAATTGGATGTGTTTGATTTTTCATTGGAATAATCAAATCTTGACGGAACGACTCTTTGATTATTATCATTTTTCGAGGAATTGGGTGATTCTATTCCTCTGATTACATTGATTAATGAACTTTTTTGTCCGCTTTCAATATTCGTTTTTAGCTCATTTCGAACCATTCTTTTTTTGCCATTTATCCCGCTAGAACTAACATTATTATTTCCAGAAAGGATGTTTCTGGGACCATAGTATGTATTTTGATTACTAGCAAAGGAGTTTATCCCCATTCCGAACCCGAAGCCCATTCCGTAACCGTAACCGTAACCGTAACCCATTCCGTAACCGTAACCCATTCCGTAACCGTAACCGTAACCCATTCCGTACCCAAAGCCCATTCCGAAGCCCATTGGATTATAGAAAGAACCAGCAAACCAAGGATTATACATGTTGTAACCTCCGAATGGTGAGTTCCAGTTGTTGTAGGACCACATATTTCCTCCATAGAGGAACGGATCCATACCAAACATCCATGAATCAAAACCATTATACATATATGGATTATGGAAGTATCCGTAATTAAAATTTAGGTCAGAACCATAGTAGTCTCTGTGAAATCGGTTGATTCTCATTGAATACGAAACTTGATCTTGGCTCTCTTCATATTGGTTGTCATCAATATATTTATCATCATTCGAAAAATCTTCATTAGAATAAAACTCAATTTCGATATAAGAAATTTCCTTCTCAGATGCGTTGAAGTAGATGTCATCAGCATACCATTTTTGAGTGTCTTGAGCCCAAAGATTTACTTGAAGTATGAAAAGTATTGCAATGATAGTATGTAGTTTTATTTTCATAATCAGGTTGTTTTAAAGAATTATTAGAGTCAGTATACAATTATTTAATGCCTAAGTCAAAAGTAAATCTATTTGGATTGCTTTGTCACAGCTATTTAATTGCTAATTTAGCAAATATTATTCCAATTTTTAAGATAAATATGGCAAAGAAGCTTACACCTAGAACGGAAGATTATTCGAAATGGTATAATGAGTTGGTCGTAATGGCTGATTTGGCAGAAAACTCAGGCGTGCGAGGCTGTATGGTGATTAAACCGTACGGCTTTGCAATCTGGGAAAAAATGCAAGCTGAACTCGATAAAAAATTTAAAGAGACTGGGCATGTAAATGCTTATTTTCCTCTTTTTATTCCTAAATCATATTTTAGTAAAGAGGCATCTCATGTTGATGGCTTTGCAAAAGAGTGTGCTGTAGTCACTCATTACCGATTAAAAAATGACCCCAATGGAAAAGGAGTCATAGTCGACGAAGATGCAAAACTAGAAGAAGAATTGATTGTCCGCCCCACTTCTGAGACAATTATATGGGATACCTATCGAAAATGGATTCAGTCGTATAGAGATTTGCCTGTCTTGGTTAATCAGTGGTCCAATGTGGTCAGATGGGAGATGAGAACACGTCTATTTCTTAGAACTTCTGAATTTTTGTGGCAAGAGGGACATACAGCTCATGCCACTGAAAAAGAAGCAATTTTTGAGGCTAAACAAATGTGTGATGTTTACGCTGATTTTGTTCAAAACTTCATGGCAATTCCGGTCATTAAAGGAGTCAAGTCTGAGTCCGAAAGGTTTGCAGGTGCGCTTGAAACGTATTGTATTGAAGCTTTAATGCAAGATGGAAAGGCTTTGCAAGCTGGAACCTCTCATTTTTTAGGTCAAAATTTTGCTAAAGCTTTTGATGTTAAATTCCAATCAAAAAAAGGAGCTCTGGAGCATGTTTGGGCCACCTCTTGGGGAGTTTCTACCCGTTTAATGGGAGCATTAGTAATGACACATTCTGATGATCATGGTTTGGTTTTGCCTCCAAACCTGGCTCCTTGGCAAGTTGTGGTTGTCCCTATCTATAAGTCAGACGATCAATTATCACAGATCAATAAAAAGGCAGAAGAGATTATGAAGTCTCTCAGGACTAATGGTGTTTCAGTAAAGTATGACAATAGAACAACCCACAAGCCGGGTTGGAAGTTTAACGAGTACGAAATGAAAGGAGTCCCTATTCGAATTGCTATAGGTCCAAAAGATTTAGAGAAGGGCACAGTAGAATTAGCTCGACGAGATACCCTAGAGAAAAGCCATGTACTTATTACAAAAGTTGAATCAGTTGTCAGTGATTTACTCATTCAAATGCAAGAACAATTGTTTGACAAGGCGCTTAGTTTTCGAGATACCCACATCACTAAAGTTGACGATTTTGATACATTTAAAGATCTACTTGATTCAAAAACAGGATTTTTTTCCTGTCATTGGGATGGAACAAAAGAAACAGAAGAGAAAATTAAAAGTCTCACTAAAGCCACAATAAGGTGTATTCCTATAAATGCTTCTCAAGAGTCTGGTAATTGTATTTTAACTGGGATGCCTTCCTCTCAAAGAGTGCTATTTGCAAGAGCATACTAATTAAAATATTTTAATGTTTTTCAAAAAAAAATTAGTCTTTAAGGTAAAATTGATTCTAATATTTAATAAAATTTAGCTCTGTTATTTCAAATCATTATCAGTTGTAAATCACAGATCTATATATTTATTCGAAAAATACGGTTGAGATTCCTCTTGGGAGTTCTAAAAAAATGTTTTTAATACGAATTCTTTGTATGTTTCAAATTTCTGTTTAAATTTGCCACCCTTAATAGGATTAATGGTCCGTTCGTCTAGGGGTTAGGACTCATGGTTTTCATCCATGCAACAGGGGTTCGATTCCCCTACGGACTACTAAACAAACTGTCAAAATTTAAGTAAATCACTATGGCTAATCACAAATCAACACTTAGGAGAATTCGTTCTGACAAGCAGAAAACTCTCAATAATAAGTATAACCATAAAACTATGCGTAATGGTTTAAGAGACTTGCGAGCACAGGAAGATAAGTCAGCTGCAGAGAATTCTCTTCCAAAAATGATGTCGAAAATTGACAAGTTGGCAAAAAAAGGGACAATTCATAAAAATAAAGCATCCAATCTCAAATCTAAATTAGCTAAGAAAATAGCCGCCCTTTAACTTTTTTTTAAATATCTTAAAAATAACCTCCCCTTTGGGAGGTTTTTTTTGTTCATTTTTTAAACTTTCTTATATAAATAATTGTACTAATATAAATTTGATAATAGATTGCATGTTTAAAAGAAAATCATAGAAAAATCCAAGGATTATATAACATTTGATAAAGATAATGGTTCTTTCAAAAACCATTACCTAGCATACTCAATTGTTTTTAGTCAAAAGTAGGCATTTAAGTTTCCTTCGTTAATTTTCAAAGATTTTTATTCTAAGTTAGACTAATGAAATTTTTGATGCAAGATTTATAAACAGAAAATTTTTTTGGTTTTATATTTATATACTTCCAATTTTATCTTGTTTGAAGACAAAATAATGTCGGAGGGCTGTTCTCTTCAAAAGTGAATATACTATTTTTTTTAAACGTTCTTGGTAAATAAATTTTACTACGATTATTTACATCCTATATGCAATCTAGAATAGATCAGATTAGACTTTCAAGTGATGTAAAAAATTCGTTTAATTATATTCTTATGCTTACATCAAATTCATAGATCATGTTATTATAACCAAATAGTATTATTTTTAATTTTACTGATCAATACAGGATCTTTAGCTTTTTGTTACATTTGTAAAAAGTACATTTTAATGTTTAAACTTTTAACGCTGGTAGGAGCTCGTCCTCAATTTATTAAGTCGGCGGCTATTTCCAGAACCATACGCAATTATTTTTCTGGAAAAATTGAAGAAGTCCTTGTGCATAGTGGGCAACATTATGATTCCCATATGTCTGATTTGTTTTTCCAAGAACTAGATTTACTTCATCCTAAACATAAGTTTGATTTGAAGACAAGCAGTCATTCCAGTCAAACTTCGGAAATTATACAGTGTTTAGATTTGGTCATTCAAAAAGAATCACCTCAGGCAATACTTGTTTACGGAGACACTAATACAACTCTGGCAGGGGCATTAGTCGCCTCGAAAAGTAATATCCCATTAATTCATATTGAGGCAGGTTTGCGATCATTTAATAAAACTATGCCAGAAGAGATAAATAGAGTACTAACAGACCATTGTTCTTCTTTATTGTTTTGTTCTGGACAAAGTGCAATCGACTACCTAGCCAATGAAGGAATTGTTCATTCTAATACAGGTGAATGTTCTGTTGACGCACCCAAAGTATTTAAATGCGGGGATATCATGTACGATAATTCAATGTATTTCTCCCAGAAGATGAGTGAAGATAATTATGTTCCAATCTCTTCATTCAAAAATTTTTTACTTTTTACAATGCATCGCCCTTCCAATACAGATAAACCAAAGCGATTGCAAGCCATCTGTCAAATGTTGATGACTTTTTCCACTCAGCAACTAAAGAAAATTGTATTTCCATTGCATCCTAGAACAAAAAAGGCACTTGAAGAATCCTTAGATCATCAATTGCTTTTTGCATTTTTGAATCACCCATGGATTGAGGTCATTCAGCCCGTATCTTTTAAAGAGATGATTTCTTTACAGCGATCTTGCGATTTTGTTATAACAGATTCTGGAGGCGTTCAAAAAGAAGCTTATTTTTTTGAAAAACCTTGTTTGATTTTACGACCAGAAACCGAATGGATTCAAATTATAGACCAAGGTGCTGCAATATTGGTAGATGCTGAACTTGAAGATTTAACTAAAAAATATAATGTGTTAAGTAAATCTGATATAAAGTATCCTAAACTTTTTGGTGACGGAAACTCTTCTCATTTTATATGCCACACAATTTTAGAAGAATTGTCATGATATTAGTCTATTCCCACACCATTTCGCCCCGTCTTCGTTATATTTTTAATATGGTGTTTAAACAGTTTTTGGGGGCAGAAGTTTTTTTTACAAGTAAAATAGAAGAGTTTATTTCATATGAGGGTCCTAAACTCTCATATACAAAGAAAAGTTTAGGGAATGAGTTGTTCCTCAAATCTCATGAGCTTCTTTTTGAGAAAGGAATTTCAGATCAAAATGTTCAGATATCTTCTTGGAAAGGCTTGCCTATAATTTTTGCTCATTCCTCTTCATCACCTCTCCCTTTTGATTTTTTTGCTGCTAGTTTTTTTTTATTAAGTCGTTACGAAGAATATCTTCCACACATAAAAGATCGTTTTCATCGGTTTCCAGCTGAAAAAAGTATAGCATTTCAAAATGGTTTTCTGAAGACTCCCGTAATAGAATACTGGCTAAGAGAATTACTTAGATTAATACATGAAAAATTTCCTAATTTTCAATCTAAAAAGAGAGTCTTTCAATTTGTCAATACCATTGATGTAGACAATGCATTTTGCTATAAGGAAAAAGGTTTTTTTAGGACGGTTGGTTCAACTTTAAGATCATTAGTGAATTTTGATTTTGAGGATTTTAAAGCTCGATTTCAAGTACTTTTTGGTCAACAGAAAGATCCATATGACACATATGATTATTTATTATCCATGCAAAAGAGGTATGGTTTTGAGTCTATTTATTTTTTCTTGTTAGCTGATTACGGCTTTAATGACAAAAACATTGCATATACGAATAAAAATTTTCAAATTCTGATTAAGTCAACAGCAGATTACGCCAAGGTGGGAATTCATCCCTCTTGGGCATCACATTCAGATTCAAGAAAATTATCTAAAGAAGTTAAACGATTAAGAGAAATTGTTAATAGAGAAGTTTTTCACAGTAGACAACATTTTTTAAGACTTGATTTGCCTTTGACTTACCGAAGACTAATTGATCTTGGAATACAAGAGGATTATTCAATGGGTTATGCCTCTCAAGTGGGTTTCAGAGCCGGAACATCACTGCCATTTTATTTTTATGATTTAGACATAGAAATGCAGACAAAATTATTGGTTCATCCCTTTGCTATAATGGATGGAACATTAAATGAGTATTTGCGACTAACAACTGACGAAGCTCAGTATCTAGTAAAAGAAATTATGGATTCTGTGAAAGAAGTCAACGGCAGATTTGTTAGTCTTTGGCACAATGAAACGCTAACTGAAAATCGACACTGGGATGCTTGGAAAAAAGTTTATGAATACACATTAGAACAAGCTAAAACATGATTAGATTTATAGAACATCTGCAGGTTGATACTGAAAAGTGGGATGCTTGTATTAAAAGATCTGTTAATTCTTTGCCCTACGCTTTCTCATGGTATTTAGATATTGTTGTTTTGGAATGGGATGCATTAATCCTCGACGATTATCAGGCTGTTTTTCCATTGCCTTCAAGAAAGAAATTTCTTCTCCAATATTCTTTTACTCCCTTTTGGGTTCAGCAGCTTGGGTTATTTTATATAGAATCAGAAGATAGGCATTTATTGTCAGATTTTATTTCGGCTATTCCTGATTCATACCGATATATTGATCTAAATATGAATCATTATACTTCTGTTATCCCCTCAGAATCAATAAATATTAGAGTTAGGAGTAATTATGAGTTGAGACTAAATCGACCCTATTCTGATATGAGGAAAGACTACTCAAAAAATCTTCTTCGAAATTTAAAAAAGTCAAATGAAAATCATTTGCAGATTTTCAAAAATGATTCCCCAAAAAATCTTATAAACTTATTTAAACTAGATAAGGGACCAAAAATGAAGCATTTTTCCGACATAGACTATCAAAATTTAGAGAGAATCATGCACGTAGCCATTCACAAGAATTGCGGCCAAGTATTAATGGCTTACGGAGAGGGTAACCAGCTGCAAGCAGGAATGTTTCTTTTGTTTGGAATTAATAGAGTGATTTTTTTATTTAGTGGAAACACTTCTCAGGGAAAGAAAAATGGAGCTATGCCTTTTTTGATAGATTCTTTTTTTAAAGAATCAGCGAATAGCTCTTTTACATTTGATTTTGAAGGAAGTGACGATAAAGATTTAGCCAGATTCTATAAAGGTTTTGGTGGTAAGAATCATTCTTATCAAAATCTGAAAATGAATCGTCTCCCTTTTCCTCTATCATATTTTAGGTAATCTAATTTATACAAACTATGATTGAATTTATAAATGTATTTCTCTTAAGCGCTGTAAAGTTTTTTGGCGCACCACCTCTAGCTCATTACGTTTATGGGATGTCTTACTTAGAAACTTTAATCATTACCTCATTAGGAGGAATCTCGGGAGTTTTTCTATTTTTTTATTTTGGTGCTCAAATTGTCCAATTTTTCCCTAATTTTTTTAAACCAATGCCTAAAAACAGGAAGATATTTACTAGAAAAAACAAATTTTACGTGGGAATGATAAGAAAGTATGGACTGGTTGGAATAGCATTTTTTTCTCCTATTTTAATCTCGATCCCAGTGGGTGCTTTTTTGGCTGCACGATTTTTTAGCCATCAGAGATTTATTGCACTAACTTTTCTTAGCTTATCAGTTTTATTTTGGTCTATTATTTTAACCACTTTTATTTATTTCACATGATTAAAAATTTTATAAAAAATTTTCTTTTAGTATTTCCTGTTTTGCTTTATTCTCAAAATATTGACACAAGGGGGTTTATAGTAAAACAAGGACAAATGGCTCCTGATTTTGAGTTTAAACTCTTAAATGGAGAGCTAATAAATAATGAGTCCTTATTAGGCAAAACCGTGGTCTTGCAGTTTACTGCTTCGTGGTGTAGTGTCTGCAGAAAGGAAATGCCTCAACTTGAATTAGAGGTTTGGCAAAGGTTTAAGGAGGAAGATTTTATGATGTTTGGTATAGATCTTATGGAGGATGTTCCAACTACAAAAGACTTTGCAGAGAAAATGGCTGTTACTTATCCTATGGCATCTGATTTATCTGGAGATGTCTTTGCCCTTTTTGCAGGACCAAAACAAGGGGTCACTCGAAACATTGTGCTTAACAATAAGGGAAGAATTATTTTTCTAACTAGACTTTACGAGCGCGATGAATTTGAAGAGATGATTTCTGTCATTGTTCAGGAACTAAAAGAATAAATAAAGGACCAATCCTTAGAGTCTTTTTTAATTATCTTTACTAAGAAATAACTTTTATATGGGCAGCAATCTTTTTTGCTTTTTCTACCAATTTATCTGTGCTTTCATTACCGAAAGCTAATGCTACTGCCATTCTTCTAAAAGGGCGAGTTGTGGGCTTACCAAAAATCTTAAAGTCACTATTTTTGTAAGTTGCTGCTTGGTGTAATCCTTTATAGATAGGTTTTTTTGTACTTTGCTGTGTTGCCAAAACAACAGCACTTGCCCCATTTTTTTCAAGCGTGATTTCTTCGACTGGAATTCCTAATATCGCTCGTGCATGCAATTCAAATTCCGAGAAGTTTTGAGTATTTCCTAGAGTAACCATACCCGTATCGTGAGGACGAGGTGATAATTCAGAAAAGTAAACCCCATTTTTCCCAATAAAAAATTCCACTCCCCAGATTCCTGATCCGCCCAAAGATGAAGTTATTTTTTTTGCCATTTTTTTTGCCTGCACAAGATGTTGAGGATCCATAGCTATGGGTTGCCAGCTTTCTTGATAATCACCTCGTTCCTGACGATGTCCAATAGGGGGGCAGAAAAGAGTATTTCCATTTTCCTGGCTCAAGGTTAGTAGTGTGATTTCATAATCAAAATTGATAAACTCTTCAACAATTATTTCCATAAGGTCACCGCGTGATCCTTCTAGAGCATAGTTCCATGCTTTTTCTATATCCAAGTCTGTCTTAATTACTGATTGACCTTTCCCTGAGCTTGACATTAGCGGTTTGACTACACATGGCATACCACAATATTTTACTCCCAATTTTAATTCATCAAAAGAAGAAGCGTAGCAGTAAGATGCAGTTTTTATTCCAAGTTGTAGAGAAGCTAAATCACGAATGGCTTTTCTATTCATGGTGTAATTAGCTGCCTTGGCACTTGGAACAATTTGAATACCTTGTTTTTCATAGTCGTAGAAACGATCAGTTCGAATCGCTTCTATTTCCGGTACTATAATATCTGGTTGGTGTTTGGCAACTATCACATCTAAAGATTTACTATCTAGCATGTTAATGACCTCTTTTTCTTGAGCAACATGCATGGCTGGAGCATCATCATAACTGTCAACTGCCACTACATATTGGCCCAATCTTTGGCAAGCAATTACAAATTCTTTTCCAAGCTCACCAGCTCCTAATAACATAATTTTCTTTCTCATTTATTTAGTCGACAGCGTAGCCTTTGTTTGGTTTGAGTTTAGTTCTTAGTTTTTCTACCCACTTCATATTTACTACCACATAAGCTTCGCAGGTCATAGAGTTGATTTGGTCGATACCAGATTTGAGGATGGGAATAGATTCCATATGGCTGAATTCTTTGAGATGAATAAGGTGATGTTCCGCAGTTTTCAGGCCATTTATACCACTAAAATTCCAAATAAGTTTTGCTTTTTTACTCATTATTAAAAATTTGTTCGTAAAGTAAGTAAATTTCTTCAGCCAATATGTCTGCGGCGGCGGGACATTTTCGAAACCACAATTCAGGTTCAATCAATTCAAGTTCTCCAAGACAAAGTTCATTTTCATTGTCATAAAATGCATCAACACGAGCATATATAGGGGTTTTTGGACAAGAACGAATTGCGAATTTTGCAAATTCAATTTCATTTTTTGACGGGTGATAATCTTCTACTGACCCTCCAAAATCGTCTTGAACGCGAAAATCTCCAGCCTTTGCTTTTTTCAAAACAGCATGAGTAAATTTACCGCCAATCATTATAAAACTTATTTCCCCTTGATTCTGAATACGATATTGAAATTCTTGGAAAAGCATAGATTCATTTTCACAAAGCCTTTGTAAATCTTTTTCATGCTTTTGGTAGTTATTTCTGGTGATTAGAAATGTTTCTCTCGCAGCGGCACCAATAGCAGGCTTTAAAACAGCTTTGTCCCAGCTTACGCTTTGAAGGATTTTTTTTATTTTTTTTTTGTACCCACGATCTAAAAATATAGTTTTTGGAATCTTTATTTTCTTTCTTTTTAAATCGAGTAAATAATGTTTGTCAAGGTTCCAGCATATTAGTTTTGGATCATTTATGAAAATTAATTGCTTTCGTGTTTTTTCAAACCAAGTAAAGAAGGCTTCATATCTGTCAAAATAATCCCAAGTGCTTCTAAATAGTGCAAACTTTGTTTTAGTCCAATCGAAATTAGGGGTATCCCAGGGTACTCGAACTACTTTAAAACCCTTTTTTTCAAGTGAGATTTGAACAATTCGATCCTCCAAGATGACTTGATCTGTATACCAGTTTCTATTCTGAACCTTGTCATATCTTCTTTCCGTTAAGATTACAATGTCATACATTTTGAATCAAAATAAATTTTTCTGTAAAATTCGAGTAAATAAATGTTAATTCCATTTTTAAATTCTAAATATTTTTTGTCAATTATATTTTCTAAAATTTAATGTGTGTCATTAGTCGACCTTATTTTTAGTAAATATGGATCATAAATAGAGGTTTTTTGGCTAGAGTACAGATAGGATAATTTTACTGCACATAATATCTTAAACTATTTAGATGACTGTATAATATTAACTCAGTAAACTTTTTTGAAAAGGTAAATATATTCTTGTCACATAGAGATATTTTTGATATTAAATCTATATTTTAATCTACATAATTATAAAATAATTTTTTTATTTTGAAGATAAATTTAGCTTTTATAATTATTTTTACAATTAATAAAATCAAAATTTAAATTAAAAATGAATAAGTTATTTTCTTACAAAACCGACTCTTTGAAATTCCACCCCTTTCGGTTCTAATATTTGACTGTAGATAAATTGATCTAAAGTATAATTATGCAGACTTTTCTTCCCTCTGAATTGATTTTGAATTCAGATTATTCGGTATATCATCTCCATCTTCAATCTGAAGATATTGCTGATATAATTTTTTTTGTGGGAGATCCTAATCGAGTAGGGGAAGTATCTCAGCATTTTGATTTCATTGAACTTCGTAAATCCCATAGAGAATTTACTACTCATACTGGTTTTATTGGAAAGATAAGACTTTCAGTTATATCGACCGGAATAGGAGTTGATAATATTGACATAGTGTTTAATGAATTAGACCTTCTAAGTAAGGTTGACCTAAAGTCAAGAACTTTATTACCTCATCCACGTAAATTCAAAATAATTCGTTTAGGAACAACAGGCTCTATCAGCAAAAAAAATAATTTAGATGACATTTTGTTTTCTAGATATGCCATTGGAATTGATGGTATCCCTCACTATTACCATTCTCAATCTCATGTCTTTGAGCCTGAATTAAGTCAGAAGTTTTCTCAGATCACAGATTGGCCCAATGAACTTGCCGAACCTTATGCTGTAAAATCTTCAGATTTTTTATGGGAGACATTTTATGAAGCCAAGTATAAACAAGGAATAACACTTACGATAAACGGATTTTATGGACCCCAAGGAAGATCTGTTACTTTGCCGCTAAAACATCCAGATTTGTTAAGTAAATCTACTTCTTTAATTTATGATAATTTGTCTCTAAGTAATCTAGAAATGGAAACCGCGGGCATTTATGCTTTTGGTAAACTTCTAAATCACGAGGTGATTAGTATAAGTGCAGTCTTAGCTGACCGCATTTCAGGTAGATTTAGTAAAACTCCAATGGTAACTATTGCTAAGATGATTCGTCTTACTTTAGCTAAAATAGAGGTTTTACAAAACATATAAATTTTAACTTTTTTTTAGAATTAGTTATTTCATTTTATATTTACATTTTAACTAAATGTAAACTAAATAAAAATGAAAAAACTATTATTAAGTATTACAGCTTTGACTTTCTCTCTATCAATTTTGGCTCAGAGTTCTGAAAAAGAATTTGCTCAGTATGGAGTGTCTTTAACTGCAAGTCCTTTTGGACCAGGTATTAACTATTCTTACAACTTTGATTTAAAAACTTCACTATCTGTAGGTTTTGGGGGGACTTTCGGTGAATCAGATGTGTCAAGTTTTGGTCCTAAAGTCGACGAACTTGGAGATTATGAGTGGGAAACGTCAAGTTCATGGATGGGGGTTTTTATGGCGCACAGACCTTTTGAAAAGTATAATTGGTTTGTTGTGAATGCTGGATTTGCTATTGGGGGTATTGAAAATCATATTCATGCTGAAAGCGGTAATGAATATCAAGTTGATTATAACGAAAATCCAGTTGGATATTTTGGATTTTCCGCTCGATCAGGAAATGTTAAAGGTCTTCAATTTGGTGTTGAGATAGGTACTTTATATTCTAGCGGTCCTGACAGTTTTGAAGGATCAGATTCATTAGAGGCTGATGCAATCTTAGAAAAATTAACACCTAATGTACTTCCGAATTTTCAATTGTCTATAGGATATGGGTTTTAATTAAATTAGTTCTTAAATTTCACTTAATTAAGGCCACTCATTTTAGTGGCCTTTTTATTAGATCTTATATACTTTCAATATTGATGTCAAAAAGTTTTTAATGACATTGGGTTTGAATTAACAAAAAAAATTAATTTTGTTAAAAATTATTAAAACCTTTATTTTATGAAAAAAATTACTTCTTTATTTAGTTTATTATCAATTGTATTTTCACTTCACGCACAAGATTCCTCCTTAATTCTTCAAGGTATTATGGATTTATCACTTGGAGGAAACGATGGAAAAGCGATTCATTTAGTAGCTACCTCAGACATTACAGATATTAGTATATATGGAATCGGTGTTGCTAATAATGGGGGAGGAACGGATGGTCAAGAAGAAACTCTTCCTGTTATGTCTGTTTCCGCAGGTGATGATATTCTTTTAGCTCGAACTCCTTCTGCTATGGAATCATACTTTGGAGCCTGCTATGCTAGTTTTGAACATGTATTAACTTCAGGATCAAATATATCTCAAAATGGAGATGATGCAATCGAATTATTCATGAATGGTGAGGTTATTGAAACCTTTGGAGACATTGATACTGATGGTACTGGAGAATCATGGGAATATTTAGATTCATGGGCATACAAGGTAGATGGAGGTTGGACTTATGGAACTGTTAACTGTACGGATGGTACAACTACAACTCTTTCATCATCGTGCATTTATCCACTTTGTGATACTGGAGAAGAAATTACTGGATGTACTGATTCTCTTGCATTTAATTATAATCCAAATGCAGTATCAGATGATGGTTCATGTATTGCAGTTAGTGAAGGATGTATGATTATGTCTGCTGCAAATTATGATGAAATAGCTAATACACCTTGTGAAGATTGCTGTGAATTCAGTGGATGTACAGACTCATTGGCTCTTAACTTTGATGATAATTTCACATTAGATGATGGTTCTTGCATATACACCACAACAGAGCTATCTAATGCTTTGTCTCTACAAGGAATTATCGATTTCACAGTCCCTAGTGGAAGTTCAGATGGAAAAGCTATTCACCTAGTAGCGCTAGCTGATATAGCTGACATAAGTATATTTGGAATCGGTGTTGCAAATAACGGTGGTGGGACAGATGGTCTAGAAGAGACTCTTCCAGTCATGGCTGTTTCTGCAGGTGATGATATTCTATTAGCACGCACGCCTTCAGTTATGGAAGTATATTTCGCAGATTGTTATACTGAATTCGAACATGTACTATTAGCTGGATCAGATATTTCACAGAACGGAGATGATGCCATAGAGTTATATGAGTCAGGAGTAGTGATAGAGACTTTTGGAGACATTAACACCGATGGTTCAGGAGAGTCATGGGAATATCTAGATTCATGGGCATACAAAGTAGGAGAAGAATGGACTTATGGAGGAGTTGATTGTACAGATGATTCTGAAACAACTCAAGGTTCTGCTTGTCCTTACCCAAT
>PAMD01000019.1 GCA_002707145.1 Flavobacteriales bacterium | reverse complement strand
ATCTTATAACAGTTGATGAGATTGGAAATAGAATAGCTCAAAGTGTAATATCTTGGTTTAAAAACGTCGATAATCTACTTCTTATAAGAAGATTAAATGAGTCTGGAGTTCAACTAAAAATTAATACTTCTATTTTAATTGATAGAACAAATACTTTACAAGGAAAATCCTTTGTAATATCTGGCGTATTCGAATATCATTCTAGGGATGAACTTAAATCATTGATTGATAAAAATAGTGGAAAAAACACCTCATCAATTTCAAAAAAAACGAGTTACCTGATAGCAGGAGAAAACATGGGTCCTAGCAAACGAGAAAAAGCGGAAAAATTAGGGATTCCTATTATTTCTGAAGATGAATTTTTAAGTTTGTTACAATGAGTTTTCTTACAGACATAAAGCATTGGTATGGTACCTGGCAACTTAGACGTTCTGATATAGAAATGCGGCGAAAGCATCAAGCTTTTAATTTAGAAAGTGCTAAACGCATTACCATTTTATTTGATGCTACAGAGCCAGAGGACATCAAACTTGTTAAGACCTTTGTAGGTAAGCTATCTAATGGTAAAAAATTGGTATCTGTATTAGGATTCGTAGATCAAAATGATAAATCATTTGAGCATATGTCGAGTTTACATTTTGATTTTTTCTCTAATACTGAGCTAAATTGGTATGGAAAGCCTCAGGGTATGGTAATTGATAATTTTTTGAGCGAAGATTACGATATTTTAATCGATTTAAGTCTGAAAAAGTTTTATCCGCTTACATATTTAGCAGTGGCATCGCCAGCAAAATTTAAAGTTGGTAGGTGTAGAAATGACGTATCTGTTTTTGATTTAAGTATTGACAATACCAAAAAACAAAATTTGGCATATCTAATTGATAAAATTGATCATTATTTGAATCTGATAAAACCAGTTTAATTATTTATCCGAAATCATATTCATGATTGATTTTAATTTAATTCTTAAAACACGCGTACATCAATTATGTATTGACTTGGTAAGGGATAAAATCAAACTTATAGATGATTTATATTTGTCAAATCAAAATGCTTTAGATTCATCCACAAAAAGTTCTGCTGGAGATAAACATGAAACATCTAGGTCTATGATTCATCTAGATCAAGAAAAGCTTTATAGTCAGTTGCTAGAACTAAATAAATCACTTAGAATACTTTCTCAGATTAATATTGTAGAACATTCATCAGTAAAAATGGGATCATTATTTAAAACAGATCATACAATTTTTTATATTTCAATTGGCTTAGGAAAAGTCTCATTTAATGGTACCGATATATTTATAATGTCTCCAGTATCGCCTTTATCTCATAGACTTATTGGTTTAAATCAATATGATAGCATAGAATTTAATGGAACTAATCATAATATTCTACTAATATGTTAATTAATCAAATTTCTTTTGTCTCATAATATATATTATGTATAATAATTTGAATTAAAATATAATATGTATTTAAAAATAAATAAATTTTATTTGGAAAGTTCTTTAATTTGGTTGTTAGTTGCTTTCCAACAATCCATATCGTCTGTTTGGTAACAAACATCCTTAAGTGCTCTTAATACTTGTATTGCAGTATTGTCTATACGAACTGCTTCTTCTAAATATGGTTTAGCGTCTGTATATAATTTATTTCTTTGTTTTTTGTAAATATTGTATTTTTTCTGATCTTCTTGACTGAGACCAAGTGCATTCATTTTATCTATAATGGGAGCTGTTTGATCCAAAAAAATGCTAGCTAGATTATTGTATGCGTCAAAATAATCTACATCATTCTCTATAGCTTTGGCGTATGCAACTTTCGCTTCTTCATAACGCTTAAGTGAAGCTAGTGAAGATCCTTTGGCAAAATGAAGGATCTTATTTTCTGGTGCAGCTTGTATAGCAGTTTCTAAACTTTTTAATAATTCTTCATTATTGTTCTCGGCCAGATAGTAATTAACTTCCTCAAAAATAAGTCCTGTATGATTTGGTGCCATGATACGCCCATATTTTATTGCAGCAAATTTAGCATTTAGATCATTTGACTTTCCGATATGTTTTATCAAAGCTAGATGGTATTCTCCATTACTTGGGTCTAAATCAATTAATTTTTGATTAAGTTCAATTGCTTTCTCTATGTTCTCTGACTGAGCTGCCATCAAAGATGCATTATAAATGTTTGATGTATCGACTTTACCAATGGCTTCCCAAGCATTTATTTCAACTACTTTCTCAAACATTATAAGCGCAGCGTCGAAATCTTTTGCATCGTATTTGTCGTATCCTATTTCATTAAACGAAATAGCACAACGAATTAATTCATTAATCGATTTCTTTGCATATGCACTTCCTTCCATCTCTGTGTCAGTTTTAAATGCTTGAGCTGCCTCAGATAAAAGTGTGATATTTTTTTCTGTCGTGAATATCGAATAATATACTAAGCCTTTGTGGTGCCAAAATTTACCTTGATCTTTAACTTTAAGGGACCCTCCGTTATTTAGTTTTACTTCTGCGGCATCAATATAATTTTTAGAAGCCTCCATATCCATTTTTCGATATGACAAAATAGCGCTAGTCAATTCCGCTTTTTGAGCAAATAATGACCCACTTAATAGAGCCATGATTATAAAAATAGTTAATTTTTTCATTTTATGATTCTTAGTTTGTTTCTTTTTTACTTTCATTAAATTTTTCATTGCATGTCTCAGTATTTTCAATTTCATGATCATCTTCGTCTTTATTTACTTTGGCTACTGCTGCAATATGATCATTGGTTTTAAGAGTGATTAATCGAACCCCTTGAGTAGCTCTTCCCATAACACGCATATTTTCTACACCCAATCGGATGGCAACGCCAGATTTTTTGATAATCATAAGGTCATTTTCGTCAGTAACATTTTTTATGGCAATCAAATTACCAGTTTTTGCAGTAATACTTATCGTTTTCACTCCTTTTCCTCCACGGTTGGTAATGCGGTAATCTTCTATGTGAGATCGCTTTCCGTATCCGTTTTCAGAGACTACTAGTACATTTGATTCTGGATCATTTACACAGATCATTCCAATGACTTCATCTGATTCTTCGATTCTAATCCCGCGAACTCCGGTTGCATTTCTTCCCATAGCTCTTGTGGCATTTTCATGGAAGCGAATGGCTTTCCCAGAGCGAGCTGCAAGCATAATAAATGAATTTCCAGTGGTTAGTTTTGCAGACATTAGTTGATCATTTTCCCTTATACCAATCGCGTTTATACCATTTATCCTAGGGCGAGAATAAGCTTCTAAAGTTGTTTTTTTGATCACACCTTTTTTGGTGCACATAATAATGAAGTGATTATTAATATATTCTTCATCATTTAGACTCTTAACATTTAAGAAGGCCATCACTTTGTCACCAGGTTCTAAATTGATAAGATTTTGAATGGCTCTGCCTTTTGAAGTCTTAGAACCTTCAGGGATTTCATAGACTTTGAGCCAAAAACATTTCCCATTTTCGGTAAAAAACAACATATAATTGTGGTTGGTGGCCATAAATATGTGTTCAACAAAATCTTGATCTCTGGTGGTGGCTCCCCTAGAGCCTACTCCTCCTCTACTCTGAGTTTTGTATTCAGACAATAGGGTTCTTTTGACATAACCAAGGTGAGATATTGTAATAACTACTTCCGCATCTGGAATCATATCTTCTATGCTTAAATCTCCCCCAGCGTATTCTATGGTGGTTCGTCTTTCGTCACCGTATCTCTCGCGAATATCAATTAGCTCATCTTTAATGATTTTCATCCGAAGTGATTCGTCACCGAGAATATTATTTAAGTGTGCAATTATTTTCATTAACTCGGCATGTTCCGCCTTAATTTTATCTTGCTCTAGACCTGTTAATTTTTGAAGTCGTAGATCTAGTATTGCTTTTGCTTGAATTTCTGTGAGAGAAAATTTACCTATTAGACCCATGCGAGCTTCTTCAGGAGTTTTCGAGCCCTTGATTAATGAGATTACCTCATCTAGATTGTCAAGAGCTATGAGTAATCCCTCAAGAACATGGGCTCTTTTTTCGGCTTGCTTTAATTCGTATTTAGTTCTTCTAACTACTACCTCGTGTCTGTGCTCGACAAAGTATTTGATCATTTCTTTTAGGGTAAGCAACATAGGTCTCCCATTTACTAAAGCAATGTTGTTTACTGAAAATGAGTTTTGTAGGGATGTATACTTAAATAATTTATTTAATACTATGTTCGGAATGGCATCTCTTTTTAGTAAATACACTATGCGCATTCCATTTCGATCAGATTCGTCTCTAATATCAGAGATTCCTTCTAGTTTTTTGTCGTTTACCAAGTCAGCAGTTTTTTTAATCATGTCCGCCTTGTTGACCATATATGGTATTTCAGTTACAATGATACAGTCCCTGCCATCCACTTCCTCAAAACTAGTTTTGGCTCTTAGAACGACTCTACCCTTTCCTGTTTCAAAAGCATTTTTAACACCATCATAGCCATAAATGGTACCACCTGTTGGGAAATCTGGAGCTTTAACAAAATTCATTAAGCCTTCTGTGTCAATTTCATTGTTGTCAATGTAGGCACTAGTTGCATTAATTACTTCTGTGAGGTTGTGAGGAGGCATGTTAGTAGCCATTCCAACAGCAATTCCAGAAGCTCCATTGATAAGTAAATTTGGAACTCGTGAAGGTAGTACTGTAGGTTCCTGAAGAGAATCATCAAAATTTAGTCTAAAATCAACGGTTTCTTTATCAATGTCTTTCAACATTTCCTCTGAAATTTTCTTCAATCTTGCTTCTGTATATCTCATTGCAGCTGGACTGTCACCATCAATTGATCCGAAATTTCCTTGACCATCTACCAGCATATAACGCAATGACCAATCTTGAGCCATTCTCACCATAGAGTCGTAAACAGAAGAATCTCCGTGGGGATGATACTTTCCTAAAACTTCTCCAACAATTCTAGCAGATTTTTTATGTGCACCTGTTGAACGTATTCCCAATTCGTGCATTCCAAACAGGACTCTTCGGTGAACAGGTTTAAAACCGTCTCTTACATCGGGTAGGGCACGAGAAACAATTACTGACATCGAATAATCAATGTAAGCAGACTTCATTTCTTCTTCTATGTTAATGGGTATTATTTTTTCTCCTTCAGACATCTAAAGAGTATTTTTTAAGTTGAGAAATAGATTTCTTTAATCACATCGAATATAAGTCAAAATCGACATCTATTGGTGTAGTTGCCAAGGAAATAATTAACAAATTTTAAGTCAAAATGTTGAAAAAATACTTATCATTATTATATAGTTGTCAAAAACCTCTTTATCTTTGGTTGGATACTGTTAAAAAATCTGATAAAGGCATAAATAATGGATGAAAATTTTTCTCGTAGAGTAAAGGATGTAATCCAATATAGCAAAGAAGAAGCTCTTCGCTTGGGACATGTTCATATTGGTACAGAGCATTTGATTTTGGGAATGATACGTGAAGGTGAATGCATGGCGATTGAAATACTAGTTTCTCTAGGTGTAGATATTAAATTGCTAAGAAAAAGTATAGAAGAAGTATCTATTTCATCACCAAAGTCTAGTTCATCAGAACGTTCTAATTTACCATTAACCAAACAGGCAGAGAAAGCATTAAAAACTACTTTTTTAGAAGCAAAAATTTTTGATAGTGACATCATCGGTACTCCTCACCTGCTTCTTTGTGTTTTGAGAAATGAATCTGATCCTATTTATCAACTTTTGTTTCAACAAGGTATTACTTATGATGTAGTTAAGGAACAATTTGAATCCCGAGAAGGAAATGAATTTAAGGAAGTTTCTAAGTCTCAAGATTCTTTTTCAGAAGATAACGAATTTGAAAGTTCTGAGGAGGAAAAACCTATTTTTAAGAGTTCAAAATCTAACACCTCTAAATCTAAAACCCCAGTTTTAAGTAATTTTGGAAGAGATCTAACTCTCATGGCTGCTGAGGGAAAGCTTGATCCAGTAATTGGTCGTGAAAAGGAAATTGAACGAGTTTCTCAAGTTTTGTCTCGTCGTAAAAAAAACAATCCACTTTTGATTGGAGAACCTGGAGTCGGTAAATCAGCAATTGCAGAAGGCTTGGCTTTAAGGATAGTTCAAAAAAAAGTTTCTCGTATACTATTTGACAAGAGAATTATTACACTTGATTTAGCTTCTTTGGTGGCTGGGACTAAATATCGTGGTCAGTTTGAGGAGAGAATGAAAGCTGTTTTAAATGAATTAGAGAAAAATCCCAATATAATTTTATTTATTGACGAAATTCACACTATTGTCGGTGCAGGTGGTGCTGCTGGAAGTCTTGACGCTTCTAATATGTTTAAGCCTGCTTTGGCAAGAGGTGAAGTTCAATGTATTGGCGCTACTACTTTAGACGAATACAGACAACATATCGAGAAAGATGGAGCCCTAGAACGTAGATTTCAGAAAGTACTTGTAGAGCCTACTTCTAAAGAAGAAACTCTTCAAATTTTACAAAATATCAAAGATCGTTACGAATCTCATCACAATGTGGTCTATTCTGATGAAGCATTAGTAGCATGTGTTAACTTGTCTAGTAGATATATTAGCGATCGTCATCTTCCTGATAAAGCGATCGATGCTCTGGATGAAGCCGGATCTCGTGTTCACATTACTAATATTATTGTACCTCAAAATATTATTGATCTTGAAACAAAGCTTGCTGATATCAAATTAGAAAAAGTTGCAGTTGTAAAAAAACAAAAATATGAGATGGCCGCTCAATTAAGAGATGTTGAAAAGCAAACCGAAAATGAACTACTTGATGCTCAAATTGTCTGGGAGGAAGAAGTAAAATCTCACCGTGAATCTGTTTCTGAAAATGATGTTGCTGAGGTGATTGCTATGATGACTGGAATTCCTATTAAGCGAATCGCAGAAAAAGAAACAGAGAAACTTTCATTAATGGCTGAAACATTAAATAAAACTGTTATTGGTCAAAATGAGGCTATTATAAAGATTGTTAAAGCAATTCAAAGAAATCGCGTAGGTCTAAAGGATCCAAACAAGCCAATTGGCTCATTTATTTTTTTAGGTCCTACAGGTGTGGGTAAAACACAGTTGGCAAAAGAACTCTCAAAGCTACTATTTGACAACGAATCTGCCATGATTCGTATTGACATGAGTGAATACATGGAGAAATTTGCAATCACTCGACTGATTGGTGCTCCTCCCGGCTATGTAGGCTACGAAGAAGGTGGTCAACTTACTGAACGAGTTAGAAGAAAACCCTACTCGGTTGTCTTGTTAGATGAAATCGAAAAAGCTCATCCTGATGTATTTAATCTATTGCTTCAAGCGCTAGATGATGGTCAGTTGACTGATAGCTTAGGTCGAAAGATTGATTTTAAGAATACAATCATTATAATGACCTCCAACGTTGGAACTAGGAAATTGAAAGATTTTGGATCAGGTGTTGGTTTTAGCACAAAAGCTAGGAAGGATAATTTAGACGATTATACTAAAAGTGTTATTGAAGGATCTTTAAAGAAAGCTTTTGCTCCTGAATTTTTAAATAGGATTGATGATGTGGTTCTATTTAATACTCTGGATAGAAAAGATATTCATAAGATTATTGATATTGAATTGACAAACTTGTTTGAAAGAGTCAAGAATATAGGTTTTATTCTAAAGATTACTGATGCCGCTAAAGATTACATTTCGGATAAAGGCTTTGACACAGCTTATGGAGCTAGGCCTTTAAAAAGAGCTATTCAAAAATACATTGAGGATTTGCTAGCCGAAGAAATTATTAATAATAATATTGGAGAAGGAGACAAAGTACTCATCGATTTTAATTCGAAAAAAGAAAAAATTAAAATCAAGGTTAGCCGATCTAAAAAAAAGAATGAAATTGTAGAACACAGAGACAATCCAAGCAGAGAATCTAATTCTAAGTAATAATAATTTGTTTTTTTAAACAATATATTGGCTCAATGAGGAATTGTTATTTTCTTAAATTCGAGTTATTTTACTGTTCCTCATCAGTCATTTTTTTCATGATTTCTTGACTAACCCCAGTAAATGAAAACCCTCCATCATGAAATAAGTTTTGCATTGTGACCATTTTTGTCAAATCAGAAAATAATGTTATAACATAGTTAGCACAATCCTCAGAGGAAGCATTTCCAAGTGGAGACATTAAGTCTGCATATTTGAAAAAACTATTAAATCCCTTTACTCCACTTCCAGCAGTAGTTAATGTAGGGGATTGAGATATGGTATTTACTCTAACTTTCTTTTTTATACCATAATGGTATCCAAAGCTTCTTGCAATAGACTCTAGATAAGCTTTATTATCAGCCATATCATTATAATCTGGAAAAGTCCGTTGTGCAGCAATATAAGAAAGGGCCACAATAGAACCACATTCATTCATTGCATCTAATTTCATAGCAGTCTGCATGACTTTGTGAAATGATATCGCTGAGATATCTACTCCTTTCATCATGAAGTCATGGTTAAGTTCTGTGTAATGTTTCCCTTTTCTCACATTTACTGACATTCCAATCGAATGCAAAACAAAATCGAGTTTACCTCCAAGTATATCCTGAGATTGAACGAAAAGATTGTCTAGATCTTGAATAGACGTAGCATCGGCTGGAATAACCTTAGCATCACATTTTGATGCCAGATCATTAATAGTACCCATTCGTAATGCAATTGGGGCATTGGTAAGAACAAATGTTGCACCTTGTTTATATGCTTCTTCAGCTACCTTCCAAGCAATAGATTTAGGATCTAACGCACCAAAGATAATTCCTTTTTTTCCTTTAAGTAACATGTGATTTTGCAATTTTTTTTATAAATATAAGATATATTTTATTGGGAGTTCATTCGAAGTGCCTTGGCATTTTCTCTAGCTGCATTACTGAGTATTTCACCACTAAGCATTTTTGTGAGTTCTTCAATTTTTTCTTTTTCATCTAAGGAATAGATTTTAGTTTCTGTTTTCTCGCTGGTATCAATTTTATGAACTTTGTAATGATAATCTGCTTTTGCTGCAATTTGAGGAAGGTGACTGATAACAATAAGTTGAGTATTTATTGACATTTTCTGCAATAGATTTGCCATTTTTCCTGCAATTTTTCCTGACACACCCACATCGATTTCATCTAAGATGAGAGTTGGCCTTTTGACATGCATAGTTAAAAGCGATTTGATAGAAAGCATTAGTCTAGAAGTTTCTCCTCCAGAGGCAACCTTATTTAATTCTTCCAAGGATATACCTTTGTTGCCTGAAAACAAAAATTGAACTTTGTCCGCTCCCCATTCGTTACGAATTTGTCTTGGTTCTATTTGAATCTTAAACTTCCCATTCTTGATTCCCATTTTTTGAATCTGCATTTCTACATGTGTTTGAAAGGATGGAAGAACTTTTTTTCTTTGTTTACTTATTTTCACAACTAATCTATCTAAGGTAGAATTAACTTTCACAATTTCTTTTTTTATATCATGAACTTTATCTTCCATCATAATGATGCTAGATACCTTTTTTTCAATCTCTGCCTTTTTATTAAAAAGATCATCAAATTGATTGGTTTGGTGTTTTTGCTCAAGCAGATTAATCATGTTAATACGCTGATTTAGAGCTTGAATATTTATAGATTGACTTTCAACATTTGAAGCCAATATGTCACTTTCTTTAGTTATATCTGTGAGCTCAATTAAAATGCTAGAAAACCGATTCGACAATTCCTTATAGTCGCTATTGAGGATTGATATTTTTTCCAAGTCTCTATGCAAGTCAAACAATTGAGGAAGTATAGGTCGAGTATTATGGTTATTGTCCAAAACAAAAGATATCTTCTGTAATGTCTCTAGAACATTTTCTCTATTTTCATAAATTTGTATACTTGATTCAAGTTGATTTTTTTCATTTTCAATCAAATTAACCTCCTTTAATTCTTCAAGTAAATAATTGTAATAATCTAACTTTTCTTTGGCTTCTATATTGTTTTTTTTTGCGAGAGTAAGAGACTCATTTAAGATTTTAGCTTTTTTAAATGCTAGGCTAAAAGATTCTAAGTTTGATTGATGAGATGACGAATGAGAAATAGCCATTTGGTCAATTAAACCTAGTTGGAAATTAGATTTATTCAACATTAAGCTGTCGTGCTGGGAATGAATATCAATTATTTTTGTACCAAGTTCTTTTAGTGTATTTAATTTAACTGGGCTGTCATTTATAAAAGCTCTAGATTTTCCATTTTTGTGAATCTCTCTTCTGAGTATTGTGTGATCGGGTTCGAAGTCTAAATTATTTTCTAAAAAAAATGCATTTAATTGGTATTCATCGATAGCAAAGAATCCTTCTATGATACACTTATTTTCCCAATTCATTAGGGTTTTACTGTCTGCGCGTTGTCCCATGATCAAATTTAATGCGCCAAGAATTATTGACTTACCTGACCCTGTTTCACCTGTAATAACCGAGAACCCTTTAAAAAAGTCAATTTCTAATTCTTCAATTAACGCATAATTACGTATTGATATGTGTTTAAGCATTAATTCTATTTATTACTTTGATCTTGAAGCATTTTATCCCATTTATTCATGTTAGAAGGATTGATTTGTTTCAGCATTTCTACCAATTCATTTTTATTTGAATTAAATCCGTCAGAATATATTTTTGTGATTTCATCTGCTTTGGCATCAAAAAAAATCTTAAGTAAATATGAGCCCTGTTTTCTGTCAGCCGAGGACTTTATATTATATAAGGCTGAAGTAATTTCGTCTCTACCGCTCTCTGCTTGTTCTGTAAGTATGTCAAGCCCCTCATTGTGATAGATATACATCCCATTTCTCAGTGCTTTAAAGTCATTATGAAGCAGGTTTTCAATCAACCAATAACGGTTCATTGTTCCTTCGTATGATTTCCAACCAGTAGCATTTTGATCCCCCTGTGCATTATTAATTACCTTTTCAGCTTTTAGAAAAAATGGATCACCTCCTATTGGCGAAAAAGTGTCGTAGTCAAATCCTATTATAATATATGCATAGTATGCTAGTATTGAAACAAGATTAGAACTGTGGTTGTGTTCATTAAATTCAATAGTTTCATTTTCAATATATTTAAAACTGAAATCAGAGTCTATCAAATTTAGAATAGGAGAATTATATGAAGTTCTGAAGATAGGTCGAGTTGATTTAACATTGATATTTCCTTTGAATCCATCATTTCCAATTTGGCTAGTGAGATTAATAATCAAATTACATTCAATACGTTCTTCAGAAGAGTATATGTCATTGGTCCAACGGGTATTATTCATGAATTCTGTGAAGTCAGTTCGCATTGTCATGAATTTTTGTCTGTCAGTCCCTTGAATCTTTTGAGAATTAATTTGAACACGACAATTAAGTTCTTGTGCTGATAATTGAAAAATAGAGAAAATTAATAAAAAAAAGTGAATAAATTTATGCATTGATTTCAGTTAATAGATGTTGAATGATGTCTTCTGCAACTTCTTGCTTAGATTTTAATTCAAATTTAAATATTTTATTGTTTTTGTTGATTAAAGTTATCTTATTCGTATCGTAATGAAACCCAGCACCAGCATCCTGAAGTGAGTTTAAGACAATCAAATCTAATTTTTTTTCTAACACCTTTCTTTTTGCCTCTTCTATTCCATTGTCAGTTTCAAGTGCAAAGCCAATTAAAAATTGTTTTTTTTTCATTTTTCCTAATGTAGAAAGAATGTCTTTTGTTTTATTTAAATGAATTTTTATGTTCTTTTGCGTATTTTTTATTTTTGATATAAATATTTGCTCTGGTGCATAATCAGCAACAGCAGCCGAACAAACTACAATAGTAGATTCATTAAATAAGGCCATCACTTTATCAAACATTTGTTTGGCCGATTCTACCCTATAAGTAATAATATTTTGATGCTTAGGGTCCTCTGCTGAAGGCCCGAGCACTAGTGAAACCTTAGCACCTTTATTCGCAAAATTTAATGCTAGAGCTGCTCCCATTTTTCCCGAAGAGCGATTTCCTATAAATCGAACTGGATCAATTGCTTCATAAGTAGGACCAGCAGTAATTAATACTTTTGAATTTCTTAAAGGTAGTTTTTTAAGTAGATCTTCTTGAACTGCTGAACAGATGGTACTTGGTTCCGCCATACGTCCTTTTCCACATAAACCACTTGCTAACTCTCCTGTTTCCACAGGGATTTCTATATTACCAAAGGACTTTAATGTATCTATATTTTTAATCGTGCTAGGGTGTCTATACATGTCAAGATCCATAGCGGGAGCAAAATATACTTGACATTTTGCAGAAAGATAGGTAGCGAGTAAGATATTATCACAAGTACCTTGGCACATCTTACTCAAAGTATTGGCAGTGGCAGGGGCAATAATCATTAAATCAGCCCAAATTCCAAGTTGAACATGGTTGTTCCATCTTGGATTTTCTTCCTCTGAGGTGAATGATGAAAACACTTCATTTCTAGATAATGTTGAAAGGACTAAAGGACTAATAAAGTCTTTTGCGGCAGGGGTTAAAACACATTTTACAAAGGCTCCTTTTTTAATAAAATGCCGTACAATCTCAACGGCTTTATAAGCAGCGATCCCACCTGTAATACCAATGAGAATGTTTTTACCATGAAGCATATTGAGAATTATTCTTCCTCTGTGGGAGTTTTTACAAATAACTCATCATCCATCAATTCACGAAGAGCCATTAATGTGGGTTTTGGTAATTTTTCATAAAATTTGGAGACCTCAATTTGTTCTTTGTTTTCAAAGATTTCGTCTAAATTTTCATTGTGAGTAGCAAACTCATCTAATTTTGCAATTAATTCTTCTTTTAAATCATGACCAATTTGGTTTGATCTTTTCTCTAAAACAGAAATAGCATTATAGATATTACCTAATTTGTCTTCCAGTAACTTATTGTTGTTTGTTACAGTTGTCTTTGATGCTGATGTTTTTTTATAGTCCATAATTAAATTGTTACTAATTTTTACGCAATAATTTTGCTTGTTTAAAAATCCTTTTTGATTCATTCATAAAATCACTTTCAGGATAACTATTTTTAAATTGATTAAAGGCAAAAATAGCGTCCTTGATTCTTTTTTCTTTTTTTGCATCTATACTGTTCTCTGCAAGTAAATAGTAACTTTGCAATAGCAAAAATAAGATTTCTTCTTTAAATAGCGAGTTTTGATATTCTAGAAGTGTCTGATTTAGTGCATGAATTGCAGATTTGTAGTTTTCAGTAGTGAAATAAAGTTTCGCATTTTCAAAAGATTTCTTTTCAATTTTATAATCTAGTTTTGACCTTAGATCAATACAATTCGGGACATAGGAGCTAGATGGGTACTTGTCGAGAAATACATCAATTTCATCTAAAGCTTTGAAGGTGCTTAATTGGTCTAAGCTGTATTTTGGTGAGAGTAAATAATAACAGTAAACAGTCAAATATGCGCATTCTTCGGTGTGTATGTTATTTTTGTATGTATTTGCAAAGTTGTTAAAGTGATAAGCAGCAGACAATAAGTTCCCCTTTTTGTACTCAGTTTGGCAGTAGTAATAATAAACTTCTTCGGCTTTATCAGTACCTCTGTACAATAGAAGAAGCTCATCGAATAGTGGAAAAGCTTTTATATAATCTTCATTTGCATAATATTCTAATCCTTTGTCGTATTTGTAATTCAAATCAGGACTTTTTAGAATTTTCTGATAACTACTACAAGAACCTAAAAAAAGGCACAGAACAAAAAAAGTATATGATATTCTTATAAATTTCATTTCACAAAGATATCATTTAAATGAAATTTAACGTATAAATTAAGGACTTATCAGTTACAATTTTGTGATGAGCATATCAATTTGTATTTTTGCAGTAAATATCTAAATACAAATATGGATTTATTTGAAAAATTAAGAATTAATAGAGGTCCACTTGGTAAACATGCTAAAGATGCACATGGTTATTTTACCTTCCCGAAATTAGAGGGAGAAATTGCCAGTAAAATGATGTTCAGAGGAAAGCAAGTTCTTACATGGAGTATTAATAATTATTTAGGACTTTCTAACCACCCTGAAGTAAAGGCAATTGATGCCCAAGCTTCAAAAGATTGGGGCTTGGGCTACCCTATGGGTTCCAGAATGATGTCTGGTAACACCAGTCAACATGAACTTCTGGAAGAGCAGTTATCCGATTATGTTCAGAAAGAGGATACAATTCTATTAAATTTCGGATATCAGGGAATGCTTTCAGCTGTAGATGCATTGGTTGACAGAAAAGACGTTATTGTTTATGATAGTGAGTGTCATGCATGTATTATTGACGGTTTAAGATTACATCAAGGGAAACGTTTTGTGTACCCTCACAATGATATGACCAATCTTGAGAAGCAACTTGAAAGAGCCTCAAAAATAGTCGCTGATTCGGGAGGTGCTATACTTGTTATCACTGAGGGTGTTTTTGGGATGTCTGGCGATTTGGGAGATCTTAATGGTGTGGTGGATCTAAAAAGTAAATTTGAATTTAGACTATTTGTAGACGATGCGCACGGCGTCGGAACAATGGGGAAAACCGGCTTTGGTTCAGGCGAAGAACTGGGTTGTCATGAGCATATAGATGTACTTTTTGGAACATTTGCAAAGTCTTTTGCTTCCGTGGGAGCATTTATTTCATCAACTTCCGATGTAGTAGAATTTCTAAGATACAATATGCGTTCTCAGATTTTCGCTAAATCACTTCCAATGCCCTTAGTTATTGGAGCGATAAAACGCCTGGAAATTATGCGAAGAGGGACAGTTCAGAAAGATAAATTATGGGCTATTGCTAATGCACTTCAATTAGGTCTAAAACAAGCTGGTTTTGAGTTGGGAAAAACAAAATCCGCTGTAACTCCTGTTTATTTGTCAGGTGGTGTTGGTGAAGCGACAAATCTTACTTTTGATCTGAGAGAAAATTATAGTATATTTTGTTCAATTGTTACTTATCCTGTTGTTCCAAAGGGAGTAATATTATTGAGACTTATTCCAACCGCTGTCCACACTCAAGAAGAGGTAGATTATACGATTAAATGCTTTTCCAAGATTAAAGAAAAGTTAGAAAATGGAGAGTATATTTCTAATAAAATAGCTAATATTTAAGGGGTGAAAATTTTAAATAATACAAGTTCGGTAGTCATACCGGACTTTTTTTATGAATATTTCTAATAAATCACATTATTATTTTATTCTTCATGCGACAGTTCTAGTTTGGGGATTTACAGGTGTATTGGGAAAGCTTATAAATATGCCCTCCCAAATCATTGTTTTGGATCGAATGCTTGTTGCTTTTTTAAGTCTTTTAATTTTTTGGTACTTTAAAAATGAAAATGAAGTAATAAGCAACAGTTCAAGGTGCCAAATGTTGTTTGTTGGACTAATTACTGCTGCTCATTGGACTACATTTTTTGAAGCATTAAAAGTCTCTAATGTTTCTGTAACACTTTGTTGTCTCTCTTCATGTTCATTTTTTGTTGCATTAATTGAGCCTGTTTTTTTAAAAACTAAAGTCAAACCTTATGAACTCTTTCTTAGTATTTTTGTAATTGCTGGTATTTCTATTATTTTCGCTTTCGAAAACAAATATAGCCTAGGAATTATATTGAGTATTATTTCTGCACTATTAGCGGCATTGTTTTCAGTTTGGAATGCAATGCTCATAAAAGAAAATTCCTCACATTCAATTGCTCTTTACAATATGTTGGGCGGTGTTCTAGCTATGACAATTTATTTAATTGTCACGGGTAACTTTTCTCTGTATTCCCTAATACCTCAAGGACTTGATTGGATATATATATTTATTCTAGGAGTCATCTGTACTGCCATAGCTTTTTTATTGGGTATTGAAGTATTAAAGAAGTTAAGTCCATTTACCGTTAGTATAACAACTAATTTAGAACCAATTTATGGTGTAATTCTTGCACTTTTTATTTTTGGTGAAAATGAAATTATGTCGTTTGAATTCTATTTGGGTTCACTGATAATATTAATAACTATCTTAATTAACGCGTATTTAAAATCAAAAGAATAGCTTGGCTGTATTTCGTTTTAAAAAATTTGCAGTTTACCATGATAATTCTACAATGAAAGTTTGTACAGATAGTATTTTATTTGGTTCTTGGATAGATGCTAAGTTACATAGATCTATTTTGGATGTAGGCACCGGTAATGGTCTGCTTAGTCTTATGATGGCCCAAAAATTTCCAAAAGCAAAAATTACTGGCTTAGAGATTGATTTTTCATCTTTTTGTGAAGCAAAATTAAATTTTCAGAATAGCGAATGGTCTTCTAGAATTAAAGCAATCTATTGTGATGCAAAAATTTGGAATAGTTTCCATAAGTTTGATCTAATTATTAGTAATCCTCCCTTTTTTAGTCATTCTTTATTATCGAATCAAATTTCTAAGAATATATCTAGGCATCAAATTGAATTTAATTTAAATGAATTGGTTCAACTGTGGATTCGTCAGGGTACTAGATATTCAAATTTGGCATGTATACTTCCAGTAAATCAAGCTGAAGAATTAATAGGTGTTGTAAATTTAGTCCAAGGAAAATTGATAAAATTCACATCTATTAGGGGTAGATCGAAGAATAAACCTAATAGGATTATGTTGATGTTTTCGAAAGAAAAAGCACCAATATCAGTAAGTTCAATATGTATTTATTCTTCTCCAAATGAGTATTCGAAAGAATTTATTAGCCTTACCAAAGAGTTTTATATAAATCATTAATTTATTATCTCTTCGATAAATTCGATTCCAAACTTTTTTAGTTCATTTAGCACTGGAATATAGATATCTTTTGTGACTGGAATTTTCACTCCTTGACCTTTAATATGGCCTTTTAATATTAGTTTTGCTGCAATCCCAACAGGTAAACCTACGGTTTTTGACATTCCTGTAAAAATTTGATCTTCTCCGTATGTTACAAAAGAAGAGTGTATTTCACGTTCTTCTCCGTCAATCATATAGATAAATTGATGTTGCATTACAATCATATCTATGTCGTTCTCTCCCAGAGCCCATTTTGATTCTAAAACAGTCTGAAGTATATGTGCAGGCGAAGCCGTTTGAATATTAATTTTTGTATCTCCAAACAAACCCAACCAATCTAATTTTAAGAGAACGGAGTCTGTGACTCCAAAATAATTCTTTAGATGTTCTTGACTTGAATTTTTAGTTTTTCTCAAAAAGGAATTTAAAAAATCTAAATATGTCATACCAGACACATCCATTTGATAACTATCATCAGTCATTCCTAACTCCACAAAGAGATCCCAAGACTGGCAATATCCTGGTCTGCGTAGAGTCCCACGTAATAGGGTGGGGATATTGTTTAGACCATATACTTCTCTGTAAGATAAGGAATCCCGATTGGCATATGCTTCAAATTCCCCCTGATCAAGAATGGATAGTTTTTCCGTTCTTTTAAAAAGCCTGTGGTAAGGAATATATTTATACTTACCATTTTTTATATATTTAGCTACTCCTTGACCTGCAAGAATTACATTTTTGGGATTCCATGTAAATTTATATTGCCACGGACTAGATACAGACATAGGTGCAACAAGTCCACCACAATATGATTTGAAGCTTTTTAGAACTCCTCCAACACTTTTTATGTGGTCTATTACTTTCATTGCAGACATATGATCTATACCTGGATCAAGACCAATTTCGTTTAATAAAATTATTCCTTTATTTTTTGCTTCTTTGTCCAAAGATTTAATATCATTTGATACATATGAGGCGGTAACAAGGTTTTTTGAAAATTTTACACAATCTTGGGCAACATTAAAATGTAAATGCGCAGGAAGCATAGATATAACTATGTCTGCCACTTCAATTTCGTTTGCTCTTTGCACAGGATCAAGGACGTCAAAATGAATGGCTTCGACTCTAGAACTAGTTTGGATTTTGGTTTTAAGAAGCTCCAGATTTTGATCCCCTACTCTAATTTTAAAATTATTATTCTCTGATTCATCAGAAAGATACTTAATTAACGTTGATGCAGATCTTCCTGCGCCTATAATAAATATTTTTTGGGACATACAATTTTTCTTTACATTGGCTAAGATATGCCATTTTTTTATAGATTTGTAAATGATTAATTTATAAAAATTTATAAAAAATGAAACATATATTTACATATCTTTTAGTTATTATTTTTAGCACAAACTTGTTCGCATCAAATTGTAATGAGCCTACTTCTACAGACCGATTTAACTCACTTTTTAAGTCTGTTGACAATATAGAGATGGCAGATCAAAAAAAATTCAATCTTATTTCTGCATATGCCAAAAGAGAGTGCTTTACAGTAACTCAATTACTTAGATTTTTAGATACAATTGCTGATCATAAACTGCAAATCTCAACTGCCCAGTCCATAATTAATTTTGTCTTTGACCCAGAAAATTTAGAAATGTTTTTGAGTCGTTTTTCCGATTATGAAAAGCAAATGATAAAAAAATCAGCTCTTTAATTTTATATCCTCCCAAGTGTTTTTTGCATTTTTTTTGAATGCTAGACTCTACGAAAAAAAATCAATTTAACTCTAGAAATAATGAATATTGAGAATGGAATAAAACCCTATAATCAATCCACTTATAAATTTGGTATTAGTAATTCTAACGTCCACTGGAATATATCCTCCGAAAGTTTACAAGATATTATTATTAATAAAAACATGGGTATTATTACTGATTCTGGAGCTCTTGCAATTGATACTGGAGAGTTTACAGGTCGGTCGCCCAAAGATCGATTTATCGTCAAAGATGATATAACTGAAAAATCAGTTTGGTGGGGAGATATCAATTTACCTTTTTCCTCTGAAAATTTTGATCGACTTCACAAGAAAGTCCTTGACTATCTATCAAATAAAGAAATTTTTGCTAGAAATGCATTTGTTTGTGCTAGTGATAAGCATCGTTTGTCCTTGACAGTTGTTAACGAATATCCCTGGTCGAACTTATTCACAGATAATATGTTTATTCGTCCTTCATTAGGTCAAATACAAAGTTTTGAGTCTGAATGGTTGGTTCTTAATGCTCCTGGATTTCATGCAGACCCTCTGATTGATGGGACTCGCCAGCATAATTTTGTTGCTTTAAGTTTTACGAAAAAAATTATTTTAATTGGTGGTACTGGTTATACCGGGGAGATCAAGAAGGGAATTTTTTCTGCATTGAATTTTCTTCTTCCATATAATCACAATGTTTTCTCTATGCATTGTTCTGCTAACGTAGGTGAAGATGGACATACTGCATTATTTTTTGGACTTTCCGGAACTGGAAAGACAACTTTATCTACTGATCCTTCAAGACAACTAATTGGAGATGATGAGCACGGTTGGTCTGAGAAAGAAGTTTTTAATTTTGAAGGAGGATGTTACGCTAAGTGCATTAATTTATCATTAGAAAAGGAGCCTGATATTTTTAATGCAATTAGAAAAGGAGCCTTGTTAGAAAACATTACTTTTAAAGAAGGATCGAATGTTCCAGACTATTTTAGTGCAAAAAAATCACAAAATACAAGAGTCAGTTATCCCATAAATCATATTAATAATATTCGTGTTCCCTCTTCTGGCCCAATACCCAAAAATATTTTCTTTTTGACTTGTGACGCTTTCGGTGTTCTCCCTCCAATTTCTAGACTTACTCTTGGACAAACCATGTACCATTTTATTTCTGGATATACAGCTAAAGTTGCAGGTACTGAGGCCGATATTACGGAACCTCAAACAACTTTTTCCGCTTGTTTTGGTGCACCATTCATGCCATTACATCCTACTTATTATGCAGAAATGCTTGGTCGTAAGATTACTGAAAACAAAGTAAATGTTTGGTTAATAAACACAGGATGGTCTGGAGGTGGTTATGGTTTTGGATCTCGAATTAAACTAAAGTATACTCGATCTATAATTTCTGCTGCACTTAATGGTTCATTAGATAATGTCGACTATATAAAACACTCTATTTTTGGCTTGGATATGCCAGTTAGTTGTCCAGATGTTCCAAATAAGCTATTATTCCCAAGTCAAACGTGGAAAGATCAAAATGCCTACCGCGATAAAGCAATTGATTTAGCCAAGGCTTTTAAAGTAAATTTTATCCAGTTTGAATCAGATGCAAGTGAAGAGGTACTTAAAGCAGCGCCTGGAGTTGAAATTTTTGATTAAGTATTATCAAATAATTTATTCACGTATCTAGTTATTTTTTTTAATTTTTGTCATATGCAATTCTTTTACTGTCCAGAGATTGTCAATGGAGCAAATTCATTAAATAATGAAGAAAGTATTCATTGTATAAAAGTTCTTCGAAAAAATGTAGGTGATACAATTTCTTTAATAGATGGTATCGGCTTTTTCTATAAGGCAATTATATTGACTTCATCTCAAAAAAAAGTACAATTTAAAGTACAGAAAAAATGGGCTTCTAAGTTTCGTTCATATTCTTTACATATTGCCATTGCTCCTACCAAAAGTAACGATAGATTTGAATGGTTTTTAGAAAAAGCTGCTGAAATTGGAGTTGATGAAATTACACCAATATTATGCGATCATTCTGAAAGAAAATTTTTCAAAATCAAACGAATGAAGAAAATTTTAATTTCTGCCACTAAACAATCTATGAATGGCAAATTACCTTTGCTTCATCCCCAAACTCGGTTTGAAGATTTTTTGAAACAAAACCATAGTGATGATTGCTTTATTGCACATTGCTCTTCAGGTACAAAAATGAGTTTAACTTCCCAAGCCACAACTAATTCTCTTATTTTAATTGGACCTGAGGGAGATTTTAGCAATAATGAAATTGAACAGGCACTCTCTTATAATTTTAAACCTATTAGATTGGGATATTCTAGATTAAGAACCGAGACTGCAGGAATAGTTGCTTGCCATACCTTATCTTTGAAATATGAAAATTGTTAAACTTCTTTTATTTATTTCTATTCTAGTTCTGTTATCTTTTTCTAGTTACAGTTGTAAGATTGCGGTACTTAAATATAACGGAGGTGGAGATTGGTATTCTAATCCAACTTCTTTAAATAATTTGGTTAATTTTTGTCGTGCTAATTTGAATATTAACATTGACCCTATATATGATGTCGTTGATGTTGCAAGTTCGGAAATATTCCGCTATCCATTCATTCATATGACAGGGCATGGAAATGTACTATTTTCAATTTCAGAAGCTGAAAACCTAAGAAATTATCTAGAAGCTGGTGGATTTCTTCATATTGATGACAATTATGGGCTTGACCCTTATATTCGTCCAGAAATGAAAAAAGTATTTCCCGAACTCGAATTTATTGAATTACCTTTTACTCATCCCATTTATCATCAGACATATAATTTTGATAACGGTTTGCCCAAAGTACATGAACATGATATGCAACCCTCTCAAGGATTTGGGCTCATACATAATGGCCGTCTTGTTAGTTTTTATTCCTATGAAAGTGACTTGGGTGATGGTTGGGAAGATTCGGAAGTACATAATGACAATCAAAGCATTCGAATTTCGGCATTAAAAATGGGTTCTAATATACTTGAATATGTTTTTACAAAGTAGTAATATACTTATTTCTTATTTCTCATTATTCAATGTCATTTTTAATCCGAGTTTTCTAAAATTTTGCTGATATTTGTCACCTTCATTACTCTTATTTCTCCCTCCTTTTCATTTTTTCTTATAGGAACAAAACCTAGTACCAAATTTCTTAATATTTTTGAAGAATTTAATCTATTTTAAATCTTCTGTTAACTATTTTATTAGTTTTATGAACTCTATTTCGTGTTTTCCAAATTTTATTTAAATATTCAAAATCTTAATCACAGTGTACCTCTTCATTATAAATTTAATTAATTTGAATGTGAAGAAAGATTATTGTTTATTATACAAATTATTGACCTTGTCTATATAACATAAAGTTTCATTCAATATTCATAAACTAAAAAAGTAGTTTTTTTTGTAGAAATTTTAATTTACACCCAATTTAATGGCTATTTTAAGTGACGAACAGTATGATTTTATAGAGAAAAATGCTAATCTTTCTCCCTCTGACTTCATGCTTACAGGTAATTATCCTTTTTGGGATATGAAGTTTATTGCCCAACAATTAGTAGGTAGGAATTTGGCTAAAAATAAATTACCTACTTGGTTTGAAACTAAAAAAATTCATTATCCAGAAAGGATATCTATGGAGCAATGTTCTTCTGAGCAAACTAGTATATTCAAAGCAAATATCTTAGGAGTTGGTTCTGGAGTAGATTTAACTGGCGGTTTTGGTGTTGATACATACTATATTTCACAAAAAGTGAAATCCATTGTATATTGTGAACAAAATAAAGAATTGTCATCTATTGCACTTCATAATTTTAGTCAATTTGATCAGAAAAATATCGAAGTTTTCATTGGAGATAGCCTTAATTATATAAAAAATTGTAGCCCTATTGATTGGATTTACATTGACCCCTCCAGAAGAAAGGGTAATGATAAAGTCTACAATCTTTCTGACTGTAGTCCAAATATACTTAATTATTTGTCGTTACTTTTTAGCAAATCTCCTGTTATACTAATTAAAACATCACCGCTATTAGATATTAAGAAAACTTTGTCAGATCTTTCAGGAGTAAAAAAGGTTTATGTAATCTCCGTAAATAACGATTGTAAAGAAGTGTTATACTTATTGGAAGAAAATTTTAATGGTGAACCTCACATATCTTGTAATAATCTAAAGTCTGATCAATCGGAAGTTTTCAATTTTACTTTTTCTGAGGAAAATGAAGTTCAGTTGAAATATTCAGAACCTCTTAAATATTTATATGAACCAAACTCTTCAATTATGAAGGCCGGCGCTTTTAAAATGGTTGCAAAATATTTTGGCTTATATAAAATTCATGTCAATTCTCATTTATATACATCTGATAAACATATTAATCAATTTCCAGGAAGAAGTTTTATAGTTTATAACATTATTTCTCCTGATCAGAAATCGATACCGAGTATGTTGGAAGGTAAAGGAAATCTTACTTGTCGCAATTACCCTCAAAATATTGATCTGCTTAGAAAAAAGTTGAAGATTAAGAATGGTGGAGAGTTTTATATTTTTGCAACTACTTTACAAAGTGGTAAAGCAAGGCTAATTATCTGTAAGAAGTCAAAAAGTCAATAGTTATGGTGCAAATAAATATTTAAATTTCTCTTAAAACGTCTAACTGAACCCACCCTATCATACCGTCAGATAGTTTGATCTTATTCCATCCTTTGAATTTTTCTAGAACCAGAACCTTGGTACCTGCATGAAGAATAAACAAATCTTCACTTTGATTAGATGGTGCACTTTTTATATATGCATTTGGTGACATTAGTATAGCTTTGGTTTGTATATTAGAATATGAGTAGTAAGCTGTAAATAGACAGATGCATCCTAGGAATATTGTGCTTGATGATAGATAGAACATAATTCTTTTTAGAACTATTGATGAGCCAAAAAAGAAAAAAGATACAAAGACACAGAAAAAAAATAGAAATACCAAGCCTATTTTTGCCCAATCGTCGATACTTAAACTTTTTGTGAATTCACGAGTCCATTCTTTATAAAAAATTAGAGGTATTTGAGGAAACTTATCTATTAGCTTTAATTGGACAAGAGATAAATTAAATTTGACATCCTCTGAGGATGGATTTATTTTTATTGATTTCTCATAATACAGAATAGCATGAGCATTCTGAGAAAGTTTAAAATAACAATTCCCCATATTATAATATAGATCTGAGGATTCCTTTTCAAGCTTTTCAATGTCTTTGTAATACTCTAAAGCGAGAGTGTAATCCTGATCTTCATATGCCTTTCCTGCAAGTTGAAATAGAATATTTGCATCTTGTGCATGCAAATTAAATGCAAAAAATATAAAAATAATTAATTTTTTCATAAACTAATAATTCTCTAATGATTGAAGTATAGATTTTGTTTCTCTGACCAAAGAATCATTATCTGACTCTTCACTTCTTTTGATTGTAAATCTTGCCATCTCACAAACCTCAAGAAGATTTGATATTTTTAGAATTAAATCATTGTTGACTTTTTTGCTTTGAAGAGTATCTTTAATGAATTCTTTATTAAATTGAGCCCTTCCAATATTCCATTTTGATTCGAAATAGAACTGAAGCGACTGCTCAATAGAAAAGTATAAATCAGTTTCATTTTTTTCTATTAATTTAATTGCTTGTTTTGCATAGCTCCCCTTAATTAATGGTGAAATATTTAATATAGATTTTTTTAAAAGGAAATGTATTAGTAAAAGTATTATAACATACAAAAGAAAGCCAGAGCATAGAATATTAAAGAGGAAAGAACCAAAAAATAAACCTTGATTACTTTTACTAAAATTAGTGTCTGATTTTATAAAAAGAATGTCTTTACCAATAAAAGTGACATCTTCTTTATTATAAATAATCATTTCCCCATCTTGTTTTGATGAATCTGTACCACTAACTTTAAGTGTGTAATCTTTACTATTTATAGATATATATTTTTTTCTTTTTGGGCTAAAATAACTAAATGACTCAGCACGAACTTTGTAGATACCGTTGTTTCTTGGTATCAACAAATATTCAACTCGTTTAAATCCATTTAGTCCAGTTTTATTAAGTTTAATCTTTTCTGTGAATTTAGGTTCATATGCTTCGAGATCATTAGTGATATCCACTTTTGGCAAATCAATCATTCGCATATTCCCTGTTCCGGATATCCGCATTGAGAAGGTTGCGGACTCATTTATCTGAATTGAATCTCTATCCAAGCGAGTTGAAAATTCAAATTCTCCCACCGCTCCCTCAAAATTACTGGGTTTATTTTTATTTGGTAGCTCTTTGACTTTAAGTCTTTTTGTACCAGAAGAACATACTATATTAATCATTCTAGAGCGCCTTCTTCCAAATATATCTCTTTGGTTTGTGGGAATAGCTACGGGGACATCAATGTCAAAGGAAGATATTAATAAATCGCCTGATCTTTGAGGAATAAGAATCATTTTTTTTAAGGTCGCAACTTGAAAGTCAATTCCTCCTATTTGCTCTCTTTTTATAGGATAGCTATCACCAAGATCATAATCTTCGTGCCAAAATCCATTAAAATTAGGGGTTTCGATAAAATCAGGATTTCGAATTTCTTGAGAGAAATAAAGATTAAATGTAGCAGTAATTTGTTCACCAGCATAGGGACTATTATTAGATAATTCTAGCTCTAGATATACACTTTTTCTTGCAATAGATTCAGGACTATTATTGCTTGATTTTGGTAATGAACTTAATACTTGAATGGAAATTACTTTTGAAGAGTATAACTTACCATTAGAATATATGGATGCAGGACCAATGGTAAAGATCCCTTTTTTAGTAGCTCTTAATTTATATGAATATGCATTTTCTCTTGTCATCTTCCCATTAATAATTGATGTACTAGAGGAAGTGCTCGGTCCAGATATAATAGAGAAATTCGAAAGATTGGGAGGTCTGAATTGATCTCCTCTATCATTAATTGTAAAGGTGAGTGAAAATTGTTCATTTAAAGCGACTTTATTTCTATTTACACTAGATGTAAACCTAGTCTGAGAATAGCCGTATATAGAATACAAGACAAAAATTAAAAATATTATTTTATGTTTCATAATAATCAATTACCAGTCTTTTTCGATATTCAACTTTTTACCTTTAAGTTGATTTTTTTTTAATTTTTCTTGCAATTTATTCTCTTGCTGATTAAGTGCTTCTAAAATTTTCTTCGCTTCCTCTTTGCTTAGTTTACTTTTTAACTCCTGTGTCTGTTTTTCTTCATTTTTATCTTCGGAGTCATCACTATCAGTTTGACCTTTGCTGTCCTTATTTTCATTATTATTCTGGTTACTTTCATCAGCATTCTTTTTATCATCTTGTTTATTAGATTTTTCTTGGTCTTCCTCCTTATTTTCGTCTTGCTTCTCTTCCTTGCTTTCGTCTTGGTTCT
>PAMD01000018.1 GCA_002707145.1 Flavobacteriales bacterium | reverse complement strand
GTGACGGAGTTAATTCAGTAACTCCAGAAGATGGAATTACGCAAGCTGATGTGGATGCTCAAGCTGATCTGTCTTACGGATATGGATATGGTGATGGTGTTGCTTCGGTTACTGTTCAAGTAATTACAGAGGATATATCCCTGAGCCTACCTTCAGGATGGAGTATGTTTGGATATACTTGTGTTGATGCAGTAGATGCATTGGAGGCCTTTAGTAGTATTTCAGATAAGGTAATTATTATGAAAGACGAGAATGGTAATGCTTATGTTCCAGAATGGAACTTTAATGCACTTGGAAACCTTGAATATTCAGAAGGATACCAGATTAAAATGTATGAAACTGTGACTGGATTTCAGTTTTGTCCAACCATAATAGGTGCAGAATAAATTTGTATTGTTAATTACAAAAAAAGCCTACTCATTGAGTAGGCTTTTTTTGTTTTTAGTGTAAGAGAGGAAATTTAATAGGATTCTAAATTTGATAAATACTCTAATATATCTGGATTAGTAGTTTTTATCTGATAGGCTTGTCCTGCTCCCATATCTCCAATACCGTTGAAATTAAACATTGGAAGGTAAGCATTACCAGCATAATCCTTAGCAATAATTAAGTTTCCATTTTCGTTAATACTACTTAAAACAGCACTTATATTAGCAGACTCCATTCTTAAATATCCTATTAGATTCCACCCACCGATTAAGTCAATTGGATGGTTTTCAGGACTGGCATAGTCTCCACAGACTTCTAATGTAACTGATTCTGTAGTTTTAATCTGGAATCCTTGCCCTACTTGCATGTCTCCAATTCCATTAAACTGATATTCAGGAAGGTATGCATTTCCAGCATAGTCTTTCACAATTATAATCTCTTGAGTAATGACATTTAGGACGTTCTCTATATTCATATTCTCTGCCATCATATAGGTAGAAAAAGAGGACCAACTACTGGATAAATTTATTGTCTGACATTCAGGATTATAAGAGGGTAAGTTAGGGTTGTAAAAACCAAAGTCAACAGAATTGTTACCACTTGCATCATAATCAAAATAACAATTAAATGGATCGCCATCCCCTAGAGGCTCACCATCAGTCGAAAGAGTAACGACTCCGGACATAATATCGGTAAATGGATTTCCAAATCCATTATTATCAAAATCTTGATCATTATTCGCATTTGGTTCAAAGATATTTGTAGATTGGAAACCTTCTAGTGGTTCTCCAGGTCCCCAGTTATTTACTTGCCAAACAAAGACAGAATAGTTTCCAGGTTCTAAACCAGAGAATTTGTAGTAGCCTTGTTCATCGGTCACTTCTACTCCTCCAAATCCTTGCCAGTCAGGAATATTATCACCATCAGAATCTGCCCAAATAAGAACAGATACCCCTGGGATACCTGGTTCATTAGGGTCGTTAATACCATTCATGTTATAGTCGTTCCAAACTCTATTTCCGATAGATACAATTCCAGGAGAAATTTGATCTTCACACTCACTGTAGCAAAATGCCATGTCATTAATTGCTAAGATCATCTTATTACCCATTTCTTTTCCAATATTTAAAAAGGAAAGTGCATTGTTATTATAATGATAAATTGCATCTGAAGGAGAAACTGAAGCTTCCAAATAATATTGTTTAGTTTCTACAAAACCCACTTTTCCTCCGAATAGGAAGTCATTACATCCAACATTTTCTTGAGAGACCGAAACAATGTTTTGCATATCCTGCACCCATCCATCACTAGTGAAAGAGAAACCTCCGTGGCCAGAATTTGCAATTACAAAGGGAAGTTCGGGACTTTCTAAATCATTTCTTACATCATTAACTAAGTGATAGAGATTACTTTCATATTCTTGCAAGAATTCTTCTGATGCACCATCATTCCAACCCTGGAACCAAGTGAATCCAGAAATTTCAAAATCAGTTATTTCAATGTCAGGAAATTCTGTGCTTAGATTTTGAGTTACCTCGTGAATAGTTTCAATCATCTTGTTGTAGTATTCACCTGTTTCACCCCCAGCTGAGGGAGGGCGAAAATCTTGAGCAAGATTTTTTCCTCCCCATGCAGTCTTTATAATTAATATAGGATCTTCATAATAGTCGTCAATTTTATGTGCAAACATAAGTTCTGCACCAATTAAATTTGGATCATTTCCTTGTCCTACAGTGACATTTGTTTTTATTGTATCACCGTTATTGGCAAAGTATATATAAGCGTCATTTAGAGAATTCCAATTCCCCGGTTGGCCAACTTCTGACCAATTTCCTGGTTCATCATTTTCTATAATATTAGTAAGACTTCCTGGATCATTTTCTGCATCTTGCACTGTTCCGAAACCTTCCATATTAGATTGTCCTGCCAAAACAAAAACTCTTAATTTACTGTCTGTTTTTGCTTGTTTGGTAACAATTGGGACGTAACCAACTTCTAATCCAGCTGGTGGAGTTACTATGCCATTTGGATCTATCGTAGCTATAGATCCAACTTCTGGATCGGCCATATAATTGTCGGTATGTTTCCAATTTGTATGAATAAGCTCAACTCTATTTTGGAGTTCTATTCTAGTTTCCTCAGATAAGTTAGCGTGAATGATAGCCGGTTGATCAACAAAACGATACCAATAATAAGTAAGAGAAGAACCATCTTCCATATCAACTTGAAAGGGTCCTGCAGAGGGGCCTGGATTATTCCATGGTCCATTGGGATCTTGCCATTGACAGTCCGGATCTAAGGGGGTTAAATATGGGATTTCACTTCGAGGAGTCATTGGGACCTCAGTTGTGGATAAATTTGTTGACTCGGGCATCTGATCTTGAGTAATTGACTCCCATTTGTCTTCAGAATTGAGTTCAAAATATTCAGGAAGAATAAAAAGATCTTCTTCTTCATTTATTGTTTCCATATTAAATGTATAGCCCATAATATTTTCATTTTGCTGTACATTATTGATGTAGTTCAAGTTAATTTCATGACTCAGATCTCCTTCATACCAGTTTTCTGAAATCTCTCCCATCATTGAACCTCCATTATTTGTAAATGAGACTCCGAAGGTCCCATCAGAATTAATTCCTGGCTGAACCATACTGCCCCCCTCAAACCATGATTCCATAGTATTCCAAAGTGCATTTTGAGAATACACAGAAATTTGATTTAATAACATAGAATTATCTTCATTGCTTGCAGGAAATTGTAAAGGTTCAATTTTTGCATAATAATTTCCATTTTCATCTTGAGAAATTAAAGCAGGAGAGGAGGCGTGTTCTAGGCCAAAACCTATGTTAGGATCTGAAGGTCGAGAGTCTAAAAACAAACCCTCTAGGCTAGGGTTATCTAAAACTGGCTCGGTCCAAAATGTGGGTAAAAAGAAAGTGGTTGGCCCTTTAAAATTAGTAGAATTTAAGAATAATGTCCAATATTGATTTCCTGTTTCTATGTCTTGTCCGTCGGTTTGTGTCATGGGTTCCGAAAGAGGAAGGGGAGTGTAGCCATAACCCAGCATCTCTCCGTTTAAACTTTGTGCCATATTTAATCCATCCGGCGCCCAAAGTAATTTATTTGACAGTTGGGCAACTCCATATTTTCCTCCAGGAGAACTCCAGTCTCGTTGTCCGTTGGAAAGCATGCCTGTTTTACCTGCTCCAGGACCATTTGCCCATCCATAAAAATTAAAAGAAACTCCCCCCATAATGAATTTAGGTATTTTTGTGCCGAAACGAGTATCGTGCCACCAGCCAAGCCCTCCTTCAATAGTGGTGTAAAATTGATCGGGCTCATTTCCTGTTTTCTGCGTAGTGAGCCAACAACCACCAAGTCCCATTTGAAAATTATTAGCACCAGGGTATTCTTTAAATATTGGCCAAGCAGCACTATAAACAGTGTATCCTGAGCCATAATCTGTGTCATTTACATTTTCAGTCGAGATCCAAGTAAAGCCAGATCTGTTTGCATCAATAGTTTGTCCATTGGTTTGTATAGTATACAAAATGAAAATTAGAAGCATGATTAGTAAATCAAGCGATAGTTTCGTCATTTTATTACGAGTAAGAATTGATTTAAAAATTACTCCTAGCATGTAGATTTGTTTTTTGGTTCGCATATTGTAATATATTTATAGTTAATCAAATGTATCTATTTTCACTCAAATGAAAGGCTTGTTAATGACAGATTAACTATCTGTTTTTTAAGTTGCTTAAGTGCAAACTATAATTTTATATATACATTTATAAATATTATTAATAAATTATTTTACATGAAACCAACTTTACTCTCAATTATTTTTGTGCTTACAAGTTCATTATTAGCTCAAAACTCCGATACAGTTATGGTCGGAAACATGTATTTTCAGCCAAATCAGCTAACAATTGAAGTTGGAGACCAGGTGACTTTCATATTAGTTGACGGTACGCACGATGTTAATTTTGAAATAAATTCACTTTTTTTCGAACCTTTTTATAATCCTACTCAAATAGAGTCCTTGCCCATGCAATCTACTCCCGGATTAATGGGGGTTATTACATTTGATGTAGCAGGATTGTATAATTATGATTGTACTGGCGATTTCCATGCATCTATGGGTATGTATGGTCAAATAAATGTCACTGAACCTGCAGATTGCCTAGACGATGACCAAAGCATGAGTAATATTTTCACTGGAGGTGTATCCATCAGTTCTTGTACTGAGGCGATAGATTATCTAATGCAAAATTATAGCTGGACAGCTGCACAATCTTGTTTATGGGAGGGAGGGCCAACGTTTGACGGAATGAGTCTAGCGGACTATTGTGAGTGCTCTTGTGCAAATAATAATCTTACAATCTCTGAAATCAATCTTTCTAATCAGTTTGATTATTATTTATATTCCATTGATCTACTAGGAAGAAAAGTGGAAAGCCCAAGAAAAAATCAAATTATTTATGATGTTTATTTCTCTGGGAAAGTCATGCAACGCTTTGTAGTTGAATAAAATATTTTCTCAATGAAGGTTAGTACCTCGTTATGATTGCCTATCTAGGTTTTCACTCTATTTTTAGAAAGTATAATCTAACTCTCTGATAATGCAGTTTTTTTCTTGTATTTCTGTCTGCATTAACTTTTTGTTCGCTAATAAATATTTGGCTCAATATCAATAAACTTTTTTACTTGTGTTCTTTTTTTAGTTCATCTTTTTCGCCGAATAATAAAATATCTAAATAGTCTTACATTTGTCTTGTTATCTTATAAACCAAACCTATAGTTGTGATCAAAAAAATCTACCTTATTTTTCCTTTATTTATTTTCTCATATGTGACTATCGCTCAAAGTATTGGAGACTTCCATCAAGGTGGAATTATTTTTTACACAGATTCCTCAGGCCATGGATTAATTATAGACACTACATATATAGATGCCACTTTTGATTGGATACCTGAGGAACCCCTTCTTTCTGATTGGGGAGTTCATTGGCTTAGTAATCCAGGAGCTGTTGAGGAGTTTATCGGATCCGGTCAATTCAATACTCAAAATTTGGCTGAAAATAGTAATCTACACTATGCGGCAAACATTGTTTCCTCAAGTATGAATGGAGGCTATTCTGACTGGTTTTTACCCTCTAGAGCAGAACTTTGGCAAATCATGCTAAATACCAATCTAATTGATTCAGTCATTCAAGTTCATGGTGGAGATTCCATACATTCTGGATTTCACTGGAGTTCCACTCAAGTAAATATGAGTAGTGCTTGGGCTATATCCCCATATTCTTTTAGTGCTAACACGGGGGAGCCAGCAGGTCCAATTGAATATGTGTGGTCTAAGAGTAATTCAGCCCTTGTTAGAGGTGTCAGATGCGTCGATAACGATTGCTCTTTTATGGATTCCCCTATTTTTGGATGCATTGACCCAGTAGCAGAAAATTTTGACTCTAACGCAGGAGCGAATGATTTTTCATGTGAATATATTATTGGTTGTGCTGATCAAGACGCTTGTAATTTTGATGTGGCAGTTACACTAAATAATTTAGATCTCTGTGATTATAATTGTATTGGCTGTTTAGATCCTGAGGCGCAAAACTATTCAGGAGTAGAAATTACTTTGGATGATGGTTCTTGTTTATATTGTGAGCAAGACTATCAAACTATTTCTGTTTCTTATGATCCGATAATAGATAATCGAGTGTTTTTTCAAATAAATAATGGAGCTCTGTTTTTTGGGCATGTGTTTGAAAGTAATTTTAGTGAAGGAATTTGTCTTCCACAGGGGTGCTATAATTTATTCATGTTTGCCGATTGTAATATTACTGAAGATTGGATTGGTAACACCTTTGAGATTGGAGATTTTTCCTACACATTACAAGGTGAACAGGCCTCTGTAGATTTTTATATAGGTAACGGTTCTTGTGGGGCTAATAATTTGGAGGGCTGTACGGATTCTACAGCGATTAATTTTTTGCTAAATGCAACATCCGAAGATGGTTCATGTATTTATCCTTTGTTTGGTTGCACAGATTCCACAGCTTGTAATTGGGACTTCATAGCCAATCAAGATGATAGTACTTGTTTATTTCCTATTGAAGTGTATCTAGATTGTCTAGGGAGTTGTATATCTGATATTGATCAGGACGGACAGTGTGATGAGATCGATTTTGATGATGGGATGGGATTTAATGAGTTAGATAAAAATGCTACCTCCCTTGTTTTGATGGTAGATGTTTTAGGCAGAGTTCATACAAAACACAATATAGGAAGTCTTCTTTTTTACATTTATGCCAATGGTGAGGTTGAGAAAAGAGTACAACAAGGTACTCCATAGTTATAGATTTTAATAAGTTTTTTTTAAATAAAAAATACTACAATATAACTACAATATTACTACAATTTATAATGAAATAAATCCCAAAAGCGACATTTTATTCATTCTATTTTCTGAGGTTACCATGCTGATGTACTATATTCTATATTTTCATTTATATTAATTAGAACAAATGTTTAAATTATCTATTTCTTGCAAAAGAGTTCAATAAAGAAGTTGACATTGACCAAATTATTTTATGATGAACTGGGAATTATTATACTGTTAAGAAATGTTTTGAATTTTTACAAAAATGTTCCACGATAGTATTCAGTGCTAATCGAAATTAACATTGATAAGTGTAAAGAATTTTTCTATTGTAATGAAAAAAGATAGAATCTTATTTCAGGTTTAAAAGTGAAGTGTTTGACTTTTTATCGGGATAACTGCCATCAGTTAGACAATAGGAATTGTTGTAAAGCAGGTAAGATTATTAAGGGATTCGATTTAAACCTTTTTAGAATTTTTATTTTCCGGATCATTTAATGATTCTTCTTCCTGAGATTTATGCCCCCAATTAACCATATACAAAAGTCCCGCCATATATAATGTAAAGATGATGGAACCAATAATAAACATTGATATCTTCATGAAGGTTATTTTTTGCTGTTATGAAAGTCATTTCTTCTTTGTCTTATACAAATAGACAATGCTAATATGGAGGGAACCCAAATCCCCACGAAAATTCCATCGTTTTCATTTCCAGTAAAATAAAGTGATACTGAGTATAGAAAGGAAAGGAAGGCTAGTATTACAGGGTAGTAAATGGTAAGAAATTGTATTGTGTTTTTCATTATTGCGTTTTATTTAGGCAGCAAGTTACAAATAGACTTTGAGTTATGTTAATTTACATTGATAATTTATTTTAAAATTACATGATATTTTTTAAAACCATGATATCTAGTTTTTTTTAAATAAATATTCTTTTACAAATTCCAATTAATAATATTTTTGACTCATTTTGATAAGTTGAATTAAGATTCTAAATTTGAAACATATTAATCAAGAACATTCACTCCTTTTTTCTTGTTAAATCTCCTAAATTTTGTAAATGAATTTAAAGAAAGACGTGTTAATAGATCAAGGATTGATTTTTAGATCTTTTTTGTTTCGTTTGATTAGCTCAGAAAATTCGCGTCGAAAGATTGAAAAACTCACTCTTTTTTTAGCTCTAGCTTCATTCTTGGTTCATCTGACTCTGATCTATTTGTTTAAGTACGGCCTAATCGATTTGCCCATCGAATCAAATTTATTTTCTAATCCTATTTCAGCTATTTACACTCCTTTCTCTTTCATACTTTTATATGAGGTGTATTTGTTAGTGTATTATTTACCAAAATCATTCACAAGTTACCTAACTAAGCAGTATGAAATTATTTCATTGATTATTATTAGAAGGCTTTTTAAAGACTTATCAGTTTTAGAGTTTTCTTCCGACTGGTTCAAAATTAGCCAAGATCTTCAGTTTACTTATGACCTTGTGGCGTCTATTATTCTTTTTTATTTAATTTATTTGTTTACACAAAAAAGTCGCCGCATCAAAAAGACCTCAAGTCAGGATTCAGAGTTAGTCAACTTTATTAAGATGAAAAAAATAATCGCGACTCTTTTGGTTCCAATATTCTTTTTTTTGGCCTCGTATACTCTTTATACATGGGTCAATGGTTTCTTTTTTAGTCCTAATATTGCTCCTCTTTCTAGTCTAAATAATCTGTTCTTTGATGAGTTTTTTACGATTTTAATTCTTGTTGACGTTGTGCTACTATTACTCTCTTTTTTTTATACCGATAAGTTTCATAAAATTATCAGGAATTCAGGTTTTATTATTTCCACTATTCTTTTAAGGATGTCTTTTGGTGTAACTGGGCTCATTAGTACAATTCTTATTGTGGCCGCTGTACTATACGGTTTAATTATTATCACTGTTCATAATAAATATGAGTTGCAGCAGGATAAAGATTAAGTTAAATATTGTTTGGATCTTTTGGGTTATTAGCACCTACTCTTGAAAATAGTCTTACAGAAAAAATTGGCTACTTACATCCTTTAATAATTTCCTTTGAGTCAAGATTTAGTTCGCAAAATAAAATCAAAATTTATTTTTTCAGCTAAAATATTTTGATGTTTTATGAGATGATACAATGAGATTTTTTTAGGTGCTGCGTAATTCTTTTTTTCTGAAAAAAATATGAGGGATTTTAAATTAAATAGTCAAAATATTATCAGTCAAGTATGTGATTTATTATATTATTAACAATTCTCGTATATCAAACATTAAAATAACTCCAAAATATCTCCAATATTATTCTTAAAATAAATTATTTTACTCTTTTTTTTCACTCAAAAAAATCGCCTATGTGTCTGATTTGTTGTTGTTAATGATTTAATGTTATTGTGGTTGGTATTTATTTTGATAAGATGATTTGAGTTTATATTTTGTTGTTAATAATTTTTTCTCTACTTTTGGATTTGCATGAACTACCTCCGGGTAGGTTTTGCTACAAAAACGATTTTTATTTTTTTTATAAATTTTAACCCCCCTACAATGAAAAACTTTACTCAAAAATTTATTGGTTTGTTAACTCTTGTCTGTTGTATGATGAGCTTAACTCTCAACGCGCAAGACGCAATTCTAGGTTGTATTGAAAATACAAACTCCCCAAATTATTTCTCATGGTTAGAAGCTACTGAGGATGATGGTAGTTGTTTTGTAACCGGATGTATGGATTCCAATGCATTCAATTTTAACCCCTTAGCAGAGCATCCAGGTATTGTTCCTGAAGAGTGTATTGCAAAAGTTTTTGGTTGTGATGATGAGTATGCTTGTAATTATAATGATTCAGTTAATGTCTCTGACAATAGCTGTGTTACTATATCAGGCTGTCAGTCATGTTCGGAAGATGGTCTATCTACAGTTGATAACGATGCAGATGATGACGGTGTTTGTGATGCAAACGAAGTTTTAGGATGTCAAGATAATACTGCATGTAATTATAACGATGCTGCCACAGATGCTGGCGATTGTACTCTTGCTTCAGGTTGTGAAACTTGTTCAGGAGCTACTGATGGTTCAGGTACTGTAGTAGATAACGATGAAGATGATGACGGTGTTTGTGATGATGATGAAGTTGTAGGATGTCAAGATGTTACCGCTTGTAATTATGATTCATCCGCGACAGATTCCGATGATTCATGTGTTACTACATCAGGTTGTCAGTCATGCTCAGAAGATGGTCTATCTACAGTTGACAATGATTTAGATGATGACGGTGTTTGTGATGCAGACGAAGTTGTAGGATGTCAAGATGATTCTGCATGTAATTATGATTCCGGCGCAACAGATGCTGGTATCGATTGTATGTACAAAAAAGGATGTGACACTTGTTCGGGGGAACAAGATGGAACAGGTACAATAGTAGGAAACGATTCAGACGATGACGGTGTTTGTGATGATGATGAAGTTGTAGGATGTCAAGATGTTACCGCTTGTAATTATAATTCAGATGCAACAGATGCTGGAGATTGTACTCTTTCTTCTGGTTGTGAAACTTGTTCAGGTGAGACTAATGGGACAGGTACTATAGTAGATAACGATTTAGACGCTGACGGTGTTTGTGATGCAGACGAAGTTGTAGGATGTCAAGATAGTTCTGCATGTAATTATAACGATGCTGCAACAGATGCTGGCGTTTGTAATTTTGCTACATTTTGTGAAACTTGTTCAGGAGCTACTGATGGTTCAGGTACTGCAGTAGATAACGATTTAGATGATGACGGTGTCTGTGATGCAGACGAAGTTGTAGGATGTCAAGATGTTACCGCTTGTAATTATAACGATTTAGCAACAGATGCTGATGATTCATGTGTCTCTGCAACTGGATGTGAGTCTTGTTCAGGAGCAACTGATGGAACAGGTACTGTAGTAGATAACGATGCAGACGAAGACGGTGTTTGTGATGCAGACGAAGTTGTAGGATGTCAAGATGATAATGCATGTAATTATGATTCATCCGCCACTGATGCTGGCGATTGTACTCTTGCTTCAGGTTGTGAAACTTGTTCAGGTGAGACTGATGGATCAGGTACTGTAGTAGATAACGATGCAGACGATGACGGTGTTTGTGATGCAGACGAAGTTGATGGTTGTACAGATTTAACTGCATTTAATTTTTCCACACTTGCAACTGATGACGATGGATCTTGTTATCCATTTATCAATGGTTGTATGGATGAAGCAGCATTTAATTATGATGCTCCAACAGGTGATGTTCAGACTCAGGTTAATACCAATGTAGGATGTTATGCTGTTATTACAGGATGTACTCTAGACTGGGCAGATAATTACCAAGCTTCAATTGATGATGTTGATGTTGATGTTAATACTCCTCAAAATGAGATTTGTACTCTAATTGCTTGTACAAATGTTTTCTCAGATAACTATGATGCAAATGCTACTTCTGATAGTGGTGATTGTTTCAGAAATGGTTGTATGGATTCAGCAGCAGAAAATTTTGATGCTATTGCTACTATAGATGATGGTTCTTGTTTAATTGTTGGTTGTATGAACGTCTCTGCTACTAACTATAATGATAATGCTAATTTCGACGATGGATCTTGTCTTATTGAAGGATGTATTTATAATTTTTTCTACAACTATAATGCAGATGCAAATGTAGATGATGGTTCTTGTGATAATCCTGGATGTACTTCCGACTGGGCTGACAACTATGATTCAAACGCAACAACTGATGACAATACTTGTTCATTAGCCGGATGTATGGCTGATTGGTCTCCTGATTATGACGCACACGCTACTATAGATGATGGTTCATGTACTTTAGCAGGATGTACTTTAAGTTGGGCAGACAATTATGATGCAAATGCCACTTCAAATGATGGATCTTGTGATAGAGAGGGTTGTACTTCCGACTGGGCAGACAACTATGACTCCTTTGCTACCGAAGACGATGGAAGTTGTGTACTAGCTCAATGTACTATTGAGGGTTACGACAACTACGATGCTAATGCAACAATTAATTCAGGTTGTTATAAAGTAGGTTGTATGGATGCTTTAGCAACAAATTATGATATACAAGCTACTACAGATAATGGTTCTTGTTTAATAGAAGGTTGTACTAGCTACTGGGCTGACAACTATGATAGTTCTGCAAATGTAGATGATGGTACATGTGAAAAAGAAGGATGTACTTCTGACTGGGCTGATAACTACGATGACCTTGCAAATATTGATGAAGGTTGTGAACTGGCAGCTTGTATGTCAGATTGGGCAACCAATTATGATTCAAATGCAACTACTGATAATGGTTCATGTGTGCTTTCAGGTTGTACAGACGCTGACGCATTTAATACAACACCAAATGCAAATGTTGATGATGGTTCATGTGTTGCAGTAGCAATGGGATGTATGGATGCTTCTGCATATAATTATGATTCGTCTGCTAATACTAGCCAAACTACCTTAGTAGAATCTACTGAATCTGGTCAAATAACATCTGTTGCAGACATATCTAATTACACTCAGGACTACATAGCAGTTGATATGTCTTACTCCGATTTCTTTAGTTCACTCGATATGAGCACTACTTATATAATGAATTTAAACGGAACTGATTACACCTACAAACATCGCACTGGCCAGCATAATTGGAATGGTACTTTGTACAATAGTTTTTTGGTTTACCTTGTGGACGAGGATGAAAATTTAGATGGAGTTGCATTCAGTTCTGGTATACCAGTAGGTTCAGATTGGTCTATTACTATTTCTGAAAGTGTTTCTTCATGTATAGCAGTTGCTGAAGGATGTACAGATGATACAGCCTTTAACTATGATGCTACTGCAAATACAAATGTAGGTTGTGTAGCTGTAGTAAATGGATGTACAGATAGTACTGCCTTTAATTACGATGCTACTGCAAATACAGATGTAGGTTGTGTAGCTGTTGCTGTAGGGTGTACAGATAGTACTGCATATAATTATGATTCAGCTGCAAATACAGGTGATGAATC
>PAMD01000017.1 GCA_002707145.1 Flavobacteriales bacterium | reverse complement strand
GTGTATCTGTTGTAAATGGCTGTACAGATGCTACAGCATTTAATTATGATTCAACTGCAAATACCGATAATGGTTCTTGTGTTGCTGTTGTGAGTGGCTGTACTGATATCAACTATGTAGAATATGCATCTGCAGCTAATACAGATGATGGCACTTGTTTGACAGAATTAGTTTATGGTTGTACAGATAATACATTCTTAGAATATTCTGCTTCTAACAACACTGATGACGGTTCTTGTACAACATTAGTTGTTTTAGGATGTTTAGATGTAAATTACTTAGACTTTGACGCTGGAGCCAATGTAAATGACCAGAGTATGTGTGATGATTTAATCGTCTATGGATGTACAGATGCTACAGCATTGAATTATGATTCAAGTGCTACCGAAGATGATGGATCATGTATTGCATCTATTGACGGATGTACAGATGCAACAGCTTTTAATTATAGTCCACAAGCAACTACAGATGATGGAACTTGTACACCTGTAGTAACTGGATGTGCAAATCCACAAGCCTTCAATTATGATTCAACTGCTAACACAGATGATGGTTCTTGTACTGCTGTTGTGAATGGTTGTACGAACTCTTTGGCTTTCAATTATACTACAGAGGCTAATACTGATGATGGTTCATGTATAGCAGTATTAAATGGATGTACTGATGCTTTAGCATTTAATTACGATGAGGCTGCCAATACAGATAATGGCACTTGTCTACCATTTGTCTTTGGATGTTCTGATATTAATTCAATTAATTATGATTCAACTGCAAATACCGATGACGGATCTTGTGTTGCTGTTGTTAATGGATGTACTGATGAAAATGCATTTAATTATAGTGCTCTTGCTAACACCGATGATGGCTCATGTATTGCAGTTTCATTAGGATGTACTAATCCAGTTTCTTACAATTTTGACTCAACTGCAAATACAGATGATGGATCTTGTATTGCTGTTGTGACCGGATGTACTGATGCTACTGCTTTTAATTACGATGAGGCTGCCAATACAGATGATGGATCCTGTGTAGCTGTGGTAGAAGGATGTACTGATGCTACTGCATTTAATTATAATACAGAGGCTAATACAGATGATGGATCTTGTGTGGCAGTAATTGAAGGATGTACTGATGCTACTGCATTTAATTACAATATAGACGCTAATACAGACGACGGATCTTGCGAGGCAGTAGTTGAAGGTTGTATTGACGAAGCTTATGATAATTACAATCCTTTAGCTAATACAGATGATGGATCTTGTTCTAATGTCGGAGTTGAAGAGATATCAGAATTTAACCTCTCGGTTTATCCTAATCCTGTTGTAGATTTATTAAATATAACTATTGTTGATTCCGATGTAAAATCAATTGACGTTCAGTTATTAAATTATTTGGGCTCTGTGGTACATAAAGAGATGTTAAATCGAAATTCAAATACTTCTTTTAAAGTTGAAGTTTCCAACTTAGACAATGGTATTTACATATTAAAAACTGTTGTCAATGGAAAAGTAATTTCTACCCCATGGATTAAGAAATAGTTTTTTTATTATTTCATCAAAAAAGCCGAAACATTGTTTCGGCTTTTTTTTGGAAAAAGAATTATAATATATTTATACACTAATAGATTAAACATAGATTTTATAATATTAATGTAACTTTTTGTTATCAATTAATATGTGAAATCGCATGATCATATAGAGTACATTAATAAGCGGGCGAACCTTAATGAATGTTTTAATTCTGTTATAACTATAATTATTCAATTTAAAGTTGCTAAATTAATCAACGCTATTTAAATTGATTAATAATTCCTATGCCTACAAGAAATTTATAATCTGTATATAACTTTACGAAGTTATTTTCATTCCCATAACTATCTAACTTAGTTTTTATGGTTATTTTATTGGCGTCGATAAAATTATTAATTTGCTCATCTTCTAAATCTATTGAAAAGTTGTTTATTGAAGTTTCGGATACTCTCCCTTGATTATTTATTATTGCAGACTCTATGAATTCTATTCTAATTGAGTCTAATGGTAAACTTGTTATTGAATCAAATAGGTAAATATCTAAAGTTGCATCAAATGGAAATCCATTTTCAACACGAAACACTAAGGATGTATTTTCCATATAATCAATAGCCGTGATTGAAGAATCTTGTATTAAATTAAATGGATTATTTTTTATTTCCAATGTGTCTGTTAGAATCAGGTTTTGGATGCTTAATTGTAATGGAAGATCCATTTCAAATCCAATCATTAAGCCTGTTCCAGGTCCAATAAAATTTAACTCTCCAGTATTGCCTAGAGGATTAGAAATCACTGTCCCTGAGTAACTCATTTGTGTAGGATTTAAGGCAATAAAATCAACAATTTGAGAATTATCATTTGTGAATGTAGTAGTTGATATTTCATTAGATACGACTGAAATTTTTGGTCCGGCTAAATTAACAGTTTCTCCATTGTTAAATCCTTGCATTTGAAGTTCAATTTCAAAGGGAATCCCCATTGAATTGTCTGAAATAAAGCTAATTATAGGAGAAGACAAGATAATTCCTTGTCCAATTGCTTGAAGCGCATTCATTTCAAGATTTAACTCACTTTCATCAATTTGCTTTTCCACTTGGCCAAAATAGCCTTCAATCGAACTAAAAACCATGTTATCAAGGGCTACAGAGACACGGACAGTATCATTTTCACTAAACAAAACGTGGTCTTCAGTCTCTAACGTAGGTACTACAGTTGATGAAAAATATACATCCAATTTATTTTCGGAATCAGATAGATCAAAATTATATCCGTCAATGGAGTAAGAACTGTTCTGAGCTCCAGAATTTTCAGTGTTTGTGACGATCAATGCAAATTCAAAAATCTCCCCCTGACTGTTTTTAAGTTGAGGAATAGTAAAACTTAAATCGATATCAGTTTTAACAGAAGACTCAAAGCTACAATTAAAATCACCTTCAATAACATCAATTTTACTCAATAGCATACCATTTTCAAAGTCTAAATCTACTGAGATAGTGTCCGAAGGTCCTTCTTCTTCGGGAAAACGAACAAGACCTTCTTTGACCAAAACCTCCCGTGTAGATACCACTACATCAACTCCTTGAGCATAACTTAGTTCTACGTATGTATCAGTGTCAAATGGGTCTTCTCCACTACCTTCTAAATGGAAGCTATGGACGTGCATGAGTAAATCATTGAATAACAATTGATTTTCGACTAATAATTCACAATAAGCAGTTTCAAGTATAGCTATGTTATCAAAACTAAAATATCCAATCACCGCGGAGTCCAACATGTTCATTAGTGTCATATCTATACTGGTAATTTCAACAGGCATTTCATTATATAATGATATTTCAATGATTCCAGATTCAATTAAGATGTATTGGAAAGCATTGGGTCCTGGTCTTGAATAATAACCTGCAGATTGAGGATTAATAGGAGGGAACCATGCAGATCCATTTTCATTTGAGTATTCCACTCCTTGAGGGAAATAATTTCCTAATGCAGTGTCTTCTATATTTTGACTCAATTGCAAGATTGTCATTCGAAAATCGTCTTCATAAGGCTCTAGCTCAATCGCTCCTAACTCCATACTTCTTACAGTAGAAAATTGATTTTCAACATCTAAAAGAGAGTCACTCTCAACATAGGCAAAGCTATCTCTCTGATATATGATGTGAATGAACTCATCCTCGTCAATTTGAATATAATCGTCTACGGGTATTAAATCAAGCAAGGTGGTAGAAGATTCAATAAATGGAATGGCAACTATGGGTTCAAGATCCTGTTGGTTAGAGAGTGCGCTAAAATCTTCATCTAGACAGGAGGGAAGCAAACAAAATAGTATTAAACCAAAGAGAAAGCTGAAAGAATATTTTTTTTGTTTCAATATTTTTTTTGTAAAAATACGTTTTTTGATCTAGTACAGAATAATTGATTCAAATTAATCTATGTGTTTGATCTTTCAGCTCAATTTTAAATAGGTTTAAGTACTATAAATTTAAATTTTTGACGATTTCGCCTTACCTTTGAAAAAAAAAATAATGCTATGAAAAAATTATTTATTCTTGTCTTATTTGCATTCATTGAAAATTCATTTTGTCAAACAGGTAATCCCGAACTTATAATTGGAGAAGTAAAAGTTGAGCCGGGAATATTATTTATTTTTGAAGGAGCTATAAAGGACGATATAATGCCAAGTTCGATGCATTTATCTGAAAAAGAAACAAATATTCATATTGAGGCAAGAGTAAACTGGGAAGAAGATAATATTCCTCAAGGTGCAGTTAAAAATGGTTTTATTCCTTACCTGCACATAAACGCAAAGGTAATCAATGAACAAACTGGCTTAAGTACTTTTATTGATTTAGTTCCGCACATAAACTTAATCGACAACTTTCATTATGCCCGAAATATTTCTTTGCCTGGATCTATAGATGATTTGTATGCAGTTCAGTTTAATGTCGTTCCCCCTACCCACATTGATATGTCTGTACACATGGATTGGATGAAAGAGTATGGAAAAGAATTACTTAAAGAATGCAGTTTTTCTTTCACAAACATCAATTTTAAAGAAATAGCACAAGCAAAAAGAAGATAATTCAATTTTAATTTTCACAGACATCAAAATCTGTAATGCTTGTTTTTATTTTTATTGAATATCCGTAACCCCGCTGCATAGATCCTATACCATTAAAGTTCCACTCAGGTAAATAAGCCTCCCCAAGCCCATTTTTTACAATAATTACTTGCTCAACTATTGAAGAAAAAGTTGTTTCGGTACTTATATTTTCTTCACAATGAAATCCCAACATATTCCATCCTTCAATTAAGTTTATAAAGATTGGGTCGCACATTGAAGAAAAGATACAAGATCCATCCTCCACGGTCGCATTATAGTTATAATTTGAGGCTAAATCATTCATGCAACCGTATTGTATAATGCAGTCTACATTGCTCATAAAATTAGATGCCGAAGTTGGAGTCACACTAAGTAATGGACAAAAACAATGATCTACAATGAGGTATTTCTTTAACCAAGATAGTGCAATTAATCCTACATCTCCATCTCCGCTTAAAGGGCTTGTAGCAAGAGTGTGGCTACCCATTCCTACCTCATACTTCATTTTATCAGTTTCTTCTGGAATTAACTCATAATGAATATCAGCATGGAGATCTGGTGGAGCAATGACATCTATTTGACCACTAATAATAAGAGTGGGAACATTATAGTCTAAACTTTCTCCACTTAATAAATTTAGCCATGGGCATAATGCAACGATTGCTTTGATACTAGTATCCATTCCAGCTGCTAAAATAGCTCCACCACCACCCATAGACCAACCTCCGAGAGCAATATTATTTACATCCAATAAATTATAGAGAGGAGATGTGATCCTAGTGTTTTCTAGTTTTAGACTGTTTACTGCATTTAGAAGTGCAACAGCTCGATCTTCGGGCTGAGCAAAAATACTATTGGTGCCAATTGTCATAGTGACAATGCCATATGAAGCAAAAAAAGGTCCCCAATCTTCCATAACCGACTCTGCATTGGTAAATCCAGGAACAATGACAATACTTGCCAAAGAATTATTTTCATTTATTGGATAGTAAATACTCGCTCCAGAATAGTCGCTACCATTTAAAATTCCATTTGATTCATCAAATACATTAACTTCATAACTTCCTGTGTATTCTGGCAAGTTTATGCTCTCCAAGCAAGAAGAAGTTTGCCCCCAAAGGAATAAAGGAAACATAATAGTGTAGTATAGAAATTTTATTTTCATTGTTTTTTCAACTTATCGAGATATAATTTTAATTAACTGCAACTAAGGCCTTATATTTCTATGAATTAAATATAATTATAATTAATAATTTTTAAAGTCTTAATTTAGCATATAACTAACAAATATTTTACAATGACTAGATATATTCTTTCTATTTTTCTTTTGATTTCATATATTTCAATTTATGCTCAGCAAAGTATGAACATGAATTTTATGTCTTCGTATACCTATTCTTCAACATTGAGCGATGTCTGGGGATATGCTAATGAATCTGGAGAATTTGCCTTAGTGGGCCTATATACTGGAATATCCATATTAGATGTAACCAATCCGACTTTACCCAATGAAATCGGCTATTTTGAAGGACCTAATTCTACTTGGAGAGATTTAAAATCCTACGGAGATTATGTCTATTGTATCAATGAAACCGGTGGAGGTTTACAAATTTTGAATATCGTCGAAGTTATTTCTGGCAATATTAATCCTACATATATAGAAAATTTAGATCTTGGATTTGCTACTGCTCATAATATTTATATTGATGAAAATGGTCGACTTTATGTTTTTGGAGCTAGTTATAGTAACGGAGGAGCAATGATTTTTGATTTGAATAGCAATCCAATAAATCCAACACTTTTAGGGAACTATTCAGGAAGTTATTTTCACGACGGGATGGTTCGCGGGGATACGCTATGGGGGGGGGCTATTTATAACGGCGAATTTTCTGTTGTGGATGTATCAAATCCAGCCAACCCTAATTTATTAGCCACACAGTCAACACCGAATAATTTTACTCATAATTGCTGGATATCTGATGATGGAAATACACTCTTTACAACCGACGAAGTTAGTTCAGCCTTTGTAACCTCGTACGATATTTCTGATTTAAATAATATTGAAGAACTTGATCGTATACAAGCATGGAGCGATGAAACTGATGTGATTCCTCATAACACTCATGTAGCAGGTGATTTTTTAGTCACTTCTTATTATAGAGATGGAGTGTCTGTTGTTGATGCTAGTCATCCGTCTAATTTAATCGAAGTAGGATATTATGACACTTCAGAAGGTTATTCCGGTAGCGGTTTTAACGGTGCTTGGGGAACTTATCCCTTTTTACCATCAGGTAATATATTAGTCTCAGACATAGAGAATGGCTTATTTGTCATTGAGGCAAAGTATACAAATGCTAGTTTTATTGAAGGAACAATCTCAAATTCAGAAACTGGAGCGCCACTAAGCAATGTAATTGCACAAATAATAGGCACAAATAATCCTTCCATTTCTGCCCTAGACGGTTTTTATGAATCAGGTATTGCTAATGAAGGGACCTATGAGATTATTTTTTCTTCACCTGGCTATAATTCTTTATCACAGATGATTACACTTTCTACTAATTCTACTCTAATCTTAGATGTTTCTTTGATTCCAAGTGGTTGTATGGATTCTGATGCCTGTAATTACAACCCTTTTGCCGTTTTAGATGACGGTTCCTGTACTGAGCTTGATGAATGTGGCCAATGTGGAGGGCTTGGTCCTGATGTCGGTTATGACTGTGAAGGTAACTGTGTTTCTGGGGATTCTTTCACGCTTTCAATGATCGATTCTTATGGAGATGGCTGGAATGGAAATTCGATTATTATTAATCAACTTTCTTATGGATTTACCTCCGGGTATAACGCGAATGAAACATTATGCTTCGACCCTGAAAGTATGTGTGTTGAAGTTATTTGTGATGGAGGTACTTGGCAATCAGAGGTTTCATGGGTTATATCTGATATTTCTGGAAATGAACTTTTAACCGGAGGAGCTCCTTTTTCAGGGCTATTGTGTTTCGATAGTGTGACTGATACTATTTGTCAAAACATCAATTTTAATGCTGGATGGTCTATATTTTCTACTTATATTATTAGTGAAAATATGCTTATCAGCGAACTTTTAAGTCCCCTAAACACTAATCAGAACTTAGTCATCGTAAAAGATGTTGTTGGAACTTCATATTTACCGCAATGGGACTATAATGGAATTGGAGAGATTGACTTTAAGCAAGGATATTTAGTCAAGACCAATAATAATCAATCCCTATTATTCTGTGGCACACCAATGTATCCGGAAGATCATGCTATTTCACTTCTAGAAGGATGGAATATGTTTTCTTATCTAAGGACAGTTCCTGCTGATACGGAAGCAGTATTCAATGATATTAAAGATCATGTCACAATCGTTAAGAATAATTTGGGCGATGCATATTTGCCTGAATTCAATTATAATGGTATTGGTGATTTAGAATCAGGAAGTGGCTATGTCGTAAAAATGTTATCCAATCAATCGCTTTTGTATCTATCAAATAATCAAGAATACTAAACACTTAAAAGATTTTTTTTAGATGGATGAGTTTTTATTATTGATTGGATGAATGTTTTTTTAAAATCCTATTGTATTTTTGTAAAAAAAAATGCGCGAGTCTAAGATTTTTGATATTGCAATTGTAGGAGGGGGTATTGTCGGACTAGCCTCTGCATTCAAGCTGCAAAAAAAGTATCCCCATTTATCTATAGCAGTTCTTGAAAAAGAAGAAGAACTCGCATTCCATCAGACAGGTAGAAATTCGGGTGTCATTCATTCTGGCTTGTATTATCGCCCTGGATCTTTTAGAGCAACTAATTGTGTGAACGGCAGAAAACAACTTGTAGCTTTTGCTGAAAAACATCAAATTGATCATGAAGTTTGTGGAAAGATCGTTGTCGCTACTCGGGAAGATGAATTAGTTCGATTAAATAAAATCAGAGAAAATGGACTACAAAATGGATTGAAGGGCATTGAAATAATCGATAGTGAACAGATTATTCAAATAGAACCATTCATAAAAGGAATTAAGGCCTTATGGGTTCCCGAATCTGGTATTATAGATTTTAAAGCTGTGACCATAAAATTAGCAGAATTAATCAAAGAAATTAATCCAATTTCAGAAATTATAACTTCTTGCAAGGTAAAGCATTTTGACAAAGGAGAAACTAGTCAAATTTATACATCCAAAGGTTTAATTCAATCTAGATATATAGTTTTTTGTGCTGGGCTTCATTCTGATCGAATGGCAAGAAAAGATCAGATCGATTTAGACATGCGTATTGTTGGTTTTAGAGGAGACTACTATGATTTGACTCCCCAAGGCAAAAAGAAAATAAAGAATTTGGTCTATCCAGTCCCCAATCCTGAATTCCCTTTTCTTGGGGTTCACTTTACCAGAATGACCGATGGTACAATAGAATGTGGCCCTAACGCTGTATTCACATTCAAAAGAGAGGGCTATGGAAAAACAGATTTTAATTTTAGAGATACCCTCGAGGCACTACTTTTTTCAGGGACTTGGAAATTATTTTTCAAGCAATGGAGATTCGGATTAGATGAATATAAACGTGCCTTTTCCAAGCGATTGTTTCTTAATCAGTTACAAAGAATGTGCCCTAGTTTAACACTTGATGATATTGTTCCTGGTCGTTCTGGTGTTCGCGCAATGGCTTTGGGAGATTCTGGTGATGTCATTGACGATTTTAAAATTGAATACAAGGATCGTAGTATTCATGTCTTAAATGCTCCTTCTCCTGCCGCTACTGCCTGTTTGGCGATCGGTGATGAAGTGATGGCTATGGCCGAAACACATTTTTCATTAGACTGATTTTTTCAATTATTTGGTATACTTTTTTTCTTATTTTTTGTGTCTTTGATGTTTTGAATAAAGGATTCTTTTAACTTTGAATTATATTTAAAAATTATGAAAAAGCTCTCAATCTTCATTAAAAACGAGACAGCTCAATTGGAATCTGTTGTATTAGGTATAGGCTCTGATTTTGGTGGACAACCATCTATAAAAAATGCTTTTGACCCTAAGTCCAAAGAGCATATTTCCAATGGAACCTTTCCTTTGGAGAAAAATCTAATTAGTGAAGTGAACGCTTTCCGAAAGATTCTTGAAAAGTATAATATCCAGGTTTTTAGACCTGAAAACATCAGTAAATTAAACCAAGTTTTTTGTAGAGATATTGGTTTTGTCATTGACTCTTATTTTGTTGTTCCCAATATTATCAAAGCTCGTTCAAAAGAGCTTGAGGCCCTTTCTTTTCTTTTAGATGAAATTGATCCATCCCAAATTATTAAAATGCCAAGTGATGCATACATTGAAGGAGGTGATGTTATGCCCTGGGATGATTGTATTTTTGTTGGAGTATCAGATAAAGAAGATTTTGAAAAATATACTGTTGCACGATCCAACTATAAAGGTGTAGCTTTTTTACAGAAAACTTTTCCTAACCGAACAGTGGTGTCCTTTGAGTTAAACAAATCCGATTCTGAACCCAGAGATAATGCTCTTCATTTGGATTGTTGTTTTCAGCCCATAGGACAGGGAGAGGCTTTAATTTATCCTGGAGGATTTAAATATCAAAAGGATGTGCAATTTTTGGTAGATTATTTTGGAGAACAAAATATTGTGGAAATGACAAGAGATGAGATGTACCATATGCACTGTAATATATTTTCTATTTCACCCGAAGTCATAGTTTCCGAGAAAGGATTTACTAGATTGAATTCAGTGTTGAGAAAAAGAGGATTTACCGTTGAAGAGATTTCTTATTCAGAAATTGCTAAAATGGAGGGACTATTGAGATGTTCCACTTTGCCTTTAAGAAGAAAAAATTGATGCGGAAACAATTTACATCCAGTTTGTTAATGATTCAGCCTGTAGCTTTTCGATTTAACGAACAAACAGCTGAAAATAACTACTATCAAAAAGTATTAAAGGGAGTAACCCCCGATCAGGTTCAATCTTTTGCACTTAAAGAGTTCAACGACTTTGTACACATTTTGGAATCTAATGGTGTTGAAGTTGTTGTTGTGAAAGACAGTCTTTACCCTAGTACTCCAGATTCTATCTTTCCAAATAACTGGATCTCTTTTCATCAAGATGGTCGCATTGCACTATATCCAATGTGTGCCAGAAACCGAAGACTAGAAAGACGCTTAGATATTTTAGATATTCTAAAAGAGAAACATAATTTTATGGTACATGACATTATTGATTTTTCCCATTACGAAAAGAAAGATATTTTTTTAGAGGGGACAGGATCGATGTTGTTAGATCGAGAAAATAAGATTGCTTATGCCGCATTATCTCTTCGCACAGATGTTTTAATATTACAAGAGTTTTGCAAGACTTTCGACTATATTCCTCATTCTTTTGTCTCCAATCAAACTGTTGGAGAAGAACGACTCGCGATTTATCATACCAATGTTATGATGTGTCTGGCAGATACTTTTGTAGTCTTATGCGCAGAGACCATTGATGATATTTTAGAGCGGAATAACCTTATTAAGAGACTGGAGTCTACTGGAAAAGAAATTATTTATATTTCAGAAGATCAAAAACATCGATTTGCTGGAAATATGTTGCAGGTCTGCAACAATGACCTAGAACGATTTTTAGTAATGTCTCGCTCTGCTCATAAGGCACTTACAACCAAACAAATTAATCAAATTGAAAAGCATTGCTCGATTTTGTCTAGTTCATTAGATACTATTGAAGCCTGTGGAGGAGGTAGTGCAAGATGTATGATGGCGGAAGTATTTTTGCCAAAAAACAATATTAATAAATGAAAAATTTAGAATTACAATTAACCAAGCAAGTACATCAAGCTATAAAAGATCTTTATGGTTATGAATTTTCGATGGGACACATCAATTTTCAAACCACTCGCAAGGAATTTGATGGAGATGTTACCTTAATAGTATTTCCGATACTCAAGATTTCTAAAATGAGTCCTGAGCAAACTGCAACTGCTATTGGTAACAACTTAGTTGAAAATATGGATGTTGTAAAATCATTTAATGTAATTAAGGGTTTTTTAAATTTGCTCATTGATGACGAATATTGGCTTGCCAAGTATGCAAATATTTTTACCCAAGAGAATTATGGTCATCTTGAGGCTAATAAAAATGACGAAATAGTGGTGGTAGAATATTGTTCACCTAACACTAATAAACCTCTGCATTTAGGGCATGTCCGAAATAACTTGCTGGGCTTTTCTGTGGCTCAAATTATTAAAGCAAGTGGTAAGCAGGTAAGGAAAGTTCAAATCGTAAATGATAGAGGAATTCATATTTGTAAGTCTATGTTGGCTTGGAAGCTATACGGTGATGGAGAAACTCCAAAGTCTTCAGGCATAAAGGGTGATCATTTAGTTGGGAAATACTATGTTCGTTTCGATAAGGAATATAAAAAAGAAGTAGCTGTGCTAATTTCTAAAGGAAAGTCTCATGAAGTTGCAATAAAAGAAGCTCCGTTATTACTTGAAGCACAAAACATGCTTAGAAAATGGGAGTCAATGGATGTCGAAGTACGAAACTTGTGGAAAATGATGAATGAATGGGTGTATGTTGGTTTTGAAAAGACATTTGAGCGAATGGGTATTAATTTTGATGTTAATTACTTTGAAAGTGACACCTATTTACTTGGAAAAGAATACGTTGCTAAGGGAGTTCAGAGTGATCTATTTTATCAAAAAAAAGATGGATCAATATGGGTAGATTTAACCGATCAAAACTTAGACCACAAACTACTATTGCGTGCGGATGGAACGACTGTCTATATGACTCAAGATATTGGTACAGCAATCCAAAGACAGCTAGATTTTGACTTTACTAAAATGATCTATACTGTTGGTAATGAGCAAGACTATCATTTTGATGTTCTTTTTAAAATACTTAAAAAATTAGGGCATTCCTGGGCAGATAATTGCCATCATCTTTCCTATGGAATGGTCGATCTTCCTTCAGGAAAAATGAAATCTAGAGAAGGAACTGTTGTAGATGCTGACGATCTAATGCAAGTAATGGTGAATACCGCCAGATCAATCTCTGAAGAACTTGGTAAGCTTGATGACTTTGATTCAAAAGAACTTTCTGATCTTTATGAAACGATTGGGCTGGGTGCACTAAAATATTATATTCTTAAGGTCGATCCAAAGAAAAGAATGCTCTTTGATCCCTCAGAATCGATTGATTTTAATGGAAATACAGGCCCATTTATTCAATATACTCACGCTCGAATATGTTCTTTAACCAGAAAGTCTGATAAACTTGAACCTCTCCCAAGGCCTCTCTCAATTCTTCATCCTAAAGAAAAATATTTAGTTAAAATGTTGTTACGATATCCAGAAGTAATCCAGGAGTCTGCAAGACATTTTAGTCCTGCTATGATTGCTAACTTTACCTTTGATTTGGTGAAAGAGTATAATCAATTTTACCAATTAGTCCCTATTTATGGTGCAGGAAATTCCCAGGACCAAGCCTTTAGGCTTGGTTTGTCAGCTTTTGTGGGTCGTGTTATTTCTTCTTCAATGAACTTACTAGGAATATCAGTTCCAGATAGAATGTAAATTGATTATTTTTGTATTAAAATAATATAAGATGTTTGAAAATTTATCCGATAAATTAGATAAAGCCCTTTCAGTCCTTAAAGGTTATGGAAAGATTACTGAAATTAATGTTGCAGAAACTCTAAAAGAGGTTCGACGAGCTCTTTTGGATGCAGACGTAAGTTTCAAAATTGCTAAAGACTTTACCAATAAGGTCAAGAAAGAAGCGCTCGGTCAAAATGTACTTAGTTCAATAAAACCCGGCCAACTGATGGTAAAACTTGTCAAAGACGAGTTGATTCAATTAATGGGTAGCCAGACAGAGGGGATTAACCTGGATACTCCCATGTCCGTGATACTAATTGCCGGACTTCAAGGTTCTGGTAAAACTACTTTCAGTGGAAAGTTAGCCTTGTTTTTGAAAAACAAAAAATCTAAAAAACCCTTACTTGTTGCTGGTGATGTTTATCGTCCAGCAGCCATCAAACAATTAGAGATTCTTGCACAGCAAATAGGGGTTGAAGTTTTCTCAGCCCCAGATAATAAAGATCCCGTTGACATTGCTAAATTAGCTATTTCTCATGCTAAAACTAATGGACATACGGTAGTTTTGATTGATACTGCTGGGCGTTTGGCTTTAGATGATCAGATGATGAACGAGATTTCTAATATCAAGAATGCTGTTTCTCCTCAAGAAATTTTATTCGTGGTAGACGCTATGACTGGACAGGATGCGGTTCATACCGCTAAAGTATTCAACAATCGTTTAGATTTTACGGGTGTTGTACTTACAAAACTAGATGGAGATACTAGAGGTGGTGCTGCTTTGACAATCAAATCTGAAGTAGACAAGCCTATTAAGTTTGTTGGTATGGGAGAAAAGATGGATGCTTTGGATATATTTCATCCTAATCGTATGGCTGATCGTATTTTGGGAATGGGAGATGTGGTTTCTTTGGTTGAGAAAGCCCAAGAACAATTTGATTCAGAGACCGCTCGAAAGCTTCAAAAGAAAATCGCAAAGAATGAATTTGATTTTAATGACTTTGTTTCCCAGATTGCCCAAATTAAAAAGATGGGAAATATGAAAGATTTAATGGGCATGATTCCCGGCATGGGGAAAGCAATGAAAGGGGTTGAAATTGATGATGATGCCTTTAAGCATGTCGAAGCAATGATCTCTTCTATGACTAATAAAGAGCGTTCTAGTCCTTCTTTATTGAATGGTTCCAGAAAACAACGTGTAGCCAGAGGATGTGGTCGAAGCGTAAGTGAGGTAAATCAGATGATAAAGCAGTTTAGTGATATGAGCAAAGTTATGAAAATGATGCAGGGTGGAGGAATGAAGAATATGATGAATATGATAGGCAAAGGCGGTAAACCTAATCTCCCCATGTCTAAATAATATAACTCAATGAAATAATCTATCAAACAATGTTATGCAATTACTAGATGGTAAAATTACCTCAGCAAAGATTAAAGAAGAAATTGCTTTAGAAGTAAAAAACATGCTTACAAATGGAGACAGAAGGCCACATTTAGCTGCTATTTTAGTAGGTGATAATGGTGCTAGTGAAACCTATGTAAATGCCAAAGTGAAGGCTTGTGAACTTGTTGGTTTTAATTCTACTCTTATTCGCTTAGATGAAAATGTAACTGAAGTCGAAGTTTTAAATGAAGTTGAAAAAATTAATCTTAATTCTGAAATTGATGGTTTGATTGTTCAACTTCCCCTGCCAAAGCACATTTCTGAAATAAGAGTTACCGAAACTATTATTCCAGAGAAAGATGTAGACGGTTTCCATCCTATTAATATCGGACGTATGGCAATTAATTTACCCACTTTCATATCTGCTACTCCCGCCGGAATAATAGAGCTATTTGACCGTTATCAAATTCCTACATCTGGAAAACATTGTGTAGTAATTGGACGATCTCATATCGTGGGTTCTCCTATGAGTATTCTAATGGCCAGAAACACAAAAATAGGAAACTGTACGGTGACCTTAACTCACAGTAGAACACAAAATTTAGATGAAATTTGTCGTTCTGCAGATATTCTTATTGTGGCTTTGGGGAAAGCAAAATTTGTTACTGCAGATATGGTTAAACATGGAGCGGTAGTAGTAGATGTTGGTATTACAAGAGTAAAATCTAAAAAAACAAAATCAGGATGGAAATTATTAGGTGATGTAGACTTTGATCAAGTAGCTCCTAAATGTTCTTTTATTACTCCAGTTCCTGGTGGGGTTGGCCCCATGACTATAGCTTCTCTTTTAAAAAACACTTTACTTTCTGCACAGAATTTTTTTTAGCTTTCTAATAAATCAACATTATGTTTGCGCTTAACGATTTGGAAGCCTTGTGCCAATGTATTGTTATAGTGGTTTTTTTAAAAGATTTTTAAATTATACTAAATAATGCTATTATGTATACTTTGAGATAGTTATTATTTCCATTTTGGAGAAAGGATTTTTATTTTTTGTTAAAAAAATCTCGCATTATTGAGAGGCTTCTTTATTATTTGAGTGTAGATAGATTAATTGTAGTCTGGAAGGAAGCTGTATCGCTCTGCATAATCAAGCATTTGTTCCGAAAAATCTTCTGGATAAGTAATATTGACAGAGATAATTTCTCCAGCTACGTTAGTATTAGCTACAATTTTGGGATTAATGAATCCACCGTATGGGGCAATATTAAGTTTTTCAACACGAGCCAATACTTCTTGGTGTAGATTAGTGTCTACCTTTACACCATAATCTTCAACCAATGCTTGGCATGCAGAATAATCGCCTTCAGATTTAATTCTTTGTACTTCCATTAATAAATCTCCAAAAATAGCTTGAAGCTTTTTGTAATCATTAATTTCAAAATAAGTTTTTCCATTTCTAGATATTTTAGAAATCACATTTTCTTTTATTCCTTTTTCATAAGACCATGCAGATACCCATTGTCGGTTTCTCATGTGAGCCTCTTCTATGTCAGCACCAGGTTCAAGACGTTGCATTTGAGTCATTAAACCATTTCGAATGTAGGAGTCGTATTCAGATTTTCCTGTTTCTAGTGATTCCATTAATCCCAATTCGATTAGTTTTTTATTCATCATGAAATAAAGAGCTACTAGATCAGCACGTCCTTCTTCTAGGGTAGAGGCATAGCTTTTGACTGTTTCTTTTGGGGTTCCAACGCCAGGATTTAATTGTCCTGAGGCATGCCCCAAAACTTCATGTAGGGCTGTGTGAAGTTTGCCTGCCAATTTGGAATGTTTTTTTGCTCTAGTTACTTCTTCTGTGTCATTGCAAAATTCTTCTAACATTCCCTCTCCACCTGCCTGAGCATAAGCATATACAATATTCCCAAGGCTTACAGACTTTGAACCATGGGTAGAGCGAATCCAATTGGAATTTGGAAGATTAACACCTATAGGAGTAGATGGAGAGGAATCTCCAGCTTCTGAAGCTACCGAAACCACCTTATAAGACACTCCTGAAATGTTTTTCTTTTTGTGTTCTTCCATGATAGAAGAGTTGTCCTCGAACCATTGTGCATTGTCTGATAAAACTTTCATTTGTGCTGAAGCCTCAAAGTCTGTAATTTCAACTAGTGATTCAAATGACCCAGTATAGCCTTTTGGATCATTATATACCTCTATAAATGAATTAATATAATCAATATCACCTTCTGTGGCACTCACCCATGCAATATTATAATCATCCCAAGTTTTTAAGTCCCCAGTTTTATAGTATTCTATCAGAAGTTTAAGTGCATCTTCTTGGGCTTTATTTTCAGAGACTTCAACAGCTTTTTCTAACCAATAAATAATTTTTATAATTGCTTCGCCATACATCCCATCTAAGTGATAAACCATCTCTTCAATGCCATTCTCTCCACGAATCAATTTAGAGTTCAAACCGTAAGATAAAGGTTGGTCAGTTTCTATTTCTTTAATAGATTCAAAATAAGCATCTACTTCAGCTTCTGATATGTCTTCCTGATAAAAATTGACCGCTGAACCTAAAACTAATCCTTTGCTAGGATCAAGATTAACTTTTTTTGCATCAAATTCAGGATCGAAAATAGCTTTAATAGCTTCTTCGTTGAGAGAATCACCGACCTCTTTCATTAAACTCATAAAATACTTTTTTGAAAAGTCTGGAGCAAATTTTGCCATCGAATAGTGGTGATGAATTCCATTGGAAAACCACACTCTTTTGGTATAGATCATAAAGTTTCTCCAGTTAATAGAGGTTTTATCTCCAGAATAATTGAGTACAATATTTTCTAAGGCTCTACGAATAGAAAGGTTGTGCCGGTAGTTCTGGTCCCAGATAATATCTCTTCCTGAATATCCTGCTTCACTGAGAAAGTACACAAGCTTTTGCTGTTTGAGACTTAATGAGTCGAATCCAGGAACTTTGTAGCGAACAATTTTTATATCGCCAAATGTTTCAGTTTGAAAGGAAAAATTGGTGTTTTTTTCAATATTAGTATTGCATGAAGAGAAAACGAATCCGACAATAATCGTAAATGTGATGATTTTTTTCATTTTTTTCTTAGTTGCTCTTTTAAATTATTAATATAAATAAAAGATAATTTGTGATAATCTCAAGAAATATTTGTTATTCTGATTTTAGTATTTGATTCATAGAAGCCATCTTTATGGCGGCTATTGCACATTCACTTCCTTTATTTCCTAGTTTCCCTCCAGAGCGATCAATTGCTTGTTGCATGGTATTATCTGTAAGGAGACCAAATATTACAGGGATATCTAAGCTAATATTAAGTTGGCTAATTCCGTAGCTTACTCCTTGGCAGATAAAGTCAAAATGTTTGGTCTCTCCTTGCACTACAGAGCCAAGAGTAATAATTGCATCTACATCTGTTGTGTCTGCTATTAAGGAGGCACCAAAAGTGAGTTCGAAACTTCCAGGAACATTCATACGAAGAATATCTTCAGGCAAAACACCGTTATCTAATAATACTTCATGTGCAGATTGATAAAGGTTTTCAGTGATGTTTACGTTCCATTCTGAAACAACAATCCCAAATCGAAGACCTTCTGCATTTGGGATTAACTTTTTGTCGTAATATGATAAATTTGTGGATGCCATAAAAAGTTATTGCTCTGCGGTCATTCTAGAAATGTATTTACCGATATTTTGACCTTCGCGAGTTTTGATAAAATCTTTTTCGATACGTTTATATAAATCTAGTGCTTGGTCATTTTTTTTGAGCAAATATGCAGCATTTGCTGCCTTCATTAAATATACAGGAGTCGTAAATTCGTTGTTTCTCATATTAGCGGCCATAATGTAATATGATAGTGCTTCTTCATCCTGTCCTAATTCAGAAAATGCATCACCAATAGCACCTTTTGCAATTGGTGCTAAGATTTCATCATCGGAAGAAAAGTTATCTAAATGAGAGATTGCTTCTTCCATATTTCCTAATTTGAAATAAGAAATTCCTGAATAGTACTCAGCTAGATTTGCTGATTTGGTTCCTCCATAAAGATCAATTATTTCTAGTAATCCTGCATATTGTTCGTCTCCGTCTAGAGCTTCTTGAAATTTATTTTGTTCAAAATTCCTTTCGCACATGTACATCTCTGTTATGGCATTATTTTCTTTGGGTTGTAGATAAAATCTATCGTAAGCAAAGAATGCACTAAATCCTATAGCGACAGCCAATACAAGCAACATAAGGGTGTTTTTATTGTTTTCTACATACATTTCTGCTTTTGTTAGACTTTCTTCTATTGCCTTTAATTGTTCTGGAGTTTGATTTTTCTTTTCTGCCATTTTATTTAATATATGTTAAATATTGTACAAAAATAAAAGAAATTCTTAAATCAACGCTATAAATTTAATTTCTGGTCTTATTTTTACTGAAATAAATTTTTAATGTATTTAAAAGAGCTCTCTTTAATCGATTTTAAAAATTATGAGTCGGTCCAATTAACTTTTTCCTCGAATATCAACTGTTTTGTTGGAGACAACGGAGAGGGAAAGACTAATTTACTAGATGCCATTTATTATTTGTGCTTTTGTAAGAGTTATTTTAATTCGATCGATAGCCAGAATATTCGATATGAAAAGTCTTTTTTTACTCTTGAAGGTATTTTTGAACGAAATTATTTAGTCGAAAGCATCTTTTGTGGCTTAAAAAAGGGTCACAAAAAAGTTTTTAAGAGAAATAAAAAGGAGTACGAGCGTTTTTCGGACCACATTGGTCTTTTTCCTTCTGTGATTGTTTCTCCAGCTGATATAAATTTGATTTTGGAAGGAAGTAATACTAGAAGAAAATTCATGGATGGAGTAATCTCTCAGTCAGATAAATTGTATTTGCAACATCTTATTTCTTACAATAAGGTTCTTTCCCAAAGAAATGCTCTCTTAAAATATTTTGCTTCAAATTTCACCTATGATTCAACCACTATTAGTATATATAACGAACAGTTGGTGAACATTGGGATGAAAATCTATAACAAACGGTGTGCATTTATGGGTCAATTTAATCCCATTTTCAATAACTATTATAGCGTAATATCTGGTTCTAAAGAAAAGGTTGAATTAACTTATAAGTCTCAACTTCACGAGCAATCTCTGGCTTCTTTGCTAGAAGAAAACCTTACCAAAGACAAAATTCTACAGTATACTACATGTGGGATTCACAAAGATGATTTATTATTTAAAATAGGAGATTTCTCTATAAAAAAACAAGGATCACAAGGTCAACAAAAAACTTATTTAATCTCTCTTAAATTAGCTCAATTTGATTTTATCAAAAACATAGTTGGAGAAAAGCCTTTGTTGTTATTAGATGATATTTTTGATAAATTAGATGACAAACGTGTTGAAGCAATTATTCGTTTAGTTTCTGAACAACATTTTGGACAGATTTTTATCACAGATACGCATATTAACAGAACAGAAAACATTGTAAAGAAAATTGACGATTCTTATAAGATGTTTTACGTGAATAACGGAATCGTTAAATGAGAAGAGCTCAAGGACAAACTATAGCAGAGGTAATAAAGGAACTTCTAAAGAATTACAACATTACTTCAAAATTTAATGAAGCTTACGTTGTGACTTCTTGGGATAAACTCATGGGTCCTTCTGTGACAAAATACACTGTTAGTATTGAGGTAGAGAAACGAATTCTATTTGTAAGATTAAGCAATGCCGCACTCAAACAAGAACTTAGCTATTCTAAAGAGAGAATCAGAGAAATGCTTAACCAGGAAGTAGGCGAGGAGGTAATAACCGAAGTTCGCATTTATTAAAAGCTATTTTACAATAATATTTTTTAAAAGTTCTAAATCAAAGTGTTATTCATATTTTGCTTGAATTAGAGAATCCTATTATTTTAAATATCTTTAAACAGAAAAATTTCTTTATTCGCTATTTATGAATTCTATTTAGGATAGACTAAGATCAATATTTAGTCATAGTTGTATCTATATTTACTGCCCAAGAATGAATTCCACCTTTCAAATTAATTAGATTTTGATATCCTTTGACTTCCAAGTAATTAATAACATTTCTGCTTCGTATTCCGTGATGACATAACACAATTGTAGGGGTTTCATTACATATTTTATCAAGACATTTCTTAATCAAATTCATAGGTATATTTTCAGCACCTTCAAGATGACAAATGTCCCATTCTATGTATTCCCTTACATCAAGGATATTTATATTATTTCCTTTTTTTATCATTTCATTTAGTTGGACTGCAGAAATTTCTTTGGGAATTTTTTTGATGTTCATTTCGTTGTTTTTGTATTGATTAGATAAGAAGCCAAATCCATTAAATTCAACAATTTTTGTAACTACAACAGTAAATTTTGGCTTTACTAAGCTACATTTTATTAATTTTACAACAAAGTTAAAATCGCATGAGATTGTGATGATTAATTCTAATTGAGTTATTAAAAATAATGAAAATACTTGTTTCTGGAGGTACGGGCTTAGTTGGCCAAGAATTAGTTAGAGTGCTTGCAATACGAGGTCACGAAACACTTATTTTAACTAGAAATATCTCTCAGAGATCTCTTCAGAATTATTTTCACTGGGATCCGAAAAAAGATCAATTTGATATTACTGCATTACAAGATGTCGACTGTTTGATCCATTTAGCAGGTGCGGGAATTTCTCAGGGTAGATGGACCAAAAAAAGAAAAGAAACTCTTCATAATAGTCGTATTGCTAGCGCCAAATTTTTGCACAGAAAATGTTTAGAATTGAAAGTTTCTCCAAAGTATTTTATTTCTTGTTCTGCCATTGGATGGTATGGAGGAATAAATGATCTTGAACCAAAAACTGAAGACATGAATGCATATCCTGATTTTTTAGGAAATATGTGTGCCGACTGGGAAGAAGCCGCAGATTTATTTAAAAATATTGGGTGTCAGGTTTCTAAACTTAGGCTTGGGCTTGTATTGAGTAATGGTGGGGGAGCTCTACCTATTATATCATTTCCTGTTAAATATGGGATTGGATCTGTATTGGGTTCTGGAAATCAATTTATGCCGTGGATTCATTTAGAAGATCTTTGTGCAATTTTTATTCACTTAGTGGAAGGTCTACTTCCACATTCGATTTATAATGCAGTATCTCCTAATTGTGTAACTAATAAGGAATTTACTCGCTGTATTGCAAAAACTCTTAATCGCCCCCTTTGGCTTCCTAATGTTCCTTCTTTTATTTTACGAATTTTATTTGGGGAAATGTCCGTTATTTTATTGAAGGGTAGCCCAGTATCTTCAAATAAATTGTCTGATTATGGATTCTCTTTTCAATTTCCACAATTGTCTGATGCCCTTTGTAATTTATGTCAGAAGCTTGATTAATTATTTAAGTTAATTTCACATTTTATTAATCGACACCCTAGATTGACTTAAAACATAATTAAGCGAGCCTATCTTATTGCCATAATCATTTCTGATATGCCACTAATTAGTTCGAATAGAAAGGATATTTAAAAATAGGGTGTCATACTCCTAAGGATTTTAGTTCCTTTAAAAGCTATTATTAAAAACCCTGAGAAATTCGAATTTTATTTTATAAATAACGACAGATCATCCGAAAAAAAAATATTGTGAATGATACAGAAATTTGTGATTGTATTTATTTCTTATACTTTGTCAAAAATGAATTTTTATATGATAACTAAATTATCAAACTTGTAGGGAGTTAACTAGTTGAAGAAAATATAATTTGTATTAAGTATAGTTTGGTCTAGCTTAACTCAATATTGATGAATAACTTTTTCTTTTACACTGTTTTTATATTTAATCACCATCATTTGGTGGGGAAGAAATGTGTTATGCATTTTACCCTGAATGTCATAGATATATTTAATTTCTTATTGCTAAGGTGAGTTGATTCGTTTATTGTTAAGTTATTAATTGCACAGATGTTTCAAGTAATGGAGTCTTTATGAAGAAAGTTAGTTGTTATTTCCATCTTTATTAAACCACATCCCGGGGTACTATTTGGATAAATATGACAATTCATATACTGCTCAGAGTTTGGCAAAAAAGTACTGCTTCCATAGAGAACCCCTGTTACATAATAGTTGGAGAAGTAGAAAGTGTATTCTCAACTATCTGGGACAGAATCTTGTATGATTTCCCAACTAGTGCTGAGGAATCGAATGCATTATAATAAGTGTAATTACTAAAGTCGTTATTGCTGACATTTCCTTTAGCACAATACTCATTTCTTTTTTAGAACATGATTGAGCATTCAAAATTTTATAAAAAATTAACAAGAAAGATAATATTATTAACTTTTTCATAAATAATGAGTTGTTTTTTTACCCTTTCAGTTAAAGGGAATTCAATCTAATTAATAGATTATTTTTTTATTGAATATTTAATTTTTTTCTCATTGTTTTTGAAAGAGCATCTTTATGTAACATAATGTTCATCGTTTTATATTTTACATAGGCCTCAGAAGCATAAAAATATCCATCACAATCATTATAATTTGTTCCCCAAGAATTTTTTATGATGTAATATTTTTTCCCTATTTGATCTTCTAATATACCGGTCATATGCATTCCATGATCATCTGTAGTTTCATAATTGTCAAAGGCCAACTGTCTCATTTCCTGAGTTATTTCCTTTTCATTACAAGGAGTCTCAAATATTGTGCTCTCTCTGCTTACTCCAGCATCTGAAAAATTTTGATTGTTTTTACCAGATTTCTTTATTTTGGCATCATCTTGAGGTACCAAAGCCAGACCATCTCGGAAAGAAAACCCTTCTTCTGATACATCAGACGCCCAAGCAATAGAATACTCATTTATTAATGCATGGTCTATGATACTTATCATTTCATCCATATGACAATTGTATACTTTTTTCATCATCCAATTGTCAGGAACTTCTATAATAAATTCTTCATAAAATGGATGGTGCGTAAACGAACTAATAAATACATAATCTTTTGCATTAAAATTCAAAGATTTTGCAAATGATTTTGGGCTATATTCTTTGCCACGATATTTGAATGTCGATGGGACTTTTCCCAGGTAAGTATCTAAAACTGCGTCAATCGCAGGTTTCCAAAGCGGAGTTAAGATTTCTTGTTCTGCATCCACTACAGCCTTTACCATTCCTAGTAGCAATTGATCCATCTCTCCGTGATTGAATTTTTTTTCTCCTGAAGGTCTTCCTGTGTAAACTTCTAATGGAAGTATTCCGTGTGCATCTATAATCTCACTTACGTCATGAAAAGCGCCTCCGGGACCAAAATTTAGATTCCCGTGCATGCGCACATACTTATCTGCTTTGTCGGAATAGGTATTTCTCACTATAAACATTTCAGATAATTCGTGTTTTCCTCCACCCAATCTCATAATTTCAGATTCTATAAATGAAAGCGCAGAAAAACTCCAACAGGTACCCGTTCTTCCTTGACTCTGAACCTCTGTAGCTTCAATATCAGAGATTATCTTGAACTTATATTCGCTCCCTTCTTTATTGGTTATTATGTCTTGAGCTTGAATGCTAAAAAGTAATCCAGTAGCAGTAATTAAAAATATGATTTTTTTCATTTTTTTTTTCATTTTATTTTTTTGCAAGTTATGATTTAATGGCATATTAAAAATAAATCAATTTATTGTTAAATTTTCACTTTCTCACGCTGATTAATCATAAAAAAATAGATTATCAGCAAACACATAAAAATCTAAACAGCCAGCCTTTAGAAATTAATATCAAAATATCATGACTAGCTATTGATCACAAAAATAAATATAAAAGACTGATACAATATCTTTTCATTGAGTAAATAAAGCCTGTAAATTATTTTTTCAACAAAGGATTTTTCCTTTAAAAGATCAAAAATTCTAATTCCATAATATGTGGTAAAGAGACATGCTACCATAGGAGTCAATATTACTGAACAGAAATTGCTAAGGTTTTTAAAAAGCTGAATCAAAAAATAGGTAAGTCTAAATGGAAGGAAGATTTAAGGTAAAAATTAGATTAAAAAGATAAAAACCAGTATAAATATTTGCCCCAAGAGTACATGACAAGTTTTCTTATTCCCGTTAATCTTCGTAATTAGATACAATGATGCTGAATTAATCAATAATAAATTGAAGAGGCATTCTTGCTTGAATTCCCTTTATATTTTTTAGATTGTGAAGTGTTTTGTAGTATTTGTATTGATCCCCTAATTGATGTTTTAGCCAAGATGACTGTATGTTTTCTTCAAGACTTTCAATGAATTGTTGGATAGGATCTTTCTGCAAGGGCAGTTCAGTAAGTCGATAATCTTCTAATCCTGCCATTTCTGCAGCACCTTTGATAGCTTCAGCCAAACCCCCAAACTCATCAATTAAATTAATTTCAATGGCATTAGCACCACTCCAAACTCTTCCCTGTCCAATATTGTCTACATCTATCTGATGCATTTTTCTTCCAGAAGCCACTTTTGAGGTAAATGTGTTATATACATCAACAACTCCTTCCTGAATTAGGTCATATTCCTGATCTGTTAGCGGTCGGTTCGTACTACCTAAATCAGCAAATTTGTTTGTTTTTACTTGATCAAATGTTAATCCCAATTTTTCTGAAAAGAGTTCCTCAAAAGACCATAACAATCCAAAGACTCCAATTGAACCCGTAATCGTGTTTGGTGAAGCATAAATTTTATCAGATGCACATGCGATATAATATCCTCCAGATGCAGCTACATCTCCCATTGAAACGACTACGGGCTTGGTGTCTTTCGCTAAAACCATTTCCCTCCAGATTACATCAGATGCTAATGCGCTTCCGCCTGGAGAATTAACACGAAGGACAATAGCTTTTACTTTTTCATCCTCTCGAGCATTTCTAATCGCTTTAGAAATTCTTTCTGATCCAATTACAGTTTCACTTCCAGTCCCAGAAACGATTTCTCCTTGCGCATAAATAATAGTAATTTTATCTTTTTTAAATTTTTCTCTTGCATTTTCGCTTTTCACATTGTCATACCTAGATAAATTAATAAACTTAATATCCTCATAAGTATCTTCGTGACTGAGATAGACAAGGTGTTTACGGAATTGATCATCATAAAATAAACTATCTATCAAACCTAATTTTACTGCATCCTTTGGAGTTTTTAATTCGAAGTTGTTAATAATTTCATTTAGTCTATTTGAAGAAACACCTCTGTTTAAAGCGATATTTTGGGTGTATGTGTTCCACAATGAGCCCATATATATTTCAATCTGTTTACGGTTTTCATCGCTCATTTCATTAAGCATGAAGGGTTCTACAGCACTTTTAAATTTACCATGACGGATAACTTGGGGCTCTATCCCCATTTTTTTAAGAGCATTAGTAAAGAAAGTGACTGTACTGTTTATCCCTTTTAAATCAAGACCTCCTTCAGGATACATACAAATATAATTGGCAACACTGGCTAGGTAATAGGCTTTTTGAGTATATATTTCAGAATAAGTTGTAATGAATTTGCCTGATTTTTTAAAATCTATTAATGCATTTCTTATTTCTTCAAGACTAGCATAACCTGAAGATATTTGACCAACATCTAGAAGAATGCCTAATATAAAATCATCGTTTTTTGCTTTTTTAATATTTCTCAGAACTTCGTTAAGCCCAATAATATTTATATTTTGACCTGTTATTTCACTTATATCAAAGGGGACTTTTTCCTTACGGTCTTGAATAGAACCACTTAAGTTTAGTTTAAGAACATGATTTTCACTCAATGATATTTTATCAGAATTCCCTGAAGAGACGATTATTGAACCGATTAAAACGAGTAAAATTGTACCGATGATTAGTCCTAAGGCTGAAGCAATAGTGAATTTAAAAAATTGTTTCATTTTTCATTTTTTTGGTTGGACAAGTATATAAAATTTATGGTTAAAATCTCATGCGTTTAAAGTTAATGATGATTTTTGAATTAATATATTATTAATCAAGGTAGTTTTTCAGTTGGCTAATTAAATCTCTAAAACGTGCAGCTTCAATAAAATTTAGTTCTTTGGCAGCATTTTCCATTGCTTTTCTGAACTCAGACATTTTTTTTATTTTCTCTTCAGCGCTCATGTATTTTATTTCTTCTTCATTAAATGTAAGTGATTTAATATCAGAATTAGTCTCATAAATTGTTGTTTTTCCAATAATTGATGATCTGTCTGTGATGCTTTTTTTTGATTTTTTTATAGAAAAAGGAATCAGATTATTTTTGGTGTTGTAAACCATTTGAATTGACCTCTTCCTCTCGTTATCTTCTATTGTTCGCTTCATTGAGTCGGTTGTTTTATCTGCATAGAAAATTGCTCTCCCTCTGGTATGTCTAGCTGCCCTTCCCACAGTTTGGGTTAAAGAGCGTTGGGAGCGTAAGAATCCCTCTTTGTCAGCATCTAAAATAGCGACTAAAGAAACTTCAGGGAGATCGAGCCCTTCTCTCAATAAATTGACCCCAACTAAGACATCAAAAATTCCTAAACGAAGATCTCGCATGATTTCTACACGCTCAATTGTATCTATATCAGAATGGATGTATCTACATTTTACGCCATATTTTGTTAGGTATGTTGTTAGTTCTTCTGCCATTCTTTTTGTCAGGGTCGTAACTAAAATACGTTCTTGATTTTCGACTCTTTTTGTAATTTCTTCAAGAAGGTCATCGATTTGATTTTTTGTTGGACGAATTTCAATAATAGGATCCAGCAGCCCGGTTGGACGAATTATTTGTTCTACAATAACTCCTTCTGATTGTTCTAATTCATAATCTGCGGGAGTAGCGCTCACAAACACAACTTGTGGAACGATAGCCTTAAACTCCTCAAATTTAAGAGGACGATTATCCATGGCAGCCGGCAGTCTAAAACCATAATCTACAAGGTTTTCCTTTCTCGATCTATCTCCTCCGAACATGGCCCTCACTTGAGGTAATGTGACGTGACTTTCGTCCACAAAAAGCATAAAATTATCTGGGAAATAGTCTATCAGACAAAATGGTCGAGTTCCTGGGTCTCTTCCATCTAGATATCTAGAGTAATTTTCAATTCCTGAACAATATCCAAGCTCTTGAATCATCTCCAAATCAAAATTTACTCTCTCCTCTAATCTTTTTGCTTCTAAATGTTTTCCAATTTCTTTGAAATAATCAATCTGTTTTATTAGATCTGATTTGATTTCCTGTTTTGCTCCGTCTAAGCGTTCTTTTGATGTGACAAATAAGTTTGCAGGATATATTTTAAGATCATCAAAGCCGTCAATTTTATGTCCTGTAACAGGATCAAATGATTCCAATGACTCGACTTCATTATCCCAAAGCATAATTCTTAAGCCAAAATCTGAATAGGCGGGGAAAATATCAATTGAATCGCCTTTGACTCTAAATTGTCCTCGCTCTAAATTTATTTCTGTTCTGGAATAAAGAGATGATACCAAACTTAATAATAATTCTTGTCGGTTAATTTTTTGATTTAGTTTTAATTCAATGACGTTTTTGTGAAACTCTGCGGGATTTCCAATTCCATAAATGCAAGAAACAGATGAAATAACTATCACATCTTTTCTACCTGAAAGAAGTGTAGAAGAAGAGCTAAGTCTAAGTTTTTCTATTTCTTCATTGATTGATAAATCCTTCTCAATGTAAATACCAGAATGGGGAATATACGCCTCAGGTTGATAATAATCGTAGTAAGAGACAAAATATTCTACTGCATTTTTTGGGAAAAACTCTTTAAATTCTCCATATAGTTGAGCAGCCAATGTTTTGTTGTGACATAAAACTAGAGTTGGTTTATTGACCTCCATAATTACATTGGCCATTGTAAAGGTTTTTCCAGAGCCTGTGACTCCCTGAAGAGTTTGATATGGAAGATCTCTGTTTAGACCATCCACAATTTCTTGAATGGCTTGTGGTTGATCTCCAGTTGGGTTAAAATCAGAAACGAGTTCAAAATTCATAATGAGACAATGAAAAAAAGAGATTTTACTTAGATTATTATGAACATAAAGATTAGAGAGTGTTTATATAAGCTATTTGAGATGTAAATTCTTCCAACTTATCTTTTTGATTTTGAATTTTTTTTCTAACCTCAACAACCATCGGATTATCCTCTTTTGCATGTTTAAAAAAACTGATATTATTTTCTAGAAGGGAGAGTTCATTTTTACATTTCTTATGAGAAAGTTGAATTTTTAAAAGTTCATCACTTAGTTTAGTAGGGTCATTTTCTGCAACAATTAAATCCATTTTGGATTTGAACTGAATCTCTTTTTTTTCTGACTTGTCAAGGTCAATTTGTTTAAATAAGCAATCTATTGATTTTCGAAAGCGACTTTCTATTGATTTAATATTTTTACTAGGAACTTTACCAATACTTTTCCAATTAGCAATAAAAGATTTAATTGAATCAAGATCTTTTTTCGGTGAACCGGTATTTTTATAGTCTGTTAAATTTTTTAAAAGAACTTCTTTCGTCTGGAGATTTACTTCAAATTTTTTGTCTAGTATTTCATTTTGTTTTTTGAGATTTTCAAAAAACATGTTGCATGCATTTTTCAATCGGTTCCAAAGTGCATCTGACTCTTTTCTTGGAGCAATTCCTGATTTTTTCCAGTCTCGTTGGAGTTTCTTAAGTATTTGTGATGTATTTTTCCATTCAGTACTTTGAGAAAGAGATTCCGCTTGCTTTACTAGTTCTATTTTGACTTGAAGAGATTTATTTTGACTTTTCTTTAACTCTTTATAAAAATTGTTCTTTTTTGAATTAAATATTTTAATGGCAGTAATAAAGCGGGTCCATGAAAGATTATTTTGGGCTCGACTTACTGGACCAATGTTTTTCCAATCATCACGTAATTTATTGATATAAATTGATGTTTTTTGCCAAGCATTATGATTAGAAAATTCAGAGGAATTAATACTTTCTACCTCTGCACACATAGATATTTTTTGTTCGAAATTAATTTCAAACTCTCCTTTTCTTTTTTCAAAGAAATCATTTCTTTTTTTGTGAAGGATCTTAGTTGCAGTATGGAATCGTTCCCAAATTTCTTCCCGATTTGATTTCCCTACAGGTCCAATTTCTTTCCATTTTTCATGAAGTAATTGAAGGGTAGTAAATGCAGAGTCTAAATTTTTCTCTTTATCTAGTGCTTCGGTAATTTCACATAATTCAGTTTTTTGGATTAAATTTCTTTTAAATTCAATGTCTCTCAAGTCGTTGTTTATCCTAAGATAATCAAAGAAGTTTTCTACGTGATGATGATAAGTATTCCACAGGTTATTCAACTCAGATTTGGGTACTTGACCAGCTACTTTCCAACGCTTTTGAATATCTTTAAAATGATTGAAAGTTTCTTTTATTTTTTCTTCGGAGTTTAACAATTCTTTTAGTTCTTCTATCAGTCCCAACTTAATTTTTAAATTAAGATTCATGTTTTTCTCTTGTTCTGAATAAAAAGTATCTCGAGCTGTTTTGTAAGCTTTCAAGACCACTTTAAATTCTTCAGTAAATGGATATAAGTAATCGAATTCAATCGTATCATCTCCTTCTTTGTCAGAATTACTTTCAGGATGCAGAGCTTGAAATTTTTTTAATTCTTTATTGTAAGCTTGGTTACTTCTTTCGTAAAAAGTCTTTTTTACTTGATCGATAAATGGTTTTAGACTCTGAATCGGTGCAGTGTTTAATTTTGATTTGATTGCAGATATTAAATCTTCTGTGCTTAGATCTTCCATCCTTAAAGATTCAATATTTTCCACCTTTTTAGAGTTTTTATTTTTAGCTTCTATAGTTTCGATTGAAGTAGAATTTTCTTTTGTAATTTTAGATGGTTCTTCAGAACTTAATTTATGCTCTTCTTCATCTTTTTTAAACTCTTTAGATTCCATTAAACTATCTTTCTTGTCACTCATTGAACGTTTCTCTTTTGATTCTTTTTCAGACTCGCTTTGAGTTATACTTTCATCATTCACTTGAATCGGTTTTTTTTCTTCTTCTAGCATCGGATTTCGTAACTTTTGAAATTATTTAATCTTTACAAATATAGGTATTTATGCCATTTTTTATAATGATGCCCTGTAAGAACATTAAAGATTTAATTAGCTTGATACTTATCATAATTAGACTATTTTTATTTAGGTCTAATATTAATGGTTTTGTAAGTTTACGACCTAAATTAGATTTATGTCTGTAATTGATGAATTGAGAAGAGATGGAGACCTACTCCAAGCCTATGAATTGGCACACCAGAGGCTTTCAAAAGATACAAGCATAGATATAGTGAAAAAAGACCTATCTAGAGTCTTGACCGATTTGCTCCAAAAAAATTGTTTTTTAATAAAAGCAGATGAATTTTTCACATACCTAGACGAGTTCTATGCACTAAATATACCTTTAAAAGATTCTGTTATTCATGAAAATATTTTGTGGCAAGTAGGTAAGTTCATTAAAGAACTAGTTCGTGTTGAGGCTTCTTCTTCAATATTTGATAGACTTTATAATACCATATCTCACGTTAAGTTACCCGCTCAAACAAGTCTTTTTACATTTATTTCTAGCTCAATTCTTGAATCTCAAGATTTAAATAAGTCATATGTTCGTTTACTTATTAATATAGGTGTTAGAAATTTGCCTTCAAACCATTTTTTAGCTTTGAATGAAGATGGCGAGAAAAAAGCTTCTCTAGGAGAATTAATGCTTTTGTGTATTGCTAAGCATATCACTCATCAAGATAAACCCTCTGCCGAAGATGTATCTATTTTGTTGGAGGAATTAAGCTTTGTGGGGGAAAACTACAAGAACATACCTTACATAGACTACTATAAAGCAAAAGCATACCAAGCTATAGGAGATGTTAAAAACGCAGAGGTATCTATTTTAGATTATCTTAAGAAGAGAAGTAAGGAATATTTGGCTTGGGAATTATTGGCTGACATAAGCGATGGCAAGGAACGTAAAATTCAAGCACTTTGTAAAACAATCATTTGTCATACTCGTCCTGGACAGTTAATTCGATCACAAACTAAATTATTTCATCTTTTTGTAAAAGAAAAAGAGTTTGGTGCCGCTAAAATTCTTTACAAAGTTATTAGTTCGTCAAAAAGAGAATTGGGAAAGAATATTAGCGAAGATTGGAAAAATGTTGTCAACGAATCGTGGTTTAAAAATGTCCAAAGAGACATTCATTTATTGAATTTTTGTTACCGCAGGGCTAATCCAATTGTTTCTTTTGTCTTTAATGATTGGAAGGCTCAAGATGGAATTATATATGGTTTAAATATTGCAAAAGATTTAGCTCAGTTTGTCGTTTCGGATGATGTTCACGGAGCTTTCAAATATTTTGGAGATAAAAACATTAAAGTAGGTGATTTTGTTAGTTTAAAACTTCAAAGAGTAGCAAATCACGAAGGTGTAAGATTTAAGGTTCTCCATAATCAAATAACTAAAAAAAGACCAAAAAGATCAGTTTACAAAGTCTTAGAGGATCATATTAGAGTTGAAGGAGATAAGTATTTTGTTGGACTTGTTCGTATAAATTTTGATTATGCCAAATCAAAAGGCATGAAAATAGGTCAGTTGGTCCGAGTAAAAGCCGTAAAACTCCCATCATCAAAGATTAGGGAATCTGCAAAATGGAAAGTTTTATATTTAAATTCTGTTCAACAAGATTTATGAGCTAATGATTTTCTCAAATATATTATATCAGTACAATTATCTTTTTTGGCTTTTAATTACTAATATTTTTTTTCATCATTTGAATTTTTAAAAATAATACTTGTTAATCAAGTCAATTAATCTTTAAATTATTTATCAAAAGTATTTAAAATGGCATTTAAAAAGTAAATAAATCTTCAATTTATTCAGTCAATGATTTATTCTGTGTATTTTCGCATTCTTAATTTTTGAACCATGATATCTATTCGAAATATTGCAATCATTGCCCATGTTGATCACGGAAAAACTACTTTGGTTGATAAGATTATACATGAATGTCAAATTATGAATCCAAGAAAAGATTCTGGAGAACTCATATTAGATAACAATGATTTAGAGCGTGAAAGAGGAATTACGATTCTTTCAAAGAATGTCGCTGCAAATTATAATGGTGTTAAAATTAATATTCTCGACACCCCTGGCCATGCAGATTTCGGTGGTGAAGTGGAACGTGTTTTGAAAATGGCAGACGGAGTTTTGTTACTTGTTGATGCTTTTGAGGGTGCCATGCCCCAAACTCGATTTGTTCTCACTAAGGCAATTGCTCTTGGATTAAAACCTATCGTTGTTGTAAATAAAGTAGACAAAGAAAACTGTACGCCTGATATCGTCCAGGAGCAAGTATTTGATTTGATGTTTAATTTAGACGCCAGCGAAGACCAGCTTGATTTTGTGACTATTTATGGATCCTCCAAAGAAGGATGGATGAGTACAGACTGGCAAAAACCAACTAAAGATATTGTTGCTTTGCTAGATGCTGTGATTGAAAGTATCCCTGAGGCACCCTACAGACCTGGAACGCTTCAAATGCAAATTACTTCATTAGATTTTTCAAGTTTTAAGGGTAGGATTGCCATAGGAAGAGTGTTCCGCGGTGATGTTGAAAAGGGAAAAGATTACATGCTGTGTAAAGATGGTGTGAATAAAAAAGTTAGAATCAAAGAACTCTTTGTTTTTGAAGGTCTCGGTAGAACTGAAGTTACTAGAGTCAGAAGTGGAGACCTTTGTGCAGTAATTGGTTTGGATGATTTTGAAATTGGTGATACTCTTTCTGATATTAATGCACCTGAGGCATTGCCAAGAATATCTGTTGATGAGCCTACGATGAGTATGTTGTTTACTATTAATAATTCTCCATTTTTCGGGAAAGAAGGGAAGTTTGTTACTTCTAGACATCTAAGAGATCGACTATTTAAGGAAACAGAGAAAAATCTTGCTCTGAAAGTAGAGACTACAAATTCAGAAGATAAGTTTAATGTATATGGTAGAGGTATCCTTCACTTGTCTGTTCTTATTGAAACGATGAGAAGAGAAGGCTATGAACTTCAGGTTGGAAAACCACAAGTCATTGAAAAAGAAATTGATGGAGTAAAATGCGAGCCATACGAGACTTTAGTTATAGATGTGCCTGAGGAATACTCTGGTAAGGCAATAGAATTAGTTACGCAAAGAAAGGGAGACCTTTTGGTTATGGAGCCCAAAGGAGACCTTCAACATTTAGAATTTGATATCCCATCTAGAGGATTAATTGGATTAAGAAATAACATGCTTACTGGAACATCAGGTCAAGCAATTATGACACATAGATTTAGAGAGTTTTGTCCTTACAAAGGAGATATAGTTTCGAGAACAAAGGGTTCTCTAATTTCTATGGAAAAAGGTCCGTCCACTGGCTTTGCTATTAATAGGCTCCAGGACAGAGGTCGATTTTTTGTTGAACCTGCAGACATAATTTATAAAGGTCAGGTGGTTGGAGAGCATTCTAGAGACAATGATTTAGAAGTGAATCTTGTAAAAGGGAAGCAACTTACAAATATGAGAAAGTCGGGATCTGATGATGCAATGAAAATTGCTCCAAAAGTTGTTTTTTCATTAGAAGAATCTATGGAATATATTGGCAAAGATGAATATTTGGAGGTAACACCTCAGAGTTTGAGGATGAGGAAAATTAATTCATAAATCATCAAAACCAATAAAATATTTCACTTTTAATGGTCAATTTTTTTAAATATTCATATTTGAAATATGAAAGTAGCGGTAATTGGTGGAGGCGCTGCAGGATTTTTCGCAGCATTTTCTTCCAAAGAACATCATCCAAATGCGGAGGTTTTTCTTTACGAAAAATCTGATAAGATTCTCTCAAAAGTAAAAATATCAGGAGGAGGGAGGTGCAACGTAACACATGCCTGTTTTCAACCCTCTGCTTTATCCCGATTCTACCCCAGAGGAGCTAAGTTCTTAAAAAAAGCATTTAAAGTTTTTCAACCAAGAGATACAATTAAATGGTTTTCAGAGAGAGGAATAGGTTTAAAAACGGAATCGGATAATAGAATGTTTCCTATTTCTGATAATTCTCAAACTATCGTGGATTGCTTTTTAAGAGAGCTTCAAATTAAGAAAATACAACTGATTAAGAATGCTAGAATTCTTGAGATAATCCCTAATATTAAAGGTTATTATTTATGCTTTAAAAATCATAAACTTCATTTTGATAAAGTGATTATTGCTTCTGGAGGAAGCCCGAAACCCAAAGGTTTTGATTGGTTGAAAAAATTAGGACACCACATTATTTCTCCTATTCCTTCTTTGTTTACTTTTAATATGCCGGGTGAATCAATTACTAAACTTATGGGTGTTGTGGTTGAAAATGCAATTGTTCGGATTCAGCGTACAAAACTCAGATACCAAGGGCCTGTTTTGATCACGCATTGGGGTATGAGTGGGCCAGGGATTCTCAAGTTATCTTCTTGGGGAGCAAGATTTTTACATCAAAGTAATTACGAATTTAAAGTTCAGATCAATTGGATTTCAATTAAAAATGAAGAGGATGCATTTTGTTTTTTATCTGAAAATTTTGATTCAATCAAACGAAAAAAAATATCTAATGCAAATCCTTTTTCTTTACCCAACAGTATTTGGCTTTATATTATAGATAGATTACAGATCTCTCCAAATATTATTTGGTTAGATTTATCTAAAAAACAACTGAATAGATTAATCAATATTTTGTTAAATGATGTTTACCAAGTTTTAGGAAAAACCACTTTTAAAGAAGAGTTTGTTACTTGCGGAGGAGTATCTTTGGAGGACATAGAGGTGACGACAATGCAAAGCAAAGTTTGTCCTAATATTTATTTTGCTGGAGAAGTTTTGGATATAGACGGAATTACCGGTGGATTTAATTTTCAATCTGCATGGACCACGGGGTTTATAGCAGGAAAATTAGAGTAAATAATGTGGGTGATAAAGTTATATAATCTACTTTTTTATTACCTAATTGAAATAGGTATATTTGAATTTATTTAAATGGTTAAAGGGCATGCCAAAGATTAAAAAAGAACAGAGTTATAATTTTGAAATGATCGCTAAGACTTATCATGGTCTGGAAGATATTCTTGCTAATGAGCTTCTTCAATTAGGAGCTAAAAATATTCAAACACTCCGACGAGCAGTGAAATTTAAAGGAGATTTAGGTTTCATGTACAAAGCCAATTTATCTCTTCGAACAGCTGTGCGAATCATCAAACCTATCAAGACTTTTGTTGTCAGAAATGACGAAGAACTTTATAAAGAACTTCGCAATATTAATTGGGAGCAATATATGACAATTGATGATAAGTTTGCTGTTGATTCCTTTGTTAATTCTCCTCATTTTAATCATTCTTTATATGTTGCATTGAAAACTAAAGATGCAGTTGTAGATCAGTTTAGAGATAAGTGTGGCATGCGTCCTGATGTCGATCTTGATCATCCCAATCTGAGAATTAACATTCATATAAATAAGGAAACATGTACCGTATCTTTAGACAGCTCAGGCAAATCGCTACATAAGAGGGGCTATCGTATAGAAACTAATGAAGCTCCTATATCTGAGGCTCTCGCTGCGGGACTCATTCTACTTAGTGGTTGGGACAAAAAATCAATTTTTATTGATGGAATGTGTGGCTCTGGTACTTTTTTAATTGAGGCAGCCATGATTTCCTCAAATATTCCTGCAAATATCAATCGAGCAGATTTTGCTTTCCAGGATTGGCCAGACTACGATGATGAATTGTGGACATTGATTAGAGAAAGTCAACTGAAACGAGCAACGTATTGTTTTGGTAAAATTATTGGCTACGATATAGATCCGCACACTGTTGAATCTGCTAAGAAGAATATTGTAAATGCAGGATTGGAGGAGTATATCGATATTTCTTGTGCCAATTTTTTTGATACATACAAGCCTGAGGGACCTACTCATTTAGTATTTAATCCACCTTATGGGGTAAGACTTCAGGGAGATATACCTCAAATGTATGAATCAATTGGTAGTACTTTAAAGAAAAATTATTCTGGGGCTGAAGCTTGGTTTTTAAGCTCACATCTAGAAGGTTTAAAACATGTTGGTCTTAGAGCTTCCAGAAAGATTGAAATTTTTCAAGCAAAGTTAGAATGTAAGTTTGTTAAGTATGAAATGTATAAAGGCTCTAAGAAACTAAAAAATCAAGACCTTTGATTTTCCAAGAGCCCTGCTATATTGACGTTATTCTTCCTTTACCGATAAATCAAAAGTTTACCTACCAGATAACGAGTGCACACTTTTCTATAATTCAAGTTGGTTGTAGGGTTGCCGTTCCCTTTGGGCGCACAAAAGTTTATGCAGGAATCGTTTCCAATTTTCATTTTATTGAGCCAGAATATGAGGTCAAGTATATCCTTGAAGTTTTAGATGAGACCCCTATCGTTTCTCTTATGCATATCACTTTTTGGCACTGGATTGCTGATTATTACATGTGTTCTCTTGGAGAAGTTTTTAATGCAGCTTTGCCTTCATCTTTTAAGCTCGCTAATGAAACTTTTGTGGTTATTCATCCCGAATGGAATCAAAATACTTCATCCCTCAACGACATTGAATATTTAATAGTTGAAGCTATAGAACTGCAAAAGCGTCTTAAAATTCAAGAAATTGCACAAATTTTAGAGAGGAAATCTGTCTTGCCACTTATAAAAATGATGCAGGACCGTAAGATTATTGAAATTGAGTCTGAAGTTTTTGAACGATTTAAACCAAAAATGACAAAGATGATTCGACTTTCCTCTGAGCTGACTGCACAATCAGCTAGAAGTTTATTGAGCTCATATAAACATTCACCTATGCAAGCATCTTTTTTAGATTTTTTTTTGAATGAAACTTCTTCAGTAGTGCCCATTCATAAATTTTGTAAGGATAATGGGTTAAAGACCTCTTATGCAAAAGGCTTGGTCGAAAAGAGAATAATTCAAGTTGAGTATGAGGAAGTTCATCGATTAAAAAATGAGGAAGCAATGACCCGTCCTTTGGTTAATTTAAATCCTGAACAATCTAAGGTTTTGAAAAACCTTCGAGCATCAAAAAAAGGGGTTAATCTTCTCCATGGAGTTACTTCCAGTGGGAAAACAGAAGTCTATGTTCATTTAATGAAAGACTATTTGGATTTGGGTAAGCAAGTTCTTCTTTTAGTTCCGGAGATAGCTCTGACTATTCAGCTTGTAAATAGATTAAAACTCTTTTTTGGAGAACAAGTAGGGGTATATCATTCCCGATTTGGAACTAATGAGAGGGCTGAACTTTGGAGAGATGTGAAAAGTAATCTTCGATTTCCAATTATTGTTGGTGCCCGATCTTCTGTTTTTTTACCTTTTGATAATTTAGGGCTAATTATTGTAGATGAAGAACACGAAAGTTCATTTAAACAACAGGATCCTGCCCCTAGATATAATGCTAGAGATCTTGCTGTCGTTATGGGTAATTATTATAAGGCTAAAGTATTATTAGGTTCTGCAACACCTTCTTTAGAAACTTCCTATAATGTTCTTAAAAAAAAATTTGGAATTCATTCATTGAATACTAGATTTGGTGGATTTAGTTTCCCTGAAATGTCATTAGTAGATATTTCTTATGAGCACAAGAGAAAACGGATGAATGGTCATTTTTCTGAGCAGCTTCTTAATTCTATTCAAGATACTTTTGATCGAGGTGAACAAGTTCTTTTATTTCAAAATCGAAGAGGTTATGCTCCCCAACAAGAATGTCAATCCTGTGGACACGTTTCTCATTGTAAACATTGCGATGTGAGCTTGACTTATCATAAAAAAAGCAATCGCCTTCGCTGCCATTATTGCGGATTCGCTACACCTTGCTCTTCCACCTGTTGTTCTTGTAAAAAACAAGACCTCTTAATGAAAGGTTTTGGGACAGAAAAAATTGAAGATGAACTCCATCAGATATTTCCGGATCGACAGATTCAGCGAATGGATTTAGATACTACGAGAAAGAAAGGAGCTTATGAGGAATTATTGAATAGATTTGAAGACCAAGAGATAGATGTACTAGTAGGTACTCAAATGATTTCAAAGGGTCTTGATTTCTCTCATGTAGGCTTGGTGGGAGTGTTGAATGCAGATCAGATGTTAAATTTTCCAAATTTCAGAGCCTTTGAAAGAGCATTTCAGATGCTTTGTCAAGTTTCTGGTCGAGCCGGCAGAAAAAAATCTGGAAGCAAAGTACTTATTCAAACTTTTCAAGCAGACCATAATGTGTTAAATTGGATAAATAATCATAATTATAAGGAGTTACTTGCATCTCAACTTAATGAGCGTCAATCTTTTAGATATCCACCTTATTTTAGGTTGATTCATGTCACTGTTCGTCATCGAAATCGCTACACCACTGATGAAGCTTCTCAATTTTTAGCGTCTTCTCTAAGATCTGTTTTTGAACATCGTATTTTGGGTCCTGAATATCCTTCTTTAGAGCGGCTTAAAGGATTTTATCAAAAGCAAATTTTGATTAAATTAGAACGGGAGCTTTCGTATTCAGTGGCAAAGAACAGGTTAAGTATATTTGTAAATAATTTTAAATCTAATACATTATTTAAAGGTGTTCATATTCGATTAGATGTAGATCCCTATTAATTATTTACTTTACAATTTAAAATTCATTTTCATTTATTTTTAGTCTGAATATATATCGTAGACTTTTTGAATATTTATTAATTTGCATAATTAAAATTTGTTTTATTTAAATCCAAAAATGAACTTAGATCATATTATTCAAAACCGAAGGAATATTAAGCCAAAATTCTTCTCGGGAGAGCCTGTTGCAGACGATATAGTGAAAAAGATTATTCGATCTGCTAATTGGGCTCCTACTCATGGTTCTACAGAACCTTGGCGTTTTGTTGTTTTTTCAGGAAGTTCTAAACAAGATTTTGCATTTTTTCAATCAGAACTTTACAAGTCAATATCTGCAGAGGATTTCAAACTTAAAAAGTACGAGAAACTATTAAAGTCTCCTCAATTAGCATCCCATATTATTGCTATTATTGTTGCCAAAAGTATTAATACTCGAATTTCATTATTAGAAGAAATTGTTGCAAGTTCATGTGCTGTTCAAAACATGCTTCTCAGTGCATATGAATATAATGTTTCTGTTCACTGGAGTACCGGTGGGGTTACCTACGAAGACAAAATGAAAACCTTTTTAGGATTTGATTCTAATGACCAAGTATTGGGATTTCTTTATCTAGGTAAATCTGATCTATCTATTCGCAAAGGGGTTCGACTTTCAAGTGCTGAGAGTAAAACTCAATGGAAATAATTTTTTAAAAATGAATAAAATACTTGTTACAGGAGCTACTGGTTTTGCAGGTGGTCATATACTTCGATATTTAGCTAATAAATTTGGTACTTCCGTTGTTTTTGGAACTGGACGTAATAAATTAAAAGCTAAAGAATTAATTGCTAATGGATACTCAATTTTCGTGGGAGATCTGAACGATTCTAATTTTGTCAGAGTCAAGCTTTCAGGATTTGACGTTATAGTACATTGTGCGGCTAAGTCTTCAATTTGGGGGACATATGATTCTTTTTATAAAGCAAACGTGTTAGCGACGAATAATCTCCTAGAAGTTTTAGCACCAGGAAAGCAAATTATATATATATCTACTGCTAATATTTATTTTAATTATTCAGATCGTTTTAACATAGATGAGAAAGATCATCATCCGAATGCATATAGTAACTATTATGCGACTACTAAATACGAGTCTGAGCGAATCGTTCTTGAGAGCTCTAATATCTTTACCGTTGCACTTCGCCCAAGAGCTATTATCGGAGTTGGAGATACTGTTGTCTTTCCAAGAGTTTTAAAAGCCTACAATAATGGAAAGTTACGAATTATTGGTAAGGGAGATAATGTCATTGATTTTACTTCTATAAATAATTTATGCCATGCCGTAAATTTGTGTATAGAAAACAAAGAAAAAGCTCATTCAGAAATGTTTAATGTTACGAATGGAGACACTATTAAACTTTGGGATCAGATCAAACTTATTTTATCTAAATTGGGTCGAGAATCTGATCTAAAATCGGTGCCTTATTTCTTAGCCTATGCTGCGGCTCGGTTTAATGAAATAAAAACTAGTTATCGGGATCCAGAACCTAGTTTAACAGTTTATGGATTAGCCGTATTAAAATATTCCGTTACATTAAATATTGATAAAATAACAGAACATTTAGGATATATCCCTGTTGAAAGTTCTATTGAGACAGTGTCTGACTTTCTTGGATGGTATAAGAACATCAACGATTAAGTATCAATTACATGCCTCCCAAATGTTATTTTTTGGTACTGGGGCAATTATTTTAATTGGATCTTTACTAACAGGATGTATGAAGTTTATTTCTCTAGCATGAAGGCATATGGAACTATCTTTGTTGGATCGCTTTGCTCCGTATTTTAAATCACCTTTAATTATTGAATTTGAACGAGATAATTGTACTCTAATTTGGTGATGCCTTCCTGTTATGGGATTTACTTCAAGTAAGGTATATCTATTTAATTTTTTTAAGGTTTTATAATGTAAAACAGAGAATAATGCACGCTCATAGGGTTTAATAAAAGCCTGAGATTTGTTTGTTTTAACACTTTTAATAAGGTAATGCTCTAGTTTTCCACTTTTATTTTGGGGCGGATTTTCAACAATTGCCCAATAGGTTTTTTGAATTGTCTTATTTCTAAAAAGTTCGTTCATTCGACTAAGAGCTTTGCTAGTCTTAGCAAACAGTACCAGACCACTTACTGGTCGATCTAACCTATGTATCACTCCACAAAATATATTTCCTGGCTTGTTGTATTTTTTTCGTAAATAATCTTTGATCTTTTCAGGTAGTGCAGTATCGCCTGTTTTGTCTCCTTGAACAAGATCTCCCGACTTTTTGTTCACCGCAATAATGTGATTGTCTTCGTAAAGAACTTCAATCATTAATATTGTTCATTTTTGTTCGGGAAATCTTTCTTTTTTACATCATTTACATAAGACTTAATAGCTCCAGTTATTTCATCAAATAATGAAAGATATCTTCTTAAAAATCGTGGACTAAATTCGTGAGTCATTCCAAGTAAGTCATGAGTCACTAATACTTGGCCATCTACATTTCCTCCTGCACCAATTCCAATGACAGGAATATGTATAGAATCGCTCACTTTTTTAGCTAACTCTGCAGGAACTTTTTCTAGTACTATAGCAAAACAACCTGTTTTTTCAAGAAGTTTGGCGTCTGACATAAGTTTTTGAGCTTCTTGATCCTCCTTTGCTCTGACAGAATATGTTCCAAATTTATAAATAGACTGAGGTGTAAGTCCTAAATGACCCATCACTGGTATTCCAGCGGTGAGAATTCGTTCTACAGACTCTATGATTTCACTCCCACCTTCGAGCTTTACTGAATGTCCTCCGGACTCTTTCATTACTTTAATAGCAGAATTTAAGGCTTCAATTGAATTCCCTTGATAGGTTCCAAATGGAAGGTCTACAACAACCAAAGCTCGATCTACCGCTCGAACAACAGAGGAAGCATGATAAATCATTTGGTCTAAGGTAATTGGGAGGGTAGTCTCATGGCCTGCCATAACATTGGAAGCAGAATCGCCAACTAATATAATATCTATTCCAGCAGAATCTACCATTTTAGCCATAGTAAAATCATAAGCTGTTAGCATAGAAATCTTTTCCCCATTGCGCTTCATTTCTTGAAGTACATTAGTTGTAATTTTTTTAAAATCTTTATTTTGAATCGACATATTATTCAACTTTAATTTTAGGGATTTTATTGCTTATTGAATCAATAAATTGAATCGAATCCGATAAAAGTGAATCAACGGTGGTATTAATAGTATCAATTTTACAAAATTTAAATAGAATGGAGTCAATAAAATGTTGCTCCTCTAATCTTTTATCGATAACTTTTTGAAATAGATCTATTTCTAAATTCTCAAAATTAATTTTTGCATTGGCAAGAGAATCGATCAACATGCTATTTAATATTTTTAATTGTCTATTATCTAAAGTACTATTTATGACTTTGTGGCTTAAGTGAAGAAGTAAGTCGGTCTGGGTTGTGTCAATAGCTGACTTAATTATTGCATATTGAGAATTCTCTTTATCTAATTGTTTATTTATTAAATCCAGAGAAGTTAGTTGTTTTTCAAGAATTCGAAGAGCATTTTGAAGTTCAATAGCTCGGGCATCTAAAGATTGTTCTAATTCTATTTTTAAATAATCATTTTCTTTAATTAGATTTTTTATTTGTTTATTGCTAAGGTAAACTTTTGATGCATCTCTATAAAGTTCATCTGCATAGACATTAAAAAAGTCAACACGCCCTTTGGTTTCAGGACCAATAAAAAAACCAAAACCACCTTTTATAGTTTCTTCCATTCTGAAACTAAATAGTAGCTGATTATTTATATAAATGTCGTGATCAATCCCATTTGTTCTGAGTTCAATATCATTGTACTCATTAATTCCTTTGATGATATTATTTTTAATCCATCCGTTTTTTCCTTCTCTGGTTACAATTTGATATCGACCCTCTACTAATTGTCTAATTCTAAATTTATGAAATTTATTTATTTCAAATATGATTGCTGATTTCCCGTCCTTGCTAGCCCGACAAATTAATCCTATACTTTGGTTATTGTTTTCAACTGGACCCAGCATTAATGAACTACGAATACGAAAACTACTTAAATTATTTTCCCAATTTGATATGATAGCATAAGGACTTTCTTTTTTTGTTCGATTCATGAAATATTCTCCATCGTCAAAAACAAAAAAGTTGTCATTATTAGTTATTACGGGCCAAAGTTGGTTTAATTCACCAAAAGTTTCTTCAAAAAGTAATTGATTAAGTTTGTTGTCAACAGTTTGTTGACAAATCCCTTCAGGTTCAAGTATTAAAAAGCATAAAATCAGGCACAATATTTGTTTCATAGTTGAGTGAATTTCACTCACAAAAGTAATAAAATATTATACCTTTGTTTAATGATTAGAAAAACACTTAAAATCTTTTGCGCACTTGCGCTATTTACATCGTGTGATAATGAATTAAATATTACTGCTGATTGGAAAGATGTTCCTGTTGTGTATGGTATTTTAAATGTTGAAGATTCTATAAATTATGTTAAATTGAATAAAGTATTTCTTGGACAAGGTGACGTTATTTCTATGGCTCAACAATTTGATTCTTTATATTATAATCCTGATCATGTTGGATTAAGATTGATTGAATCTCAGCTTGCTGGAAATCAATTTACTCCGATAAAAACTTTAGAGATGGAAGTTGTTGACGATATTATAAAGCCTTATGGTCTCTTTAGTTCTCCTTCACAAATTATATATCAAACAGACCAAGTATTAAATCACTTAAGACACTATACTGTTGAAGTTTATAGTAAAGATTCTGAGGAGGTGATTGCTTCAAATCCTATTCCTATAGATTTACTTAAACCTCTATCAATGTCTTCTCCCAACGGATTTACTCCTGTTAATATGGTTCCCGATGGTTACATTTCCAAAGCAGAATGGGTTAGTATTGAAGGAGCAAAATTGTACGAATTAAATGTTAGATTTTATTATGCTGAACAGCAAATAGCTGATTTATCTGATGTTTCTTATAAATCCTTAAATTGGTCATTTCCATACCGAATGTCTTCATCTATGTCAGGTGGAGAAAATATGAGTGTTAACATTGATGCTTTACAATTTCTTACTTTTTTATCTTCAACTATTGATGATAATCCCAATGTGTACAGACAAGTTCAAGGAGTTCAAGGGACTTCTGGACCCTCTGGTTTTGCCATTACACATTCATGTTTAGATTTCTCTCTCATTGCAGCGGGAAATGATTTATCAACATATATCAATTTGAATGAAAATTCTAATTCGATTGTAGTCGATCGCCCTGAGTACACAAATATTTTAAATTCAGATGGACAAGAGTATGTAGGTATATTTTCATCACGTTCAAATGTGTTTATTGATAATATTAGATTGAATAATCTTAGTAATGATGAAATTGCATTTAACGAAATTACTAAACATTTGAATTTTGCTTATTTTAGAGCACAAACTAATGATGAAGATTTGTTAGTAATTGATACACTCTATGTAGACTAAACAAGACATTTTGTCATACTATATGTCACATTTTGTTTGCTTATCAGCCATAATGTGACTTTTTTTTGCTCAAAACAGATTTTTTTTCAATGGCACAATGATTGTCTATCATTAATAAATTAAATTAAAATAATTAAGAATTAAATTTTAAGATATGAGTAAAATTATCGGAATTGACTTGGGTACAACTAATTCCTGCGTCTCGGTAATGGAAGGTAATGAGCCTGTAGTTATCGCAAATGCAGAAGGAAAAAGAACTACTCCTTCAATTGTAGCCTTTGTCGAAGGTGGAGAGAGGAAAGTCGGAGATCCCGCTAAAAGACAAGCAATCACCAATCCCCAGAAAACAATTTCTTCAATTAAGCGTTTTATGGGAGAATCTTTTGATAAATGTTCCAAGGAAATTAAAAATGTACCTTATAAAGTTGCTAAAGGCGACAATAATACCCCTAGAGTAGACATCGACGGGAGAATGTATACTCCCCAAGAAATCTCTGCTATGGTGCTTCAGAAGATGAAGAAAACAGCAGAAGAGTATTTAGGTCAAGATGTTTCCGAAGCAGTGATTACTGTTCCGGCGTACTTTAATGACTCCCAAAGACATGCCACTAAAGAGGCAGGTGAAATTGCTGGTCTCAAAGTAAGACGAATCATTAACGAACCTACGGCAGCTGCATTAGCCTATGGACTTGATAAAAAAGATAAAGATGTAAATATTGCTGTATTTGACTTGGGTGGAGGTACATTTGATATATCCATTTTAGAGCTAGGAGATGGCGTATTTGAAGTTAAGTCAACCAATGGTGACACTCACCTGGGTGGAGATGATTTCGATCAAGTTATCATTAATTGGTTGGCTGAAGAGTTCAAGTCAGAAGAGTCAATAGATCTTCGTGAAGATCCAATGGCACTTCAGCGTTTGAAAGAAGCCGCTGAGAAAGCAAAAGTAGAATTGTCTTCTTCGACACAAACAGAAATCAATTTACCTTATGTAACTGCTACAGGTTCTGGCCCCAAACATCTAGTCCGTTCTTTAACGCGATCTAAGTTTGAACAGCTATCGGATTCGTTGATCAAGAGATCTATTGCTCCATGTAAAAAGGCTTTAGCAGATTCAGGCTTAGATAAAAACGAAATAGACGAGGTTATTTTAGTTGGTGGTTCTACTCGTATTCCTGCTATTCAGTCTATTGTGGAAGATTTTTTTGGTAAGAAGCCTTCTAAGGGAGTGAATCCTGACGAAGTTGTTGCTGTAGGTGCAGCTATCCAAGGTGGTGTTTTAACAGGTGAAGTAAAAGACGTTCTTTTATTGGACGTAACTCCATTGTCTCTCGGTATAGAGACTATGGGAGGCGTTTTCACTAAATTGATTGATGCTAACACTACTATTCCTACTAATAAATCTCAGGTTTTCTCAACTGCTGCAGATAATCAACCTGCTGTTGATATTCATGTTCTCCAAGGAGAGCGATCTATGGCAACAGATAATAAAACTATCGGTCGTTTTCAATTAGCTGAGATTCCCCCTGCGCAGAGAGGTGTACCTCAAATTGAAGTTTCATTTGACATTGATGCTAATGGTATAATGAAAGTTTCAGCCAAAGATAATGCTACTGGAAAGGAACAGCATATTAACATTGAGTCTTCATCTGGATTAACAGATGCTGAAATTCAGACCATGAGGGATGAAGCAAAAGCAAACGAAGATTCCGACAAGGAAGTGAAAGAAAAAGTCGATAAATTAAATGCAGCAGATCAAATGATTTTTCAAACCGAAAAGCAGATTACAGAATTTGGAGACAAATTGCCTGAGGACAAAAAAGCGCCCATTGAAGATGCTATAGCAGATCTTAAAAAAGCCCATGAGGCAAAGGATATTCAATCTATTGATGCTAAAATGGAGGCTTTAACTCAAATCTTCCAGGCTGCTTCTCAAGATATGTATAAGCAGTCCAACGATGGACAGCCTACTCCCGAATCAGCAGACGCATCTGAGTCTACCGAAGACGTTACAGATGTTGATTTTGAAGAGGTAAAATAAAAGTGATTTTAAAAATAAAAAGCCTATTGTAGGCTTTTTATTTTTAAAGACCATCTGTATTTACTATAATTTTTAAAAACATGAGATACACAACAACGATAAGCCTTTTAAGTCTTTTTCTACTTTTAGGATCCTGTTCCCAAAATACTGAACCGACTTTCCAAGAGAAAATAATTCAGACTAAATTATCCACTGAAGATTTTATGGATGCAGTGAGAATTACTAGTGTTCAAATTGATAAAATATTTTTAAAAGAAATAGATCCTAAATCCAGATTACGTAAAATTTTAGAGATACAGAAAGTATCAAAGCTTCCTTATCTTGATTTTAGAAAAGTTATGATTAAGACGATGATAAAGCTAAATATTCCACACGAAGACCAAGAATTTATGGTTAATTCTTTTGATTCTATGATTAAATAGTTTCTAAATCAACCAATCACGTCACTTATTAAAAGTATTAGTATTCTTACAATATGATTAGAACCCCCTCCTTTTTATATATGGGGGTTTTTAACATATTTTTGGCAAATTATTTGTTTATGAATAAGCCTCTTTCTGAAAGATTAAGGCCAAAAAAGCTCAATGAATATATTGGTCAATCTCATCTTTTGGGCCAAAATTCAGTTTTTAGAAAAGCCTTGGAATCGGGATTGTTGCCGTCTTTTATTTTATGGGGTCCTCCTGGAGTTGGGAAAACAACCTTAGCAATTATTATTGCTGAGCATTTAGATCGTGATATTTATCCACTTAGTGCATTAAATTCTGGGGTCAAAGAAGTTCGTGAGATTATTCAAAAAGCTAAAGGTAGAGGGTTTTTTGGGACTCAAAGCCCAATTTTGTTTATAGACGAAATACATCGATTTAGTAAATCTCAACAAGATTCACTTCTTGGAGCAGTAGAAACTGGAGTTATTACTCTTATTGGTGCAACTACCGAAAACCCTTCATTTGAGGTTACTCCGGCTTTGCTTTCAAGATGTCAGGTATATACACTAGTTCATTTTTCTAAAAAAGATCTACAAAAATTGCTTAAAAGAGCTGTTTCTCAAGACGAACATTTTTCCAAGAAAGAGATTATAATTCACGAAGACAGTGCCTTAATAAGAATTTCTGGGGGCGACGCCCGAAAACTACTTAATGTTTTCGAATTGATTGTTAATTCAGAAATTAAAAATAAAATTATTATTGATGATGAACTTGTAAGGAAATATGCTCAACAAGTACTTAACTACTATGATAAAGACGGAGAACAACATTATGATATTATTTCTGCACTAATTAAATCTATTCGTGGAAGTGATCCAAATGCCGCTGTATATTGGTTAGCTAGAATCATTGATGGAGGAGAAGATGTTAAATTTATTGCAAGGAGATTATTAATCGCATCAAGTGAAGATATTGGTAATGCAAATCCAAGCGCTATAATTATGGCTAATAACTGTTTTCAAGCAGTCAGCATAATCGGTATGCCTGAGAGTAGAATTATTCTTTCTCAATGTGTTATTTATTTAGCAACCTCAATTAAGAGCAATTCCTGTTATGTTGCAATCAACAATGCTCAAACATCTATTAAAAAAAACGGTTTTTTTTCGGTTCCTCTTCATTTAAGAAATGCGCCAACTAAATTAATGACTGAGCTAGATTATGGTAAAGATTATAAATATAATCATGACCATCAAGACCATTTTATTGATCAAGAATTTCTTCCTATGGAACTTAGTGGGAAGAAGTTTTTTGATCCTGGGAATAATATTAGAGAAAATATAATGCGAGAATTCTTGAGAAGACGATGGAAAGATAAATACCAATATTAAATACTATTGAAAATAATTATAAAAACCAAGCCAAATAACTTGCAATGCAGATGACGACTAATTTTTGAATATTAAATTTATGTCCCTCTGGATTTTCAAAGAGAATCGTTGTAGAAATATGAAGGAATATTCCAACGACAACAGCCATTATTTCATTGTGATAATGTCCAATATCTTGAACTAGATTTCCGGTCAATATACCTAGTGGAGCCATAATTGCAAAAAAACTGATCAAGACAATAGATTTAAGAGTGGAAAATTTTGCGTGTGTAAAGAGGCTCATTAATACAATAGTTACAGGTATTTTATGCAGGGCAATAGCTGATAATAAAGAGTATTCAAAGTTTTCGTGTACATGTCCATGAACGTGAATCCCTCCTAGAGGCATTCCCTCCAAGTATGCATGGATTGCAAGGCTAATTAGCATTGAGGTTGGTACAGTTTTACTTTTAATATGACCATGACCATGCTCAATGCCCTTTGAGAAAAATTCTAAAATAATTTGAAGAATAAAACCAATCAAAAGAAAAATTCCAATATATTTTGATTTCCCTGAGTATATCTCTGGAATGAGATGAAAGACTGAAATAGCAAATAAATATGCCCCAGAGAATGCTAAAAGAAGTTTTATAGCATCTTCATTAAGATTATTTACCAATCGAACAATCATTAGACCAATAAAAACTGATATTATAAGAACAAAGTATGTCATTTTATAAAATTAATCGAGGCCAAATATATAAAGAAATTAAATGTTTATCTCTAGTTTTTTTTCAATAATAAAATAAGTCGATCTGATTGGTCTTCGTCGAATTTATTGAGTTGATAGTCTCCAAAAACTTCGATTATATTTAGTCCTGAAATACTAGCCATTTTTTCAAAGTCTTGTAAATTGAAAGCATTTACTCTTTCTTCAAAATGAAACATTTGTTTCTGGTCTTTTATATGAATATTTTTATTAATATGACTGCCATCAAAAAATCTTTCTATTTTGAAGACAATCGAGTCAATTTCTTTAGTTTCTTCCAATACGAGATTGTCTAATACTTTTTGGACGTTAAAAAAATCAATAACAAGTATTCCATTTGGTAGAAGATTTTCACATACTGAATTTAAGACTTCGATATTTTCATTGGTATCCTCAAAATAGCCGAAGCTGGTAAAAAGATTGAATACATAATTAAAATGTTTACTTTTGTATGTATTCCTCATATCATGATGATCAAACTTAGCTCCAACTATATTCATTTTCAAAGCTTCTTCTTTTGCCTTTGCGATGCTACGTTCAGATAAATCGACTCCTGTAGATACATATCCTTTTTTAGCTAATTGAATAGTATGTCTTCCTTTTCCGCAGGCAAGGTCTAATATTATATTTCCAGGTTTCATTTGAAGGTGATAACAGATTTTATCAATAAATTTAGATGCTTCTTTTTCATCTCTATTCTTATAAAGAATATGGTAATACTTAGAATTAAACCATTTGATAAACCAATCTTTTTTCATAAATGAGGGAAGTATAAATGAAGATTAAATAATTTAACTAATGCTAGAGAAATCATAAAAACAAGTAATCTCCTAATCCAAATTGTAGAGTTCTTATTTTTCAGAGCATATTTAGTAGCTAGCCAGGCTCCAAACCCTTGTCCTATTGCCAATGCAAAGCCCGGTATCCAATCTACTTGTTTGTAGTATATATAAATCAAAAGTGCCGGAAGTATAATTGCTGTGCAGATCATTATTTTTATAAAATTAGCATGCAGAATACTATATTTGGATATCAAAACCAAGGCACTTAAAAAAAGAATACCCATTCCCATTTGAATAAAACCAGCATAAAATCCAATTCCAAAGAAAATGACCGTATTTGATAAACTTTTGTTACTTTCTCTCTTTTTAGAATCAATAAGCCAACTTTTAGGCTTAAAGATTACTAAGAAAAGCATAAAAATCATCAGATAGCTCATTAGGTTTGAGAGTATTTTGTCTGATAATTGAATCGCTGTACAAGCACCAAATATTGTTCCCAGCATACTTGGCGGAATAAACGAAAGACTTTCCTTGAATAGAGATTTAAATGTACTAGTATTTTTAAAACTCAGAACGCTAACGATACATTGGGCCATTGCTCCTAGTCGATTTGTGCCATTTGCAAGACCAGCTGGCATACCTGAAAATAACAACAGACTCAAGGTGAAAACGGATCCGTTTCCAGCAAGTGTATTAATGATACCTGCAAAAAATCCTGCTAATACAAATAATATGTATAAATACCATTCTAAAACCATTAATTAAATTTAAAAAATTGATTCATTACTTAGATTTTTTTAAATAAAAATATTTCTAATATACAGTTTTTTGATTTTTATTTGTGTCTTTAATTTTATCTATGTTCATCTATAATTTTGCTATTACAATAATCTATTTATTGTGAAATCTAATAGCTGATAAAAGTTAACGATGAAAGGTTCATAAGTTCCTTTAATATTATTCATGTTAGTAGATTAGTTTTATAAATTTAGTGTTGTAAAATTTTAACCAATGAGAACATTATATTTCACCATTATATGTATTTTGTTTATTGTTCAAAAAGGGTATACTCAAAGTGAGTCTACGATACCATTACTTAAATACTATCATTCTGCCCTGCAGTCATATAATGAAGCCTCTTTTGCCGAGTCATATGATACTTTTTTGTACCTGGAGAAGCATGTAATTGACCCTAACAGTCTCTTTTCCCTTAATATATCTTTCTATAAATGTAAGTCTGCTTTAAAGCTTTTTCATGACGATGCTCCTAAAATGATGCTTAATTTTTTGGAAATGTTTCCTAATAATGTTTATTTTAATGAGGCTAATTTATGTATAGCCGATTATTATTATCAGAAAAGATTATACACAAAATCTACTCAATACTATTCGTTTGTTGATGAGAATTCTTTGCAAAGTATGCGAAGAGATAATTTCAATTTTAAGTATGCCTATAGCTTATTTTCTATAGGTGACACAGAAAAGGCCTCCTTTCTCTTTCAAGAACTGCTTTTAAGTCCTTCAGAACACCAGACGACATCCAAATACTATTTAGCTTGTATTGCCTATCAAAACCTTAATTTTTCTACTGCAGAAAAATATTTTTTAGAACTCATTGAACTTGGCTTATATACGCATGATGCTCCTATGTATTTGTTAAATATTTACCATCAGCAACATTCCTTTAAGCAAGTTATTTCCTTTGGTCTGAATTATACAGATTCACTCAATATACCAAGCAGAGAAATCTATAAACTCATTGCAGAAGCTTATTATCGAGAAAAAATATATGATAAGGCCATTTATTATTTTAAGGATAAATATTTGAGTTTGGAGGAAAAATTAGATGCTCAGGGTTATTATTTATTGGGGCAATCATATTATAAATTAAATGAATATGCACAAGCTAGTTCAGCTTTCAATAAAATTATTCAAGCTGATGATAGTCTTACTCAAAATGCATATTATTATTTGGGGGACTGTTATCTAAATTTAAATGATAAACGCTCTGCTCAGAATGCCTTTGAGTCAGCCTCTAATTATGATTTTAATTTGAGAATTACTGAGCATTCTTCTTTTAATTTTGCTAAATTATGTTACGAACTTGGTTATCCGTATGCAGATCCGACAATGATATTACAAGATTTTATCAATGATTTCCCAGATTCTGAATATTTAGATGAGGCTTATTCTTATTTGGTAAATGCTTTTTTAACACACAAGGATTACTCAAGAGCCATAAAGTCTATGGAGATAAATGGTTTAGAGAATATATTTCTTCAACAAGCTTACCAAGAAGTTTCATACTACAGAGCAGTTCAGCTATTTAATGATGGCTTTTATAAAAGATCTATTGCACATTTTGATAAAGCCTTGATTTATTCTCATAATAAATCTTACGAGTCTCTGTCGTATTTTTGGAGAGCTGAATCCTATTTTCGTCTTGGTCAGTTTGAGATTAGTATAAACTCGTATCAGGAATTTCAACATTCACCTATGTCGAGTGTACTTCCAGAATTTGAATCTGCTTCATATCATATTGCCTATGCAAATTTTAAATTATGGCGTTTTTCAGAGGCTCTTTTTGCTTTCGAATCTTTTGCTGGCTCAGCTGATTCTATCGATGTAAAGTTACATGATACCTATACTAGAATGGGTGATTGTCATTATATGCTCAAAGAATATTCTAATGCTATCAATGATTATATGATTTCAGTATCGCACGGAGGGGTAGATTCTGATTATGCTGCATATCAAGTCGCTTTAGCATATCAGCAAATGAAAGATTATAACGAAGTCGTTAAACAATTAATTAATTTTCAAATTGACTTTCCAAATTCAACTTATATAGATGATGCCCTTTACAGAATGGGTGAATCCTACATTAAACTAGATCAGCCTGGTCTTGCCATTGATAGATTTAGACAAATTGAAAATCAATATCCGATCAGTGCTTATTTAGCTGATGCAAAAATGAAAATTGGGTTGATTCTTTACAATAAAGAAAATTACATCGAAAGTATTGCTGAATTTAAGAATATTGTGTCAAAATATCCAGCAACAGATATTGCTAGAGAGGCCATTAATAATGCTAGAAGTGCTTACGTAGATATTGGAGATGTAAATTCTTATGCAGAGTGGCTAGAAGCACTAAGTTTCGTTATTGTGAACCCTTCAACAATTGATTCTACTTCTTATGAATCTGCTGAATTACAGTACCTTAAAGGAAATCATGAAAAATCATTTAAGAATTTCACTTTATATTTAAAAAATTTTCCAAAGGGTGTATTTAAGCTCCCTGCCCAATTTTACCTTGGTAAGTCTGCTATAGAATTAGATAGTCTAGATATAGCTCTAAATGCATTTGAGAGTGTTAATAGTTATTACAACAATGTATACAGTCTACCTGCGCTAATGCAGTTAGCTCAACTATACCAAAGATTAGAGGAATATTCAAAAGCCATAGTGGCCTATTCTTCACTTGATGACCGAGCAGAAACAGTTGAGGCACAACTTTTTGCCAAACAAGGCTTGATGGAATGTTTATTTGCTATTGGTGAATATGATCAAGCAATTGAAGAAGCACAAATTGTCCTTAATTCCGGTCGTGTAGATAAAAGATTGATCTTAAAATTAAATACTTTTTTGGCGAGAGCAGCTTTTTTAAATCTTGATCGAGAACTTTCTATGGAGAAATATTCTTTTCTTAACGATCAAAGTGAAGGTGAACTTAAAGCAGAAGCCATGTATCATATTGCTTATTTAAGTTTTTATGAAGGAGATTTAGAGAAATCAAAGGAGACTATTTTTGAGCAATCTCGATTGCTTCCTCGCTACACAAATTGGTTAGGTAAATCATTTGTTCTATTAGCGAAAAATTATTGGGAACAAAATGATGTCTTTCAGGCGAAGCATACACTTGACCAACTTATCTTGAATATGAATGATCCAATCATTATCAAAGAAGCTAAGCAATTGAAATTCGAAATATTATTTGATACTGATGATACTTCTGAAACGGATTTGACTTTAGGAATTAATATAATTCCTAAAGAGGACAGCCTTCTTAACTTTGATTCATTAATTATTAAAAAAGAATAAATCATGAATAATTTTTTATTAATAGTTCTTTGTTTTCTGTCATTTTTCTCTCTTTATGGCCAAGAAGAATTAAACAGAGAAGTTATTGATGTAGTCAAGGATTTTCGACCAAAAGTTATGCTAGCAAATAAAATCCATGCTCAACCATTGTTTATTGACACCTCAAAAGTATCCCTTAATTTAAAATATCAAGTTCGCTATGAAGAATTTCGTGTTCAGCAAAAATTAGATTCATTAAAACCCCAAGAGATGGACAGACTTTTGTTGACTCCTCTTCATACCAAACAGTTATCATTTGGGATTGGGAATCTTATTAGTCCTCAGATTTTTGTTGGAATAAGCGAGGATAGAAATACCAAAAGTATGTACCATGCTTTTCTAAAGTATAGTGGAGCTTATTCAAATAATATTCCAAAAGAAGATCATTATAGTCATTTATTAGTTGGAGCATCAATGAAAAAATTATTCCGTCCTTTTATTTTAAATTCACGACTTAGCATTAAAGATATTTCAAGGTTTGACTTTATTGAAAATGATTTTAAAAGCAGTATTTTTTCTTTTAATACAAATATAACTTTTAATGATAGTAGTAAATTTTATTTTCCAAAATCGATTTTCATTTCCTCTGATTTATTTTTAAGAGATTTTCATTCTTTAGAAAAAAAGCTGATATTAAAAACTTCTCATTATAGAGTTAATGAACAAATTAATTCATGGGAATTCATTAATGCATTTGAATTTCAGAGAAGTAATTCAACAGATTATTTTCATTGGAAAAGTGATGTGAAGACTGAAAAAGAAACTAATATTTCTCACTTTATCTTGGGATTGAATACTGACTTTCTAGTGGATGGATTTCGAGTCTTTCCAAAACTCAGGATTGCTCGTCAATTAATAAAGAATGATTTATTTTCCTACTTTGAACTAGGAGGAGGTAGAGACTTGTATTTACTCCAAGATATTTACTTATCTAATCCTTATATCCGTACTTCATTGTTATCGTTATATCTTGAAAATAATCTATTCTCAAACACTAAATATTTTGCTCGCATAGGACTGAACGGTGATTTATTTAACGGAGTAAAGTATCAAGTTTCTGCCACTGCAATCAATGAGGATAATTTCATGCATTTTACTTCTGTTGAAAGTCACTTAGATATAATTGCACATATTCCAAGTTTTACTTCAGTAAATATGGCTATTTTTCATGCTGAAATTGATGCTCAATTGGATCATAATATACTCTCTATCCTGAAAGGAGATTTTCGGTTATTTGATGAAGAACTCTCTTATGTTCCAGAAATTGAAATTGGCTTTTATACAGATTATTACCACAATGAAGAATGGTTATTAAGCACATCTTTTAGATATCTTGGTTCTCGTGAAGCCTTGTTTTTGGATCAATCTGATATGAACTCTTTAGACCATGTTCCCTTGCGTGCTATTTTAGATGTTAATATAAGCTTGAAATATGCTTTTAGCACTACCATAGACTTTTATTTAAAAGGGTTAAATTTATTAAATGAGGATTATGTTTATTGGCAGGAAATTCCTATTCTTGGAAGACAGTTAAATATTGGAGCAAAATATCGATTCTGATCTATAAAAGTTATTATTTTTATAATTTAGTATTTTAAGTTGTGATAATGTTTATTGAACCGCCTTTTTTAATATGTTATTTGATTAATTTGAGGAATATTTTAATTTAAGCATTCGCCCCTCAATACTATAATTTCCATGATCAATTTGATTCAGTTGATATTATGATTCATAACAGAGCCCATGTATTAATTAACAAATATGAAGTACACAATAAATAAATTACAATATACTATATTAGGTAATATAATTTTGTCATTCAAGATTGATTAAACTCTCAATTTGCTATTTTAGAACTCAGTTTTGGTCATTCGTTGAGATTTGCTAGTTTTTGTTTGATAAAAAAGAATTCTATCATTAATTATAATTTTTATTAAATTATATAATTAATAAAACATGAATATGTAATTTATAATAAAATAAACGATGTCTGGGAAAATATAAAAAAGAAAACTGTAGAACTGGCTATTTTTTTAATTCAAAGATTTTCAAATACTAGCTATTATTTTGTTAAATGTTTCACTAGGTCTCATTGCTTCTGTGGCTAATTTTCGATTTGGTGAGAAATATCCTTCAATATTCATAATCTTACCTTGAGAAGTATTTAATTCATGCATAATTTTTTCTTTGTTTTGGAGAAGAGATTCAGCAATTGAGCTAAATGTTTCTTTTAAGTCAGTATCCATATTTTGATTTGCTAGTTCCTGCGACCAATATAAGGCAATATAATAATGACTTCCTCTATTGTCAAGTTCTTTTACTTTTCTAGATGGTGATTTACCTTTTTCTAAAAGCAAAATTGTAGCAGCATTTAATGCTTCGCCCAATATTTCAGCTTTTGGGTTGTTATTCTTTGCTGCTTCATGTTTGAAGGAAACTGCCAATGCAAGGAACTCCCCAAGAGAATCCCATCTCAAATGATTTTCCTTTTGGAATTGTTGAACATGTTTTGGGGCAGAACCTCCTGCACCTGTTTCAAATAACCCCCCTCCATTCATCAAAGGGACTATAGAAAGCATCTTAGCGCTTGTTCCTAACTCTAGAATTGGGAAGAGGTCTGTGTTGTAGTCTCTCAAGACATTTCCTGTAACTGAAATGGTGTCTTTCCCTTCGTTTAATCTTTTGAGAGAAACCTTAGTAGCCTTTTCCGGAGAGAGTATTCTAATGTCCAATCCTTTAGTGTTATGGTCTTTTAGATAAGTATTTACTTTCTGGATCAGTTGAGCATCGTGTGCTCTTAGAATATTCAACCAAAATATTGCTGGAGTACCCGTCGTTTTTGCTCTGTTTACAGCTAATTTAACCCAGTCTTGTATAGGAAGATCTTTTACTTGGCACATTCTCCAAATATCACCCTGCTCGACCATATGCTCTATAAGAACTTTTCCTGTTTGATCTAAAATTTGGACTTTCCCAGCTGAGGAAATCTCAAAAGTCTTGTCATGAGATCCATATTCCTCTGCTTTTTTTGCCATTAATCCCACATTGGAAACTGATCCCATTGTTTGTGGATCAAAAGCTCCATTTTCTTTGCAAAAGTCAATAGTCACCTGAAAAATACTTGCATAAGAACTGTCAGGAATCACAGCTTTTGTGTCTTGTGGTTCACCTTTTCTGTTCCACATTTTTCCAGAGTTTCTAATCATAGCTGGCATAGATGCATCTACAATTATATCACTGGGAACATGAAGGTTTGTTATTCCACGATCTGAATCAACCATCGCTATATCTGGACCAAAATCCAAGCATTTTCTTATTTCATCGTCTATTTCTTTTTTTACAATCGGATTAAGTTGATTAAGTTGACTCAATAGATTACCAAAACCATTATTTACATTTACTTCAATTTGATTCAGCTCTTCCCCAAATTTTTTGAAAACAGATTTGAAAAATACCTTTACGCAGTGGCCAAAAATAATAGGATCAGAAACCTTCATCATTGTTGCTTTCATGTGAAGCGAGAACAAAACGTCTTGGTCTTTGGCATCCTTGACTTCTTTTTCCAGAAAAGCTATTAATGATTTCTTACTCATAAACGTTCCATCTATAATCTCACCCTTAAGAACAGGTAGATTATCTTTTAGTATATCAATTCCGTCTTTATGGATATGTTTTATTGTTAGAATACTATCCTTATTAATAGTAAGTGATTTTTCGTTTGAAGCAAAGTCACCAGAAGACATTGTCGAGACATGAGATGCTGAATCTGATGCCCATTTACCCATCGAGTGAGGGTTTTTTCTGGCATATTCTTTTACTGGTTGAGGAGCTCTTCTATCTGAGTTGCCTTCTCTCAAAACAGGATTTACTGCACTACCTTTAATTTGGTCATATGTGGATTTAATAATTTTCTCCTCCTCATTTTCGGGACTGTCTGGATAATTCGGAAGCATAAATCCTTTTTTTTGTAACTCATCAATTGTAGCTTTTAATTGAGGTATAGATGCCGAAATATTTGGTAATTTTATAATATTTGCCTCTGAAGTTTTTACCAAAACTCCCAATTCTTTCAAAGCATCTGGTACTCTTTGTTCCTGATCTAGGTAGCTTGGAAATTTTGCGAGGATTCTAGAGGCTAAAGAAATATCTTTAGAATCAATGTCAATTCTACATGTTTTTGAAAATGCCTTGACAATAGGAAGGAATGATAGAGTAGCTAGTGCAGGAGCTTCATCAGTATATGTGTAAATTATATTTGAAGGCATATGTTTTATGTTTTATAGAGCGAAAATAAGGCCTGAATTAATGTCGTTTTAATAGCCCTCAAATATAGAAAATCAAGTGGTCTTTGAGGCAAATATCTAGAGTTAAATATTTAGTGAGATTGGTTTATTATGTCTTTATTTATAGGATTTTCCACTAATTAACAGTTTGGTCAATTTATTTTCTTAGCAGTCGAGTATATAGCCATTTTATAATCTTTGGGATTGAATTCAATGGGATATTTTCCGCTTGGATAATGATGTTTAAGATTGTTAAATATCTCTTTTTTCACTCTATTTCTAAGTGAATGAACATTATTTAGTCCTAAATCTTTGGTCTCAAAGGGTCTAGAAATATAATTAATACATTTACCTGGCCTGATTCTTATTTTATCAGGAGGGAATAATTCTCCAGCATTAACCATGGTTATGGCTACGATTGGGGTTTTACTCTCTATAGCCATTCTAAATGCACCATTTCGCATTTCATTAATAAGTTGATCATTCATTTCTACCGCCCCTTCCGGACATAAAAAAATTGAACTACCATTTTTTAAAATATTTAAAAGATTTAGGTAGCTTTTCTCTCTGTCTTCCTGAGATTCTCTTTTTACTGAAACATGACCAAGTTTTTTTGCGAGGAATCCTATTATCGGCCAATGAAAAATTTCTTCTTTTCCCAAGAATTTTTTATATTGTTTAATGCTAATTATCGCAATGAACAAGTCTAAATAAGATCTATGATTACTAATAAAAACATAATTTTTTTTATTGTCAATCTCAGATTTTTTAATAAAATACATTCTTATTCCCCAAAAGAAAAGAATGCATTTACTGGTGAATCTAATATAGTAATCAAGAGCATTATTCTTTTTACTTTTAAAAATAAATGATAATGAGAATAATATTGGGAGATTTAGCAGAATGATAATCGAACTACTTAGTAAACACCATATGGTCCACAATAAATCGATCATCTTTTTTAGCATGTCGAGCATTTAAATTGTGTTGAGTTATTTTTACAAGTTTAATGACTTAATTACATCCTCTGTTTTTTTACACATGGGAAAAAAACTGATTAATTTTTCTAAGACTTTTTCAACTGCTGTGTCTGGACATGACGCACCACTTGTAATCAATATATCAATTGTTTTTTTACTAGGAATAAAGTTTTTTGTTTGTATGAGTTTTTTGTTAGAATAGTCATAATGTTGTATGCAATTTTTATTTATTAATTCTGACTCATTACATATAAAAAAACTAGGTAATTTTTCTTCACATAATTCTACTAAATGGGATGTGTTAGAACTATTGTAACCCCCTACAATAATTGCCAAGTCTGCCTTTTTTTTCAATAAGCCGTAGGTTGCTTCTTGATTTTCATTAGTTGCATAACAAAGTGTATCTCTAGTATTAGCCATATGATACTTACTATTTTCTTGTCCAAATTTAGCTTCCATGGTTTTTTTAAGAAAGTTTGATATGGCTTGTGTATCTGAGGCTAACATGGTAGTCTGATTAATTACTCCAATGCAATCAAGGTTATTTTTTGGGTTAAAATTGTTACTGTACTTACCTCCAAAAAAATTGTCAAATTCAGTAATTGAACGAGATCCTAAAATAAACTCAGATAGAATAATAGCTTCCTTCATATCTTTTATAATCAAAGAAGGGGCATTTTTTTTACTGTAGGAATAGGTTGCACGAGTCTCTTCGTGATTGTATTTTCCGTGAATGATGATTGTGAAATTTTGTTTTGATATTTGATCCGCTCTTTTCCAAACTCTGGTTACGAATGGACATGTAGTGTTATATTGCTTTGTGGAAACACCTTTTTCACTCAATAATTCAAGTATTTCTAGAGTTGTTCCAAAGGCGGGAATAATGACAATGTCGTTTGATTTTATATCATCCCATGGAATTAGATGATTTCCATGAGTATCCATTATAAATTTTATTCCCCTACTCAATAGATCATTATTTACGTCAGGATTATGGATCATTTGACTTAGTAGGAATATTCTTTTTTCTGGATTTTGCTCTAGTGCGCGATATGAAATCTCAATTGCATTTTCAACCCCAAAACAGAAACCAAAATGTCTAGCAATATGAAATCTGACTACTCCAAAGTTTAATAAAGTGGGTGAGAAGTCTTTTTTTTTTTGGATCGCGTTTTTGACGAATTTCTTTGATGTATTTAATCAGACTAGATCGATAAAAGTCAGGTATATTAAACTTCTTCATTCTTCTTTAAATTCATTTTTGTAAAAGTACACATTTATTTAACAAGATTATTTTAGGGAATTTATTCAATAAATATTAATTTTTTTTAAAAAAAATATTGCAACAAATTTTTGCTAAAATCATACTTACGTAATTTAACGACTGTCTCACAAGTTGTTTGAATTAAAATTAATATATTTGCAAGCATTTTCTAATAAAAGTAGCGGAAATAAAACTTCTTTATTAATTCTTTTACCCAATTTTAAAGCTACTTGTGGGTGAAATACAAAAACACTTTTTTCGATGTCTGAGAAGAAAGAAACTAAAAGCAAATTAGTCAAAAAAGAAGTCAAAGTTACGGCAATCAAAGAAACCAACTCTTTAGGTCCGACAACAAAATCTAGAACTAAAATAAAAGGTAAATCATCTGAAAAAAAAGTAATTGATGAAGTAAAAGAAAATGATTCAGTCGTGCAAGAACTTCCTGTGGATGCTACTGTTGCACTTGAACCTATTGATTTACCCATTATTGAAAATCCAGATACTTCAGTCTCCACAATTGATAATGAGATTAGTGAAAAAGAGTTTGATTGGGATTCATTTGCTGAAGGTGGTCTTGCTACATATAGCAAAGATCAATATTCAGAATATGAAACAATGTACGATGCTACACTTCCCGATGAAAGTCAGGCTGGTGTTATCGATGGTAAAATTATAAATATTACTGATCGCGAGGCCATTATTGAAATTGGTGGAAAGTCTGAAGGGGTAATTTCTCTAAATGAATTTCGTTACAATCCAGAACTTTCTGTGGGCGATTCAGTCGAGGTATTGATTGATCAACAAGAAGACCATACTGGCCAATTAGTTCTTTCTCACAGAAAAGCTAGGTCTATTCGTTCTTGGGATAGAGTAAATCATGCTCATGATCATGAAGAGGTGGTTAATGGTTTTGTTAAATGTCGTACCAAAGGAGGAATGATTGTCGACGTATTTGGCATAGAAGCTTTTTTACCTGGTTCTCAAATCGATGTAAAACCTATTCGTGATTACGATATTTATGTTGGGAAAACAATGGAATTTAAAGTTGTTAAAATTAATCATGATTTTAAAAATGTAGTCGTATCTCACAAAGCACTTATTGAAGCTGATATTGAGCTTCAGAAGAAAGAGATTATTGGTAAATTAGAGAAAGGACAAGTTCTTGAGGGTACGGTTAAGAATATTACATCATATGGAGTATTTATTGACTTAGGCGGTGTCGATGGATTAGTTCATATTACCGATTTATCCTGGAGTAGAATTAACCATCCTAATGAAATTGTAGAGTTAGACCAAAAGATTAATGTTGTAATTCTTGATTTCGATGAAGCTAAGACTCGAATTCAATTAGGTCTTAAGCAATTGTCTTCTCACCCATGGGATGCACTTGATAAAGATCTTAACATCGGAGATAGAGTAAAAGGTAAAGTAGTTGTTCTTGCTGATTATGGAGCTTTCATTGAAATCCTTCCAGGTGTAGAAGGGTTAATTCACGTCTCTGAAATGTCCTGGTCTACTCATTTAAGATCTGCACAAGATTTCATGAAAGTTGGAACCGAAGTAGAAGCTGAAATACTTACTTTAGAGCGCGAAGAGCGAAAAATGTCTTTGGGTCTTAAGCAATTGACTATTGACCCGTGGGCTGATATTACTCAAAAGTATCCTCTTAAATCCAAGCATACCGGTATTGTTCGTAATTTCACAAATTTCGGAGTCTTTGTTGAGTTAGAAGAAGGTGTTGATGGTTTGGTTCATATATCTGACCTTTCGTGGATGAAGAAAGTTAAGCATCCGTCGGAATTTACCTCTATCGGAGCGACGTTAGATATTATAGTTTTAGAATTGGATACGGAGAATAGAAGACTATCTCTAGGTCACAAGCAAGTAGAAGATAACCCCTGGGATACATACGAGACTATCTTTGCTGAAGGCTCAGAGCATGAAGGAGAATTGGTAGAAATTCATGATAAAGGGTCTACAGTTTTATTTAAAACAGAGGGTGTTGAAGGATTTCTTCCTGGAAGACATTCCGAAAAGGAAGACGGGACTAAATTACAAAAGGGTGAAATTGTTAACTTCAAAGTGATTGAATTCAACAAAGGTTCTAGAAAAATCGTATTATCACATACTATTCTCTTCAAAGAAGCAATGGTTGCTGAGAAAAAGTCAACAAGTAAAAAAGTCAAGTCTATTCAATCTAATGTAGAGAAATCTACGCTGGGTGATATTGATGCTTTAGCAGCTTTGAAAACTAAGTTTGACAAAGGAGAATAATATGTTATTATCTAATATTAACAAAACCTTTCGATTTCGAAAGGTTTTTTTTTACCTCTGAAGTAGGTAAGTTTTAAGAATAACATTAATATATTTGTCTAATGAGTGTAAAAGTAGTCTTTAATCAAAAAGAATTTGACCTTAGTGTTATCCGTCTATGTTGGCAGTTGATAGAGAATCATTCTAATTTTTCTAATACTGTATTAATCGGTATGCAACCCCGTGGATATAAGCTTGCAGAAAAAATTCATTCTAAATTAAAGGATTTAACAGGAATTTTGAATATTAATTTAGGTTCTTTAGATATTACTTTTTTTAGAGATGATTTTAGACGCAGAGAAGAACCTATTTCTGCCAACCAAACTAATATTGAATTTTTGGTAGAGGGTAAAAATGTTATTTTTATTGATGATGTTCTTTATACCGGAAGAAGTATTCGTGCAGGAATGGACGCAATCAATTCCTTCGGTCGCCCTAAGCAAATTGAATTATGCGTTTTGATCGACAGAAGGTTCAGTAGAGAACTTCCTATCGAGCCTAATTATGTTGGTAAGACGGTTGATGCAATCGATACTGATACAGTAGTGGTAGAGTGGGATAATGAAATTGAACACAATGGACGTGTAACTTTGATAATGTAGTAATTATGACAAGTTTAAGTGTAAGCCATTTGGTCGGAATAAAAGAATTGCAAAAAGAGGATATCGAACTGATATTTAAAATTGCGGATAATTTTAAATCTGTGATAAATCGTCCAATTAAAAAAGTTCCTTCACTGAGAGATTTAACCATAGCAAATTTATTTTTTGAAGATTCTACTCGAACTCGGTTGTCTTTTGAATTAGCTGAAAAAAGGTTGTCAGCAGATATTGTTAATTTCTCTGCCGCTTCATCATCCCTAAAAAAAGGGGAAAACTTAATCGATACAGTTAACAATATTCTTGCCATGAAAGTTGACATGGTAGTTATGAGACATCCTTATCCAGGAGCCTCAAAGTTCTTATCTGAACATGTAGATTCAATCATTGTTAATGCTGGAGATGGTTCTCATGAGCATCCTACCCAAGCCCTTTTAGATGCTTATTCAATCAAAGAAAAAATGGGATCTTTAGAAGGAAAAAAAGTTGTTATTGTTGGTGATATTTCCCACTCTAGAGTAGCACTGTCAAATATATTTTGCCTTCAAAAAATGGGAGCAGAAGTAATGCTTTGTGGACCTGCTACATTAATTCCTAAATACATTCACGAGCTGGGTGTATTAATAGAACATGACTTAAGTTCAGCTTTAGAGTGGTGTGATGTGGTAAATATGCTCAGAATTCAATTAGAAAGAATGGACGTACAATATTTTCCTTCCATACGAGAATACACATTGATGTATGGGTTGAATCAAGATTTATTAAATAACTTGTCAAAAGAAATTTTAATTTTGCATCCAGGTCCAATAAATCGAGGTGTGGAAATTAGTTCAGACGTAGCGGATGGTAACCAAGCTATAATTTTGGATCAAGTTGAAAATGGTCTAGCAATTAGAATGGCTGTAATTTATCTACTAGCTCAAAATCTTAAAAGAGAAAATTTATAGTGTCCTGGAATATCGACAAGAGAGATAAATTTGAAGTCTATGTTCCTTCATTTCATTTAGAGATTGAATTTATTTCTGCAATTTCTATTCTTACTTTTGATTCAAATAAAATTATAGATTCTACTAAATTTCATCCTTCACATGAAATTTGCAAGGTCCTTCAGATTGCATATTCAAAACATGAATATCATTTTAAATCGTTTGTCGTAATCTTTCAAAACAAGCTAATATTTCCCAGTTTTAGTGAATCTTTTGTTTTTGTAACTACTCAATCTGAGGCAATTGACTATATTTACATGGAAGAACTAGAAAGAAACTTATAAATCTCTTATGAAAAATTTTTGTTTACTATTATTTATTGCATTTACATGTAGTAATATTTTATTTTGTCAAGACAACGAACCAGGTTTCTATCCTCCTGAGGGAAGTATTGTCAGTGAAGATGGTTCTGAGGTAATTTTACCCTCAGCTTATTTGCAGGATATGTATAATGAGACTATCTCTTTTTACGCCTCTGATGTAATTACTATTGATATTGCAGGAGAACCATTTGATTTACCTTTTTTATCTGCTATTATTACTAGTGTTAATGCACCCCCTGGTATGGATTATGATTGTAATACTGAAGGCTGTGTTTTCCTCCCAAATAGTACAGGTGAAGTTACTTTATATGGTATTCCAGAAACACTCGGTGATTACAATCTCTCTTTAACTGCTCAAGTAACTATTAACGCAGAACCTCTGGGGCTTGATCTAGATATTGAATTCAATATTCCTTACGATGGAACAAACATATTATTAAATCTTGCTTTAGCAGACGATTATTCTCCAATCAATAGTTTTGTTCCTGAATTTTCTCTTACCGTAAATCCAGAAACTAATACTATTATTGATATAGTTGTTGATTCAGGTAATCATACAACACTAGAAACTGCAGTTATTGCCGCTGATTTGGTTGAGACTCTTAGCAGCAATTATGGTCCGTTTACATTGTTTGCTCCTACAGATTCTGCATTTTCGCTTATTTCACCTAATCTATTAAGTTCATTACTTTCAGATCCAATGGGGTCTTTGTCATATGTTCTTTCAAATCATATTCATGTTGGTAGTTTATTAAACAGTGAACTTTCAGATGGAATTATGGTTCCTACACTTGCAGGAACTGATTTATTAGTTTCTATAACAGATGAAGAAGTATTTCTCGATGGAGCGAAAATAAGTATTGCTGATATTCAAGCTGATAATGGAGTTGTTCACGTTATTGATGCTGTAATGATACCCTCTGATTTGGGAATTAATGAATCACCTCTTTCAACTGATGACTTAATATACTCACACTCAGTTGATATGCTTGGTAAAAGAGTTTCGTATAATGTAACAGGAATAATTGTTTTTGACATATATACCTCAGGAAAAGTCCTTAAAAGAATCAGATTTTAAGTTCTATAATTTACTTTTATTTAAACCAATATTAAATCTATTAGTTATTAGAAATAATTTTGTAGTCTTATATTAATATTCAATTTTTATTGTAATAAGTTATGTATACACTAAGTTTATTATCAAATAATAAATGGTTATGAGTGTAGTTATTTCGCAGTAATATATATTAATTCAGTATGTAACAATAAAAAAGCAACTACTGTTGCCTTTTTTTTGCACAAAATTTAAATTAACTTAGTAAAAAAAATCAATGAAAAATTTATCAGTCTTTTTTGTTTTTATTTTTTCGATTAATTCTTTTGCTCAAACCAACGCTTCATTGTATGATAATTCGAGCGTGATTAAATTAAAATCATATACAACTGAAATCGCTGCAGCAATTGATTCTTTTAATGTGATAAACATGTCTTGTCGACATCAAAGTACTGACACAGAACTAATAGTAAAAAGTGACTTTATTGAATGGCTTAATAGCCAAGGAATAGTTTTTGATATTTTGGTTGAAGATTTAAAATTAAAAATTGAAAATGAGAATGTTCATATGAATGCTCTCAAGTATCAAAAGGATGGCGAAGCTTGGTATAATACTTACAGAACTTATGAGGAAGTTCAAATTAAAATAGAGGAGATAGCCCAAAGTAGTTCTATTGCCACAATAATTAATCTCGGGAATTCATTCGAAAATAGAGATATAAAAGGATTAAAATTTAGTTCAGGTGGATCAGATAAGCCTGCTGTTTTTTTTAATGGATGTCAACACGCCAGAGAATGGATTACAGTAATGGCAAGTACTTATTTGGCTGATCAATTAGCTCAAAATTATCAAAATGATACCTTTAGCCAAACTCTTCTTGACCTTGTAGATGTTTATATAGTTCCCATTGTTAACCCAGATGGCTATGTTTACACTCATACTACTGATAGGTATTGGAGGAAGAATAGGCAGCTTAATGGATCCTCCTGCGTTGGGACAGATTTAAATAGGAATTGGGATGCTGATTGGAATGGTGGAGAAAGCACTAGTACTTCCACTTGTTCTGATGTTTATGTAGGTTCTTTCCCGTTTTCTGCAACAGAAGCTTCAGTATTGAAAACTTACATGGAATCAATCCCTAATCTACTTGGTCATCTAGATATTCATTCCTACTCTGCACTTGTTTTGGGTCCTTGGGGCTATTCTAACAATCAGTCTCCAGATCATACAGAGATTGTAGACTTAGGTAATGCTATGAATGACGCCATAAGCAATACAAATGGATATCCTTTTGAGTTTGGTACTGGTGATGCTAATGGGAGCTTATATCTTGCTAGTGGAACTATGCCAGACTGGACTTACGATGATCTTGGAGCTTTAGGATATACTTATGAGCTCAGACCAAACTCTGTTTCAGGAGGTGGATTTGAGCTAGCTGAAGATCAGATTTTGGATGCTTGTGAAGAAAATTATAATGGAGCTTTAGAAATGATTATTTGGGCTGCTGATATTCAATCTGGTTGTACTAATATTTTTGCTTGTAATTATAATTCATCTGCCTCTGTTGATGATGGTTCTTGTTCAGAATTTGATGCATGTGGTGAGTGTGGAGGTAATGGAGCTTTACCAGGATTTGATTGTGATGGAAATTGTTCTAGTGGAGAAAATTTGGTGATTGATATGATTGACTCCTATGGAGATGGTTGGAACGGAAACTTACTAATTATCAATGGAGTTTCTTTAACAATCGAAGACGGCTATGAAGGTCTTGAGTCTCTTTGTTATGATCCCTCTTTGTGTGTAGAGGTTACTTGTGATGGAGGTTCTTGGCAGGATGAAGTATCTTGGAGTATCAGTAATTCTTCAGGAACTGAATTATTATCAGGTGGAGCTCCTTTTTTCGGAGAATTTAATTGTAATGTTGACATTCTAGGATGTACAGATGTAGATGCAGTTAATTTTGATTCGACAGCTAATATAAATGATAATTCGTGTGAATATTTTAGCTCTGAACAAATACAGACAATCAATTTGCCTCAAGGATGGTATATTTTCTCAACATATATTCAGCCAGAATATCCTTCTATAGATTCTGTATTAAGTCCTATTTTTAATGATTTAATCATTGTGAAAAATGGTGAAGGCATGGCTTATTTACCTGATTTTGGTTTTAATTCCATCGGTGATTTAACTAATGATCAAGGTTTTTTAGTAAAGTTAATTCAGCCTAATTCTTTGCCTATTTCTGGAACTAAAATTATACCTGAGAATTATCCTATCAATTTGAATATTGGATGGAATATGTTTGGTTATTTAAGAGATAATCCAATGAATCTTATACAAGCACTTGCTCCCATACAATCTCAAATTACCATAGTCAAAAATTGTGTTGGAACAGCTTATTTACCCGAGTGGGATTATAATGGAATTGGAGATCTTATCCCTGGTGAAGGATACCAGATAAAGCTAATATCATCTATATCATTTAGTTATCCCTCAAATTAGTTTCTGTCGTTTAAAATATTCCAAATAATAACCTAATGACCATAGTTATTTCTAATGTGGATATTATCTATTACACTAAATGAGTTTTGAAATCACTATTTTAGGATGTGGATCAGCTTCTCCAACTTCCCTAAGAAATCCTTCCTCTCAATTTCTTAGTGTTCAGGGAAATTCCTTTTTGATTGATTGTGGTGAAGGGACACAAATTCAGTTGAGAAAGTATAAAATAAGCATGCAAAAGATTCAGCATATTTTTATTTCTCACCTTCATGGAGATCATTTTTTTGGTTTACCTGGATTGTTATCAACTTTTCATTTACTTGGAAGAACTAACGACCTAAACATATACGCGCCATCTGGATTAAAACTTCTCTTAGATTCCGTATTTAAAGCCTCAAAAACTTATCTTAATTTTCAGTTAAATCATCATTCTTTAAATTTTGATGCACCTGAGTTAATTTTTCAAAATAAGAAGTTGGAAATTCATTCCTTTCCAATGCGACACAGTATTGAAGTCTGTGGATTTAAGTTTAGCGAAAAACCTAAACTTAGAAAAATTAATCGATCTGCCACAGATGCTTTTGAAGTACCCCATTATTTTATGAATTCTCTTAAGGAAGGTGCCGATTTCATAAAAGATGATGGGCAAATTGTAATAAATAAAAAGCTCACCTTTGACGCAGATTTGTCCAAATCGTATGCTTATTGTTCTGACACTGCTTATTTCCCCAAAATATGTCAAATGATTAAAGATGTTGATTTTTTGTACCACGAAGCTACTTTTGCGAATGACATGCAAAAGCTTGCGAATAAAACTAAGCATTCCACCGCTGAGCAAGCCGCGCGTATAGCCTCGGAGGCAATGGTTAAAAATCTTATAATAGGTCATTTTTCAGCTCGATATGTAAATCATGATCTTCTTTTGAGGGAAGCTCAACTGGTTTTTAAAAATTGTAGAGCCGCTGAAGATGGCTTGAAAATTATTTTTTGATAATTTGTTCCAGTTGATGAAGGATATTTTCTAGATCATTCGGATGTACAATCATTTGCTTTGACTCTCTTCGCATCCAAGTTATTTGTCTTTTAGCATAGTGACGTGTATTTTTTTTAATTTCATCCACTGCATCTTCGATTTTAAGTTTTCCGTCAATGAAAGCAAATAATTCTTTGTATCCTACTGTTTGTAGCGCATTTATATGTCTATATTGTACTAATGACTTGACCTCATCTAATAATCCTTTATGCATCATAAGATCCACTCTTTTATTAATACGTTTGTATAGTTTTTCTCGATCTAGTTCGAGAGATACTTTGATTACTCTAAAATCTCTTTTTTTATTTTGACCATTTTTGAATGAAGAATATGGTTTGCCTGATACAAGGCATATTTCTAATGCTCTAATAATTCGGTGTGGATTGTTTTTATCTATCTCTGAGAAACCTCTTGGATCTAGTATTTTAAGTTCTTTTTTTAATTCAGAAAGACCTTCTTTTTTAAAACGACCATTTAATGAATTTCGGATATTTTTAGGTACATTAGGAAACTCATCTAATCCTACGCAAACAGCATCTATATATAAACCAGATCCCCCTACCATCACAACTATTTGATGGATACAATGAAGTTCTTTAATTTTTTTTATAGCCTCGAGTTCAAATTGACCTACCGAATACGAATTTTTTATACTTAGTTGGTGAATGAAATGATGTTGTATTTCTTTTAAATTTTTCTCGGAGGGAACGGCAGTTCCAATGATCATTTCTTTGTAAAACTGTCTCGAATCACATGATATAATTTCTGTATTAAAATGTTTTGCAATCGAGATAGAAAGTTCAGTTTTTCCTACTGCGGTAGGTCCCTCTATGACCAGAAGATAGTTCATAGTCTAATAAGCTTAAAAAGGTATTTGATCCATTTCAATTCTCTATATGGTGCGAATCTAAAAGGAAAATCCATCCATGTCCCTCTCTTTAGAATTGCCTTTTCATGGCTAAAACATCTAAAACTTTTTTCACCATGATAAGCTCCCATACCACTAGCTCCAACGCCTCCAAAAGGTAGGTTTGAATTGCTTACTTGAAGTATGGTATCGTTTATGCAACCCCCTCCGAAATAAAGTTTCTTTAGAAAAATATTTTGATCCTTTGCATTTTGACCAAAGTAATATGCTGCCAAGGGTTTTTCTTTTTTATTAATAAGTGAAATTGTTTCATCAAGTTTATCAAAGGTAAGTATGGGTAAAATTGGTCCGAATATTTCTTCTTTCATAATCGGAGAATTCCAGTCGATATCATTTAATAGTGTAGGCTCGATGTATTTATCTTTTTCTACTGATTTACCACCATAGATAACTTTTTCCTTTTCAAATAGTTTAACAATTCGATGGAAATGAGAATGATTTACTATTCGAGCATAAAATTCACTATTTTGTTTGTTTTTACCTAAGGCATTATCAAACTCTATTTTTAATTGATTAGTCAGTTTTTCTGCAATATCTTTGTGAACATATAGATAATCTGGAGCAATGCATGTTTGTCCAGCATTGAATAACTTCCCCCAGACAATTCTTTTTGCAGCCACTTCAATTTGGGCATCTTTATTAACAATCACAGGACTTTTACCACCTAATTCAAGTGTGATTGGGCAAAGTTGTTGCGCCGCCGCTTTCATAAATATTTTCCCTACGCTTGTACTTCCTGTAAAGAAGATATAATCCCAATTTTGTTTTAGCAATATATCACTAGTTTCTTTCCCGCCTTCAATTACAGATACATGTTCAGGGTTAAAGACCTTTGCAATCAGTTTTGCAATCAGATTAGAGGTGTGTTTAGAAATTTCAGAGGGCTTACAAACCACACAATTTCCTGCAGCTATTGCGGCAATTAGTGGACTTAGAATTAGTTGGAATGGATAGTTCCAAGAAGCAACTACCAAAACTTTCCCGTAAGGATCTGAGTAAATATAGTCGGTTGAGGGAAAGTTAAGCAAACTGCTTTTTACCCTTCTGGGTTTGGCAAGTTTTTCAATATTACGGATAAAATAGTCTAATTCTGATATAACAGTAGCTATTTCAGCAGTGTATGCCTCAAATTTTGGTTTTCTAAGATCTCTATGTAAAGCTTCAATGATTTTGCCTTCAGCATCAAGAACTACTTTTTTCAATGAAATAAGACTATTCTTTCTATATTTTATATTTAAAGTAACATTTGTCTCAAAAAAATCATTTTGAGCTTTTAATATTTTAGATATTTGATTCATAATTATTATTCATATTCATTAAATTCATCTAAAATATCATTATCATACAATCCACTTTCACCTTGACCTTCGGACAGGTTTTCATGGCTTTCAAATTGAAAGTCTTCTCTTTCTCCAGGCATTAGTCCCTCCGAGTATATGCATCGTGGATAAGGTACTCCCGATTTAGGCTCATTTATTTCCATTAGTTCTACATAAAAAGTCCACATATTTAAAAAATCAAAGATATAAAGTAGCTTGTCTCCCTTTTCTTTGCAAATCTCAGATAAACTTAATTCAGACATGACTTGTGAATTATCATCAACTGCAAAAAGACTTATTTCGTCTCCTTGGTTCCAGTTATTATCGCTTTTGTAGAATGAGGACATTTCTCCAGTATCAAGATCGAAAGCTTGAACGATACTATTGTGAAGATCTTCAAAGTTGTCTTGATCGGAGATTTCAATATCTCTAAAAATATCTGCTTGTTTAAAATCTAAGATAATTCTGAAACCATATACTTCCATAATAAAATGTATTTATTTTGATGTTAAATTTTTTCTAGACCTAATTCTTTTCCTTTTAAAAGCATGTAGTCAAATGCTTTTTCATATTCATTTGGAATATGTCCATCAAGAATTGCCTCTCTAATGTGATTTTTTATATCACCTACAAGTTTACATGGCTTTATTTGATAGGTTTTCATGATGATTTCTCCAGAAATAGGAGGTTGCCAGTTTCGGATTTGATCTCTTTCTTCTATGTCTTTTAGCTTTTGTCTAACAACTTTGAAATTATTTTGAAAGCGCTTGACTTTTATCTCATTTTTGGAGGTAATATCAGCTTCGCACAATATCATTAAGTCTTCAATATCTTCTCCAGCGTCAAATAAGAGCCTTCGAATTGCAGAATCGCTTACCAATTTTTTTGAGAGTGCAATGGGTCTTAAATGAAGTAAGACTAATTTTTTAACATATTTCATTTTGTCATTTAAGGGCAATTTTAAGCGCTTAAATATTCCATGAACCATTTTAGATCCTAAGAATTCATGTCCATGAAAAGTCCAACCATGGCCTTCCTCAAATCTTTTTGTAGGAGGTTTTGCAATATCGTGAAGTAGGGCCGCCCATCTTAGCCAAAGATTATTTGTGTTTTTTGAGAGATTTTCTAATACTTCAAGGGTATGGTAAAAGTTGTCTTTGTGCTTTTTTCCATTAATATTTTCGACACCATGCAAGGCAACAAATTCAGGAAAGAATTCGTGAAGTAATTGTGTGTTAAATAAAAGTTTGAAACCCTTTGATGGGGTTTTAGATAGAATAATTTTATTAAGCTCATCTGTAATGCGTTCCATTGATAAAATATGTAACCTCTTAGCATTTCTTTTAAGCGCCTTAATTGATTTTTCTTCGATAATAAAGTTGAGTTGAGTGGCAAAACGTATTGCTCTCAACATTCTGAGTGGGTCATCAGAGTATGTAATATTAGGATCTAGGGGAGTTCTGATTATTCCTTTTTCTAGGTCTTTAACGCCGTTAAATGGATCGATTAATTCTCCAAACCTGTCTTTATTTAGGCAGATAGCCATGGTATTTATTGTAAAATCTCTTCTGTTTAGGTCATCTTCAAGATTTCCATTTTCTACCAAAGGTTTGCGTGATTTTTTTCGATATGATTCTTTTCGAGCTCCAACGAATTCAAGTTCCAAGTCTTTATAAAGAACCATTGCAGTTCCAAAATTTTTGAAAATCTGAACTTGAGAGCAGCCATGTAGTTTTTTAGTAACTTTTTTTGCTAAGTCGATTCCGCTTCCAACACACACTATATCAATATCTTTTGGTTCATTTCGATTTAATATTTTATCGCGAACATAGCCACCTATGACATATGTTTCGAAGCCTAATTCATCTGCACACCGAGATATGCAATCAAAGATATTATGTTGAATATATTTTTTCAATTTATGCCCTAATAATTTTGATTAGACCAGATGAGTCTAGCTTAATAATAGATGAACTCTGTCGACTCTCATTTTCATTTTGACGTAAATTTACAATATGATCAACAGAATTCTTAATTTCTTTAGATATGTCTGAAAAACATTTTGCTGATGATTGTCCTGAAAGGTTAGCCGAAGTAGAAATAATGGGTCTGTTTAGCTCCTTTATAAGCCCCTCACAGAAAGGATCTCTTACTAATCTAACTCCTAAACTATTGTCTGAGTTAATTGCATTATTCGCTATTCCCTTGGGCTTATCATAGATAATAGTAAGAGGCTTGTCTGTATACTTTATTAGGTCCCAAGCCGCATCAGGTATATCTTCAATTGTTCGCTCCAGTCTTCGTTCATTTTCTACTAACACAATAAAGCTTTTGCTGATACCTCTTTTTTTAATATCTATGATTTTTTGTACTGCATTATTATTGCTAGCATCACAACCAATTCCCCAAATTGTGTCAGTAGGATATAGTATCAAACCTCCATTTTTTAAAACCATGAGTGCTTTCTGAATTTCTTCTCGCATTATTTGTATTTTTTATTCATTTTAAACTTTCTAAAAATAGAAAGATTTCTTTTTTTTGGAATTCCGTGCTCATTAATATGTTTTTTAATTGCTTGAATAATTCTTTCAGAAGATTTACTATCTTGGTAGGGGTGATATTCACTTATAATTTTTGCTCTTTCTTTTTTGTATGGATCATCATTAAGATTACTTTCAACTTTAACTTGAAGTTCTCTGGAATGTAAAATATTTTCCCAAGATTTTTTTGGTTGTTTTGTTTTTAATGTGATAACGGGTTTGTCTAAGAGTAAGAACTCGTATATTACTGAAGAAGTGTCGCTTATCATTAGGTCTGATAGATGTAAATATTTTGTAATATTTCGGTCTTTAATAATAAGAATATTCTTGTGTCGTCTTGAGATTTTTTCAAATTTAGAGACTAATTTTTGATTCATCAAATCATGAAATTTAATGAATATAAAATTTTGTGTGTTTGACGCAAGTATACCAATCTCAGAATATAATGCTGGAGCAGAACATAGCTTAGGAGAAAAAGTTGGAGCATAAATTATGATTTTTTTAGCCCCATAGTTATTTAATATAACTGATTTTTCATTCTGAAATTCCTGAATCTTATTTGGTTTTAGATCAAATTTAGACCAACCCGTTTCGATAACCTTAAAATTTTTATAGACCATACTTAATTTTTGAAAGCGCCTTGTAAAATAGGGTCCCGGAGTCAGATAAAGATCAAAGTAATGCCGAATTTTGAAATGTCCTTTTTTTTCCCCAGCCAATCCATGGAATAATTGAACTTTTAATCCTCTTAGAAAATAAGGTACTTCGTTTCCTGGAACTAGTATGAAATCACTTAGATATTGCCTCAGATACTTTATATCATTGGTATGTTCATCTTTATTAAATGGAAATTCATCATTAAGTTTCGGCGCAATATACCATAGATAATCAAAGTTATTTTTTTTCAGTTCTTCACGTATGGGGGATAGAATACCAAATGAGTAGGCATTATCACAGAATAGAATACATCTCATTTTCTTTTTATTTTAGCCCCTTATTGATAATCCAAAGCTTTATGTACCTTGTGAAAATGGTGTATGCATAGAAACTTGCAATAAAGAAGCCTTGAAACCCGTCTAAAAATCCACGTCTGAATAAGTAATGATTCCAAAATCTGTAAGAAGATTTCGCAAACAGAAGATAAAATGAAAACTTCTTGTTACTGTTAGCTAGTATTTTAGCTTGAAGCTGAGCGACTTTATTTTTTTTTCTGATAAATGAGTCAAAGTCTTTATAAGTGAAGTGATCAAGTTTGTTTTTTAGGTAGCCAACTTTATTTGGTAGAGCAATTTCTTCATGAACTAATTTTCCATTGTATCTACAAGAGTCTTTATCTATAATCCGAATTACTTTGTCGTTTTGCCATCCACTATATTTTATTTCCCGTCCCAATAGATAATTCCTTCTGTATACCCAATAAGCATTGCTTATTGGGTTTATCATTAACTTTAATATTTCAGCTTTCAATGCTTTTCCGACACGTTCATCTGCATCTAATAGTATTATCCATTTATGGCTTGCTTTTTCAATCGCATAATTTTTTTGGCTTGAGAAATCATCGAAAATTCGAGACAGAACTCTTGCACCTAATTTTTTTGCGATTGATATAGTATTGTCTGAACTGAACGAATCAATTACTATGATTTCATCTGCAAAAGAAACACATTTAATAGCTGCTTCAATATTCTCTTCTTCATTGAAAGTTGGAATTATGGCAGATATTTTATTCATGTTTTTAGTTATTGGATAGTCTCCTCACAAAAATATCATTTTTATGTAGATTAATACTAATGAATCAAGTTTTATGAAACATAATTAATTCTTCATATTCATTGAATATAAATTGTAAATTTAATGAATTTTATAATTAAGATTTTATGCTCACATTCAACGTTAAAAATATCGCCAAAGCTCGGAAAATGTTGTTTCAAGTTACAAGCTTTTTAGATCATCACAATATTAAATATTTCTTGGAAGGTGGAACTCTTCTTGGAATAGTTCGAGATGGTGATCTTTTGCCCTGGGATCACGATGTTGATATTTCTATTTCATCTAATGATGCACCAAAGTTTGATAGTTTGAGATGGAGGTTCTTTTTGAGAGGTTATAGAATTACCAGCCGAAAAGGAACTCAATCATATGGCCCAATTAAACCAAATGATTATCGCATTTTTAAAATGAAACCTTTGGGCTTTTCGTTCTTTAAAATATTTTATCCTTCATTAGCTGATAAGATGGTCATCGTTGATATTTTTGTCAAAACCGATGATAGTCTTCATACTTATTGGCAGTCAATGGGGGAAATATTAAGAGTCGATAAATCTCATTATTCATCTCAAGAAAATATTATGTTTAAAGGCAAATTATTAACAGTTCCTGCAGATTATAAGAATTACTTGACGGCCAAATATGGAGATTGGAGTATTACTGTAAAAGAATGGCTTTGTAAAGAAGATGAAAAAGCCATTATTAATATTAAACAGACATTTTAAACTCTCTTAAAGCCTCGTTTAGAGAAGTTTTCTTATCGGTACTATCCTTTCTTTTTCCAATTATAAGTGCACAGGGTACTTGGTAGTCACCAGCAGGAAATTTTTTAGTATAACTTCCTGGTATAACTACTGATCGTTGGGGAATGACTCCTTTTAGTTCGAAAGGTTCCATGCCGCTTACATCGATTATTTTGGTGGATGATGTTAAGACTACGTTAGCGCCTAGAACAGCTTCTTTTTGTACTATAATTCCTTCTACAACAATACACCTTGAACCAATAAATGCATTGTCTTCAATAATTACTGGTGCAGCTTGAATAGGTTCTAAAACCCCACCAATTCCAACACCCCCGCTAATATGGACGTTTTCTCCAATTTGGGAGCATGATCCTACAGTTGCCCATGTGTCAACCATCGTACCTGAACCAACATGTGCGCCAATATTAATGTAGGATGGCATCATGATTACTCCAGGTGCAACAAATGCTCCATACCTGGCAATTGCATGAGGAACAACTCGGACTCCTAATGCTTCATAATTTTTTTTTAATTCCATTTTATCATGAAATTCAAAAGGACCTACTTCAATTGTTTTCATTCCTTGAATTGGAAAATATAAAACTACTGCTTTTTTCACCCATTCATTGACTTTCCAAACTAGATCGTCAGGCTCAGCTATTCTCAATCTTCCTTTGTCAAGTTGTTCTATGACTTCTCTGATAGCAATTTGAACGTATTCTTTATTGAGTAAACTTCTGTTTTCCCAAGCTTTTTCAATGATTTTTTTTAAATTTTGCATTTTTTTATTAAAAGTTCATCAAAAATATGAATTTATAATTTGGTTTTAAGAAATTTTTTTTTGATAAAATGAATGAATTTTTGCTTTATGCAATCAAATAATTTTAAAGTAAAGAAAACTGTGAATGTGCAGCGAATTTTTGATTTTGTTTTTGTTCAATTTAAACCAGTTTTCCCGTCTCGATCTTCTGTAAAGAAAGCTTTTAAATCCAAGCGGATATATTTAAATAACCATTTAGCTCAGTCAGGAAATTGGATGGTTGAGGGAGATACTGTTCATATTAAACCTTTGATTTTAGATCCCATAAAGGTATTCCCTTTAGATCTAAATATAATCTATGAAGATGCATTCATGGCCCTTGTGAATAAACCTGCTGGTATTGTAGTGAGTGGTAATTTTTATAAAACACTCCAGAATGCTCTGTTTCATAACCTATCTATTTCTCTAGAATCAGATGCACTTGAAATTCCAAGGCCAGTCCATCGATTAGACAAAATGACTGCAGGTTTATTAATGGTGGCTAAAACTCGACGCGCTCAAAAATATCTGGGTTTACAACTGGAAATGCAGAAGATTGATAAGACATATATCGCCCTAGTAAAAGGATCACTATTGTCATCTGGTGAAATAATTAGTCCCATCAATGGTTTAAAATCTCAAACTCTCTTCAAGACTTTAAAAACAGTGAAATCTGCTTCTTATAAAACCTTAAGCTTAGTCGAACTTCATCCTAAGACAGGAAGAACACATCAATTGCGAATTCATATGTCCAATTTGGGTTATCCAATTATTGGAGATAACATGTACGATTCATATAAAGTATTAAAGGGCAAGGGCTTATTTTTATTTGCGTCTAGGATTATTTTTGACCATCCCATCTATAAAAATTCTCTCTCTTTCGAATTACCAATTCCAAACAAGTTTATTCAACTCATAAACCGCGAACAAAAAAGATGGGAAAAGTTTTGTGATCAATAATGACTTTTTTCTTTTTTTATTTTGTTTTAGAAGATGAATCATTGTGATTCAATACTTATATTTGTAGTAAATTTAGATTGAATGGGAAGGATAATTGCCTTAGATTATGGAACCAAACGCGTAGGCATTGCTATTACTGATGAACTCCAGATGATCGCTTCTGGTCTTTGTACGGTCACTGCTCATAATTGTATTGACTTTCTTACTGATTACTTTGCCAAAGAGTCTGTTGATTGCTTAGTAATAGGCCTTCCCAAGGATTTGAAAAATAATTCAACTGATTCAACTCCATATGTGAAAGGTTTTGCCAGAAAACTAAGGAAAGTATTTCCGATGCTAGATATTCATTATGTTGACGAGAGGTTTACTTCTAAAATTGCCTTTCAAACCTTGTTGGATAGCGGTCTGAAGAAAAAGGACAGAAAAATTAAACATTTGATTGATGAAGTTAGTGCTACACTAATTCTACAGTCTTACATGGAGCAATAAATCTTTTAAAAATTATGTCTTATGTTATTACCCATTGTTGCATACGGTGATCCTGTTCTTAAACAGAAAGGGAATTTAATAAGTGCTAGTTACCCAAATCTTGGAGTGCTTATCGCAAATATGTATGAAACAATGTATAATTCTAAAGGAGTTGGTCTAGCCGCTCATCAGGTTGGTTTACCTATTCGCTTGTTTATTGTTGATTGTTCTCCCTTTGATGAGGAAGACCCTACACTATCCACCTTTAAAAAGACTTTCATTAATGCCGAAATACTAGAAGAGGAAGGGGAGGAGTGGATGTTTAATGAGGGCTGTCTTAGTATTCCAGAAGTAAGAGAAGATGTCTTCAGAAAACCAAAAATTACTATTCACTTCTTTGATGAAAATTTCATTGAATATACAGAGACTTATGAGGGACTTGCTGCTCGAGTAATTCAGCATGAATTTGATCATACTAACGGAATATTATTTACAGACTATCTCTCAAGTTTAAGAAAAACTACCCTAAAAAGAAAATTAAGAGATATCATGAACGGAAATATTACTCCTGGATATCGCATGAGGTTCCCCGGTATTAAAAAAAAGAGAAAATGAAATATATTTTAAGTATAATTTCTGTCTGTTTATTCTTTTCCGCTTGTGTCAGTGAACAGAAAAAAGCTCTTACCCATCTGCTTGAAGTTCAAGGTAAGCTAATGCAGCTTAAGGATGCGCGTTTGAATAAACCGCTTGCAATTGAAGTTTTAGATTTATATAACTCATTTTTAGAGGAATATCCTGATGCAGAAAATAATGCCGAAATTCTTTTTAATTTAGGTCAAGTTTATAGAGGTCTAGGCAAAAACCTAAAAGCACTTGAGTCTTTCTATTTAGTTCATTCAAAGTTTCCTGAATCCTCATGGGCGGCTCTGGCTTTTTTTCAACAAGCTGATTGTTTTGAAGCTCTCGATCAGAGGTTATCTGCAAAAAATACTTACGAAGAATTTATGGAAAAATACCCTAGTCATCCCTATTTAGATCAGGCAATGGGAATGATTCAATTATTATATCTGACTGACGAAGAATTGATTAATAAATTTGAAAAATAATGCATTTTTTATTTTTGTTTATTTTTTTGCTTAATCCTTTAGACATCTTTTCACAAGAGTCTTTTGTAGCCCGTTTGGCTCCAGATTTTTCTATCATTGATATTGCGCAAAAAGGTTTCACTGTTTCAAGCGCTTTCCCAGTAAAGAATCTTTCTAATGATTTTTCAAATTCATTCGTCAGAATAAATTGTTCTAATTCGTCTTCTTTGGATAAACTTGTTGATTCAGGTTTATTGATGTATTGGGAGACAATCAGAAAGCAATCCTTTCATTATGTTCCCTCTGATGTTTTTTACAGCGAACAGTGGCATCTAGATCAGATATCGGCTTCTTCAGCATGGGATATTAGTCGAGGTGATTCTTCTTTTTTTGTCGGAATTATTGATTCTGGAGTTGATTATAACCATGAAGATTTACGAGATAACTTAGCCTATAATTATGCAGATCCCATTAACGGAATCGATGATGATCAAGATGGATATATCGATAATTATTATGGTTGGGATTTCGGTTCTAATGATTCAGATCCGATGATCGACGGTTATGAAGTCTTGTCTCACGGATCTACTATTTGCGGAGTAGCAGCTTGTTCCACAGACAACTTTATTGGTTCTTCCTCTCCCGGTTTTTTATGTCAATATCTTCCTGTGAAAGTAACAAATTCAAGTGGTGAGATTATTGACTCAAATGAGGGTATTTTATATGCTGCTTTAATGGGAGCCAAAGTGATTAATTGCTCGTATGGTTCCAATCAATTCAGTCAGGCAGAAGCAGATATTATTTCATATGTAACAGATGAATTAGATGTTTTAGTGGTCGCCTCTTCGGGAAATGATGATTCAAATACTCTAGTTTATCCTGCAGCATTAGATCAAGTTGTTGCGGTTTGTGCACTAGATCAGGATGATACAAAGATTTCTATCTCAAATTTTGGGTCTTATATCGACCTTGGTGCACCCGGAGAATCAATATACGCACCCTCATTTCAAGATTCATATACTTATCGAAGTGGAACTTCTGTTTCTACTGGTATTGTTTCTGGAGCAGCTATTTTGATTCGTTCTAAATTTCCTCATGAATCATGGATTCAGATCAAGAATCGATTGATTTACTCCTGTGATCCATATCCAAGTAAAAATAATTTTGAGGGTCTTCTTGGGCAGGGCAGATTAAATATAGCTCGAGCAATGGAGCAAAATTATACTTATTCTAGATCATTAAGCATATATCCAAATCCTAGTAATGGGTGCTTTCAAGCAAAGTTAGATATTTTAAAAGGTGGGAATTATCAGGTATCAGTTTTTGATGTCCTTGGAAATTTGTATCATAGAGAACGTTTTGATGCGGAGCCTGGGGTATCGATTTTTTATTTAGATTTAGATCATCTAAAACCAGGTCATTATATCATCAAATTATCTGGCAAGGAGTCTGATAATAATGTCTTTATAATCATTTAAAATCTTCAATATGAATTTAGAAGGAATTATTGCAATATCTGGAAAACAAGGTCTTTTTAAAATTGTTGGACAAACAAAAACTGGAGTGGTAGTCGAGAATCTTCTCGACTCCAAACGTTTGGCTGTGTCTTCGTCTTCAAAAATGAGTTCACTCGAAGATATTGCAATTTATACCTACACAGAAGAAATTCCTTTGGTAGAAGTTTTAGATAAAATCCGAGTTAGAGAGTCTGGAAAACTATCTATTGGCCACAAATCGTCTAAAGGTGTTTTGTTTAATTATTTTAATGATGTTTTGAAAAATTTTGATCAAGATAGAGTGTATATTTCAGATATTAAAAAAGTAATTTCTTGGTATAATACCCTTCAGAAAGCAGGATTAGCAGTTTCTTCTGAGGTTTCTGAATCTAAAGTTTCTACAGATGATAAAAAGAAAAAGATAACCAAGAAAAAAAATAAATCTAAGTCAAAGGCAAATACATCCGCAAAAAAGACCACCAATTCCAAGTCTTAATCTAGTCCAATTACAAAGTCTAAGATTAAAGATAAATAGATGTTTATTTTGGGTTTTACACCTTTAAGTAATTTTTATATTCAAATCACATTAATTGAGATTATGATAAATTCAAAAGAAGATAAATTACAAGCATTTGGAAGGTTATTGGATGTGATGGATGAATTAAGAGAGATGTGTCCATGGGATCAAAAGCAAACTTTCGATAGTCTTCGCCATCTAACCATTGAAGAAACATATGAGTTATGTGATGCCTTGTTAGATAATGATATGAAAGAGGTGAAAAAAGAGTTAGGTGACCTTTTATTACATATTGTATTTTATGCAAAAATTGCCTCTGAAGAAAAAGTCTTTGATATAGCTGACGTGTTGAATGGAATTTGTGAAAAATTAATATATCGTCATCCGCATATTTATGGAGATACCAAAGTTGAGGGTGAAGATGAGGTAAAGCAGAATTGGGAAAGGCTAAAATTGAAAGAAAAAGCAGTCAATTCATCGGTTTTGGACGGAGTTCCTTCATCTTTACCTTCATTGGTGAAAGCTATCCGTATACAAGATAAAGTTCATGGAGTTGGTTTTGAATGGTCAAAAAGAGAAAAAGTCTGGGCAAAAGTTAAAGAGGAAATATATGAGTTTGAACGTGAATTAGATCAAAATAACATCTTAAAAATGGAAGCTGAATTTGGAGATTTACTTTTTTCTTTAGTCAATTTCGCTAGTCACATCAAAATAAATCCAGAAATTGCACTTGAGAGAACTAATAAAAAGTTTAGATCTAGATTTCAGTTGATGGAAAAATTTATACATAAAGACAATAAGAATTTACCAGATATGTCACTTAATGAGATGAATGTATATTGGGAAAAGGCAAAGAATAACTGATTTATTCGTATCTCAGAGCTTCAATCGGATCTAGCCTAGATGCTTTTATAGCAGGGTAAATTCCTGAAATCAGTCCAACGAAAAGACAAAGAATAATACCCGCAATAATCCATTCCCAAGGAATAACAAAGGCAGATCCTATTAAGTAAGAAGTTGTATTCCCTAAAAATATGCCCATTAAGATTCCCATTATACCTCCTAATTGACAAATAAGAATTGCTTCTATAAGGAACTGTTCTCGGATGATTTTTGGCGTGGCACCTACCGCTTTTCTAGTCCCAATTTCTCTAGTTCTTTCTGTTACGCTTACAAGCATTATATTCATTAATGCAATAGCTGCTCCTAAGAGGGTAATTAATCCAATTATTGTAGCTGCGCTTGTCACATAACTTAAGTTTTCCATCAATGATTTAGAGAGGCTGTCACTTTTGGTAATAGTAAAATTTTGTTCTTCTTTCGGTTTTATTCTCCGGATACTTCTAAATATTCCTATAGCTGAACCAATACAATCATCAATTTGGTCATTATTATTAGCCATTACACCGATAGTAATTGATTTACTGGATGACATGTTGTTTCTGAGGTAGGTGATAGGAGCAATACAACTTCTATCTCCACCTCCACCCATACTGTTCCCTTTTTCTGCGAGAATACCAATTATTTTCATCCGTTTATTATTGACTGAAATAATTTTTCCAACAGCTAATGGGGAACTATTAAATATTTGTTTAAAAATGTCATGGCCAATAAGAACTACATTGCTATTTAGGTTTAAGTCTTGTTGGTTGATGTTTCTTCCCCATTCAATTTCATATCCAGAGACAATCACGTAATTCTCGTCTGCTCCAAAAATACTTACATTTGGATTAGTTTTAAGTGAACCATATTTTATAGTTGCACTTCCCGAGGATCTATATGAAATTGATGTATACGCGATTTTATTAAATCGACTTTTAAAATTAAATGCTTCCTTGTATGAAATCTTAGGTATGTCTTGAGATCTATTTTTTTTTGTTCGAACTCCTCTAGTTTTATCTTGAATTGTAAAGGTATTAGACCCCATCATGGAGAAATTATCATTTAGCGAGTTGTCAATTGAATCTATCGCAGTTAGTATGCCAACCAAAGATGCTATTCCAATGGCAATGATGGATGCGGTAATCGAAGTGCGTAGTAAATGCCCTCTAATAGAAGTGAGAGCCATTATTATATTCTCTTTAAACTGTATGTTCATTATTTACTTATTCTTTCTTTGAGTATTTTTAAGATATGCTTAAGATATTAATAAGTAAGGAATATTATTCAATTTAATTAGATTCTCTTTGAGTCCCTTTTGAGGAAACTTTTTTTATTTGATTTTGACGCGGTTTTTTTTGTCCTTTATACCTGGGTTTCTTTTCTGGTATTTCTTCTACTTCATCAGAGAAGAGATGAGGACTTACAACTGGTATTTTTTGACCAATTAATTTTTCGATATCTTTTAAATATGCTCGTTCTTCAATATTACAGAAAGAAATAGCAATTCCAGAACGTTTGGCTCTACCAGTTCTCCCTATACGGTGAACGTAGGTTTCGGGAATATTTGGTAGATCGTAATTAATTACTAGTTCTAACTCATCTACATCTATTCCTCTTGCCGCAATGTCTGTTGCAATGAGTATCTTGGTATCTCTATTTTTGAAGTTTGCTAAAGCTTTTTGTCGGGCCGCTTGGGATTTGTTTCCATGAATAGCCTCGGCTTTTATTCCAGCTTTATCTAGAATTTTCACAATTTTATTTGCTCCATGTTTAGTTTTTGAAAAAACCAGTAATGAATCAATTTCATTTTCCTCTAACAAATGAATAAGTAACTTTACTTTGCTCTTTTTACTCACATAATACAATGCCTGCTCTACTTTTTCAGCAGTTGCTTGCTTCGGTTGAATAGTTATCTTTTCGGGATTTCCTAAAATAGATTTGGATAGACTGAGAATAGATTGTGGCATGGTAGCAGAAAAAAATAGGGACTGTCTGTCTTTGGGTAAGGCAGCAATTAGTTTTTTAATATCGTGAATAAAGCCCATATCCAACATATGGTCTGCTTCATCCAAAACACAGTATTTTACATGTTTTAAGGAAATATACCCTTGGTTCATTAAATCCAATAGTCTTCCAGGAGTAGCAACAAGAATGTCAATTCCACGAGAAAGAGCCTGAGTTTGACTGCCTTGTTTTACTCCGCCAAAAATCACTGTATTCTTAACCGAAGTATGTTGAGCATAGATAGTACAATTCTCAGCTATTTGAATGGCTAATTCACGAGTTGGAGTTACTATGAGAGACTTTATTTTTCTTTTTCCAACTTCTTGAGATCTTCCATTTTCAATATGTTGTATAATCGGAATAGAGAAGGCAGCCGTTTTTCCAGTCCCTGTTTGAGCACAACCTAAAAGATCTTTTCCTTTGAGAAGAATTGGAATTGATAGCTGTTGAATAGGTGTAGGTTTTGAATATCCTTGGGCTTTAATAGCTTTAAGTATAGGCTCAATAATTCCCAGTTCTTTGAATGTCATATATATGTTTTAATTTGCCGACAAATGTAAGAGAATTGATTGAATAATTAAAGATTGTATTATTTAGTTAGGTTCAAAATGATTTAAATGGATCAAATACCAAATAAAATTCAGTTGCCTAATTAATAAAAGCGTGTAATTTTGCAACTATGCAAGAAAAAATATTTATTCTCGATTTTGGGTCTCAATATACTCAACTCATAGCTCGAAGAGTAAGGGAACTGAATATCTACTGTGAGATTCATCCCTTCAATAAAATACCCAAACTTACTAAAGATCTCAAAGGAGTAATTTTGTCTGGTTCTCCCCATTCTGTTCGAGAAGATTGTGCTCCCATTCCGGCATTAGACGGAATCAAAGGAGTTTTTCCTTTGCTTGGCATTTGTTATGGAGCACAACATCTTGCTTATCATTTTGGGGGAGAGGTACTTCCCTCTAAAATTAGAGAGTATGGCCGTGCAAATTTATCATATGTAGATAATAAACATCGCTTATTCAAAAACGTACCCATTAATTCTCAGGTATGGATGAGTCATGGAGACACAATTTCTGTTCTCCCCCAATCATACAAAATCATTGCATCTACTCTTGATGTAAACTGTGCTGGATTTGAAATTCAAAATGAAGAAACTTTTGGCCTTCAGTTTCATCCTGAAGTTTATCATTCTTCTGATGGCGGAAAAATATTATCTAATTTTTTACTAGATATTTGTTCTTGTTCACAGGATTGGACTCCTGCTTCATTTGTCGAATCTACTGTTATTGATCTTAAACAAAAGCTTGGTAATGAAAAGGTTATTCTTGGTTTATCTGGAGGTGTTGATTCCTCAGTTACTGCAGTATTATTACACAAAGCTATAGGGACTAATTTGCACTGTGTTTTTGTAGATAATGGATTACTGAGAAAAGATGAATTTTCCGATGTATTAAACCAATACGAGGGTATGGGTTTAAATGTTACTGGAGTTGATGCAAAAGCCCTTTTTTATAGTTCATTGAAAGGACTTTCTGATCCTGAGAAAAAACGTAAAGCGATTGGTAAAGCTTTTATTGATGTATTCGATCAAGCTTCTCACCAAATCAAGGACGTTACTTGGCTGGCTCAAGGCACCATATACCCCGATGTCATAGAATCAGTTTCTGCCTCAGGAGGACCCTCTGCTACTATCAAATCTCATCACAATGTGGGGGGACTTCCCGATTACATGAAATTAAAAGTCGTAGAACCTTTAAACACACTTTTCAAAGATGAAGTACGAAGAGTAGGGAAGTCTATGGGACTATCCTCTCATCTTTTAGGAAGACACCCTTTTCCTGGTCCTGGATTGGCTATTCGAATTCTAGGTGACGTTAACCTTGAAAAGGTATCTATTCTTCAAGAGGTTGACCATATATTTATTCAGGGGCTAAAAGATCATCAACTTTATGATAGTGTATGGCAAGCAGGAGCGATGCTACTTCCAGTTCAATCTGTGGGAGTTATGGGAGATGAACGAACTTATGAAAAAGTGGTTGCTCTCAGAGCCGTAGAGTCTATGGACGGAATGACAGCAGACTGGGTTCACCTTCCTTATGAGTTTTTAGCTAAAATTTCAAATGAAATTATAAATAAAGTGAAAGGGGTAAATAGAGTAGTTTATGATATCAGCTCAAAACCCCCAGCCACAATTGAATGGGAATAATTTAATACTAAATTATGCATTTAGTATTATGTTTTTAACTGCTTTAACCCATTTAGGGTGCGTGTTTAAACTAGGAACTAAATCAAGCTTTTCACCCCCATTCTCAATGAAAATCTCATTGAACCCCTCACCAATTTCTACCGTAGTCTCTAAACAATCAGAAACAAATGCAGGGGAAAATACCAGTATTTTTTTCGCTCCATCTTTAGCTAGTTTAATAATTTCTTTATCAGCAAAAGGAGTCAACCATTTATTATCTAGTCTTGATTGAAAACAAATAGTGTATTTTGATTCTTCTAGCTTAAGTTTCTGCACTAGACTTTTTGTTGTTGCAATACAATTAGATTTGTAACAATATCGATTTTCATTAATGTTATTACAAGCGCATTCATTGTCCTTGCAGTTTCCAAGTTTTAATTTTTTTATGTGACGTATAGGCAATCCATGATAGCTGAATAAAATATGATCATATTTATCTAATTCGAATTCCATTCCTCTTGCCACTACAGATTCCAAATAGCCATTGTCTAAGTGAAATTCTGATATAAATTTTAATTTTGGGATAGCCCACCATTGTGATACATATTTCATTATTTCTTCTATAGCTGTCCCACTGCTGGAAGAGGCATACTGGGGGTAGAGTGGTAGAAATATAATTTCGTCATATTGCAGCTCTTTCATTTCAGCAAGAACACTCTTGATAGACGGTTTGTTGTAACGCATTGCCATGTGAACTCCATATTCAGGGCCCATTTCATTTTTAATTTTTTCTAAAAATTCTATGCTATTATACATTAATGGAGAACCTTTTTGGGTCCAAAGTTTTTGATATTCTTTTGCAGATGAAAACATGCGAATTGGAACGATGATTAAGTTTACAAGAATTAATCTCAGGATCTTAGGAATATCTATAACTCTGCCATCATTTAGGAATTCAAGAAGGTAATTACCTACACTAGTCACTTTTGGGCTGTCAGGAGTACCCAAGTTTATTAATAAAACTCCTTTTTTTTTTCATTGTAATAATTTATATCCACAAAGATAAATTGAATTTTTGAATTAAAAACCGAAATTATCTTTTCTGTTTGGCTAGATATTTGCATAAACTACTATAAAAAATTGTCTGCTTCGTACAAGCTTATTACATTTACAAAAAAAAATAAACCTTAGCATGATAAAACATACATCCTTTCTTTTGACTTTATTGTCATTTTACATCGTGAATGTATTTTCTCAATGCCCGAATATTGATTTTACTACTTTAAATACTGGTTCCAATATGACCCTTTTCATTACTGGTAATGCAGAATCAATACTCAATGAGATCGGTAATGGATCATTAGGCGTTTTTTATGAAGATGACTCAGGTTTATTGATTTGTGGAGGTTCTGCTACTTTTGAAGGTTCCCAGTGTCAAATAGCTGCATATGGTGATGATACTACTACGCCTGAAAAAGACGGATTTTATTCTGGAGATGCTTTTATTTGGAAATTTCAGGATATTAATGGAAATCAGTTTGATCTGTCTACTACTTCATTTGATAATTTATATTCAGCCAATGGATTTCAACCAATTTCATCTATATCATACACATCTCTTGAATGTGAATTTTTAAATGTATTAGGTTGTACAGATATATCCTATGTCGAATTTAATTCAGAGGCAAATACTGATGATGGTTCATGCACTAATCTGATTATTCAAGGATGTACTGATGAATCCTCTTTTAATTATAATTCAGAGGCAAATATTGATGATGGTTCTTGTGAATATTTTCTTGGAGATTGCCCGAATATTGATTTTACTACTGTAAATACTGGTTCTAATATGACCCTTCTCATTACTGGTGATGCAGAATCAATACTCAATGAGATCGGTAATGGATCATTAGGCGTTTTTTATGAAGATGACTCAGGTTTATTGATTTGTGGAGGTTCTGC